>JAXLYT010000001.1:0-1916 GCA_046351295.1 Byssovorax sp.
AGACGACGTGGACGATGTTGACGCCGGTGCCCTCGGGCTCGCCGCGGCGGTGTTCTTCATGACGCGCCGCGGGAGGCGCGCGGGGGCTCGCGCCCGGGCCGTTCGGGGTTAAGATAGCCAGTCATGGACCTCCCGGCCGAAACGCAGCTCCGCTGGATCCTCCGCAACACCGCCGCCCTCCTCGAGCTCGGCGCCGAGCCCGTGAGCGGGCTCGTCCTCCCCACGGGAGACTTCTTCCCCGACCACTTCGACGGCTCGCCCGGCTCGCTCGTCGCGCTGATGCAGCGGGTGCAGCGGCTCGCCGGGCTCGGCGATCTCCGCGTCGAGCTCCGGGTGGTGACGCCCGAGGGCGAAGAACAGACGGTGAGCTGCTCGAGCGGCGCATGCGGCGGCACGGGGAAGATCGAGGCCCGGATCGATCGCGTCGCGCACAACGACGACGGCTCCTACACGGTCACGGTGGGCGCGGGCGAGGTGCGGAGCCCGACGGTGCTCACCACGGCCCTCATCCGCTCGGTGGCCTTCATGTTCCTCACCGAGGTGGGCGGCTACGAGGGCGTCCTGCCGAGCGATCGCGAGCCGCTCACCGATCTCGCCGGCACGCTGCTCGGCTTCGGCGTGCTGCTCGCGAACGGCTCGTACATGTACATGAAGGGCTGCGGCGGGGTGAAGGTCCACTCCGCGACGCGGATGCCGGTCGACGAGATCACCGTCGCCTTGGCCCTCTTCTGCAAGCTGCACGACGTGCCCGAGCGGCAGGCTTCGCGCAGCCTGGAGCTGACGCCGAGCGAGCACTTCGCCGAGGCGATGGTGTGGTCGCACTCGAACGCGAGCCTCGTCAAGCTGCTCCGCGACAAGCCCGCGAAGATCGCCGCCGACGAGTATTCGATCGCGCCGGCGCGGAGCTGGCTCGCGCGGGTGCTCGGCGTGGGCTCCGGCAAGAAGAAGGCCGAGACGCCCGAGGACGAGCTCGCCGCCCTGGAGCAGGACCTCAGCGCGAAGGCCGCGCTCGGCCCGAAGAAGGCGCCGGTCGACCCGGCCAAGGCCAGGAAGATGGCGGAGCTCAAGGCGCTCGTCGACGAGAGCCTCACGCGCTGATCTCGCAGAGCCCTGCGCGCGCGAACGCTCGCGGGCAGCGGCCGATCCGGGTATCGTGCGCGCCCATGCACATCGAGTTCGTCGGCGCCGCCCAGACCGTCACCGGATCCATGCACCTCGTCCGGACGAAGCACGCCACGGTGCTGCTCGACTGCGGGCTCTACCAGGGCAGGCGACAGGAGTCCTTCGAGCGCAACCGGAACCTGCCGCTGCCGATCGACGAGATCACCGCGGTCGTGCTCTCCCACGCGCACATCGACCACTCGGGCGCGCTCCCGCGGCTCGTGAAGGACGGCTACCGCGGGCCGATCTACGCGACGCCCGCGACCCGCGATCTCTGCGCGGTGATGCTCCTCGACGCCGCCGCGATCCAGGACTCGGACGCCCGCTTCCTCAACCGGCATGCCGAGGAAGAAGGGCGCAAGGAGGTGATCGAGCCGCTCTACGACGAGGACGACGTCATCGAGGCGATGGGGATGTTCTACTCCGCGCCCTACCACCACGCGGCGCCGATCGCCCCCGGGATCAAGCTCACCTTCCTCGACGCCGGCCACGTGCTCGGCAGCGCCATCACCCTGCTCGACATCGAGGAGGACGGGGTGACGAGGCGCGTCGCCTTCACCGGCGATCTCGGGCGCAACGACCGTCCGATCCTCCGCGATCCGGAGGTGCCCGAGGGCGTCGATCTGCTCATCACCGAGAGCACCTACGGCGATCGCCTCCACGACAACACCGACAAGATGGAGGAGGACCTCGCCCGGGTGATCAACCGCACCTACAAGCGCGGGGGCAAGGTGCTCATCCCGTCGTTCTCGCTC
>JAXLYT010000002.1:0-332374 GCA_046351295.1 Byssovorax sp.
CACCCGAACGACCGGGTGGCCATCGATCAGCTCGCCTTCGCCTCGTCCTGGCCCTGGGCCAAGAACCTCTTCCGCGTCGAGCGCGAGGCCGTGCAACCCAGGCTCGAAGAGGCCGTGCTCGGCAAGCGGCCCGCGAAGGCGGCCCTCGACGAGGCCCGGAGGGTGGCGATCCTCCCATGAAGCCGAAGAGCCCCCTCCACCCCTACCTGATGCTCGCGCCGACGGCGCTGTTGCTCTCGCTCTTCTTTCTCTATCCCCTCGTCCTCGCCGCGAAGAACAGCCTCTATTCGTGGGACCTGCTCACCCCGCCCACGTGGGTCGGCCTCGGCAACTATCAAGCCCTCATCGACAGCGGCGAGCTGCTCGGCACCCTCGGCCGGACGCTCGGGTACAGTGTCATCGTGGTGGTCTTCTCGGTGAGCCTCGGCCTCGCCCTGGCGATCGCCCTCGACCGCCCCGGGCCCCTCTATGCCTTCATCCGCAGCGCCGTCTTCAGCGCCTATGTCGTCTCCTGGGTCGCCGTGGCCCTGCTCTGGATGTGGATCCTCGACGCCGACGGCGGCCTGCTGACCGCGATGCTCAAGGCCCTTCACCTCCCCACGAAGAACTGGCTCGGTGACCCGAACATCGCCCTCACCACCCTGGCCTTCGTGAGCGTCTGGAAGATCACCGGCTATTCGATGGTCATCTTCCTGGCCGGCTTGCAGGACATCCCCCCTTCGCTCCACGAGGCCGCCGCCCTCGACGGGGCCGGGCCCTTCCGCCGCTTTCTCCACGTGACCTTTCCCCTGCTCCGCCCGAGCACCGCGTTCGTGGCCACGACGAGCCTGATCCTCTCGTTCCAGGCCTTCGACGTGGTGCGGGTGATGACCCAGGGCGGACCGGTCAAATCGACCACGGTCGTGGTCTATGCGATCTACGAGCAGGTGTTCGTCAACTTCCGGGCCGGGCGCGCCTCGGCGCTCATCGTCCTGTTCTTCCTCCTGCTCCTCGGCCTCACGGCCTTGCAGCTCTGGCTCTTCCGCGTCACCGCCGGCAAGTCGCCGAGGGAGGCGCGATGATCGCCGAGCGAGGCGACAGGGCCCGCCGCGCCGTTTCCACCCTGGTGCTCACGGTGGTGGCCTTGCTCTGGCTCGGCCCCTACCTGTGGATGACGCTCACCTCGCTCAAGACGCTGCCGGAGATCGTCTCGGCCCCGGCCTATCCGCTGCCGGCGGCGATCCGCTTCGACGCCTACCGCGAGGTGCTCGCGACCATCCCCGTCGCGCGCTGCTTCGCGATCACCGTGATCATGGCGCTGTCGATCGCGCTTTTGCAAATGCTGCTCGCGCTGCCCGCCGGCTACGCGCTCGCCAAGCTCCATTTCACCGGCAAGCGCGCCGCCTTCCTGCTGGTGATGGCCTGTCTGCTCATCCCCGCCCAGGTGACCTTCGTGCCCGTGTTCTCGCTGCTCGGCAAGGCGCACCTCGTGAACACGATGACGGCCCTGGTGCTCCCCTTCGGAGTGAGCGCGCTCGGCACCTTCCTCGTGCGGCAAGCGCTGCTCTCCGTGCCGGACGAGATCATCGAGGCGGCGCGGATGGACGGGGCGAGCGAGGTGCGGATCGTCTACGGGCTGCTCGCGCCGATCATCCGGCCCACCCTGGCCGCGATGTTCCTGTTCAGCTTCGTGTTTCACTACAACGACTATTTCTGGCCGCTCGTGATGACCACCGACGATCGCGTGCGCACCTTGCCCCTCGCCGTGGCCCTCCTGCGCGAGCAAGGGACGGGCGTGCGCTGGCACATCGTGATGGCGGGCAACGTGATCTTGAGCCTGCCCGTGCTCGCGCTCTTCGCGGCCGCGCAGCGGCAGATCCTCCGGGCCGTGACGGCGCGTTGAGGGCGCGGCTCATGTATCCTCGTCCTCGGCCATGCGCGTCGTCCTTCCCATCGCAGCGATCCTGATCGGCATCGGCGTCGCCGCGGCCCTGGTGGCCCCGAGCGCGCCCGCGCCGGCCGTCCCGGCGCCCGGCGAGGGGCCGGGCACGGGCGTGTCGGACGGTGGATCCATCGTCGACGAGAAAGGACCGAGCCGCTGTCCGGAGAAGATCCGAGAGCGCCTGATCGTCCGCGGGCCCGCGGGCGCGCTCTTCGACGGGACGATCGCCGAGGCGGTGACGCGGCTGCCGACGTTCACGGTGCGAAGCGGCCGGCATGCGGGGGACACGGCGATCAGCCTGGGCGCGCTGCTCGCCCAGCGGCCCGGCGCGCGGGCCGTCGAGGTGCTCCCCTGCACGGGAGACGCGAAGACGTTCGATCGGGCCGCGATCTCGGCCGACCCGGAGCGGTACTTCCTGGTCAGCGCCAAGCGCGCGGCCCTCAAGCTGATGGATCGCGACGGCGACGGGCGAAAGCCGGTGATGAAGAACCTCGCGGAGATCCGGATCCTCGACTAGCGCCGCGGCGCCGCGCTTGCTGCCGGCGCCCTCGCGTGGTGTCGTACGCGCCTGCCATGTCCACGCCCCTTCGCATGATCCTCACCGGCTGCGCGAGCGGCATCGGCCGCCACCTCTCTGGCGCGCTCTCGTCCCGCGGCCACCGCGTGCTCGCCACCGACGTGAACGAGGTTGCCCTCGCCGAGGCGGCCGAGGCCGGCGGCTGGAGCAAGGAGCTCGTGCGCCGGAAGAAGCTCGACGTGCGGAGCGAGGCCGACTGGGACGCGGCCTTCACCGCGGCGGAAGAAGCCTTCGGCGGCGTCGACGTGCTCCTCAACATCGCGGGCTACCTCCACCCGGCGTACGTCGCCGATGTCACGACGAAAGATGTCGATCTGCACCTCGACGTCAACGTGAAGGGGGTCATCCTCGGCACCCGCGCCGCGGCCACGCGCATGACCCTTGCGCGCGCGGGACACATCGTCAACATCGGCTCTTTGGCCTCGCTCTCGCCGGTGCCGGGCCTCTCGCTCTACAGCGCGTCGAAGTTCGCGGTGCGCGGCTTCACGCTCTCGGCGGCGATGGAGCTCAAGTCGCACGGCGTCGCCGTGACGTTGATCATGCCCGACGCGGTGCAGACGCCGATGCTCGACAAGCAGGTCGGGCACGAGGAGGCGGCGCTCACGTTCTCCGGGCCGAAGGCGCTCACGGTGGAGGACATCGAGCGCGTCGTCCTCGAGCACGTGCTCCCCGATCGGCCGCTCGAGGTGGCGCTGCCCTTCTCGCGCGGGGCGCTCGCGCGGTTCGCGAACACGCTCCCCGGCGTGGCCATGGCCCTCGCCCCGCGGCTGCTCGCGGCGGGACGGAAGCAGCAGGAGCGGATCAAGAAGAAGGGCTGATCCGCGGCGCCGCGAGGTTTGACAGGACCGCCCGGCCGTCGCACGGTCCGCCGCATGACGCTGCGATCGATCCTGCCGGCCCTCTCGTTCACGCTCCTCGGTTGCGCTGCCTCCACGCCTGCGGCCGAGGTCGCGCCGTCGCCGGGCGCCGCGAGCCAGCAGGCGATGAACGCGCCCGTCACCGAGGTCGATCTCAACGCGGTGCCCCCGCCCGCCGAGAGCGCGAAGAAGCCCGAGAAGACCATCCCGCCCGATGCGCGGAAGGCCGCCGAGGAGTTCGGGATCATCGGCCTGCTCAACGCGACCCCGTCCGATCCGCCGGCGGATGGGCCCTCGGACAACGACAGTCTGAGCGCCGTCGGCGCGCTCGGCGCTCCGATGAACCTCTGGGGCACGGAGATCGGCGACTCCTACGGTGTCGGCGGGCTCGGCCTCGTGGGCACCGGCGCCGGCGCGGGTGGGCAGGGCACCATCGGCCTCGGGTCGATCGGCACGATCGGGCGCGGCAGCGGGCCGGGCACTGGGCAAGGCTTTGGCTCGGGCGCCGGGGGAATCGGCGCGCCGCGGGGCAACGTGCCGAAGATCCGGGTCGGCGGGAGCAGCGTGACCGGCAGGCTACCGCCGGAGGTGGTGCAGCGGATCGTGCGGCAGAATTTCGGTCGATTCCGGCTCTGCTACGAGAAGGGGTTGCAAAAGAACGCCGCGCTCGGCGGCAAGGTGAGCGTCCGCTTCGTGATCGGCAAAGACGGGGCGACCCAGAGCGCCACCGACGCCGGCTCGGACCTGCCGAGCAAGGAGGTGGTGAACTGCGTGCTCCAGACCTTCAAGAGCCTGAGCTACCCGAGCCCCGAGGGCGGAGGCGTGGTGGTGGTCGTTTATCCGATCATCTTCGAGCCGGCAGACGACCCGGCCAAAAAGGCCCCTCCGGCGCCTCCAGCGCCCCCCGCCCCCGCGGCGCCCAAGACCCCTTGATAGGGCCCCGCGGAGAGCTCACCGCCCGTCGCGACAGAGCCTGTCCACGCGCTTGAGGAGGTCGGGGATGCGGTGAGGCCCGCTCATGCGGCGCACCGCGTCCGCCGCGAGGTTCTGCTTCATGCCGGCGGCGGTGATGTAGAGCGGAGAGGCGCTGCGCCCACGGATCAGGGTCTCCGCGAAGGACGAGCCCTGGAACGAGGTCTTGGCGACACCGATGATGGGAGTCTCCTCGCCGAGCGCCTCGAAGAGGTGGGCGCCGAGGCCGGGGCGGGCGTCCGCGGAGAGCCAGACATATCCATCGATGACGATGGCTTCGAGGGGCGTGGCCGCGGCCTCGAGGACCCGGAGGAGGCAGGGGAGCTCGCGCTTGTAAAAGGCGCCCGGCTCGTACGGGGCGACCTCGGGGATGGGCTTCAGCACGGCGCGGGCCT
Source organism: Byssovorax sp. (assembly GCA_046351295.1). Classification (GTDB taxonomy): domain Bacteria; phylum Myxococcota_A; class Polyangia; order Polyangiales; family Polyangiaceae; genus JAXLYT01. The sequence goes on from JAXLYT010000002.1 coordinate 4,723, forward strand.
CGCGCGGTGATTCCCACGTCTCGAAGAGGACCGCGGCGGCGAGGGCCCCTCCTCCCTCGTGGTAACAGACATCGAGCGCGGCGAGCATGAGGAGCAGGATAACCTGGAGCGGGAGCGAGCGGGAGCGGGCGCCGTTGCGCCCGTCATGGTCATCTCGTAGACTATGATGACCATGAAACAGGTCGCCACGTTCGATGCTCCGATCCCCCGCCGGGTCGGGGTCGCTGAAGCGAAGAGCAAGCTCTCCGAGGTCCTGCGCCACGCGGCCGAGGGTCCGACGATCATCCACAGCCGAGGCCGCGACCTCGCGGTGCTGCTCGCGATCGAGGACTACGAAGGGCTCCTCGCCGATCACCCCGGCGGACCGGGGACGGGGGCGACCTTCCTCGCCCGGATCGAGGCGCTCAAGCATCGCCACGCTGGAGGCGTCGACAAGTTCGAGCCCGAACCGATGCGATTCCGGGCAGTCGACCCCTTTGCGCGTGCCGGGCGCTCCTCGAAGGGGTGACGCGGCGATGACGCGCTATCTCCTCGACACGAACATCATCTCCGAGACAGCTCGCAAGAAACCTGATCCGAAGGTCATGGCATGGCTCGGGACGCTGTCTTCACTCTCGCTGCCCGCGGTGGCCGTCTACGAGATCTCCTCTGGGATCCAGCGCCTCGCGCCGGGAGAGAGGCGCGCATTCCTCGAAGCGTGGTTCGCCGAGCTCCTTGACTCCGGGGGCGATGTTCTCCCGTTCGACCGGGACGCCGCGCTGGTTTGCGCCGCGCTCGAAGCCGAGGCGCGGTACAAGCGCCGGACGGTCGAGACGCGCGATCTGTTTATCTTGTCGATCGCCAAGTCCAAGGCGCTCGGCATCGCGACGCGCAACATCGACCACTTTCGTGGCTTCGGTGTGCCCGTCTATGACCCGTTCAAGGATATCCACCTTATTTGAGGACCCGATCGATGGTCGCGCCCTCGGGCGGCCCCCGCTCGCGTCAGCTCACCGTGGTTTTCCCGAGCTCGCGCATCACGTTGCCGATAATATCTCCTTCACCGTACACGCGGCCCCGGATCTTGACGACGCGTCCATACGACCCCATCTCGGCGCGCAGATCGTTCTTGCCGTCCTGAGGAGCGCTGGTGAAGATCTCCGCCCCGCATGCCAGCAACGTCTCCTCCGGCGGCCAGTGCTCCCCTCGCACCGCCGCGGCCTCCTGCTCCGCGTCCGGCAGCACGCACACCAGGGTCGCCCAGGCCTCGTCGTCGCCGTAGCCCTCCATCCGCTCGTGGAAGGCCCTGGCGTCGTCGTCGGTGCGGGCCACCACGAACCAGTCCTCGTCATGATCGTCCGTCTCGCACCAGTAGAGCTTGAAGGTCGACGAGGAGGCATAGGCCTCCTCCCACGACGAGGGATCTGCGCCGTCGGCCTCGGTGTTCTCGATGGACTCCGGCACGACATCGTGGTGATCCTCGGGGCGCTTCGAGACGACCTTGCCTGCGATCGTCTTGACGATCTCGGGGCGCCTCCGGCCAAACCTCTTTTGGTACAGCTCCTCGATGAACGCCGGCAAGGGGAGCTTCCATGGCTGTTGCTTGTGGTTGTCGATCTTCCCGAGCGTCTTCGGGTTCATGCCGAGCTCCCTCGCCATCTGCACGTGAGCATGGGAGAGGTGGTGCCGCCTGCGTGCCTCGATCCATGGTAAGAGCTTTTGATTGACCTTCTTCTTGGTCATTTTCGGCTCGCCCGCGCGTGTCTCGATCAAGGAGGCAAGGTGATGGTGCCCTTGACGTTGCTCTCGATGTCCCACCCGAGGCCTGTGTCATGCAACGTGGGGTCGACATAGAGGCGCCGAGGTGCCTTGTCGTCACCGCTCCTGTCTTCGATCAGCACCCAGTCGTGGTTCTCCCAGCCCTTCATGGGCACCTTCTGGCCGAAGAGGCGGGCCTTGTCGCTGTGGACGACGAAGGCGCGGGCGGAGATATGCCCGGCCAGGGCGGCGCGCTCGAAGACCTTGGCAAAGAGGTGAGCGTACTCGACGCAGTTGCCCTCGCGCTCGGCCGCGGCGAAGCGGAGGCTCGTCGGGTGCTCGAGGCCGAAGTGGAAGATCTTGTCGGTGACGGCCAGGGAGAAGTCGACGGCCTGGTCGGTGCTCTGGGGCGGGTTCTTCTGGAGGCCCGCGTCGATGGCGATGCGGAGGGCGTCGTCGAGGACGGCCTGGGACCGGCGAGCCGCGTGGGGAGCCTGGAGCTCGAAGGCAAAGTGGGGCAGGGCCGCCCCGGCCGCGGTGGCGACGAGGAGGAGGGCGATGGTGATCCAGATCCAGCGGCCGACACGGGACATCGGGGAGATTGTGCCGCGGCGGCGAGCGGTGGGCCAAGCCGGAGGGGGCGGGGCGCCGGCGCGCTTCGTCAGAAGGCGCCTTTGACCGTGATGCCCTCGCGCGGCACGAGCACGTAGCCGACGAACTTGAAGCCGGCGAAGCCGATGTACTTTCCGTTGGTGCACTCGAGCAGCTCGATCGCCACCGCGTCGGTGATCTTGGTCTCGCGGGTCAGCGTCTTGCCAGGCTTCGCCAGGAGGGTCGCCGATGTCTCCACCTCGGCGTTGCCTCCGCCGTTCTTGTGGCTCCAGAGCCCGGTGGCCGAGTCGCGGCGCATGAAGTGGAAGCCGTCGCTCTTGGCGATCATCGCCGCGATGTACTGGTTGGCGTTTGCCCGATCGATGGGCAGGTCGTGCGGTGTGGGATACTCGCCCTCCTCCGGGCCGCTCAGGATCTCGACGGTCTTGTTGCAGGCCCGCGCGTCGGCGACGATGCCCTGGAGGAGGCTCGCGTGATACCGAATCTTCTGCTGCGCCTCACGCCAGCGCTCGTCGCCCGGGAGCACCGCCCTGCCGGCGGCGGCGCCGGGGGTCGGCGCGTTGCCCACCACCTGCCGGCACTTCATCGAGTAGGCATAGCAGTTGGGCGTCCCCTCCCAGGCGACCTCGGGCGCCGGCATGAGCCGCGCGTCCTGCTCCCGGAGCCACGCTTCGAAGTCGTTGAGGAGCGTGCCACCTTTGTTGCGGATCGAGCTCGTGGGGTCGTTCTTCGAGGCCTTCCAGGTCTCGTAGGCGTCGAAGACGCGGTCGAGGGCCCGCGCCTTGTTGAACGAGCTGGCCGAGTCGTACGTCCTGAGGGCAGCGTCCACCGCGACCAGGTTGTCCGAGCGAGCCTTCTGGCCGAGGACCGGGCGCGTCACGTTGGTCTCCGTCAGCCACAGTTGATGATTCCAGTTCCTCGGCAAGGTGGTCTCCTCGGGGTAGGTCAGGCTCGATCGGCCCAAGAGAACGGATCGTAGCAGGCCGCCTGGACGCTCGGGAAGAAAACGCCGGGCACCCGAGGGATCCGGGCGCTCTCGGCTGTCAAGCCGGCGGTGTCGGGAGTGTTGTTGCAGGTGACCTCGGCGCTCGCTGGACCCGGTGGCTGCGCGGTCCGCTCCTTCCCGGTCGCGGTGCTGTTCCTTGTGGCCGCCTCGATGGCTGAGACCTCGGGGTGCTCCGATCAGCCCTTGCGAATGTCGCGGTGGTTGCGGTACGCAGCATGCGCTTGGTGGGCGGGCCTCGCGGTCGATCGGCGGGGCGTTCAACGACGCAGAGGCCGGCAACAGAGGTAGAAGATGGAATCGGACGAACGAGAAATCCGCGAGCTTCATTCAACCTGGATCCGCGCGGTCAACGCCGGTGATCTGCCTCGTTTGCTCTCCCTGATGGCAGAGGATGCCGTGTTCCTCACCCCGGGCCAGGCGCCTGCCGGCCGGGAGCAATTCGCGGCCAACTTCACGGCTGCGCAAAAGCAGGTTCAGGTCGCTTGCCGCAGCGAGCTGGAAGATGTCGTCGTCGGCGGCGAGGTCGCCTACGCGTGGAGCCGGGACGCATTGTCGGTGACTCCGCGCGCGGGTGGGGAAGCGATGCAGCTCGCCGGTCATCGGCTCACGGTGTATCGCAGACAGCCCGACGGCCGCTGGCTCTGCGCCCGAGATGCCCACACGCTGACGCCGGTCGAGAGGCCGAGCTCGTGAGGAGAGGCCCGGGGACGGGCACGAGCCGCGCGGCATGCCCCGAGAGGCCACGTGACAGCGCGCTCCCGCCCGGTAGACTCGCGGTCCATGCAAATCGTCTATGCCCGAGAGGCCTTCCCCGCGGCGGTCACCCGGTCGATCTTCCTCGCAGGGCCGACGCCCCGATCGCCCGAGGTCCCGAGCTGGCGCCCGGCGGCGATCGCCGCGCTCGCGCGCCTCGGGTTCGACGGCGCCGTCTTCGTCCCCGAGCCGCGGGGCGGCGCCTGGGCCGCGGGGTACGACGAGCAGATCGCGTGGGAAGAGGCGGGCTTGCACCGCGCGGACGTGATCCTCTTCTGGGTGCCGCGCGACATGAGCACGTTGCCCGGGCTCACCACCAACATCGAGTGGGGGGTGTGGTCGAATTCGGGCAAGGTCGTCCTCGGTGTGCCCGAGGGGGCGGCACATGTCGGCTACATGCTCCATTATGCGCAGAAGCACAGGGCGCCTGTCGCGCATGACCTCGATGGGCTCGCGGCGGCGGCGATTGGCCTCGCGGGACCGGGGGAGCACCGCTCGGAAGGTGAGTGCGAGGTCCCGCTTCATGTCTGGAGGCACCCGACGTTTCGCGCGTGGTATGCGGCGCAGCGGCGGGCGGGGCATCGGCTCGTGGCGGCGCGCGTCCTCTGGTCGTATTTCGCCGGGCCCGAGCGGCGCTTCTTCTTTGCGTGGGCGCTCCGGGTCACGATTCATATCCCGGGGGAAGGTCGCAACAAGAGCGAGGTCGTGATCGGGCGCACCGATGTCGCCTCGGTGGTGCTTTATCGGCCCGGGCAAACGCTCCTCGACACCGAGGTCGTGCTGGTGCGCGAGGTGCGGATTCCGGCGCGCACGGCCGATGGCATGGTGCACGAGCTGCCGGGCGGGAGCGCGTGGGACGGCGAGGAGCCGGCCGAGAGCGTTGCGCGCCACGAGGTCGAGGAGGAGACGGGCTTCCTGCCCGGGGCCTTGCGCGTGCTCGACGGGAGGCAAATCGCCCCGACGCTGCTCGCCCACCAGGCGGCGCTCTTTGCGCAGGAGATCTCGGAGGCGGATGTTGCCGCGATCCGGGCCGGGGAGGGGGAGGCGCGCGGCCTCGCGGAGGACGGGGAGCGCACGTACACGGAGGTGCGCACGGTGCGCGAGCTGCTCGCGGATGACCGCGTGGACTGGTCGACGCTGGGGATGATCTTGGCGGCCGTGACCCGGGCGTTCGAGGGGCAGCGTGCGTGATGTGTTGAGAGCCTGAAGGGTGCTTATTCGAGACGGGCGAGGGCCCGGAAGCGTTCTTTCAGGTCGTGATAGAGACCCTGATAGACCGCGTGGATCTCTCGATAGCGCGCCGCGGACTCCGGGTTCGGGTCGATTCGCCTCGTCGGGTGGACGAGCGCGTCGGCGGCCTCTTCGACTGACGCAAACACCCCTGCGGCCACCCCGCCGAGCAAGGCAGCGCCGAAGGCGGGGCCCTCGGTGGCCGTCGTCAACACCACAGGAGCGTTGAAGACATCGGCCATCAGGGTGCGCCAGAAGGGGCTCTTGGCGCCTCCGCCGGTCAAACGGATCTCCCCGGCGGCGCCCGGGTGGACGGCGCGGATGAGATCGAGCGAGTCGCAGAGGCCGAAGGTGATGCCTTCGAGCACGGCGCGGGAGATGTCGGCCTTGGTGGTGCGGGCGGTGAGGCCGATCAAGGCGCCTCGGGCGGCGGCGTCGTTGTGGGGGGTTCGCTCGCCCATGAGATAAGGGAGGAACACCACACCTCCTGCGCCGGGGCGCGCGGTGGAGGCCGTGTCGGCGATGATCTCGTAGGGATCGACCCGGCGCAGCTCGGCGGCCATGCGCTCTCCGTCGGCGAGGATGTCGCGGTACCAGCGCAGGGCGCCGCCGGCGGAGAGCATCACGCCCATGGCGTAGTACTGGCCGGGTACGGCGTGGCAGAAGCTGTGGAGGCGCATCTCGGGCTCGACGGCGTAGCCCGGGGTGTGGGCGAGGACGACGCCGCTCGTGCCGATGGAGGCCATGGCGCGGCCGGGGCGCACCACGCCGAGGCCGACGGCGCCGGCGGCGTTGTCGGCGGCGCCGCGCGCGACGGGGATGCCGGCGGGCAGGTCAGTCGCGACGGCCATGCCGTCCGAGAGGCGGCCGAGGAGGGAGCACGACTCGCCGGCCTCGGGGAAGAGGTGCGCCGGGATCGCGAAGCGATCGAGGACCTCGCGGCTCCACGCGCGCGCGCCGGGATCGAAGGCGAGGGTGCCGCTCGCGTCGCTCACGTCGGCGGAGAGCTCGCCGGTCAGGCGGTGGCCGATGAAGTCCTTCGGCATCAGGCACACCTGCGCGCGGGCGAGCGCGTCGGGCTCGTGGGCGCGGAGCCAGAGGAGCTTGGGCAACGTGAAGCCTTCGAGGGCGCGGTTGCCGACCGTGCGGCGGAGGCCGTCGTCGCCGAGGGTCTCGCGGATCATCGCGCACGCGGCGCTCGTGCGCGTGTCGCACCAGAGGATCGCGGGGCGGACGGGCTCGTGGTTTTCGTCGAGGAGGACGGCGGAGTGCATCTGGCCGGTGAGGCCGATGGCCCGGACCTCGGCCTTGCGCGGGCCGAGGTGCGCGGCGAGCGAGCGCAGCGCGGCGACGGCGGCGGCCGCGAAATCGTGAGGATCTTGCTCGACCCAGCCGGGGTGCGGGGTGTCGAGGGGGTAGCTCTCGGTGACCGAGGCGAGCACGCGGCCTTGCTCGCCGTCGACGGCGATGGCCTTGAGCCCGCTGGTCCCGACATCGACGCCGAGGAGGATGGCCATGGCGCGTTACCAGACGATCTGGAGCTTCATCCCCGCCGCGCCGCGCTTCATCAGGTCGAGCCCGCGCGGGAGGTCGTCGACGGGCATGGCCTCGTGGATGAGCTTGTCGACCTTGACGACGCCGTGCTCCATCAGCTTGAAGGCCCGGTCGTACGTGCGGCGGATGGCGAAGCTGCCGATGATCTCGAGGTCGCGGCGGTAGATCTCGAAGGGGGAGATCTCGATTTTATCGTGCGGGCCGCAGACGCCGAAGACCAGGTATTTGCCGCCGTTCTTGACGTACTTGATCGAGTCCTGCATCACCTTGGCGACGCCGGTCGCGTCGATCACCACGTCGAAGCCGTAGCGGGCGATCTTCTTGAGCTTCTCGGGCAAGGCGTTGTCGCCGAAGACGATGTCGGTCGCGCCGTGCTCCTTCGCGAGGGCGAGCTTCGACTCGACCACGTCGACCACGGTGATCGAGGCGGCGCCGTTGGCGCGGCTCGCCTGGATGTGGAGCTGGCCGATGGGGCCTGCGCCGAGGATGAGCACCTCGGAGCCGAGGTCGATCTTCGCGCGATCCTGGCCGAAGACGACGCACGCGAGCGGCTCGCAGAAGGCGGCGGCGCTGTAGGAGACGTTGCCGAAGCGGTAGCAGTTCTTGGCGGGGACGCGAACGTACTCGGCGAAGCCGCCGTCGCGGGTGACGCCCACGGCGTTCCAGCAAAGGCAGTGGTTTTGCCGGTTGATCATGCAGAAGTGGCACTCCTCGCAGGTGACCGTGGGGTCGACCATGACGCGGTCGCCGGGCGAGAGGCCTTCGACCTCGGCGCCGATCTTCACGACCTCACCGGCGAGCTCGTGGCCGGGGATGAGCGGGAAGGTGGGGAAGAAATCGCCCTCCCAGATGTGGACATCCGTGCCGCAGATGCCGCACGCCTTGGCGCGGACGAGGACGTCCTTCGGGCCGATGGTGGGCTCGGGGACGTCGTTGCGGACGACGATGTTCTTGATGCCTTCGAGGACGGCGGCCTTCATGCGCCGGGCATACGCGCGCTCGGCGCGGGCGTCGAGGAGGTCAGTTCATCTCGCGCGGATCGTGGGAGAGGGTGAGCCGCTGCAAGGTGAGCGCCTCGGCGACGCGGCGGACGCGGGCCTGTACGTCGAGCGTCTCGAGGACGGCCTGGCGTTCGTTGGCGTCGAGGAGCAAGTGGTGGGCGCAGAGGTCGGCGAGCAAGGCGGCGGGCGCGTCTTTCGGGAGGCTGAGCTCGAAGCTCGGGTCGCGCTCGCGGACGCGCGCGGTGAAGGCGGACGCGGCGGAGATGAGCGAGGAGAGGTCGCGCGGGCTGACCTCGCCGGGGGGCGGGGTGAGCACGGTGGCCTGGGCGCGGCGGTAGGGTGTGACGAAGGGCAGCTCGTCGAGGTGCACGCGGGCGCGGCCGCGGAGCAGGATGTTGAAGCGCCCGCTCGGGAGCTCGACGTGATCGATGACGGTGCCGACGCCGGCGATCTTCGCGATCTCGGGGTGGCCGTGCTCGTCTACTTTGGTCGGGTCGGTCACGAGGACGACGGAGAGGGTCTGGTGGGTGTCGAGCACGTCGCGGATCATCGCCCGGTAGCGCGGCTCGAAGATGTGCAGGGGGAGCATGGCCCCCGGGAAGAGCACGGTGGGCAGCGGGAAGAGGGGGAGGGCCGAGAGCGCCGGGAGGAGGTCGCGCGGGCCTTTTTCGTCGGGATTCACCGCGGGAGCTTAGCATGCCGGGGGCGCTTCTCGGCGAGGGCGAGGAGCTCAGCGGCGCGTGGACCAGTAGCTCGGACGGCGGCGAGGATGGGCGATCGCCAGCACGATCGCGGCGCCTTCTCGGAGGTAGAAGAAGATCAGGTGCGGGAACGGGCGCGGGAGCAAGGCCCGGCGGATCGCGAAGAAGAGGGACCCCGTTGGGGTGGGCACGGCCAGGAGAGCATGCTCGGGAAACTGGCTCGGCGCCTCGCGAATGCGGCCGATGGTGTGACGGAGCGCGAGATCGAAGCGCGCTGCGAGCCTCGGATCTCGCGCGGTATAGCGGCGCTTGGCCTGGAGCCGCTCCCGGCGCGCGCTCTCGTGGAAACGGACGGGCGTCAACGCGGCTCGTCGTCGAAGAACTCGTCCTCGTCGAGGAGTCTGGCTTCTCCACGCTCGACCTCACCGATACGCAGGGAGAGCTCGTCGTTCCACGCGCTCTCCCAGTCGGCCGGGGGATCAAGGACGAGATCGAGCTCGTCGCGGAGCTCGACGCGCTCGGTGTCGCTCATCGCGGAGACGAGCTCGATCACCGTCCGGACACGCGCCGATTGCATGAGGAGAGCATGCGCTCCGCCAGGCTCGATGTCCACTCTGCCCTACCCGAACATCTCCACGGCCGAGCCGTTCAGCGCGGCGGGGGCGTCGAGGGCGAGGTGGACGATCATCTGCGCGACGTCGTCGGCGCTCATCTTCGGATCGAAGCCCGAGCCCTTGAGCATGTCGGTGTCGACGGAGCCGGGGAGGAGCGCGATCGACTGCAAGCCCGTGTCGCGCAGCTCTTCGGCGAGGCTCTTGGCGAGGCCGACCTGGGCCCATTTCGACGCGGCGTACGAGGCGGCGCCGGGGCTGCCGAGCGTCGCGGAGATGCTGGAGACGTGGATGAACCGGCCGCGGCCCGCGGCGAGCATGGAGGGCAGGAAGGCGCGGGTGACGAGGAACGAGCCGCGCAGGTTCACGGCGAGCACCTCGTCCCAGTCCTCCGGGCGGGTCTCGTGGATGAGCGCGCCGCGGCGCACGACGCCGGCGTTGTTGAACACCGCGCGGGGCGTACCGAAGGCGGCGAGCGCGAGCGAGGCGGCGCGCTCGACGGAGACCGCGTCGGCCACGTCGCATGCGAAGGCCTGCGCGGGGACGCCGAGCGCGGCGGTGTCGTGCGCGGCCTGCGTGAGCCGATCGCTCGCGCGGCCGAGCAGGGCCACGGGCACGCCGCGACGGGCGAAGGCGCGCGCGGTCGCGAGGCCGATGCCCCGGCTCGCGCCGGTGATCACCGCGGCGCCGCTCATCCGCTGCTCGCGGGGCGCGCGCTCAGCGCGGCGAGGGCGAGGTCGCGATCGGGCCCGGGGTGCGCGAAGGTGCCGGCGACGGCGAGCGTCTCGACGAGGGCCGAGGTCTTGCGCTCGCCGCGGGCGATGAGGCACGTGTGGGTGAGCGTGAGGCGGCAGAGGGCGCCGCGCGCGCCGAGCTCGGTGACGAGGAGACGGACCACGTTGTCCCCGATGTGCTCCTGCAAGGTGAGGCGGCGGGAGAGGGCGTCAACGACGTGCGCCAGCGTCCCCAGGCCGGCGATCTTGTCGCCGGGGAGGTAGGCGAGGGTGCAGAGCCCGTGCGCGGGCAGCAGGTGGTGCGGGCACATGGTGGCGACGGCGAGGTCGCGCAGGACCACGAGGCCGGCGTTTGCGTGCGCGATCGGATGCGCGCTCGCGGTGCTCGTCGCGATCGCGCCCTCGCGCAGGAGCGCGGCGGCGTCGATGGCCTCGCCCTCGAGCAGATCGTCGACCCAGGCGTCGGCCACGCGCTCGCCGGTGCCCTCGAGATCGCCCTCGGGCTCGTGGCCGAGGGCCCGCAGGAAGTCTTCGATGGCGCGTGCGGCGGCTTCGCGGGAGACCATGGGAGATCGGTCGATCGGGGGAGCCGAGCGCGGGCAGATGGGGCCAGCGCTCAGGTGGCTCGGGTGGGAAGATCGATCAGGCGCGCTCGGTGCGGCCTGCGATGCCGTTCATCCGGGCGGGCGCGTCGTCCGGCTTGGGGCCGTTGGTGGACCAGAGGACGCGCAGGCTCCGCGGAAGCGTGGGCCGCGAGGTCATCACGGTGCACTGGTCGCAGCCGGCGGGGAACTTGGCGTCGTGGCAGTCGGCGCAGCCGCTCATCAGCTCGGAGGTCTCCGAGAGATCTTCGCGGAGGCGGTTCAGCACGAGGAGCTTCTCGCGGAGCTCTTCCATGCGCGAGGTGAGGATGCGCGAGGCCTTGCGCGCGGCCTCTCCGCCGCTCGCGCCGGTCTGCTTGACCTCGAGGATCTGCTTGATCTCGTCGAGAGAGAGCCCCGCCATGCGCATGTCGGTGACGAGCATGAGCCGGTCGAGCTCGGCCTTCTCGAAGAGGCGATGGCCGCCTTCGGTACGGCGGGCTGGGCGTAGGATGCCTTCCTCTTCGTAGAAGCGGACGGTACGCAGGGTGTTGCTCGAACAGCGGGCCATCTCACCGGTGGTGAGCAACGCTCCGTTGTCGGGCGCAGGCTTGGGGGTTTTGTCGTTCTGAGCTGACACAGCCAGATGAGCTTACCGAGAAAGTTACCCCGCGTCACCCGTTCTGATCGTGCGGAAAGCCGAAAAAAAAGGTCTAGCGACGCAGATTGCGAGGGCGGTTGTTTGCGCGGGGACCGGGGCGACCGGGGCGCGAATCTTGCGCCGCGATGAGGCTTCAAATCCGAGGACTTACGTTCGCACGTGCGGTTTTTGCGCCAGGCGAGAAGGCCCCTTCGCGTGGGCGCGTGTTCACACGCGGGCGCCAACGGAGCGGTCCGCGCGCGCCCGGGGCGGCGATTTCGCGCGATCCTCTGGAGGCCGCGAGCGGCATATCGCTTGCTGTCCTCGGGGACATGGTCAAGCGAGCATCCAGGGTCGCGTTCGCGCTTTCGCTGTCCATCCTCGGCGCGGGGCGTACCGCGGCCGCGTCGGGCGCGTGGATCGCAGGCGCGCCGATGGCGCCGGTGGAGCAGCGGGTCGCCGTCGCGGTGGGGCCGGAGCGCACGACGATCTGGACGAGCCTGCGGCTCTCGCAGACGAGCGCGGGCGCGGTGGCGATCGTGACGCCGGCGCCCGCGGGCGCATCGCTCGACCTGAGCTCGGACGCGTGGTTCGAGGCGCTCGAGGTCGCGACTGCGCCGCGCATCTTCCCTCCCGCCGCGGGCGATCCGGTGTGCCCCGGCGCGCCGCCGGCCTCGCCGCTGCTCTTCGAGATCGCGGGCCACGTGGAGCATGTGCCGAGCCTGCCGGTGCAGGACGTGGCCGTGCTCGACGACGCGGCCGCGGTGGCGAGCTGGGCGCAGAAGGCCGGGCTCGTCCTCACGCCCGCGCTCGAGGGCGCGCTCGCCGCGCAGGCGCCGAGCCGTTTCGTGGCGCTGCTCTTCCAGGCGCCCGCGGGCCCGTCGATCACGCCGGCGCTGCGCGTCTCGGTCGCGGGCGCGCCCCCGCTCCTGCCGCTCGCGCTCGTGCGCGCGGGCAGCGGCGACGCGCTCGACGTGAGCGCGTACCTGATCGGCGAGGGCCGCGCCAAGCTCTCGGGGGCGACGCCGGCCAGCGTGCCTGCGCTCGATCTGCGCTGGGACGCGGCGTCCGGCAAGAGCGACTACCTCGCCGAGCGCGACGGCGCGCTCTCGTCCGGCGGGCCCGGCGCGCTGCTCACCGAGAGCGCCGGGCACGACGCGCTCGCGCTGAGCACGCCCATCGCGGACGGCAAGGCGTCGATCGACAGCCTGCTCGTCTCGTTCTTCGATCGCGCCTCGGCCTACGGCGACGCGAGCCAGGATCCGGCGACATGCGCGCTCGCGGCGGCGACGATCCTCTCCTCGCCGACGCCCGTCTCGCGCGCATGCCCCGCGGCCTTGCTCGGCGTGATCGAGGGCGCCGAGGCATGCGCCGAGCCCCTGCTCCCGGTGGGGCAAGATCCGGCGAAGCTGCGCTGCGGAGGGATCGCCGACGACCTCGCCGTCGCCCTCTCCGGGCAAGCGCCGAGCGCGACCTGGCTGAGCCGCGAGGCGCTGCAAATCCCGGCCGGAAAGGCCGGCGCCGACTGGTACCTCTCGTTCGTCCCCGGCGAGGGCGTCTCCCCGGTGCGCTTCGCCTCGAAGGTCGATCTCTCGGGCTGCCAGAGCTCGTCCTCGTCTTCGTCGAGCAGCGGCGGCATCTTCGACGACCTCGACGGCGGCGCGGGCTCGTCGAGCAGCTCGTCCGGGAGCGCGTCGTCCGGCAGCATGTCCTCCGGGAGCGGCTCGTCGGGCAGCGGCTCGTCCGGCGGCGAAGGCTCCGTCGTCACCGATGTCTACGTCGATCCGGGGAGCTGCAACTGCTCGGGCACGAGCGACACGGCCGCCGACAGCAGCGGCAGCGGCTGCGACGGGAGCTCGGACACGTCCACTGACTCGAGCGGCTGCGACGGGAGCAGCAGCGGTGACAGCAGCGGCGATTGCGGCGGCGACTCGTCCGGATCGAGCGAGAGCTGCGACAGCGGCGGAGGCAGCAGCGACGCGAGCTGCGACGGCGGCGGGAGCAGCGGCGACATGGAGTGCAGCGGCGGCGGGGGCGGCGGCGACATGGAGTGCTCGATCTTCTCGCGCGGCGTCGCGCGCGGCCGCCACCCCAAGCTCTCGGTGCTGGCGATGATCGCGGTGGGCCTGATGGCGCCGCTCAGGAGGCGGGGAAGGAAGGCACGTGACGAGAACCGGGCGCGCAAGCTTTCAGCGGCGCGCGCGTGAGAGGCTGTCTCAAAGGGTGCGGTTCTTTTGTCCCGCTCCCGTTCCCGTTCCCGTTCCCGTTCCCGCTTCCCCGCCGAGGGCAGCGGGAGGGGGCAGCGGGAGCGGGAGCGGGAGGGGGCGGATCGGGGCTCGGTGCCGCGGCAAAAGAGCGGCACCGATCTTCACGCCGGCGGCTTGGTCTCGAGCTTGACGGTGCCGCCGTTGGCGATCCACTGGAAGGCGTCGACGAGCACCGACGAGTCGAGGTTGTTATCGCCGGTGTCCCAGATGGCGAAGCGGATGGTGATGATGCTCCCGCCGTCGACGGGGGCCTGCGTCTGCAGCCAGCTCGTGGCGCCGCCGTCGCCCGGGTCGCCGGGGCCGCCGGCCATGCCGGTGCCGATCAGCTCGCCGATGCCGCTCGGGCAGTAGGGGTTCGGCGGGGCGGGGCAGCTCGCGCCGGAGCAGTGCAGCGCGTAGTTCATCTTCGACGCGGGGCTCGGGTCGCACACGTCGAAGAACGCGATGTTGACGCTGACCGGGTGGTTCGTGTTGTCGAACGAGATGTTGCCGTTGATCGCGCCCTGGGGCGGCGGGTTCACGAGGGCGACGAACTGGTCGTTGTAATCCGAGCAGACCCACTCCGGGTACTCGAACGAGTAGAACTTGAAGTTGAACTTGTAGCCCGTGGCGTTCGTCGGCGCGCGGACCTTGAGCTGCAAGGAGATGTCGTCGTGGATGTCGGGCTTGGGCGGGCAGCCGGGGACGGCCTGGGGGAAGTTCGCCGGCGGCGGGCCGTTGTACTGCGTGACGCAGCTCTGCCCCGTCATGCAGACGCCGGACTGGCCGGGCACGCGCATGTGGCCCGAGGAGAGGCCGAGCATGGCCTTGCCGAGGCGCGGGGTGACGTTGGGGCCGAAGCTCGACTGGAGGCCGACCTGGAGGCCGGGGACGCGGGCGCTCTTGCCGTCGGCGCCGACGTAGATCGACTCGATGACGCCCCACTTCTTGTCCTTCTTGGCGGCGGGGTTCTCCTCCGTGGTCTGACAGAGGTCGATGGCCTTGGCGGCGTTGGCCGGGTCGACGTCGGCCAGGGCGAGGCCGTCGTCGCAGGGCTTGGGCTCGTTGTCGGTCATCCCGTCGCAGTCCTCGTCGGCCGGGTCGGGGACGCCCGCGTCGCCCTGGGCCATCGTGACCTTGACCTCGATCGCGCCGGGGTTGACGTTCTTGTCGCAGTCGTTGCAGTCGCCGTCGGCGCCCGTCCAGCCGTCGCCGTCCATGTCGACGTCGGGCGGGTTCTCGCAGCCGACGACGCCCGAGCCGGAGCTGCCGCCCGAGCCGACGCCGACGGTGATCTCTTCGCCGCCCTGGCCGGAGCTGCTGCTCGTGGTGGCCACGGTCGTGCCGCCTCCGCTGCCGGTGGTGGACGAGCTGCCGCCCGAGCCGCTGCTCCCCGACGAGTTGGCCGAGCAAGCGGCGCCGACGACGGCGATCGATCCAGCGAATGCAATCAAGATTAAGGGCGTACGCGACATATTCCTCTCCGGTTCGAGCTCTCGTTTCTTCGAAGCTGCCCGAGGACGGCTTCAGGGCGCCCCGGCGCAAGCACGGGACTCCGTCCTCCAATGCCCAGGCTCCGCGATCCAGATCGAATTGTCCAGCATCGGCGCCCGATTGCGGTCGGGACGATCGCAGATCGCGAGGTGCGCGTCTCTCCCACCGGGCCGGCGAGGAGGCGCGATCGGCTGGAAAATCCGGTCTTTCTCGGGTCCTCGCGGATCACCGGCGCAGGCTGCACGCCCGGCTGCTCTACTTGGGCGTGGGCACGACGTCCGTGCCGACCGTGGTGCCCGACTCGGCGATCCACTGCCAGTTGTCGACGAGCGTGGTGCTGTCGAGCACGCCGTCGCCCGAGTCGTACACGGCCCAGCGGATGGTGATCTGCTGGCCGGGCTCGACCGGGGCCTTGGTCACGAGCCAGCCGGTGGAGGCGTGGTCGGAGAACTGGTCCTGGAAGCCGGTGCCGAGCAGGCCCGCGTCGCCGAGCGAGCAGGGGAAGTTCTTGCCGCCGGCGAAGCAGGGCGGGCCGCCGGCGCAGCCGCAGACATCGAGGAAGGCGTTGTTGACGCTGACCGGGTTGCCCTGGCTGTCGAAGGAGATGTTGCCGTCCTGCTGGCCCATGGGCACGGGCGAGAGGATGGCCACGAAGAAGTCGTTATACTGGCTGCAAATCCAGTTCGGCCACTCGTAGGTGAAGAAGTTGAAGTCGAACGAGAAGCCGTGGGCGTTGGTGGGGACCTTGACCGTCACCTCGAGCGCGGCCGGGTCGTGCGGCTGGCCGGTGATGGTGCCGGGACACGCCGGCGACTCCTTCGGGAAGCCCTGGGGCGAGTTGCCGGTGAAGCCCTTGTCGAAGCCGCCGACGGACTGGTAGCCCGCGTCGGTGGGCTGGCGCGCGGTGCCGCTCGAGAGCGCGAGCAGGCGCTTGCCGCCTTGCACGTTCACGTTGGGGCCGAAGCCCGTGAGGATGCCGTGGCCGAGGTCGAAGTTGAGGTTGCCCACGGGCGGGGGCGAGCCGTCGGCCATCACCCACTTGGCGCCGAGCACGCCCCAGTGCTTGGCGTCGCCGGTGGCGCAGAGCTCGACGGCCCTGGCGCCGCCGAGGGGGTTCGGCTCCTCGACGATCAGGCCGTCGTCGCAGGGGGGCAGGACGTTGTCGACCATGCCGTCGCAGTCCTCGTCGGCGGGCATGGGCACGCCGCCGTCGGCGTCGGGCATCGCGATGACCTCGATCGCGCCCGGGTTCACGTTGGGGTCGCAGTCGTTGCAGTCGCCGTCGGCGATGGTGAAGCCGTCTTTGTCGGTGTCGTCGTTGGGCCCGGAGTTGCAGGTCGGCAGGCCGCCGCCGCCGGTGCCGCTCGGGCCGCCGTCGAAGCCGATGTCGTCGCCCCCGTTGCCGCCGGCGCCCGAGGTCGAGGCGGTGGTGCCGGAGCCGCTGCCCCCGGTGCCCGTGGAGCCGGTCGTGCCGAAGACGCCGCTGCCGGCGTTGGCCGAGCATGCGGCGTAGAGACCCAAACCACCGAGAAGACCGAGCAAAGACAGCGTACTGCGCATAGACCCTCGACGAAGGAGCGGACCGTCGCGTGAGCAGGGGCCGCTGGTGCTGAGGTTTGAAAAGAAATGCAAACGACGGGCACCTCCAGCGTATCAGGCGACGCGCTGCGCGGCAGGTCGCTTGATCGAGGCCGTGCCCGCTTTTGTAGGGAAAACGCCTACACGCGAGGGCCGGAGAGACCGGCGATGCTGGAGGGCGAGGAGGGCTACTTGGGCACGCCGATGGGCGTGGTGGCGGTGTCGGCGCCGGTGACGCCGAAGGCGAAGTTGTCGAGCAGCACGGTCGAGTCGAGCACGCCGTCGCCCGAGTCCCAGATGGAGAGCAGGAGCTCGATGTCGCTGCCCGGCGCGATGGGCGAGGTCGTCTCGAGCCAGCCCGTCGCGGCGCTGTTGTCGCTCGGGATGCCGAAGCTCTCGTCGAAGCCGGTGCCCGTGAGCTGATCGGGGCCGAGCGGGCAGGCGAAGTTCTTCCCGCCGGCCATCTGCGGGGTGCAGACCTGGAGGAAGCCCGCGTTGACGCTGATGAGGTTGCCCTGCGCGTCGAAGGAGATGTTGCCGTCGGGCTGGCCGTCGGGGTGCGGCGTGAGGATGGCGACGAAGAAATCGTTGAAGGTCGAGCAGACGAAGTTCGGGAACTCGTAGGTGTAGAAGTTGAGGTTGAACTTCATGCTCTTGGCGTTCGTGGGCGCCTTGATCTTGAGCAGGAGGCCCGCCGAGTCGTGGGGCTCGCCGGTGAGGGTGCCGGGGCAGGAGGGCGACTCCTTCGGGTAGCCCTTGGGCGCGCCGGTGCTGTAGCCCTTGTCGTAGCCGCTCACCGACTGGTAGCCCGGGTCCGTGGGCTGGCGCGCGGTGCCGCTCGAGAGGGCGAGCAGCTTCTTGCCCTCCTGCGGGTGGACCTTGGGGCCGAAGCCGGTGAGGATGCCGTGGCCGAGGCCCTCGGGGTCGAACTGGAAGTCGTCGAGCGGCTGGCCGTCGGCGGTGACGTACTTGGCGCTGACGAGGCCCCAGCCCTTGTTCTTCTGCATCTTGCAGATGCCGAAGGCCTTGGCGGCGGCGATGGGGTCGTTGCTCGCGACGTCGAGGTTCTCGTCGCAGTTGGTGGGGTTGTTGTCGGCCTGGCCGTCGCAGTCTTCGTCGATGTTGTTGCCGGGGTAGTCCTGCGCGCCGGGGCTGATCTGGGCGGTGCAGTCGTTGCAGTCGCCGTTCGCGCCCGTCCAGCCGTCGCCGTCGTTGTCCTTGTTCGGGTCCTTGCCCTCGCAGGGCGGGGCCTCGCCGAGGACGCCGCCGCCGACGCCGGCGCCGGAGCTGATGCCGAGGCCGCCCTCGCCCCCTGCGCCGCTCGAATCATCGCCGCCCGAGCCCTTGGCGGTGAAGCCGTTGTTGCCGCCGGTCGCGCTGCACGCGACGACCGCGCCCGCGACGCACGCGGCGCCGACCAAGGACAGTGCCAAGCTCTGAATACGCATTGCCGACCTCGCTCCCCGTGAGGAGCAGGAAGGCTAGTCGGCGCCCGTGGGGTTGTCACGCGCGGGCAGGCGCAGGGATGTGCGGGATTCGCGTGTTCGCGCGGGGATGGAAGATTGCAGCGGGCCCGCGATCTCGCGCGGGCCCGCTCGGCCGGATCTCAGCCCGCGGCCTTCTTGCCGCGCTTCGCCTTGGGGGCGGCGGCGTCGACGGCCTTCGAGGTCCCGAGGAGATCGTCGGCCATCTTGGCGGCGCGGGTGGTCTGCTCCCAGGAGAACTCGTCGCGGCCGAAGTGGCCGTAGGCGGCGGTCTTCTTGTAGATCGGCTTGAGCAGGTCGAGCTGCTCGATGATCGCCTTGGGGCGCATGTCGAAGTTCTTGAGGATGTAGTCCTCGAGCTTCTGCTCCTCGACCTTACCGGTGCCGAAGGTGTTGACGTGCACGCCGACGGGCTGGGCCACGCCGATCGCGTAGGCGATCTGCACCTCGCAGCGCGAGGCGATCTTGGCGGCGACGACGTTCTTGGCGACGTAGCGGGCGTAGTAGCAGGCGGAGCGATCGACCTTCGTCGGGTCCTTGCCGCTGAAGGCGCCGCCGCCGTGGCGGCCCATGCCGCCGTAGGTGTCGACGATGATCTTGCGGCCGGTGAGGCCGGCGTCGCCGTAGGGGCCGCCGATGACGAAGCGGCCCGTGGGGTTGACGAAGATCTTGGTGCTCTTGTCGATGAGCTTGGCCGGGATGACCTTCTCGATGACGAGGCTGCGCACGGCCTCGGTGATGGTCTTGTGCTTGACCTCGGGGCCGTGCTGCGTGGAGACGACGATCGCCGACGCGCGGATGGGCACGTCGTTCTCGTACTCCATCGTCACCTGGGTCTTGCCGTCGGGGCGGAGCCAGTCGACCTTCTTCTGCTTGCGGACCTCGGCGAGCTTCCGCGCGAGCTTGTGGGCGTAGCTGATCGGCGCGGGCATGAGGTCGGGCGTCTCGTCGGTCGCGTAGCCGAACATGAGGCCCTGGTCGCCGGCGCCCTGCTCCTTGTGGAGGCCGGAGCCCTCGGTCACGCCCTGCGAGATGTCGGGCGACTGCTTCTCGATCGCGGTCAGCACGGCGCAGGTCTCCCAGTCGAAGCCCATGCGCGCGTCGGTGTAGCCGATCTCCTTGATCGTCTCGCGGATGACCACCGGCATGTCGACCCAGGCCGTGGTCGTGATCTCCCCGGCGACGACCGCCATGCCGGTCTTCACCATCGTCTCGCAGGCGACGCGGGCGGTGGGATCCTTGGCGATGATGCCGTCGAGGATGGCGTCGGAGATCTGGTCGCACACCTTGTCGGGGTGGCCTTCCGTCACGGATTCGGAGGTGAACTGATAGCGGCGCATGAGGCTCCTTGGGGCAGCTCGAAGAAAATGGGCGCCCGGCATACGACGTGGCCATCCCACCGTCAACGCAGAGCAGAATGGCGGGAGCGCGCCTCTTCTCAATGGTCCGTCTTCGGCCGCCCGACGCGAACGCACAACGCGAGCGCACAAAATGCGCGAAACCCCCGGACCCGGAGAGGGGCCGGAGGTTTCATCGCGCGAAGGGCGCTACGCGGGGTGCGGAGAGCGCCCTGTCCGTCGAGAGCGACGCAGTTACTGGGCGAGGCGCTCGAGCTTGTTCACCAGGTCGGGCGAGAAGGTGCCCTGGCTGAGCCGCTGGCGGGTCTGCTTGAAGATGGCGTCCCACTTCGACTTCTCGTCGGCCGAGAGGGTGACGACCTTCATCTTGCCCTTCATCCGATCGAAGGCCGCCGCGTCCTCGCGACGGATCCGGTTGGTGAGCGCGCTCGCGGCGATCTTGCCGGTGTCCATCACGATCGCCTTCTGGTCGGCCGGGAGGGCGTCGAGGCGCTTGGACGAGAGCACCAGGGCGCCGATGGCGCAGGCGCTCACGTCGGCGTTGATGGTGTCGAGCTTGGACGACCACTGGAGCTGCTCGGCCGCGAGCGAGGGGGCGTTGACGATGTCGATCGCGCCCGTGTTGAGCTGCGGGAGGACCTCGGGGACGTTGAGCGGCACGGGGGTGACGCCGCCGATCACCTGGTAGAGCACGGGCTGGATCGCGTCGTCGCGCCACATGTAGGGCTTCTTGCCCTTGATGTCGTCGGGCGTGTGGACCTCGAAGCCCTTGGACATGAGGTGCACCTGGCCGACGTCGCCCCAGCCGGCGAGGGTGAAGCCGGCGTCGGAGACGCCCTTCTCGAAGTCGCCCTTCATCGCGTCGCGCGCGGCGTCGAGCTTGGCCCAGGTGGTGAAGAGGCCGGGCATCTGCATCGCCACGATCGGCTTGTAGATCTTGCCGAGGCCGACGGCGGTGATCGCCGCGCCGTCGAGCTGGCCGGCCTTCATCTTGCCGACCATCGCGCCCTCGTCGCCTTGCTGCCCGTTGTAGAAGAACTGGAGCTCGACGGCGCCGCCGCTCTTGTCCTTGACGGCCTTGGCCCACACCTCGAAGACCTGGCCCCAGGGGCTCGCCTTGGGGGCCAGCGTCCCGAGCTTGATGGTCTCGGTCGCGCCCGCGTTCTCGGCGAGGCCGACGCCGGCGAGGAGGGTAAGGGCTCCGAGGAGCTTCACGGCAGCTCTGCGCAACATCATTGAAAAGCCTCCAATCTTTCTTGACCGATCGGGACCGCGATCGCGATCCCCAGCTTGACCGACGGGACCACCCGGGAGCATCCCGGCGGTCGAACGAGCCCCCGTGCCTTGGCTTTTCGGACGGGACGCGGGCGTCCTATACCGAAAATGCTTGGGCGCGGGTAGGGGGAGCGGGGGGCGCCCAGGGGGCGTCCACCCGGGCCGGCCCAGGGGAGGACCGGCGAGCAGCACGTCAAGGCAGACGGCCGGGCGTCGTCGTTATTCATGGCCCCGGGCCTGATCTTGCCCGGGCGGGCCCGCGCGCTCCCGGGGCGGCCCTCCCGGGGCGGTCCAGGTGTATGCTCTCCGGCGATGAACTTCGCCGACGTGCGCGCCTGCCTCGAAAAGGACGGCTGGCCCGTGGAGGTCGTCTCGGAGACCACCCTGCGCAGCCGTTTTCGCGGCGGAGACCGGATCTTCCCCGTCTTCGTGCACCTCGAGCCGGCCTACGTCACCTTCGCGATCATCCCCTTCGCCCACCTGCCGGAAGAGGACGAGCTCTGCGCCGACGTGGCCGAGCACCTGCTCCGGCTGAACCGGGAGATGAACATGGCGAAGTTCTCGGCCGACGAGGACGGCGATGTCGTCCTCTCCGTCGAGTACCGGATCGAGAACCTCGACCCGAGCGAGGTCCGGGACGCCCTCGACGTGCTCTCGTTCTACGCCGAGAAATACCGGGAAGACATCGCCCGCGTCAGCGGCCAGGCGAGCGCGTAGCGAGGGCCTGCGAAGGCCTTCAGCCGGGGTACTTCGCGGTGTTGCGGATGAGCAGCTCGCTCACGTCGCCGCGCGTCGCGGCCTTGGAGCTGATCGCCCGCGGGGCGATGATCGGGCTGAAATCGTAGCCGGCGTAGAGCTCGCGGACATACGGGGTGTCGCTGTTCGAGAGGGCGAGCAGGCAGCCGCGCTGGTCGAGGATGCGGAAGACCTTGGCGAGGCGCGCCTGGTCCTCGCGGCTGAAGGCGCCGTCCGAGTAGGCGGCGAAGCTCGACGTGCGGCTGATGGGATCGTACGGCGGATCGAGGTAGATGACCTCGCCGGGCTGGGCCTCGTCGAGCAGGTGATCGAAGGTCGCGTGCTTGATCTCGGCGCGGCCGAGCACCGCCGCGGCCAGCCGGAGCTTCTGCGGATCGCACACGCGCGGGTTCTTGAAGCGGCCGGCGGGCACGTTGTACTCGCCCGAGCGGTTCGTGCGGAACAGGCCGTTGAAGCAGGTCTTGTTGAGGTAGATGAGCCACGCGGCCCGCTCGACCCGGGGGGCGTCCCGCTCGGCGTTGAACCGCGCGCGGATCCGGTAAAACTGCTCCGTCGAGTGCGTCTCCTGGAGCGCGAAGAGGTGGTGGATGAGCGCGTCGGCGTGCGACTGCACCGTCTGGTACGTGTTGATCAGCGAGCCGATCGCGTCGCTCAGGAAGGCGCGCTTCGGCTGGAGGTAGAAGAACATCGCCCCCCCGCCGAGGAAGGGCTCGCGGTACGTCCGCGCGAGCGTGTCGCCTGGCAGGAGCGAGGCGAGCTTCGGCGCGATCGACCACTTGCCGCCGGCCCACTTGAGGAATGGCCCTGCCCCGACGCGCTCGTCCTCGTCGTCGAAGAAGCCGAGCTGCCCGGGCAAACCGGCTTCGAAGAAGGACCTGTGGCGTGGCAACGTGGGGGCCTCGAGGGCGGCGAGCATCACGAGGTGACCGCTATCGGAAGGGCGATCGACGGGCCAAGAAAGTGGCCACGAAAAAAATCAGGGCGCGATCGTCTCTTCTTTCGGCGGCTTTTTCGGCCGATCCCCCATCTTACCCCGGGTCACGGTCACGTGCTTCACCTCGTCGCCCCGCACGATCGTCAGGGAGACCTTGGTGCCGATCTCCCCCCGGAGGTGCTCCCGGACCTCGCTCCCGGCCATGTCGCCGACGTAGAGCCCGTCGATCATCATCACCCGGTCCCCGGGCAGGAGGCCGGCCTCGGCCGCCGCGAGCCCCTCGGGCGCCTCCCGCACCGTGAGCGCGCGCGTCTCCGGATCGCGCCCGAGCACCGCCCCGACGGAGCCTGTGCCCCCCCCGCAGCCGGCGATCAAAACGAACGCGATCGAGGGGAAGAGCCGCATGGGGACGACCATACCCTGGCTTGCTCTGACCCGCTCCCGCTCCCGTTCCCGATTCCCCCTCCCGATGCCCCCGCCGGATCGGGAGAGGGCGGCGGGAGGGGGAGAGGGGATCAGAGCAGGCGGGCGAGCTTCCGCGCCTTGACCACGTCCTCTTCGAAATCGATCTCGGTCCAGGCGAAATCGTCGGCCCGTTCGAAGCCGAACGGCACCTCGGCGAAGGCGCGATCGAGGGCCGCCTCGTACTCCTGGTCGAGCCGGCCGGCGGAGACCTCCTCGTCGAGCAGCCGCTTCATGGCCCGGCCGCCCTCGGCGCTCACCTTGAAGAAGCCCACGCTCTCCCCGGCGAAATCCCAGTCTTTCCCGACGCGGCGCGCGATCTTCACCGCCCGGCCGCCGCGCGTGCCGACCATCATCTCCTCGCCGCTCTCGTCCGATCGGCCGTCGAGGAGCACCGCGCTCGCGTGCTTGCTCTGGACGAGGCGCGCCATGAGCGCGGGAGGGTAAAGCACGTCCGCGTCCATCCAGATCCCGCCTTCGAGCAGGCGATCGGCGGCCACCTGGAGCGAGACGATGCTCCCGTGGACGAAGCGCGGGTTCTCCACGAGCTCGACGGGGATGCTCGGAGTGAGAGCCGCGAGCGCCAGGGCGATCGCCTCCTTCATGTAGCCGACCACGATCGTCAGCGACGTGATCCCCGCGGCCGGCAGGTTCTCGAGGTGGCGGGCGAGCAGCGTCTTGCCCTCGATCGAGGAGCAGGCACTTCGGGCTGGTCGCTGCCGAGGCGGCGGCCGCGCCCCGCGGCGAGGAGGATCGCCCTCATCGGCGGGCCTCCGCGGCGAAGCGCGACGCGAGCTCGGGCGGCGTGGGCTCGACCCGGCCGATGCCCTTGATCGTCCCGCCCTCGACCACGCCGAGCACCATCACCGGGCCCGGCTGCGCGAAGGCGGCCACGAGCGAGGCCTCGAAGGCCTCGAGCGTCTCGGCCCGGTGGGTCGCGCGGTAGCCGGTGGCGCTCGCCACGCTCTCCAGCTTGATCTCGTTCGAGATCGTGCGCTGCCCGCCCGTCGAGGCGTGCGTGTGGTTGTCGAGCACCACGTGGATCAGGTTCGGCGGCGCCTCGCTCCCCGCGCTGGCGAGGGCGTTCATCCCCATCAGCACGTTGCCGTCGCCGTCGAGGACGACGACGCGGCGGTTCGGCCGGCTGAGCGCGAGGCCGAGGCCGATCGAGAGGCCGAGGCCCATCGAGCCGATCATGTAGAAGTTCGAGGGCCTGTCCTCTACGGTGTAGAGCTCGCGCCCGATCATCCCGTTGCAGCAGACGATGAGGTCGTCCTTGCCGACGAGCTTCATCAGGGCCTTGATCGCGTCGAGCTTGTTCATTCGAGGATCCCTCCGGGGACGATGAGCGCGACGGGCTTCTTCGTGGCGTCGAGCTTCTCCCTGGCCCAGCCCACCTGCGCCGCCATGGGCTCCTCGCCCGTCATCACCCGGTGAGGCACGCCGAGCAGGTCGAGGATGGGCGTCATGATCTCGCCCATCAGGATGTGCTCCGGCGCGTCGTTGCCGCCCTGGCCGCGCCAGGAGATCAGCATGAGCACCGGGATCTCGTACATCGTGTGCAAGGAGGCGAGCGCGTTGACGGACACGCCGAGCCCCGAGTTCTGCATCAGCACCATCGGCCGCTTGCCGCCGAAGAACGCGCCGGCCGCCATGCCGAGCGCGCTGTCCTCGCGCGTGGCCGAGATGTAGTGGGCCTCGTGATCCTGATCGAGCAGGCTCACCAGGCCCTTGAGCAGCGAGCAGGGCACGCCGCAGAAGAAATCGAAGCCCGCGCCCTTGAGCGCGGCGACGAGCTCGGGCGCCTTCGAGGGCCCCTTCGGAGATCCGTGGGACATCGCGCGACTACTCCTTGATGAGCGCCCAGGCGCGCCGGTAATCCTCGAACGTGTCGATCTCGAGCCAGCCCTTGTAGACGTCGATCGCGCGGACCTCGTGGCCTGATCGATCGGCTCCTGGAGCAGGTCGGGGAAGGAGGCGCCGCGCAGCGACTCGGCCTCGTGGAAGCCGCCCTTGTGCGTCTCGCTGAGCCTGCGGTAGCAGTCGGTGAGCAGGCGCGCGCCCTTCTGCGTGAACATCGCCATGCCGACGAACTCGCCGCTCCCCTCCTTCTCGGGGATCGCGCGCCCCACCTTCGCCACCACGTGCGGCGCCTCGGCCCCGAGGAAGCGGTAGCCCGTCTCCTGCGCGTCCTTGAGCACCACGAGGTCGGGCGCGCCCCGCGTCGATTGCGGGCGCCCCTTCGACTCGTCGTTCCACGCGCGGTCGACGAGGATCGAGATGTCCGCCGGGCTCTTCAGGAGCTTCTCGAGGTGCCCGCGCTCGAAGAGGATGTCGCCGTAGAGGAAGAGGAAGGGCCCATTGAGCTCCTTCGACGCGCGGAAGAGCGAGAACGCCTCGCTCGTGGTGGCGAACTCGTCGTTGTCGTACGTGCGCACGTTGGCGACCTTGATCGCCTCCTTCTTGTACCCGCGCACCACCGCGATGTCCTTCACCCCGCACGCGTTGAGCACGTCGATCTGCCGCTCGAGGATCGATTTACCCTTGATGTCGAGCATGGGCTTCGGCAGCTCCTCGGTGAGCGGGAGGAGCCCCTGGCTCTGCCCCGCCGCGAGCACCACCGCCGTCACGCCCGGGCTCTCGCTCGGCATGAAGGCGCCCTCCTCCTTCTTCATCTTGTCGACCCCGACGAGCTGGTACACGCGCTCGAGCGGCACCACCTTGTCCTCGACGCTGCCGGTGTACATCTCCCGCTTGAGCGTCTGGAGCGTCTCCGTCATCGCCTTGATCGACGAGCGCACCGCGTGGTTCGCGAAGATGATCAGCTTGAAGCCGGCCTTGTGCAGCTCCTCGACCTTCGTGCCCTTGTAGATCGTTGGAACACAAACGAGCGGCGTGTTCGGCCGGTCCCACTGGCGGGCGAAGGACATCACCTCGTCCGGGTCCTTGCTCTTCGAGTGGATGAGCACCATGTCCGCGCCCGCGTCCGCGTAGGCGCGCCCGCGGAGGAGCGCCTCTTCCATGCCCCAGCCCGCGATGAGCGCCTCGGTGCGCGCGATGACCGTGAAGTCCCGGTCGCGCTGGGCCGCCTTGGCCGCGCGGATCTTGCCGGCATGCTCCTCGACCGGCGAGAGCTCGCGCTTGACGCCCGCGTAGAAGCTGCACCGCTTCGGGAAGACGTTGTCCTCCATGCAGATCGCCGCGATGCCGGCCCGCTCGTACTCCTCGACGCAGCGGATCACGTTGATCGCGTTGCCGTAGCCGTTGTCGCAGTCGGCCACGACGGGGATCTTGGTGACGTTGTTCATCATCTCGGCGGCGTGGAGGTTCTCCGCCATCGTGAGGATGTTGGCGTCGGGCACCGCGTAGCTCGCGGAGATCTCGAACCCGGACGCCCAGAGACCGTCGAAGCCCGCCTCTTCCCCGATCTTGCCTGACAGCCCGTCGTGGGCGCCGATGATGACGATCGGCCCGGGGCGGGCCATCAACTCGCGAAGCTTCCTGGCTTTGGTCACGTCGATCCTCTCTTCACAGCGTTACAGCGAGCCACCGGCCTGTCCGGGACCTCGTCCCGCGCCGGTAGCGAAGCGCGTGCCTAGGCCCGAAAGCGCGGCGCAGCATCCCCTTTTGTCGAAATTCTGCGATCACAGAACGAACCGGCGTCGAGGATTCGACAGGTGCGAAGGCGGCTACTCAGGAAAAGGATTGACCGGCTCGACCCACGCGACGCGGACGAGGCCGGGACCGGGACGGATCACGGCCTGGCATGCGAGGCGCTCGGCGGGCGGGGCGGCGAAGATCGCGAGGACCTCGCGCTCGTCGTGGCCCGGAGGATCGAGGAGATCCTGGCCCTCGTGGATGGTGACGAGGCAGGTGCCGCAGGTGGCGGAGCGGCAGGAGAACGAGACGGGGGCGCGGAGACGATCGCAGAGATCGAGGAGGCGCTCGCCTTCAGGGACGTCGGCGGAGACGGCGGGGCCGAGGGAGCTCTGGAGGATCTCGACGCGGGGCATGGAGCGAATGGGCGACGGAGGCTTGTTTTACCGGGACCTCAGGTGTCTCTGGCCAGCAAGATCGCATGCTCTTCCCGCGCCCGCGCGACGAAGGCGCGGCCCGTCGGCGCGTGGAAGTGCGGGCGCGGCTGCGAGGCCGCGGCGATCAGCGTGAAGCCGGTGCGTGGGGCGAGCGCGGCGAGCAGATCGATCGCGTAGACGGGGGCGCCGGCGACGACGCTGTCGGCGATGAGGAGGACGATCGCGCCGTCGGGGACGAGGGTTGTATTGACCGCGGCGAGCACCTCGCCGAGCTCGCGGGCGAAGCGGCGGGGGCCTTCGTCTTCGCCCATCGGATCGAGCCTCCGGCGCGCGCCGATCTCGGCCTCGTCGAAGCGCTCGGGGCGCAGGCGCAGCCAGCGGAGGCGCGCCTCGTGGTGGGCGAGGTAGTCGTAGTTGCCGGGGTAGGGCGGCGACGTGACGGCGAGGTGGATCGAGCCCGGGAGCACGCCTTCGAGCACGCGCGCGTCGCCTTCGAGCACGCGGGCGGGTGGGGCCTTGGCGAGCGGGGCGGCCACTTCTTCGAGAGAGCGACAGAGCTCCTCCGTCTTGCGAGCGAAGAGGCGCGCCGGGTAGCCGGCGGCGATGCGCTTCTGCACGCCTTCTTCCGAGGTGTCGGAGCGCTTCTGGCTCAGCTTGGTGAGGATCGACGAGAGCACGAGCATCAGGTCGCCGCGCGCTTGACCCGCCGGCAGCGCGTCGATGCCCGCGCGGATCCCGTCGAGCTCGAGCAGCACGTGGGGCGCGAAGAGGGCGCGATCGGCCTCGTCGTAGCGGTGCGTGGCGCCGGCCCTGGCGAGGCGGCGCTCGTCGGCGAAGGCGGCCGCGCGGCGGGCGGCTTCGACGAGCGCGGTGCGCTCTTTCTCGGTGCTGCCGCGCACCTTGAGCCGGGCGAGGTGCACGGCGAGCGGGTTCGCGTCCACGCCCACCGCGGCACGGCCTGCGAGGCGCGCCTCGACGAGCACGGTGCCGCTCCCGCAGAAGGGGTCGAGCACGCGCTCGCCGGGCGCGGAAAAAGCCTCGATCAAGCGGCGCGCGACGAGCGGGTGCATCCGCGCCGGGTAGGTGTGGAAGCCGTGCACATGGGCCCGCGCGAGCGCCTCGGCTTCGCCCTCGCCGAGAGAGCTCGGCACGTCGAGCGCGAGGGCGAGCTTCTCGGCCGCGCCGCGATCGCCCGAGAGGCGCGCGGGCCCGCCCACGTGGGAGAGGGCGCGGCGCGGCTTCATCGCGCTAGAGCTTCCTCTGCGCGGCGTGCCCCGCGGCCTCTTCGGCGGCGGCCTCTTCTTCGGCCGCGGCCTTCTCGAGCGCCTCGAACGCCGGATCGGGCGGCAACGGCGCGCCCGGCTCGGTGGCTATGCGCACCTTCGGCCCCGGCACGCCGCCCACCGCGCGATCGACGTCGATCATCGCCGAGAGCTCCTCGGCCTTCTGCTCGTCGAGGCCGAGCTTGGTCACGAGCTCGGCGGGGCTCGCGAGCGCGCCGGAGCGCGCGAGATCATTGGCCGCGGCCATCCACGCCGCGTCGATCGCGGGCGCGATCTCTCGCCCGCGCTGCCGCGCCCGGCCGAGGCTCACCCAGAGCATCAGCGCGAAGAGCCCGTTGAAGAGCACGCCCGGCACGAGGAGGAGCAAGCTCGGCCCGAGCAGGCCGATGAGCAGCAGGACGGGGATGATCGAGAGGACGAGGCCCACGCCGCTCCCGATCGCGGTGCCGCGCCACGCGGCTCTGCCCTTGCGCGCGGCGTCGGCCTTCTGGAGGAAGGGCACCTCCTTGCCGTTCGCCTGACCTTGCTCGTGGGGCACGCGCGGGCCGCCGCAGAGATCGCAGACGAAGCGCAGCTCGCTGTCCGCCGAGATCCCGCCCTCGCCGCCGCAGTGCGGGCAAGGCGTGGGCTTGCCGAGCGGCGCGTTGCACCGCGGGCAGCGCGTCGCTCCGGCCGGCGCGTCGGCCCCGCAGGCCCGGCAGCGCTGCGCCGCGCCGGACACACCGGGCGCGGTCGCGCTCATGCCGAAGCCTCGGCCTCGGCGGCGCTCCGCACGACCGCGTCGAAGAGCAGACGCCCATCGCTCCCGCCGTGGAGCGCCTCGCTCATCCGCTCGGGGTGCGGCATCAGCCCGAGCACGTTGCGCCGCGGCCCGCCGTAGATGCCCGCGATCGAGTCGAGCGACCCGTTGGGGTTGCTCTCGGCCGTCACGCTCCCTTTGCGATCGCAGTAGCGGAACGCCACGTCGTGGTGCCCCTCGATCGCGCCGAGCGTCGTGCTGTTCGCCTGGTAGCGCCCCTCGGCATGCGCGATGGGGAGGCGCAGCACCCGCGGCAGGCCGCGCGTGAACGGGCCCTCGGCGTCCGGCGTGACGAAGATGTCGCGGCACTCGAAGCGGAGGTGCGCGTTCCTCGTGAGCGCGCCCGGGAGCATCCCCGCCTCGGTGAGGATCTGGAAGCCGTTGCACACGCCGAGCACGTAGCCGCCCCGCTCGGCGTGGCGCCGGATCGCCGCGATGATCGGGCTCGTCTTGGCGATCGCGCCGCAGCGCAGATAATCGCCGTACGAGAAGCCCCCGGGGATCGCCACGAGATCGGTCCCCGCGGGCAGCTCGGCGTCGCGGTGCCAGGCGGTGCTCACCTGGACGCCGATGACGTCCCGCAGGGTGTGGATCATTTCGGCGTCGGCGTTCGAGCCGGGGAAGATGACCACCGCAGCGTGCATGGCGCCGCTCTACCCTGGATTGACCGCGCAAGCCAGGGGCACGGCGCATGCGGTCCCGGGGCCTGCGACGTCCGGCGCTGCCTTCACCGGGCCGCGCCCGCATGCCATAGTGGCCGCGCATGCGCGAGCGATGGTCCGAGACCGGCAAGAGCGCGGCGGCGCTCCGCATCGCCGGGGCCTACGCGCTGCTCTCGATCATGGCCCTCGCCGTGACGGTCGTGCTGCGCGACGGTCCGCCCTGGGCCTACCCCGAGCCCTGGTTCGCCTGGCCCGCGCCGCTCGGCCATGTGGCGAGCGCGACCCTCGGCCTCGGCCTCGCCACCACCGTGATCGGGATGACCCGCTACCTGGTCTCCCGCTTCACCTGGGCCCGCCGCCTGCACGTCGAGCTTCGCCCCGTGGCCCGCGACCTCGGCGCCGGGCAGATCCTCCTCGTCGCCGGCCTCTCCAGCCTCGGCGAAGAGCTCCTCTTCCGCGGCCTGCTCGTCCCCACCATCGGCGTCTGGCTCTCGGCCCTGCTGTTCGGCCTCGCCCACCAGATCAAGGGCCCGAGCCGCTGGGTCTGGGCCGGCTGGGCCATGGTCGTCGGCCTCGGCCTCGGCGCGATCTTCGCCGCCACCGGCTCCCTCGTCGGCCCCCTCGTCTGTCACGCCGTCGTCAACGCCGTCAACCTCGTGTTCCTCCGTGACCACGATCCGTTGGAGATGACAGCATAGCGCGATGCGCGCTCAAGGGGTGACGACAAAAGCCGCCTGCTGGATGCAGACGAGCCGGAGGAGACGGTGCCCACCTCCAGTCGGTGCTCGGCGCTGCGCGCCTGCGCGCCGCCCGCCTCTCCTAAATCGCGGGCGCCGCCCGCTCAGGGAGGGGTGCCTGGGATCCTCGTGAATTTCTCGAAGGCGATGGAAACCGCGAGGCGTTCTCGCACGTAATGCGGCATGGCCAAGGTTCGGACGCGGGAGCCGTT
Organism: Byssovorax sp.; assembly: GCA_046351295.1. GTDB lineage: Bacteria > Myxococcota_A > Polyangia > Polyangiales > Polyangiaceae > JAXLYT01. The sequence goes on from JAXLYT010000002.1 coordinate 35,197, forward strand.
TCGCGGACAAGGGGTGATGCGCTTCGAGATCCCGGAGGACACGCTCCCGAAGGACCATCCGGCCCGACTCCTCTGGCGCGTCGCCGAAACCGCGGAGAAGGCTCATTACCCCATGGACATGCTCTGCGGCGCGTTGGAGGTCTCGCGGAGCGGTTACTACGCTTGGAGCAAGCGCGCACCGTCGAAGCGCGCGAGAGCCGACGTCGTGCTCTCGGTCGACATCGCCACGGTGCACACGCAGAGCCGCAGCACCTATGGCAGCCCGCGCGTGTACGCCGAGCTGCGCGCCCGCGGCAAGCGCGTGGGCAAGAAGCGCGTCGAGCGGCTCATGCGCGAATGCGGCCTCGTGGCGCGGCAGAAGCGCCGCTTCCGCCGCACGGCGGCCTCGAACCACGATCTGCCCATCGCGTCTAACGGCTCGTGCGGATGTTCGAGGCGAAGGCGCCCAACCAGGCCTGGGTGACCGAAGTGACCTACATTGCGACCGACGAGGGCTGGATGTACCTCGCGGCGATCCTCAACCTGTTCTCGCGCGACGTGGTCGGTTGAGCCACGAGCGCGAACAACGATCGCGCCCGTGCGCTCGATGCTCTCCGGCCTGCTCTCCGTGCGCGGCGCCCGTTCGCCGGGCTGCTGCACCACTCCGACCGCGGCAGCTCCTACGCCAGCGACGACTACCGCAAGGCACTCGGCCGCCACGGCATTGTCGCGAGCATGAGCCGCGCCGGCGATTGCTGAGAGGGCGTTGAAAAACCTCTCAAGCTGCGGGTCGCCGCACCATGAGGCGGATCATCGCCAAGTGAATCATCGTCTCGCTGGTCGCTGTGAGAAATTCGTAGTCCTTGCTCAATCGGCGGTAGCGCCCCAGCCACCCGAAGGTGCGCTCGACGACCCACCGGCGCGGCAAAAGCTTGAAACCCTTCAGGTCGTCGGTGCGCTTGACGATCTCCAGCCGGAGCTTGGAGCGGCGACGGAGCGAGGTCACCCACGCGAGCAGCGCTCCGGCGTACGCCGCGTCGGCCCAGATGAGGCGCATCCGGGCGAAGAAGGTGTGGGCAAGCCACTGAAGCACGAGCTTGGCGCCGTCGCGATCCTGGACGTTCGCCGGGTGGACGACGACAGCGATCAGCAGCCCGAGGGTGTCGACCAGGATGTGACGCTTGCGCCCGTTGATCTTTTTGCCCGCATCGTACCCGTGAGGCCCCCCCTTTCCGTCGTCTTGACGGATTGGCTGTCCAGGATGCCGGCGCTCGGTTCGCGCGCGCGTCCCTCCGCCTCGCGTACATCGCCTCGGAGGTGTTCATGAAGGCGGACCCACGTGCCGTCCTTCCTCCACTTGCGGAAGTAGTGGTAGGCCGTGTCCCAGGGCGGAAGATCGTGCGGCATCATGCGCCAGGCGCAGCCGCTCCGCGTGACGTAGCAGATGGCGTTGAGGATCTCCCGCCGGGCGTACTCCTCGGGGCGGCCGCCCTTGCTCGTCCCCGACTTGCAGGGGGGAACCAGGGGTTCGAGGATCGCGTACTCGGCGTCGGTCAAGTCGGAGGGGTAGGGCTTGCGGGGCTGCATCCTCGACCTCTGCACACGGGTCGGATCGCCGGGCCAAGTTTTTCAACACCCTCTGAGATAACGCCGTCACCGAGAGCTTCTTCGCCACCCTCAAGACCGAGCTCGGGGTGTACCGCCTCGATGGCGCGGATGCGAGTCCTATGGACTCAAGAGGGATCCGGAAAGAGGCGCACGGGAAGCGCCGTCACCACGAAGGCGGAGCACGAGGTGTTAATGGCGTGGGTGCGAGGGAAAACGGCAACGACGGCGGAGACGATGACGACGAGTAGCGGGTGGGCAGCCCCGAGCAACAACGACAACTACGACGACGGAGGTGACGACAATTACCCGAAGAAGGGCGAGGAGATGGACGCGGTGAATCGATGGAAAAGACCTGGCTGGGACCGGCAAAAATAGTTGTCGCTAATCGGCAAAGTAGTTGACGTTGCTCACCATTGACGTGCTCTCCGCTCCCCGGGGCAGAGCGGCTACGGGACGGTGCCTCTCGTGTGCGGCTCGCCGTCGAAGCCAGCTCGCGATGGGCATCAGGTATCTGGCGCGGCAGAGCTGACTGTTCACACCAACCACCTGGCGTGGAAACAGTTAGCATACGAAGGGAACACACCCGTGGAGGCAGTGGCCGTTCGTCGAGCTGCACTAATCCATGAGTTGCGTTACGACAGGAGGCATCTCTGCGAGATGGGTTCCATCCCCGGTCCTCCACACCCTCACACATGGCTCGTACACCATGTCCACAATGCCACCAACGACGCCCAGATACTCACCAAGTCGTCTGTAGACACGGCGCGCAGCGAAGGCATCGAGAAACTGCGCGGTGTAGACCCGATTCCCGGCCTCGGTCATCACCTCATAGAGGCCCATGGCGACGAACCGTTCGCGAAGCTCCTCCATGATCTCCCCGTCCGCACCATGAAAAGCAGAGCCTCGACACGAGGTCGGTGTTTTCACGTGAATGTCTGCTGTCTTGCACCTAGCAAAATCCCCGCTGGCTTCTCGGGGCATGGGCGCGACACGCAGGCTACCATCCGGGAACGGGAACCGCGCCAGGTCCGAACGCTCGGGGACCTTATAGGGAAGCGCCAGGCGACAGTTCGACGTATAGATCTCGAGCTCAACATACCCCCGAGTGGCCACCTGCACGCCCAGGATCGCCGCGGCTGCCTCGCACCGCCGGAACACCTCTCGGCGCAGCTCACGATATCGCTCACGGCGTGACCGAGAGACGACGAACTTCAACGTGAAATGGTCGTCGAAGGCGGCAGGTACGAACTTGACGAAGGAGTCGGGCTCGAATCCTAGAGCGATCAAAGAGTTGGCGGCGACTTGCGACAGTTGGGTACAGTCGATGTGCCCTTCGATGACGATGTGCTCACCGAGGGCCGGCCGACCTAGACCGAACATGCCGTGAACGGCCTCCGAGAGGCGTCCGCATTTCTCAGGGAACGCGAGCGCGAGCTGGACTGCAGCACGAATGGCTGCCTCACCGAGCTCCGCAAAGGGAGTCCTCTGACGTGCAAGAGGCAGCGACCCGTTCGGTAGACGGTAGGACCGGAGGGCATCATAAATGTGCTCAGTCGATCCATCGAGATTCAACACGTTGCCCAATATACGTCTACCTATCCCAGAAGTCAATCCGGCATCCACGTGGATCTATGCCGGCACATGTTGGCATCTAACGCGTCGCGTCATCAAAGCATAGCCAGGAAACGGCGAACACGCGGGTGCTGGGGTGAGGTCAGCACCTCTCGGTTCCCCTGCTCGAGGACGGCGCCGCCGTCCAGAAACACAACTCTGTCGGCTACGGCTTTTGCAAATCCGCCGAGGTGCGTGGCCACCAGGATCGCCATGCCTTGATCGCGCTCCTCGCGCAACAATTCACCGACGATCCGTACATGCTCGACGTCCAGGGCAGCGGTGATCTCGTCGAGAAGGAGATATTTCGGCTCCAGCATCAGCGCCCGGATGAGGGCAGCCCGTTGGCGTTGACCGCCCGATACCTGATTGGGCCACGACTTGAGGACGTGCGCGATGCCGAGACGATGCGCGAATGCCTCTAATCGCGCTGTCTTTGCGGCCGTGAGGCCGTCCTGGATCGGCAATGTGATGTTCTCCCAGATCGAGAGGTGAGGCCACAGGAACAGTTGCTGGAAGACGACGGTGACGCGCGGCCAAACCGTGGCAGGCACGCGCGCGTCCGGGAATCGGAATGTCTCGGTGTCGATCGTGATGGAGCCCGAGTCGGGGGGCTCCAGCAAGGACAGCGCGCGGAGGGCGGTCGACTTTCCCCCTCCGCTCGGCCCCATGAGCACCGTCACCGTGCCGGGCCACAACTCGACGCTGAACGCGGACAGCGCGACAACGTGGCCATACTGCTTCTGAATGCGCTCCGCCGTGAACATTGCCGCACCTACGTCTCGGAGACATCACGCGTGAACCGCGCCCGCAGCGCGAGCGCCATGCCGTTCAGCGGTAGGCAGAGGACGACGTAGAGCAAAGCAACGGCCGTGTAGACCTCGACTGGTCGATAGACCGTGGCGTTGATCCTATTTGCGATACGGAACATCTCGTCTACCGAAATCAGACTCGCGAAGAGCGTGGCCTGAAGCATGGTGACCTGTAGCATGACGAGGGGCGGTAGTAGCTGCCGAAGCATGAGCGGCAGCTGGATGTGAAGGAACGTCACGCGAGGGCTAAGGCCGCAGGCGCGCGCTGCGAGTAGGTACTGTTTCGGGAAGTCCTCGCGGACCTTGCGCACGAGATCTCCGACCGCCACGGCGTTCACGAGCGCGAGACCCGCGGCGGCCGTATAGAACGGGTCGATGACTACGGAGAACAAGGACTGCAGCGGATAGTGGAGCCAGAACAGCAAGACGATCGTCGGGATGCCGGATAGGACGAATGAGACGACGCGAGAAGCTCTGCCGGCGGTCCTTGGCCACCGCGAGCCCGCAATGCCGGCGAAAAACCCGAAGATCAGCCCCATCCCCCAGATCGCGAAGCACAGCTTCAACGTGACCCAGAGGCCACCCAGGAGCGCGCTCCTGTAGGTGAGGAAGATGTCGAGGATGCTCATTCAGCAGTGTCGCGACGTAGGGGTGGCAGGGATCGGCACAACGAGCTCGGCGCCCTACTTTTGGGGCTCCGCCGCGACGTTGTCTGCTGCGCGGTACGGATGCGCCACGCGATAGAAAGCGCCGGGAAACGGTTCGTAGCGATCGATAACCTTGTCCACGAACCCGCTGTTGAGCAGTTCTTCGAGGGTGGAGTTCAGCATTGCCTTGAACTCCACCTGGTTTCGCTTGAACATCACCGTGTTGCCGAAAACACGGATGGGGGCGCTCACCCGGATGTTCTTCACGGAACCGGGGTTCTTCGAGATGAACTGGTACGCCACAGCAGGCTCGAGAAAGGTGACGTCGGCCTTGCTCTGGCTGACGTGGAGGAGCAACTGGGACACGTCGGAGAGCTGCGGGAGGGACACCCGCGTCGCGGACGGGTACTCGCCCTTGGCGATGATGTCGGACATCTCTCCGTCAACCGTCGCGATCTTCACGGTGGCTGAATTGATCGATTTGAGGTCTCCGAACCTGTCGTCCGTCGCCTTCACGTAGACGCCGATCCCGCTGTAGAAGATGGGGGTGCTGAAGTCCACCTGACGCGCCCGGGAGGCGTTCGGCCAGATGCCCGACACGACCAGATCGTAGCGGTCCGTGAGGAGCCCTTCGATCATAGTGCTCCATCCCACCTCCTCGGTCCACCGGATCTTCAGCCCGAGATTCTCGCCGGCCTTCTCGATGACCTCCACAGAGATACCACTGAGCTTCCCGGAGTTCGGATCCTTGATCGCCGAGGGAGGGTAGACGACGTACGCCGCCCTGATCTCGCCTGCGGCCGTCACCCGGTCATGAACAGTCTTGACCTGCGGCTCGCCTCCCTGGCCGCTCTTGTTCCCGCACGCGACGAACTGGGCGAAGAAGACCACGGACGCGACGAGGAGTGAAAACTTGAAGAGTGACTTATTCGGCATTGGCTCCTCCAGGAGTCACGCGCTCTCGCGCGTCGCTCTTGAACCATCGGTTAAACCAGGCGTGAGATCGAATTTTACGTGCACGTTCTTCGCGGCTCGGGCGATGTCCTCCAGCATCAGGTACCTGACCAGCTCGGGCCAGCTCCTCTCCGCACTCTTCACCTCGCGCTCGAACGCGCCATGGTAAAGATCCAGCAGTGATAGAGGATCCTGATCCCGGATGGTGCTGAGCACGCGCTCCAGATAGTCGCCCACCAAGGGATCCTGGTTCGAGATCGCCAGCGTGACCGGCATCGCGGGGAGCCCGATGTTGAAGTGGAACTGGGTGCCGTGCTTCTCGTACGGCGCGAAGATGTCTTCGGTCCTCGGCACGCCGAGCGTCGTGATTCGATCCGAAGCGCCCATCCGGATCAAATGCTCCGCGACCTTTGCCGCCATAATGTCGTCGGCGAGTAGCACGGCCAGACCCCTCTCCTGCCGCAGGGCATGCAGACTGTCCGCTCCCAGGGACGCATCGTAGCGCTCGAGCACGATCACGTTGTCGGAGATGGTGATGTCCGGGTGGCCGAGGACGAAGTCGTGCCCAACCTCGCCGTGGAAGACTATGAACCTGGCCTCCCGGAAGAGTTTTCTTCGAAAACCCACGAGGCCCGCGCCGTTCTCGAGCTCCCTCTTCTTTTCGGGGAGGGAAAGCTCGTCGAAGGTCGACCACCTCGGGTTGGAGTTCGCGACGAAGCGCAACAGCGGCTCTGTGTACACGACGCCGTTGAGGGGCATGCGGAGCCAGGGCGCCTCGATGAAGCGCGCGCTCTGGAGCCGTTTCGGCGTCTGGTAGAAGCCGAGGAGCATCTTGTATTTGTTTTGGCGCAACAAGTCGCCGCCGACGGAGAGATCCGTGACCTTCGCGTATTCCAGATTCGGATAGATGTCCTGCCCGCGCCTGAGGATGAGCCTCAGTAGATTGGGGAGGATGCCAAAACCGACCAACTCCCCCCGTTGCTCCTCGACGGAGCAGAACGGAGGCTGCTCGACTACGCCAAGCCGGAACGTGGTGTCCTTGGGAAAGACCTCGGAGCTTGAACGGTCCGGGAACTTGTACCGGGTCCGGCCCTTCTCCTCATAAGGATAGGACGTGCCTAAGAGGACGGCGAGATCAACGGTGTCTGTCTTAGTCTCTGGATCGTAGGTGTGACCAGCCAGCCATTCATAAGCCCTCGAAAGCTCATCATGCGTCCACGCAAAGTTGCCCGTCATCTTCGCGCTGAGGGTGCTGGGCCGCACGTCGATGGCTTTGGCGAGGTCGCCTTGCGTGCACGAGCCTTTAGCAAGCCATGTACGAATCGCCGCAACTGGTTCGCCAGCGCGAAAGTGTTCGTGAGCGTCGCGGGGCACGGAGAGGTGCATTGATTACGCGTCCTCTGGTAGGTCGGGACTAGGTGGGCAGCGTGCGTCGTCGCGGGAGGCGCTGGATTTGGAGCGGACCTTCCAGGCGAGATCGGCGCATCGCCTCGCCGTAAAGATCCCGTTTGATGTAGGGCTAGTCGACCGCATTTTTCATCCACATACATGTGAATTGCGTCCTGCACAAGGGCGACGCTGACGAATCTTTCTGTATGTTACAGTTAAGACATAATTTAACGGGACTACCCTGCGTTTGCACATGTATTCATATGTATACATGTTATGTTAATCGTACTAGTTGGACATTTTTTTCTTTTAATTGTCTTCCGAGTAATGTATCTCGTCTGCATGGTCGCTCGTCGGGCGATGAAGATCGTGGACCGGCTGGCCGTACGTCGACCAGCCGATCCACTCCGTGATCCGCGCAAGCAGCAGTAAGTAAGCTTCGCCCTCGCCTTGGGGGACGGAGGTCATAGCGGTGGCCGCGAGGTCGCACCGGCTACCAGAAAGGAGACCCAACGGCGGCGGCCTGCCAGAAAGGCCGCGGAGGCCCCGGAGCGTCGCAAGCGCTCCGAGGCCTCGAGCCTCCCCATTTCGTCGGCCCCCTTACCCGGAGAACAACACATGGAGAAGCCCGCGCTCCGCGGGGTCGGGAGAGTACACGCTCTCGCCGGCCAGCGCCAGATCGTGGCGGACCACCTGTTGGTGGACAAAGCCCGCTCTGGCACCTACAATGTAAGATACACCACCGAGAACGAGTCGCACTGCGACTTGGTCCGTAGCTACGCGCCCGAGGGACCGAGGAGGTCCCGAGGAGTCCCCGTGGGCTACGCGTTCGGTCCGATGCGAGCGGAGATCCGCCGCTTCGCCCGCACTCGCCCGCTCAAGATGGCTGCCCTCGCGCTCGCTGACATCGCCACCGTCATCGCCGTCGCTGGCGGCTGCACCCTCCTCACGAACGCTGCCGGCGCTCTGCCAGGAGCGCTCTTCTACATGGCGACGTTGCCGCTCCTCGGGTCCCGGCTTCGCGGGCTCGAATGCCTGGTTCACGACGGCGCTCACTACAACTGGAGCCGCGAGTCCCGGAAGGGAAACGATCTGCTGGCGGACCTCCTCGCCGCGGCCCCCATGCTCAGCAGCATCGCGGCCATGCGCCAGAGCCACGGCCCGCACCATGGAGACTGGGCGGGGGCGACGGATGTCGATCTGCCGCGGTACAACAGCGACCGCCTGCACGACCTGCGCTGCCGCGCGCGGCTCTCTCCCTGGCGCTTCGCCCTGGAGATCGGCGTTCGACTCCCCCGCTACGCTGCGAACTGGTTCCGTGCGATCGGGACCTCGCCCGCGGTGGCCGCCCGCGGCGTCGCGTGGCACGCTTGCGTGCTGCTCTTCCCCCTCACCATGGCCTTCGGCGTCCACGACGCGTTGGTCTACTGGACGGCGTTCTTTGCCATCCCCTTCCTCTTCGTCCTGCCGGTCATCCGGCTGATCGGCGAGGCCGACGAGCACGACTACCAGGCGACCACGATCTTCGAGGGAACGATCTCGAACATCAGCTTCTGGGCGCAACTCCTTATCCACCCTCACGGGGACGGCTATCACACGCTCCACCACATCGCGGCATGGATCCCCGGACCCGAGCTCGCACGTGCGCACGAGTGGTTGATGCGCGCCGACCCCCACGGCTACGGCTCACAGATGCGGCTCCGCCCGGGCATCCTGGCGGATCCGCAGAAGCTCGCCGAGTTCCAGGATGGTCGAGCCCGCTGACACACGACGCCATGCCCTGGCGCGTGATTTCAGGGATCGCATGGGCGGCCACCGCTGTGGGTCGCCCCCCATGCGATCGTCGTTCCATGGTCGACCAGCGGCAAGGCCCAACCAACAGGGAACTCAACATGACTGATCGAAATCTTCAATTCGTGATCGCTCGCTCGGTGTGCGACCCGTTTCCGTCGATCCGCGTGGGCGCCTTCCTCGCCAGTGATCTCGAGCGTGCAGTGGATCGCCTGGACGGTCCCGCGTCGCTCGCGAGAGCGCGCGCGGCCCTCCAGGCTGCCAGCCTCAGCACCGCGAACCTGCTCGACGATCCGCGGATCCGCGAGTGGCGGGGGGCCGTCGCGCGGTGCAAGCTGAAGCCGTCGGCGGTCCGAAGCAGCGCCGAGCAGCTCGTGCGCCGGATCGTGGGCCCAAACCAGTTCGCGACCGGCCTGCCGCTCGTGGACACGTACTGCGCGGTCTCTGCGAAGCACGTCGCGCCCATTGGCGGGTATGACGCCGAGAAGCTGCCCTCCGACGTCATCGTGCTTCGCTTGGCGCGCCCGGCCACCGATGCGTTCACCGCTCTCGGAGGGCGCGCCGAGGACATGCCGCTCGGGGAGAGCGTGGCTGTCTACGCGTCCGCCGACGAGGTCCTGTGCTACGCGTTCAACCATCGAGATTCGCAGAAGACTTCGCTCGACGCTGCGACCGGACGAGCGGTGTTTTTCAGCGAGGCGGTCCACGAGTGCCAATGGGAGCACGCGGAGACCGCGCTCTGCGAGCTTCGCGAGTTGCTGGGCGCAGCCGGCGCCCAAGTGTCTCCCGTCGTCTGGGCTACACCGAGCGCCCCGAGCATCGCGATCGGATGAGCGGGGCGAGAGGCGCCCCGCTCACGCCCTCCTCCAGGGGCTCGCGCGCGAAGCGCTCGACAGGCTCGCGCGGCGTGAGGACGGAGAACGTCACAGTGCCAGCGCACGGGCGCACCCACTGTAGGGAGGACGACGAGTCGGCGAAGAACCGGTCCAGGTGCGCCTACATGCAGGCGAGGGACGTCGCCGAGGAGATGCTCGAGGAGCACGGCGTTGAGCTCCCTACGATGCGCTCCGAGATCGAGGCTCCGTTCGACACGCTTCGCGACGCACGGGACGGCGCGGGCGGCGACATCGTGCGCTACCTCGGCGTGCGAACCGAGATGCTGCTGATCGACGGCAGCACCTCGTGGGACAAGGACATCGAGGCGTGCTCCCCGAGCAACTTGTTCTGAGAGTCCGGCATGGTGCCGGTCGCCAGGTTCGCGATCGAGGCCGACGAGCCGACGATCGCGGGGTAACCAGAAGTTTATCGAGAGCCTAGGCCCGGGTTTGACAGTTGGCTGCCCATTTCTAGCACCCGGTAAGCAAATCCCTCGGGAAATCCGGGGGTCGACCCGTGTGCGGACCGAAAAAAGCGTAGTCACAGAAGCTGCGTCGTGTCGGTTGACGCCCTGTGCTTCGTAGCCCGATCCTCCCGCCTCGATGTTCCTCCGCGAAGTCGTCACAGGCCAGAAGACCGGTCACCCCGTCCGCTATGCCCAGATCGTCGAGGCGTACCGTGATGATGCGTGTTGGCGATCACCAGCAAACGCGGCCAGGTGACGAATTCGGGCGATCACGGGCGGGGGCGGGATCCAGCGACGAAGACGTTGCCGATCATGAGGGGCGCGCCGTCCGCCGACGAGGCGTAGCGCCAAGGTCTTACGACGAGAGGACCGTGCGCGCGGACGTTGACGAGGTGAGAGGTCAACGAGGTCGGCGCTCGGGCGGAGGGGCGAGCGTTGCTGGTGGCCTTATTCTCGGCTCTCTTCTGGCTTGCGGCGCTTGCGTGCGGCGGCGCGTTCGCGCTGACGCGCCTCGGCCTCGCGGAGACGGTAACTGTCACCGTCGATGGTGACGATCTCCGACTTGTGCATGAGCCGATCGACCAGGGTGACCACGCACGAGGCGTTGGGGAAGGTCATCGGCCACTCGGCGAAGGGCCGGTTGGTGGTGAGCAGAATGGACCGACCTTTCTCGTAGCGGCGTGAGACGATCTCGAAGAGCAGGTCGGCGTGGCGAGCGTCGTAGGACAGGTATCCCACCTCGTCGATGCAGAGCAGGTGCGCGCGCACGTAGGCGGCGAGCCGCCGGGCCCGCGCCTCGGAGGACTCCTGCTTGATGAGGTCGGCGAGCAGATCGCTGGCGCTGCGCACGACGACGGCGTGTCCGGCGTGCAGGGCGCGGTGGGCGAGGTTGCGTAAGAGCATGGTCTTGCCGACGCCGTTGGGGCCGAGGAGGACCACGTTGACGCCCTCGGTGACGAAGCCGAGGGAGAAGAGATCTTCGACCAGCACGCGGTCGATCTTGCGCGGCCACTTCCAGTCGAAGTCGGTGACCGGCTTGAAGGGCCCGATGCCGGCGAGGTGCGCGCGATGCGCCAGGCTGCGGCGCGTCTTCTCTTCGACCTCGATGGCGAGCACCTCGGCGAGCCAGGGCTTGTCGCGGATCTGTTCGATCCGGGCCAGCAACCCGAACAGGCGTAGTCGCTTGAGCGTGGCGGCGAGCTCATCCGTCTTCATCGGCGTCTCCTCGGCCCGCGTGGAGCCGGTCGTAGGTCGAGAGCGCATGCGGTCGGACCTGGGTGCGAGCGCGGAGGTCGGCGGTCACGGCGACCGTGAGCGGCGGGGCGAGGCCGGCCTCGTAGCGGAGACGATCGACCTCGTGGTGCAGCGCGCGCAGGGTGAGCTGGTCTCGGGCGACGATCTCGACGAGCGCCCGCTCGAGCAGATCAGCCCCCACGCGGTCGAGCAGCTGGAGCAGGCCCGAGGTGGCCGCGCCCAGGTTGGCGCCGCGATCGGCGAGCCGCTCCATCATCACGCGCGCCGTCGGGGTCGCAGAGAAGAGCCGGTCGAATCCGCTGCTCTGATGGGCGTGGCGCTTGGCCTCGACGAGGGCGCGCAGGTGCTCGGGCTGCTCGACGCGCTGATCGCGGTCGTAGCTGCGCCGATGGTCGGCGAGCGTCACCGCGGGGGTGCTCGGGTCGAGGATGCGCACGCGATCGTCGGTCGCGATCACGACCAGAGCGCGCTGGACGTGGGTGTGGGGGACGCTGTAGTCGTTTCGGTCGAAGCGCACGTAGGGGTCTTTGCCGGCGCGGACGGCGACGTGCTCCTCGACGGGAAAGTGATCGTCGGGCAGCACGATGAGCCGCGGCAGCTCTTCGAGGTAAGCCTCGGCGAGGGTCTTGTCCTTGGCGTCGGGGACGCGGCGCTCCTTGGCGATCTGGTCGCAGAAGGAGCGCGCCTGGGCGTTGAGGTCGTCGAGCGAGGTGAAGGTCCGCGCGGAGAAGAAGCCCTCGCGCACGTCGCGGATGGCCCGCTCGACGCGACCCTTCTCGTTGGGCCGGTAAGGCGCGCAGGCCCTCGGCTCGAACCGGTAGTGGCCGGCGAGGGCGAGCAGGGTCGGGTGGAAGCGCACGGCGTCCCCCGCGCGCTCGAGCACGGCGCTCTTGAGGTTGTCGTAGAGGATCACGCGTGGCACGGCGGAGAAGAAGCGGAAGGCCTCGACGTGCCCGCGCAAGAAGCTCGGCATCGCGGCGCGCATGGCGAAGGTCACGAAGCGCAGGCGCGAATAGGACATCACCATGACGAAGGCGAACAGCTCGCGCTGCGCCCGGCCCACGGTGATCCTGCCAAAGTGCGCCCAGTCGACCTGCGCCTCCTGCCCGGGCAACACCGCGCGCCGCACGTAGGCCTCGGCGGCCGGACGCGGGCGCAGGCGGCTGATGATGGCGCGGAAGCCGCTCTTGGAGCCGGTGTACCCGCGCGCCTTCACCATGCCCCACAGCCGGCTCGCCCGCAGGCGCGGATACTTGGCGAGCGTCTCCTCGATGAAGGGCAGATAGCTGTCGACCTTGCGCGTGCGCTCGATCTGCTTGCCGACCGGCAGACCGCTGTGCGCGAGCACGCGCTCGATGGTGTCATGGTGGCGGTCGAGCTGGTCGGCGATGGTGCCCACCGGCCAGCCCTCGACATGATGCAGCCGGAGGATCGACGCGGACTCCTCGGCGCTCACGGGCTTGTGCGCCGGGCTCACGCGCACCCCTCCCTACGCAGGGGCGCGCGGCTGGCGCGGTCTCCGGCGCCGGCGAGCCACGAGCCGCTCGCTCGGGCGCAGGAAGGCCGACAAGATGCGATGACAGCAGGCGCATCGAAGGGGCAGAGAACGACGGAACGGTGATCTCGGAGCATAGGCTTGGCTCTCCTCGTCGCGCCCCGGTCCCTCCGTGGGACTCGGCGGCGACGGGGGTGGCGTCGGCGAGCGCGCCGCCTCTGTCGAGATCGGGTCCGTTACGCCCCGCCGCCGAGCACGAAAGGCCGCCTGCCGCCGCCTGCCCGAAGCCCGCCCCTCCGCCGTCCGTGACCACCGCCGGTTGGCCTCCCGATGCGTCGCCGCCCGCTGCCGCCTCGCACAGGGGGCGCAACGCGCGCGAACCGATGCGCACGGGCCGCAGAAGATCTGCATGCTCCGACACCCGACGCACCAGCCAGACCGTCCATCCACATCGACGCCGCTCCTTCACGGAGCGGCTGGACAGCGGCCTCCAACTTCGACACGCTGCCCACCGGCGGACGCGTTGCAGCGCGTCCACCGCGAAGGCTCGGGTGTGTCCTCACCCGGGCCTTCACTTTCTCCGACACCCTCGACCTACACCTCCTACGCGAAGAGCGCATCGGCGCAGCGGAAGGTGCGATCGCATCGGACTTCGTCAGATTCCCGCGCCCTCCGGCTGTCGCTGACAATGATGCGGGAAAATCCCGGCAGCGCGTGCTCCTGCCTCTCGGTCGCGTCGATCGCCTCGACCGCGAGCAGATCCGGCGTCTCGTCGTCGCGCTCTCCCGCTACCTTGAGACCGGCGAGCTCCCCGAGGGCGGTCGTCTTGGTGAGGTGCGCGACTACGGTGTCGTCTACTTAGCCGACGCGCTCTGGCGGCGCCTTGCGTTGCCGGCGTTCTTCACCTGATCCTCCCCCGACGCGCTCGCGTACTGGCTCTTCCAACGCTTGCTCCCCTACCTCGGCGACGGCGCGCTGCGCGCCGTGATCGACGACACGCTGGCCCCGAAGAGGGGCCTGCACGTCTTCGGGCTCGGTACGCACGTCGATCCGGTGCGCTCCACCAAGAAGCACCGGGCCTTTTGCTTTGGCCACTGCTGGGTGGTCCTGTCCGTGTCCGTGTCCGTCCCCTTTTCCCGCCGGCCGTGGGCGTTGCCCGTGCTCTTCCGGCTCTACCGAACCGTCAAGGAGTGCACCAAGAACGACGCCGACTACGCGAAGAAGACCGAGCTCGCGCGGGAGCTGCTCGACGTCTTCGTCCGGTGGGTGGGCACGCGTCGCGTCGAGCTCGCCGTGGACGCCGCCTACTGCAACGACACCGTCATGCGGAACTTGCCGGCCACGGTGGTGGTGTTCGGGGCGATGCGACCCGACGCCGTCCTGACGGCGCTCCCCGAGGGGAAGAAGCCGGGAGCCCGCGGACGCACGAGCAAGCGAGGTGTGCCGCTGCCGAAGCCGCAGGGACTCGCCCAGGATGCCGCGCACCCCTGGCAACGCTGCAAGGCGCTCCTCTACGGGCGTCAGACCGAGGTCCGGTACAAGATGCTCGACGCGCAGTGGTATCGGGCCTGCGGCACGCGATTGCTCCGCATCGTCATCGTCGCCACCGATCGAGGAACCCTCCCGATCCGCGTCTTCTTCTGCACCGACGCGACGGTCTCGGTGACGACCTTGCTGGAAACCTACGCGGGCCGCTGGAGCATCGAGGTGTTCTTCCGCGAGGCCAAGCAGTTGCTCGGCTTCGCCGACTCCTCCGCCCGGAAAGCCGCGGCTGTGCTGCGCGTCGCTCCGTTCGTCGGGCTGCTATACACGACGCTCGTGCTCTGGTTCCTCGAAGGGGCGAGCCGGAGCTCGCTCGCGACGCCTCCGGTGCGCCCCTGGTACAGGCACAAGAACGGGCTGTGCTTCGCAGACGTCCTCCGCGCGGCACAGCGTGCGATCGCGACAGCGGACATTCTTGATCCAGCCAACGATATCGAACACTTACAGAAACGCGCCAAGCGGAGGCCCGAGCCCCCAGATTCGGGGCTTCGCTCTGCCGCATAACGGCGAAACCCGAGTCTGAGCAGGCGCAGCCCGCGCTTTGGGAGGGGCGGGCGGCGCGCAGGCGCAGCGCGCCCACTACCGACCGGGGGTGGGCAGCTCCTTCGCCTCGTGAGCTGCCGGCGGATCGTGCGTGTTGGAACGCCCTCGGATTTTTTTCCGTCAGGCCCTCAGCGTTTCTTGTCGCTCGGCTCCGGCCGGGGTGGGCGAGGCGGTGGGCCGAAGCGAGGCGCCGTCGGCGGCGAAGGCAAGGGCCGGCCGCTCTGGCGGTTGGCGCTTGCGCTTGGCGGTGGGGGGATGGCGGCGGAGCGCACGGTGCCCGGGGCCGGCGGTGGTGATTTCGAGATCGCGGGGACGGAGGAAGGGGAGCTGGAGGAGGGGATGTCCCAGTCGACGAGCTCGGCCTCTTGCACGGAGTCGGGGGCGCGCACGAACTCGGGCGTGCGCGACGAGGGGGGCGCGAAATCGGCCGGGGAGGAGGCGGGGCCGCCGAGCACGGGGGGCGCGAGCTTGTGCTCGCTCGGGCGGCGCTTCGAGGAGGCGGGGAGCTCGAGGTCGGTGCGGGCGGCCTCGTCTTCGAGGCGCATCGCCTCGATCAGGAAGGCGCCGAGGGATTTCTGGTTGGGCGGCGGCTCGCGCGGCGGGGTGGGCATGAAGGAGAAGCGCCCCACGTGCCAGCCGAGCATCGTTCGCATCGCCGTCAGGGCCGAGACCTTGGTGCCGCCCACCATGCCTTGCACGACATGCCCGCGGGCGATGTCGAGGTTGGCGCGGCGCTTCTTGCTCACCACCTCGAAGATCCCGGTGCGCCGCTCCATCTCCAGCACCGTCAGCACGGTCGCGATCGACATCTGCCCGAGATCGCCCTCGATCGCGCTCACCGTGGGCGCGGCGGGGAAGATGGAGAGCATCGAGTCGCGGCGGGCCCGGAGCCGCTCGGCCATCTGCACGAGGGCGCCGATCTGCGCTACCACCTCGTCCACGCGGAACGGCTTGGTGATGTAGACATCCGCCCCCACGTGGAAGCCCTCGAGGCGGGCCTGCTCGTCGTCGAGCCCCGAGAGGAAGAGGAAGGGCGTGACGGCGACCCGCGAGGGGTGGGTGCGGACGTTGCGCGCCACCCAGTAGCCGTCGAAATCGGGCAGATCGACGTCGCACACGATGCAGTCGGGCTGCTGGCCCACCGCCATCTCCAGACCTTCGCGCGCCCCGGCGCACACGACGACGTCGTAGCCGGCCTCGCGGATCGCGGTCGAAAGGAGGCGCGAGACCCACTCGTCGTCTTCGATCACCAGCACCGAGCCCTGAGGCATGCCCCCCGACGCTATCACGCCGCATCGACCCTGCGCCAAATGGGAACGGGATCTTGCATCCCTCCCGGGTTTGTTCCCACCATGCCCCCATGGCACCGACAGAGAGGCGCCCGCCCGGCCGGTGGGGCAGAGCCCTCGCCCTCCTCTTTTTGACAGGCTCCGCCGGGCTCGCCGCGCCGGGGTGCAGCCTGCGCACCTCGGTGCCGGTCGGTGCGGAGCTCCCGGCCTCGGGCGCCCCCTGCTCCACGGTCGCCGACTGCCCCAAGCTGCCGAGCCCCTGCATGACCATGTCCTGCGAGGACGGCGCCTGCCGGGCCGAGGTCACCACGGCCGGGACGGTCCCCACCGCCCAGCAGCAGGGCGACTGCCTGGAGCTCGTGTGCGACGGCCGGGGCAAGGCCATCCCCCGGGAAGACCGGGGCGACGCGCCCCCCGACGACGGCAACGACTGCACCGAGGAGCGCTGCGGGATGGATGGGCCCGAGCATGCCCCCCTCGCGGTCGGCGCCTCCTGCGGGGAGAAGGGCATCTGCAACGGCGCGGGCCTCTGCGGCGTTTGCTACCCCGGCAGGCACCGCTGCGAGGGCAACGCCGCCGAGGTCTGCGAGGAGAGCGGCCAGTGGAGCGAGCCGGACGCGTGCGGCGCGCGGGCCCCGATCTGCAACGGGGGCGAGTGCATCGGTCTCGCGGCCCTCGCCCTCGGCGACCGGCATGCATGCGTCCTGCTCGCCGACCGCACCGCCCGCTGCTGGGGCTCGAACAGCGCCGGCCAGGCCCAGGGAGAGAACAGCCGGAGGCTCGCGCTCCGCGGGGCGATCGAGCTCAGCCTCGGCTTCGGCCACGGGTGCGCGCGCCTCGGCGACGGCTCGGTCGTTTGTTGGGGCTCCAACGAATGGGGCGAGGTCGGCGACGGCACGACCGACGATCGCTCGACCCCCGTGCCGGTGTACGGGGTGAGCGGCGCGGCGCAGATCGCCCTCGGCGACGATCACTCCTGCGCCCGGCTCGGCGACGGCACGGTGTGGTGCTGGGGCAAGAACCAGCAAGGCCAGCTCGGCGACGGGAGCGCGGCGCCGCCCAGCAACCCGCGGCAGACGCTCGGCGAGCGCGACGTGCGCGATCTCGTGGCGGGCGAGGTCGCCCGGCGGGGCACGCACCCGGACGATCCGGGCAAGACCGTGGTGCTCGACGGATCGCCGATCGCGGCGATCGCCCTCGGGGGAGACCGGAGCTGCGCGCTGCTCGGCGATCAGTCGGTGACCTGCTGGGGCAGCGACGATCTCAAGCCCTCGCTGCCCGAGCTGCTCCCCAAGCTGCCTCCGCCGGGCAAGCCCGCGCCGCCGCCGCCGGTGCCACCGCCGCTCACCAAGCCGAGCACCCCGCCCGGCAAGGGCCCGCGCCCGCACGGGTCGGGCCCCTCGCCGATCAAGGTCGCGCCGGCGCCTGCGCCGAAGCACATGGCGGCGCCCTCGCATGCAGCGCCGCCCGTCCCCACCGGCCCGAAGGCGCGGGCCGTGCGCGGGCTCAAGGGCGTGGCGAAGATCGCCCTCGGTGGCAACCACACCTGCGCGCTCCTCGGCGATGGAACGGCCCAGTGCTGGGGCGAAAATGCGAAGGGCGAGCTCGGCGACGGGACGACGAGCGAGCGGCATGCGCCCGCCAAGGTGAAGGGCCTCGCCGGCGCGCGCGACATCGCCCTCGGCCTCCACCACACCTGCGCCCTCGCGGGCGACGGGAGCGTGCTCTGCTGGGGCCAGAACGACCGGGGTCAGCTCGGCGACGGCGGCAACACGGCCCGCAAAGAGCCCGGGCCGGTCCCCGGGCTGAGTGGCGTCGTCACCTTGCAGGCGAGCGGCGATCGCACCTGCGCGCGGCTCGGGAGCGGCGAGATCCTCTGCTGGGGTGACAACCAGAAGGGCGAGCTCGGCGACGGATCCCACGAGGCGCGCCCGAGCCCCACGCCGGTCGTGTGGTGAGCGCCCCTCGTTCGGGGTAGGCTCGGCCCCATGGTTCCGGCGCGGGTGATCATCGCGATGAGCGGAGGGGTCGACTCCTCCGTGGCCGCGGCGCGCCTCGTCGATCAAGGCCACGACGTGGTCGGGGTGACGCTCCACCTCTGGGATTACCCGGACGACGGCAGCGTGCGCGGTCGCTGCTGCGCCCCGGAAGATCAGCACGACGCCCGCCGCGTCGCCGACCACCTCGGCATCCCCCACTACACCTTCGATCGCCGCGAGCTCTTCCAGGAGCACGTGATCGCGCCCTTCGTCGACGCCTACCTCGACGGCGAGACGCCGAGCCCCTGCGTCGCGTGCAACCGCTCGGTGAAGCTCCGCGAGCTGTTCCCCCTGGCCGAGCGGCTCGGGGCGAGCTTCGTGTCCACGGGACACTATGCCCGGGTGATCGAAGAAGACGGCAAGGCCCGGCTCCACCGCGGCAAGGATCGCGTCAAGGATCAGAGCTACTTCCTCCACATGCTGCGCGAGGACGAGCTCTCGCGGCTGCTCTTCCCCCTCGGCGCCTCGACCAAGGAAGAGGTGCGCGCCGAGGCCGTCGCGCGCCGCTTGCCCGGGGCCGAGAAGGGCGAGAGCCAGGAGCTCTGCTTCGTGCCCACCGGCCGCTACGACGCCTTCGTCGCCGAGCGCGCCGCCGGGAAGATCCGGCCCGGCCCGATCCTCGACCCCGACGGCCGCGCCGTCGGCGAGCACGCGGGCATCCACGGCTTCACCATCGGCCAGCGCAAGGGCCTCGGCGTGGCGCTCGGGCGCCCGGTGTTCGTGGTCGGCCTCGACGCGCAGACGGGCGCGGTGCGCCTCGGCGACGAGGCGGCCCTGCTCTCCTCGGCCGCCCGCCTCGACGGCGCCGAATGGAGCGACGACGCGGTCTTCCCGCTCGACGCCACGGTCCGCGTGCGGGCGCGCCACGACGGCGAGCATGCCGTGATCGATCGCGAGGTCGATCCCGCGACGGGCGCGCCCATCTTCATCGCCCGCTTCCGGACCCCGGTGCGCGCCGTCTCCCCCGGCCAGGTCGCCGTCGCCTACAAGGGCGATCGTGTCCTCGGCGGCGGCACGATCACCAGGGCCTTCACCCTCGCCGAGGCACAAGGATGACCGCACCTTCGTTCACTCGCCTGGCCTTCGCCGTCTCGCTCGCCCTCGGCCCCTTCGTCGGCGCATGCTCGCTCGGGCAAGGCGAGGGCAGCGTCAGCAGCGACGCCCTCTTCGCCCACGAGTGCTGGGGCGCGATCGACCCCTCGGGCAATGTGCGGGGCGACGTCTACGATCTCAAGCCCGACTTCTTCGCCGCCATCCCCTACTACAAGAACAAGCAGCTCATCCGCGTGCAGCGCGGCAACGACATCGAGGAGGTCTCCGACGGCATCCTCGTGCTGATCGACGACTCGACCAAGATCCGCGACGCCATCGCCGGCATGCACACCCTCGACGCGGGGCTCGGGGACGCCGGTGACGCGGGCGATCTCGACGCCGGCGACGCGGGAGACGCGGGCGATCTCGACGCCGGCGTGTCAGCGCCGCCGAGCTGCAAGGCACGCGACGCCGACGCGGGTGACGGAGGCGATGGTGGGATCGCGCCGCTCGCGCCGAACACTTTCCAGGTCGCCATCCCCGCCGGCGTCACGCCCCCGGGCTCTCCCGCCGTGCCGCCCCCCGATCTGCTCGCCGATCCGCCGATCGTGCACCTCGCGTTCTTCTTGCACCGCTCCTGCCACAACCAGAACACGGTGCTCTACGCGGTGAGCGGGACCATGACCTTCAACTCGCTCTTCAGCGGCGATCCGAACGAGAGCCAGGGCTCGCAGAAGCTCACCGAAGCGAGCTTCGACGTGCAAGTGGGCGATCTGCGCGACGTGCCCCTCGGCCACTACGCCCGGGAGATCCCGTGCGAGCTCCAGTCGAACCTCAAGGGCCACTTCCGCTTCTACTTCGAGCGCGGGCAGCCCGGGCAGCCCTTCCCCTGACCGGCGCGAGCCGACCCTTCCCGTTCCCGCAACCTCTCGGGAGCGGGAGCGGGAACGGGAACGGGAGCGGGAGCGGGAACGGGAGCGGGATTCGAGGAGATACTCTCTCGGCGCTTTACAGGGCGATTGCCTGTCCGATACGCTCCCCCGCCGGAGCGCCGGTGGCTGACGGCGCCGCCCTGCGAGCGTCGGCTCGGCGGGGAAGAGCGCGGGAGCCGGAAGGGCCCGCGCGCCGGGCTTCTGTCTCTGTCATCCGGCCGAGCACATAGCCACACAGCCCCTCTCACGGTAAGCTACGAAGACCCATGGCCCACCCTCCGCCTCGACCCGCCGCGCCTCGCTCAGGCGGACCTGCAAGCGCGGGGGCGACGCCGTCCTCCTCCGGGCCTCGATCGAAGGAGCCCGACAAGCAAGCGCCTGGGACGTTCTTCCTCGGCCGCTACCGGGTGGTCGACGAGATCGGCACGGGTGGCATGGCCAGCGTGCACCTCGCGCGCATGGACGGGCCGGGCGGCTTCCAGAAGTGGGTGGCGATCAAGCGGATCCACCCGCACCTGGTCGAGGACGATCAGTTCGTCGACATGTTCCTCGACGAGGCACGGATCGCGGCCGGCATCAACCACGCGAACGTCGCCCAGGTCTTCGATCTCGGCAAGGACGACAACACCTACTGGATCGCCATGGAGTACCTCCACGGCGAGCCGCTCCGCGAGGTGATGCGCCGGGCCGAGGAGCGGCGGATGCGCATCAGCCCCGAGCTCAGCGCGCGCATCTGCGCCGACGCGGCCGAGGGCCTGCACGCGGCGCACGAGCTGCGCGGCAAGAACGGGCAGCTGCTCAACCTCGTCCACCGCGACGTGACGCCGCACAACCTGTTCTTGACCTACGACGGCTACACCAAGGTCGTGGACTTCGGCATCGCCAAGGTGGCCGATCGCCTCTCGTCGACCCGCGCGGGGACGCTCAAGGGCAAGCTCGCGTACATGTCGCCCGAGCAGGTGCGCGGCGGCGACATCGATCGCACGACCGACATCTTCGCGCTCGGCGTGGTGCTCTGGGAGCTGACGACCAACCAGCGCCTCTTCCGCCGCGACACCGACCTCGACACGCTCGAGCAGGTGCAGGCGTGCATCGTCCCGCCGCCCTCGACCATCGTGCCGAACTACCCGGTCGAGCTCGAGAGCGTGGTGATGAAGGCCCTCTCGAAGCGCCGGCAAGATCGCTACCCCACGGGCCGCGAGTTCTCGCGCGCGCTCCAGGCCTTCCTCATGCGCCAGGGCGCCTTCGTCGGCCCGGAGGAGGTCTCGCAGTTCGTGCGATCGGTCTTCGCCGACCGGATCCAGAAGCGCGAGGCGCACCTCGCCTGGGCCGCCGAGGTGACCTCGACGATCAACGTTGATCAACTTCGCGCCGGCCAGGCCAGCCTGCCCGGATCGGCCCGCGATCTCGACCTCGTGGAGGACGAGCGCCGGCAGAAGGGGCCGCCCCAGGGCACGCCCGCGAGCGGCGCCCGCCCGGTCGCCCCGCCTCCTCCTCCGCAGATGGCGCCGCCGCCTCCGCCGCCGATGGCGCCGCCGCAGATGACGGCGCAGCAGGCGCAGATCGCCCAGCAGATGGCCTCGATGTCGCTGATGGACGACGACGAGGACGTCCCGACCACGGTGGCGATGCGCGAGCAGATGGAGAACGCGGCCCGCGCTGCGATGGGCGGAGGCCAGCAGCCCCGCCCCGCCGCGGGGATGCCCGCGCCCCCCGGCGCGCCGCAGAACGCGGGGCAACAGCGGCCGGGCTACCCGCAGGCGCCGCCCCCGCCGCAGGGCCCGCCCGGCTACGGCGCGCCTCCCCAGCAGCAGGGATACGGGATGCCGCCGGCGCGCCCGGCCGCGCCGAGCGTGCCGCAGAACGACGAGCGCACCGCCGCGCTCCCCGGTCCTTCCGAAGATCTGGGCGCCACCGTCGCGCTCCCGATGAGCGCGAAGGACATGGCTCCACGCCCGCCCGGTCCGCCCGGGTACGGCCCGCCGCCCGGCCCTCCGCCGCCGTACGGTGCGCCCCAGGGCTACGGTCAGCAGCAGCAGCCGCAGCAGCAGCCCTACGGCTACGGGCAGCAGCAGGGGCCATCGCCGTACGGGCAACAGCAGCAGGGCGCGCCGATGGTGGCCCAGGCCGCGCCGCCGCTCGGCCCGCAATCGCAGATCGAGACGGCGCTCTCGCTGCCCCGGCCCGATCCAGCGGCCGTGTGGCTCGCCCAGCAAGAGAAGCAGCGCGGCGAGCGGAAGAACACCGGCCTCATCATCGCGGTCGTCGCGCTCGTCGCGCTCTGTGTGATCGGCGGCGGCCTCCTGATCATCCTCAAGCTCCGCGCCGGATCGGCCGCCCACTCGGTCGGCCCCGAGGCGCCCGCGAGCGCGTCCACCGCGACCGCCGCGGCCTCGGCGACGGCCACCGCCACCGCCACGGCCGCGGTGGCGGCGGTCGACGCGGCCACCGCGGCCGCGACCGCCGCGCCGAGCGCGACGCCGAGCGCCGCACCGACGGCGGCTCCCGCGCAGGCCGGCACCGCCGCGGCCAAAGATCCCAAGGCCGCCGCCGGCGGCAAGGACGAGCCCGGCTTCCTCACGATCGTGTGCAACCCCTACTGCGACGACGTGATCGACTCGGGCAAATCGCTCTGCCCCTCGCCGATCGTGCACCTCGCGGTCAAGCCCGGGCAGCACCGGATCACGCTCAAGAAGGGCACGCAGACGAAGGTGATCTCGGTGATCGTCGAGTCCGGTCAGGTCGCGGCCCAGCGCGTCTCGATGAAGTGAGCGCGCCTCGACGCCATCGCGGTCCGCGCGCACCGAACGCCTCGGCCCCCTCGGCCTCCCAGGCCACCTCGGCGCGCTCCTCCGAGCAGGTCACGCTGACCATCGATCACCTCGCGCCGGGCGGCGCCGGGGTCGGCCGCCTCGCCGACGGGCTGGTCGTCTTCGTCCCGCAGGCCGCGCCGGGCGATCGGCTCGAGATCGCCCTCGATCGCCGCTCGAAGCCCGCCGCCGGCAAGATCCTCCGCGTCCTCGATCCAGGCCCCGATCGCGCCGCCCCGCCCTGCCCGCTCTCGGCCCGCTGCGGCGGCTGCGACTTCATGCACCTCACCGCGCGAGCCCAGGAGGAGGGGCACCGGCGCATCGTCGAGGTCGCCCTCGGCCGCGCGTTGCCCGGCGTCGCGCTCCCGCCGATCACCGTGCACGCGGCCCCGCGCCCGCTCGCCTACCGCACCCGCGCCCGCCTCTACGCGCGCACCGATCGAGACTTCTGCCTCGTCGGCTACCGCGCCGCGGGGACGCACGATCTCGTCGCGATCGAGACCTGCGCGGTGCTCGATCCCGCGCTCGATCGAGAGCTCGCCGAGCTCCGCCGCATCCTCGCCGGCGGCCGAGGGGAGGGCGATCTCTGGATCGCCCGCGGCGAGGGCGGAAGGCCCGTGCTCGGCATCTCCTGGAAAGGCGAGATCGCGCCCTCCACCTGGCAAGCCCTCGACGCAGGCGTGCGAACCGGCCGATGGGCGGGCGCGCAGGTGTTGATGGAAGGCGCGACCACGCCCGCGTCCTTCGGCGATCCGCGCGCCTTCATGACCGGCGCCGACGGCGCGCCCCTCGTGCTCTCCGCGGGCGGCTTCGCCCAGCCCTCGGACGAGGGCGCGGCCGCGCTCGCCCGCGAGGTCGACATGCTCGCCCGCGAGCGAGGCTCGATCGAGGGCCGAGAGCCGATCTGGAAAGAATCTGCTCCTCGTCACATCGTCGAGCTCTTCGCCGGGAGCGGCACGCTCTCCGTGTTGCTCGCGCGCGGCGCGGCCTCGTTCACCGCCGTGGAGATCGATCCGCTCGCCGCCGCATGCGCGCGGCACAACCTCGATCAGCGCGCCCTCGACGCCAAGGTCGTCACCGCCGCGGCCGACACCTACGCGCTCCCGCCCCGCACCGAGATCGTGGTGCTCGATCCGCCGCGCACCGGCGCCCTCCGCGCCGCCTCCACCATCGCCGCCTCGCCGGCCCGCGCCGTGATCTACGTGGCCTGCGATCCCGCGACCATGGCGCGCGATCTCGCTGTTTTGCACGAGGGAGGCTTCGCGCTCACCCACCTCTCGACCCACGAGCTCTTCCCGCAGACGAGCCACGTCGAGACCGTGGCGCGCCTCGTCCGGGTGCGCTCCGCGCGCAAGAGCGCCCGCGCTGCGCTACCCTGATTCCCCATGATCCACCCCGTCGACGATCGCCTCCTCGACGAGGCCCGCCGCTTCCGCCTCCTCTTCGCGTGCCCGGACTGCGCGTCCTTCGACCCCGAAGGGCAGGCCGAGGGCGAGCCGCCCGGCCGCTGCTCGCTCGGCTACCCGAACGCGATGCACCGCGATCCGAGCCTCACCGGGCGCGCCGAGGTGATCTTCTGCAAGGCCTTCGAGCTGTTGTGACCGCGCCCGATCCCCGCGCGATCGCCGCGAAGCCCGGCCGATCGCACCCGCCCTCGTTGATCCGCCGCGCCGAGCGCGTCCTGCGCGAGGAAGGCCGGATCGCGCGGGGCGACGTGATCCTCTGCGCGTGCTCGGGCGGCCCCGACTCCACGGCCTTGCTCCACGCGCTCGCCCACCTGCGCAAGCGGATCGGCCATGTCGTCGTGGCGCACGGCGTCGATCACGGCCTGCGCGCCGAGGCCGCGGGCGAGCTCGCGCTGGCCGCGCAGGTGGCCGAGCAGGCCGCGGTGCCCTTCGCCGTGACGCAGCTCTCGGTGGCGCCGGGCGGAAACCTCCAGGCCAGGGCCCGGGCCGCCCGGCTCTCGGCGCTCGCTCAGGTTGCAGAGGCCGCGGGCGCCCGGTTCATCGCCACCGGGCACACCGCGGACGATCGGGCCGAGACCTTCCTCCTCCGCCTCCTGCGCGGCGCCGGCCCCCGGGGCCTCGCCGTCCTGCCCCCGACCGCGCCGCCCCCGATCGGGCCCATCCCCTTGATTCGCCCCTTGATCCAGGCCTCCCGCGCCGACGTCCTCGCCCACCTCCACCGCCATCGGTTGCCCTTCGCCGAGGACCCGAGCAACGCCGATCCCCGCTTTTCCCGCGTCCGCGTGCGCGCCGAGCTCCTCCCCCTGCTCCGGGACCTCTCGCCCGGCATCGTCGAGCACCTCTGCGCCCTCGCCGACATGCTCGCCGCGGAGATCGAGCCCGGGGAGGACCTGTCCGGCCTCGGTCGCGCCCAGCAGCGCGATCTCCAGCGCGCGCGAAAATTGCGGCGAACCGAGGCCAGGGTGCGGGTCGCGGGCGGCCGCGAGGTGGTCGCGACCTTCCCGGACGGGCGGATCGCCCTTGCTTACCCGGAGGAATGACGCGGCGCGGTCCCGTCAGCGGGCCTGCTTGAAGAAGTGCAAAGAAACTTGGCGCCCCCGCGTTTCGTGCCGATATCCACCTCGCCCGCCCTCCCCGGCGATGGCATCCTTGCCCGAAGCGACATACATTCCGAATCCGGATCCGCGGCCCGTGGTTGGGCAACGGCTCCCCTCCGAGGCCGCTCGTGAAGCAATCGCACAAGACGCTCCTTCTCTGGGTCCTGCTGATCATGATGTTCCTGGCGATCTGGCAGTTCCTCAGCCCGGAGCGCCAGTCGACCTCCCAGGTCGCGTTCAGTGAGTTTTTGGCGCAGGTCCACGCCGACAAAGAGAAAGAGCCCCACGTCGAGTCGGTCTCGATCAAGGACCACGAGTACACCTTCTGGGTCAAGGACCCGAAGAGCAACTCCAAGACGAAGAAGATCGCGCAGGGCCCCACACCCTCCGACGCGATCACCAAGGACCTCTACGACAACAAGGTCGGCGTCACCTTCGAGAAGGAAGACTCCTCGCCCTTCTGGTCCGGCGCGGTCGTCACCATCCTGCCGATGGTCTTCCTCCTCGTCATGTTCTACCTCTTCATGCGCCAGCTCCAGGCCGGCGGGGGCAAGGCGATGAGCTTCGGCAAGTCGCGCGCCCGCCTGCTCAACGAGGCGCAGAACAAGGTGACCTTCGCCGACGTGGCCGGCATCGACGAGGCGAAGGACGAGCTCGAGGAGATCATCGCCTTCCTCAAGGACCCGAAGAAGTTCCAGAAGCTCGGCGGCCGCATCCCGAAGGGCGTGCTGATGATGGGCCCCCCCGGCACCGGCAAGACGCTCCTCGCCCGCGCGATCGCGGGTGAAGCGGGCGTGCCCTTCTTCTCGATCAGCGGCTCCGACTTCGTCGAGATGTTCGTCGGCGTCGGCGCCTCCCGCGTGCGCGACCTCTTCGAGCAGGGCAAGAAGCACGCGCCCTGCATCATCTTCATCGACGAGATCGACGCCGTGGGCCGGCACCGCGGCGCGGGCCTCGGCGGCGGGCACGACGAGCGCGAGCAGACGCTGAACCAGCTCCTCGTCGAGATGGACGGCTTCGAGTCGAACGAGGGCGTGATCATCGTCGCCGCGACCAACCGCCCCGACGTGCTCGACCCGGCCATCCTCCGCCCCGGCCGCTTCGACCGCCGCATCGTCGTCAACCGCCCCGACGTGCGCGGCCGCGAGGGCATCCTCCGCGTGCACACGAAGAAGGTCCCCCTCGGCAACGACGTCGACCTCGAGGTCCTCGCCCGCGGCACCCCCGGCATGGTCGGCGCCGACATCGAGAACCTCGTGAACGAGGCCGCCCTCCTCGCCGCGCGGCAAGACAAAGACATCGTCACGATGGTCGACTTCGAGATGGCCAAGGACAAGGTGCTGATGGGCGCCGAGCGCCGCAGCATGGTCATCAGCGATCAGGAGAAGCAGACGACGGCCTGGCACGAGGCCGGCCACGCCCTCGTGGCCAAGCTCCTCGAGAAGGACTCCGACCCGGTCCACAAGGTCACCATCATCCCCCGCGGCCCGGCCCTCGGCCTGACCCAGCAGCTCCCGAAGGAAGACCGCCTCTCCATGTCGCGCGACTTCGCCAAGGCCCGCCTCGCGGTGCTCATGGGCGGCCGCGTCGCCGAAGAGATCGTCTTCGGCCAGTTCACCACCGGCGCCGGCAACGACATCAAGCAGGCGTCGAACCTCGCGCGCCGCATGGTCACCGAGTTCGGGATGAGCGACGTGCTCGGCCCGATCGCCTACGGCACCGACGAGGAGTCCGTGTTCCTCGGCCGCGACTTCACGAGCCGCCAGCGCGACTACTCCGAGACCATCGCCAACCAGATCGACGGCGAGGTCCGCCGCTTCGTCCTCGAGGCGCACGAAGAGGCCCGCCGCCTGCTCACCGAGCACCGCGAGGTCCTCGACAAGCTCGCCAACGGCCTGCTCGAGAACGAGACGCTCGACGGCGAGGACGTGGACGCCATCGTGGCCGGCCGCGACCTGCCGACCCGCACCAAGGTCGTCATCCCGACCTACGCCGACCGCGAGAAGGCCGCGAAGGAGAAGCGCCGCGCCGGCAGCATCTTCGGCGCGCCGAAGCCCGTCCCGGGGACGTGATCGCGCCCTGAGACTGCCCCGGGTCGAAGCCTGGGGCCACGCATCGAGAAGCCCGCCCTCCGGCGGGTTTCTCGTTTTGTTCGTTTGAGCAGCAACGATCCAGGGCGACACGGGCGGCTCTCCCCGGCGCCGATCGCGTCGAGCGAGCGCGCCGCGGGGATCCAGGCCTTCTTCACGAAGACCGAGCCCGTCTTCGCCGACCCGTGAGCGCTCGCGCGTCCGGCGGTTGAAGCCCCGCCCCGGCTGCGCGATGGAGCGCTGTGCGCCGCCTGTTCCTCTCGCTCGGCTCGCTGTTCGTCGCTTGCGGCGGCGCCCCGCGCGATCCGCCGTCGCCGCCCCCTGCCGTCGTTCCCCCCATCACGGCGCGCGCCGCGTCGCCGCGCAGCCGCGCCGCTATGGTCCCCCGCCTCGGCCAGAACGGAATCGCCTGCATGGTCCGCGAGGATGGGACGCTCGTCTGCTGGGGCTCGACGCCGTGGGGCAACTTCGACGAACCGCACCGGATCACCTCGGCCCCGCGCGACTGCGTGGATGTCGATCCTTCCGTGCACCTGCTCGATCAAAGCGGGATCTTCGCCCAAAGCGCCGACGGATCGTGGGCGCGGTTCATGGACGGCGCGTGGCAAGATCTGCCGTCGCTCTCGGGCCTCACGCGCGTCGGGCTCACGCGCCTTCGTCGCTGCGGCCTGCGCGACAACGGCGATGTGACGTGCTGGGGCTCGCTCTCGGACGCGCGCGCCCTCCCGGTGCTCGGCGCTCCGATCGTCCGCGGGGCCGTGGATCTCGCGGTGAACGACGCAGAGGTCTGCGCGCTCTCCGCGGCCGGCGTGGTGTCATGCGCGGGCCGGTCGATCGCCGGCGGTCCCCGGCGCGCGCCGGGCGAGGTCGCCGAGGTGCCCGGCCTGCCGCCGATCAAGGCGCTCGCGGCCGGGCGCGAGGGGATCTGCGCGCTCGCCGAGGATGGCAAGGTGCTCTGCTGGGGCCGCATGGGGCCGGAGCGCGGGAGCGGGGCGCCCTTCGAGGTGCCGGGGATCGAGGGCGCCACGGCGATCGCAGCGCAGCATCGGACGGTGTGCGCCCTCGTCACCAGCGGAAAGGTCAAGTGCCTCACCGACGACCTCGGCAAGGAGGCGAGCTCCCCCGCGCAGGTCATCGAGGGGATGCCCCCGCTCGTCGCGATCGCGGCCGGCTGCGGGACGAGCGCGGAGGGGTCGCTCCATTGCTGGGGCTCACGTCCGCGCCACCGGCCCGCGCTCGTGCCGGGGCTCGCAGACGTGCAGGCGATCGCCGCAGGCGTGAGCGGCACCTGCGCGCTCCTTTCGAGCGGCGAGGTGTCGTGCTGGGGGAGCTTCGACCTCGTGCCCCGCGGGGCGCGCGAATTCGGGCCGACCTGGGCGCCCGTGCCCATCGGCGTGCGCGACGCGACGGCGATCGCGATGAGCGAGGGGCCCGGCCAGCGCTACGATCTGTGCTGGATCGATCGCGCCGGCGAGGTCCTCTGCCGCGGCGAGCCCGGGACGGTGAAGCCCGGGGTGCGCGGGGCCACGGCGCTGGCCGTCGGCGCCAATCACGCTTGCGCGCTCGAGAAGCGCGGTGAGGTGTGGTGCTGGGGCGGGAGCGACGCGCCCGCGTTCCCCGGCGGCGCCGACCGGGCGAAGCAGGTCGATGGGCTGCCCGCGATCGCCTCGCTCGACGCCGGGCGATTCACCACCTGCGCGGTGGATCGCGCAGGCGAGGTGTGGTGCTGGGGGCCGCCGCCCGACGAAGACGCGAGGGTCCCTGCGGCGCTCTCGCTCGCGCCCCGCGCGATGGGGATCGGCGACGCCGACGCCGTGAGCGTGACCGGCGGTTACGCCTGCGCGCGCCGTCGCGGGGGGACAGTGACCTGCTTCGGCAAGAACCGCTCCTCCATCCTCGCGCCCGACCCGGAGGACCGGCGACCGGTGCTCGGAGCACACGATCTCGGGCTCACCTCGGTGAAGCAGATCCGCGCCGCGCCGAACCTCGCGTGCGACCTGGGAGACAGCAGGCGGGTGTCGTGCTGGGGCTTTCCTTTTGCGGTGACGCTCGGGGGGCGGGCGAGCACGCGCACGGTGCCGCGCGGGGAGATCGAGGGGCTGACCGGCGTGGTCGATCTGGCGCTCGGCGACGGGCATGCCTGCGCGCTCGGGCTCGATCACCGGGTGATGTGCTGGGGCGGTCTGGGAGGCAACGTCGACAACGGGACGCCCACCTCGGGGGTGCGGCTGGCGTTGCCCGGCGAGAAGAGGTGAGCGCCGACTCCTGCTTGCACACGCCATCGGCACCCGCGCGGGCGCATGCTGGGGCATCTCCCGAAAGGAGGACGATCAGCGGGTTGAACGTTATGCGGGTCTGCCGCCGCGCTTGGTCTCAAGTTGAATTGACCACATCGTTTGCGGAGGATGCGGAAACAGCCAGAACGAGCCACCGATCGAGGAGCGCCACATCCGAGCATCCCGCGATTCGAGCGCGCGTCCCCTCGTCCAAGGGAAGGCCACGTGCAGCAAAAATTGCAAGGATACCCTCGATCTTACCCTCGATCTTACCCTCGATCTTGCCCTCGGCCTTGCTCTCTGCCCGAATGGCCAGGATGACGGGGTTCTTTTTCTTGTCGAGGGCCCGGGCCACTGCGTTGTCCGCTTCAGCGGCGTTCAGCAATGCTGTCACCAGGATGGGACGGACCAGGCACCGATCGGAGATCGAGCTCTTGGGCGCGAGTCGAACGAATTCGCCCTTCCTCGGATCCCACTCCTCGACTTGACGGCTCTTGACGAAAATGGCGAAGACCCGGCGCACGCCACGATTGATGAGGTCCTCCGCCTTCTGCGTCACCTCCGCGAGGGTTTGCTCGTTGACCACCTCGAAGGAGAGCTCCTCGAGGTAGCGCGTCCCGGTCTTGGGGTCTTCGCCGGCCCGGCGAACACAGGTGTCGGTCGCGAAGTCGGAGTCCCCGTCGGCGCGGGTGAGCAAGTCGGTCGAGCCGACGTACTCGGGGCGAACATGGGCCCCGAGAACATAGTCGAGGCCGAAGTGGCGATCGGCATGCGGATCGAGGGCCGGCTGAGCGAGGATCTTGCGTCCTCGGAGGACTTCCTCGCGGGTCTCGGGGGCGACCAGCCGCTCGTCGAGGGAGGGGAAGGTGGAGGCGGGCTCGCGGCTGGGGAGCCGGAGAGCCGCCGCCCCGGATCGGCCGGGAGCGAGGAGCATCTCGGAGGAGTGGCTTCGCCGCGACATGCGGAAAATGTAGCAGAAAGCCCCGGGCGGTCCATCGGGAGCGGCGGGCCCCGGGATGGGCCGCGGCGCGCCGGTTAGCCGTGGTCAACGCCCCCGCAAGCTGGACCGACGAGGGTGGTCGCCCGGGCTCTTCGGAGCGTCAGCGGTCGCGCGGCGCATCGCCGCTGGGGGTGTCAAAGACTGGCAGTTTGAGACGGAGCAAATACGCTGACATTACTATGTCGGCACAACGACTGCGTGTGTGCTGCGGGGCGCTGTGCCGCGCGAGCGCGGTCCAGGTGCAGCGTCAGCACCGACCTGAGTTAACTTTCTCTACAATTTTTCCCGGAGCCGACTGATAGCCTTCTCGGCTTCGCGCAACTTTCTCTTACGCTCTGCTTCTTCCAATTTGCTGTCGAGAATCAGTTCAATGCCAAGT
Organism: Byssovorax sp.; assembly: GCA_046351295.1. Taxonomy (GTDB): domain Bacteria; phylum Myxococcota_A; class Polyangia; order Polyangiales; family Polyangiaceae; genus JAXLYT01. Next base: position 66,574 of record JAXLYT010000002.1, read on the forward strand.
CTTACCACTGGAAACGCGGCGAGGCAGTCTTCTTCGCCAAGCTCGTGCACACCCTTACTAAGGATCGCATAGAGCGAGCGGTTCGTGACCAGAGCTTCCGGGAGTTCGTGCCGAAGCATCGAGATCTTTTCGTCGACTCTGCATTTCGCGAATTCATCTGCGTCCCATCCCGGCATCGAGCTTGCCCGACATCGGGCTTCCTCGATCAAGCGCTCAAAGATGCGACGAAGATAGACAAATGCCCCGATTCCCACGCCGTGAGCAGCCAGCCCCACGGCTCGCGCCAACTCAGAGTACGTGCTCTTGTCCAATGCCGATCGATATTTTCGGAGGTGCACGTGCGAGAGGTCCGCGAGGGATGGATGTTGACCAATCTTCGAGAGCACCTGTTTGTGGACTCGGAACAGGAAAAAGAGTTCGTGTTTTGAGTTGCGCGCGCAGGAGAACGGAACCCCAAAGATCGAGTCCTTCAGGACATCCTTGGGAACATTCGAACTATATGTGTTTGTTGAACGGAAGACTGCGTCTTGGCCACAGTCGATGCAAAATGCATCAATGTGACCCCTATAGAACTTCAGATTCGCCAGCTGCTCCCAGTCAGCCTCATCGATTTCGAACGTTTCGTAAAGAGGCACATTGATGCATAGATCTTGCACGGATGGCAGAACTTGATGATGGCCCGTTGTGTGTGTGGGTTCTGTCGGCATGCTGTTTGCTGTCACCTTGACCTACCTGCTTGGACGTCTAACGTCGCGATGTTCTGCGGACGGCTTCCTAATCCCTGCAGTTCCGTGGTTACGAAGCGGCATCATATTGTCATATTCCCGGGATTAGACCGCCTTCGGTCGACCCCATTCGTATCAAAATCCTCGTCCTACGAGGCACCTTCCACCTCCTCCGGCGTCGTAATCCCTGCAGATCCGTTGCTACGCCGCCGCATCTTATACGCCGCTGCTCTCGCTCCCCAACCTTGATCGCCTCCTTCGTAGAGGTGCGTAACATCCGTGCCACGAACCAATGCCCGCCCTTCAAGAAACCACCGATACGCAACGCTCGGCCCCTGGCGCCGATAACACCTTGTAGGCAGCGTCCGATCTCCCATCACGGGCTGCGCAACGAGCGCACCATGCCCCTCATCGACGCCATCGAGGCCATCTTCCGGCGCCTTCACAACTCGACTCGCACCGAGGAAAGCTACCTCGGGCGCACCCGCGACAACCTCAAGGCGCAACTCGCCGAGATCAAACGCCACCACGACGTCGAGATCACCGTGCGCCGAGGCGAGCTCGACCTCCCGCGGACGCTCCGCAAAAGGACCCCCGGCCCATGCGCAGCGCGCCTCGGCGAGCCGTCCCGCCTTCCCGCCGCGCTGCTTGCTCTCAACCCCGGGTATCACCCCACCGATGACAGCCGAGCCACGTTCCCCCTGTCAACCCGAAACGGCCGCTCGAGTCTTCTGGGCCGGCGGTCCTCGACGGGACCCAAGCGAGAGAACAGGGGCCGCTCAAGCCCGCGCTTTCGTTTGACCAGCAACGATCGTCCCGCGCGGTGCTCCCAGGCCCGCGATGCCGGTGCCCCTTCCCGGGCGAGCTTGACGCCCGCAGCGCAGCCTGCCGATGCTCGATCCATGAAGCGCGCTCTCGCGACCTCCTCGCTCGTCCTCCTCGCGCTCCTCGCCGCGTGCAACCGCGCGCCCCCCGCGCCTTCGAGCGACGAAGGGATGATCGTCGCCGTCCCCGGCCTCGGCCCCATGCGCTGCACCCCCATCGGCAGCGCGGCCCCGCCGCCGTCGGCGCTCCCGCTCGATCTACCCCGGGTAGGAGGCGGAGAGCTCCAGATGATCTTCGGCGTCGAGCTCCACGCCGACGGCGCCATGATCGTCGATGGCAAGCGCGTCGACGGGGACGCCGAGCTCCTCGCGCGGGCGAGCGACGCGATCACCAAGAACCGTGACCTCCGGGCGGTCATCCGCGCCGACACCGCCGTACCGCACGGCCGGGTGATCCGCGTCCTCGATATCCTCAAGCAGGCCGGGATCAGCAAGATCGCGTTCGGCGTCACGCCCATCCCGCCGGGGGACGCGGGGCCACCGCCCGCGGCCCCCGGCACGAACGCTCCATGAGCGGCTCCTCCGCGCTTCCCGGCTTCGTGAGCGCGGTGGTTCGTGCGACGATGCGCCCCCGCGAGGAGCGCGGCCGAGGAGAGAGAGACATGTTCGAGTGGAGCGAGCAACACAAGCAGATCCGGGACATGCTCCGCCGCTTCGTGCAGGCCGAGATCGTCCCCCACCGTGAAGCGCTGGAGTTCGGGGACATGCCCCCGTACGACATCCTCCGCAAGCTGCTCCGGACCTTCGGCGTCGACGAGATGGCGAAGGCCCAGTTCCAGGCCGACCTCGCGCGGGAGAAGAGCGGCGCTCCGCCGAAGGAGAAGAAAGTACGCACCGAATTCTCCCAGGGCGCCGCGGACGCCGCCGCCATGCGCATCCTGCCGATCATCGAGATCAGCCGCCACAGCCCGGGCCTGATCACCGCGCTCGGCGTGAGCATCGGCCTCACGGCGGGGGCGATCATGAAGAAGGGCACCATCGAGCAGAAAGAGCGCTTCGTCCCGCCGCTGCTCGCGCTGGAGAAGGTGGGCGCGTGGGCCATCACCGAGCCCGGCGCCGGCTCCGACGCCTTCGGCGCCATGCGCGCGTCGGCCCGCCGCGACGGCGACGACTACGTGTTGAATGGCAACAAGACCTTCATCACCAACGGCCCCTTCGCGGACACCATCGTCTTCATCTGCAAGCTGGACGATGGCCGCCCGCCCGAGGCGCGCAAGGTGCTCACCTTCATCCTCGACGGCGACACCCCGGGGCTCGTGCGCTCGAAACCGCTGCGCAAGATGGGGCTCCACGCTTCTCCGACGGGCGAGCTCTTCCTCTCGGACGTGCGCGTCCCGCGGAGCCGGCTGCTCGGCGAAACCGAGGACGCGCCCTCCCGCGAGGGCGCGAAGGAGACCTTCACCAACGAGCGCACGGCGGTCGCGGCGATGGCCCTCGGCATCGTCGAGCGCTGCGTGGAGCTGTGCACGGACTACGCGAAGACGAGGGTGCAGTTCGGCCGCCCCATCGGAGACTTCCAGCTCATCCAGCTCAAGCTCGCGAAGATGGCCGTGGCGCGCGCGAACATCCAGAACCTCGTCTTCCGGCAGATCGAGCTCGCCGGCTGGGGCCGCACGATGGACCTCGCCGAGGCGTCGGCGTGCAAGCTCTACAGCGCGCAGGCCGCCATGGAGTGCTGCCTCGAGGCTGTGCAGCTCTTCGGCGGCAACGGCTACATGGCCGAATACCAGGTGGAGCAGCTCTGCCGGGACGCCAAGGTGCTCCAGATCTACGGGGGGACCGACGAGATCCAGATCTCCCAGATCGCCCGCACCTTGCTCGCCGACGACATCCGGTCTTGACGTCGTTCTGACCGGCGATTCGAGGAGACATGGACCCGAGCGAACATCCCCTGCCTCCACGCCGGTGGTAGCCTCGCGCCCATGGATGACCGCGCCTTCGTCGCCGAGGTCGAGCTGCTCCGTCACCGTGATCGCGTCCGCCGGGCCGTGGAGCTCGGTCGGGCCGCCCGGGCGGGCGACGCCGAGGCCCGCGCCACGATCGATCGGCTCGGCGAGAGCAGCGAGGCTTACGAGCGGCTCCTCGCGCTCCTGAGCGTCCATGGCAGCCGCGACGGGGAGCGCGTGGTCCGGGCGATCGGGGATGTCTCGCGCACCTTGCGATCCACTGCGGCGCGCCTCGCCCCGCGCTATTGCGACGACGCCCAGGTGGGGCAGGCGCTCCGCGCGATCGTCGAGCGCGCCGTCCTCCGTCGCACCCTCGCCCGCCTCCTCCGGGCTCGCCGCAGGGCCGCGATCGACGCTTTCCTCACCGCGTCGCTGAAGGAGTCGCGCGATCCACGGATCCTCGATCTGTTGCCCTTCGGCTCGGAGGACGTGGTCAAGGCCTTCCTCGCCGAGGCCAGGGAGGGCGCGAGCCCGCTCTACTACGCGCGCCTCGTCGCGTTTCACCCGCACTTCGCCGCCGCGCACGCGCTCGCCGAGATCCAGCGCGCCCGCGGCGCCGACGCTCGCATGCGCTTCCTCTTCTTCTCCGGCTTCACCGAGCTCGGCCGGCGCGCCCCGGACGAGACCCTCGCGCTCGTGCGCGCGCTCTTCGATCTCGGCGAAGAGCCGGACGCGCTCCGGGGCCCGATCGGCGCGCTCGTCCGCCGCCGCCCGCGTGAGGCCTTCGATCTGCTGCGCGCGCGCCACGAGAGCGGTCGCCCCGCCCGGTCGCCCGGCGCTTTCGGCGTGGCGCACTTCAGCAAGGTTGCCCACCAGCTCGGCGCCGATCGGCTCGAGTACCTCGTTCGCCACGCGGCGGGCACCCTCGGCGACCAGAAGCGCGGCGTGCGCTGGTTCCTCCGGCTTGAAGACGGCGATCGGCGCGCCGTCCTCCGCGCCTTCCTCGCGGGCGGACAAGGGGGCTGGGGCGCCTTCCTCTTTCGCTATCTCTCCGCCGCTTCGCCCGAGGAGCGCGCCGCGCGGGAGCGGACCTTCGAGCGCTGGTCCCGCGCCGCGCAGGCGCTCGATGGAACGATCGCGCCCGAGGTCCTCGACTTCCTCCCGCGCGAGCTCCGCGAGGTCGAGGCGCGGCGCCACCTCGATCGCTGCGAGGCGCTCGCGAGCAAGCCGGAGCGCCGCCTGCCTTACGCGCGCCTGCTCTCCTTCGCGAGCGCGCGATCCATCCTCGCGCCGTTCCTCGGCCACCCCGAGGGCGAGGAGCGCGCCCGGGCCCAGCGCATCCTCATCGCCTGTGTGCTGCACGATCGCGCGGCGGTGGGCGACGCGCTCGCCAACATCCGCGCGCGCAAGTTCGAGCAAGATCCGGTGCGCCTGGCGATGATCATGGCGCTCGCGGCCCTGCCGGTGGCGCGCTTCGGCATCGAGCAGCTCGACGCGGTCGGCGGCGTGGTGCAAGACGCCCTCGACGCGGCCGATCTCTCCCAGGCGACCGCGTCCGCGGTCGAGCGCCTGGTGATCCGCCTCTTCCGCGTCGACGGCGCCTTCGGGGCGCGCTGGGTGGCGCGCCTGCTCGCCGTGCGCGGCTCGGTCTCCACCTGGGGTCTCGGCGACGGCCTCACCCGCGCCGAGGCCGAGCGCCTCGCGCCCGCGCTCACCGAGCTCGCGCATGCGTGGGCCACGAAGGAGCGCGCGGGCGCCGTCATCTCGCTCGCCCAGAGCCTCGGGATCCGGCTCGGGGCCGTCACGCCGCTGCTCGACGCGCTCGAGCGGCTCGCGCAGGATCTGCCCTTCGCCTTCGTCTCCGGCGCCGCCCTGGGCCTCCTCGCGAAGCACGATCCCCCGCGCTTCGCGCGCCTCTGCCCGGCCATGATCGCCGCCGATCCGAGCTATGTGCTGCTCCCCGTGGTCGCGCGCCACCTCAGCCTGAGCCGGCAAGACCTGCTCGCGCCGCTCCTCGCGCCGAAGCCGATGGTCGGACGCTTCGCCACCGGGCGGACCCACTGGGTGATCGATTTCGGCACCGGCTTCGCACGGTGGACGGCGTCGCAGCAGCGCACCTACGCGATGGGCCTGACCGGGCTGCTCGCCGACGCGGATCGCGACGTGCCCACCCTGCGCTTCGCGATCAGCACGCTCGTGCGCCTGCCCTTCGCCGACGCTTCGGCCATCTTGCCGTACGCCGCCGATCCGAGGCCGCCGCTCCGCGAGATGGCCATCCGCGGCCTGCCCCACCTCGACGCGCGGCAGGGCGTACCCGTGCTGATCGAAGCGCTCGGCGACGACCGCGCGCGGTGGGCGATCTACGCGCTCCGCAAGGTCTTCTCCGAGCTCCGCACGGCCGATGTCCTCGCCGAGCTGCGGCGCGTGCCCACCACCAAGGTGACGGTCGCGAAGGAGGTCGTGCGCCTGCTCGGCGAGCTCGGCGGCGACGAGGCCTACCGCGATCTGCTCGCCCTCGATCGCCCCGATCTGCACCGCGACGTGCGCATCGCCCTGCTGCGCGCGCTCTGGGATCACCTCGAACGCGCCGAGACCTGGGCCATCTTCGAGCGGGCCGTGCGCGATCCGGACTGGATCGTCGCCTCGAAGCTCGCCGACGTGCCGCTCGGCCGCCTCTCGACCACCGCCGAGGAGAAGGTCGTCGCGCTGCTCGCCACCATCCTCGGCCGCGCCGAGCCCGAGGCCCGGCTCGATCTGCTCAAGCGCGCGACCTACCTGCCGCTCCGCGACGAGGCCCGCCTGCTCTTCGGCCGCCTGCTCTCGCACCTCGGCGCCGAGGTGCCCGACGAGGCCGCCGCCGCCCTCTCCGCCGTGCTCTTTCGCATGCGAAGCACCGAGGCCGCCATGGTGTCGAAGCGCCTCGTCGAGCTCGCCCCGCGCCGCAAGCACCTGCTCGCCTTCATCCCCGTGCTCGCAGGTCGCCTCGGGCCGTACGGCCAGCCCATTCACCTCCACATCGCCCGCGATCTGCTCGCCGCGCTCGGCGCCGATCCGCTCGCCGTGGTGCCCTACCTCACGCTGGGCGCCAAAGCGTGGGACCACAAGCAGCTCGCCGAGGCCATCGAGCGCCTCGCCGGCAAGGACCTCCTGCACCACGACGCGATGGGGGCCGCCATCGCCGCCATCGGCGCCTGCGTCCACCCGGCCCTCCTCGAAGAGCGCCTCCGCCGCTCCAATCACCCTGCGGTGCGCCGCCTGGGGCTCGCCGCGCTCGTCGAGGCGGCCCGCCCGAAGCACGGCTTCACCCGCGAGCGGCGAGCGCTCCTCGTCGCGTATCAGAAGGACCCGTCTCCGGCGGTGGCCGGGCCTGCGTCGTTCGTCTTTCCGCCGGTGTAGCGCGGCGGGGCAGCGGCGCGCGGGGCGCTCCTCGCCTCACGGGCGGGGAGCGCCGCTTTTCCTGAACACCAGCACGTGGTTGTTGGCCGGCATGTCCACCGTCCTCGCCGGCTCGAAGTCCGCGGACCTCGCCACCTCGACGATTCGCCCGTAGTCGCGCACGCCCCAGCGCGGATCGCGCTCGCGCAACGACGCATCGAAGGCCTCGTTGCTCGGGGCGAAGACCGCGCCCTCGAAGCGGTACGGGCCATAGAGCACGAGCGGGCGCCCCTCGGCGAGCAGGCGCGCCGCGCCCGCGAAGAGGCCGATCGTCGCCTCCCAGGGGGCGATGTGGATCATGTTGATGCAGACGATCGCATCGGCCAGGAGGCCCCGCTCCCAGCCCTCGTCGAGGACATCGAGCGCGATCGGCGCGCGCAGGTTCGCGAGGCCCGCGTCGGCCCGGTGCGCCTCGATGCTCGCCACCGCGTCCGGATCGGGATCGCTCGGCTGGAAGGTGAGCGCGGGGAGCGCCGCGGCGAAGTGCGTCGCGTGCTCCCCGCTCCCGCTGGCGATCTCCAGCACCACCCCTTCTTCCGGGAGCTCCTCCCGGAGCACGGCGAGGATGGGATCACGGTTGCGCGCGGCGGCCGGGGCGTGACGCTTCATCGACGCGCACGCTACACCATTTCGCGCGGATCGCAGGCGATCCTGCTCCATGAGCGCCGCGCGCCGGGGCGGATGATACGATGACGCGATGCTTGCCCCGACGCTCCAGCGCGCAGCCGCGCTCGCCCTCGTCGCTCCTCTTTGTGTCGCCGGCTGCGGCGCAGGCAGCGGCACCACCACGGGGACGACCTCGACCACGAGCAGCAGCACCGGGACGGGCGGCAACGGGCAGGGCGGCAGCGGACAGGGTGGCAGCGGCGCCGGAGGCGAGGGCGGTCAAGGCGGAGGCAGCACCTCCTCCAAGCGAGGCTTCCCGGTCGCCGGCCCCTGGGCGAGCTTTTACGGCCCGGCCGAGGGCCTCGATCTCGGCAAAGTCGCCTCCACGTTCCGCGTGATCAACATCGATGTCGATCCCGACACCGGAAACTTCACCGACGCCGAGATCCAGACCCTCCGCGCCGGCGGCAAGAACATCGTGCTCTCGTACATGAACGTCGGCTCCTGCGAGAACTATCGATCGTACTGGTCGAAGGACCCGCCCGGCCACAAGTCCTGCGTGGGCACGGGCGCGCTCACCGCCGCGTACGACGGTTATCCCGACGAGAAATGGGCCGATCTCTCGTCTTTGGCGTACCACGATCTGATCGTCAACTACGTCGCTCCCCGCCTCGCCGCCCGCGGCATCGACGGCTTCTACCTCGACAACATGGAGGTGGTGGAGCACGGCGCGAACGAGCCCAACGGGCCTTGTGGAGAGGCCTGCTCGCAAGGCGGCCTCGACCTGATCTGGGAGCTGCGGCAAAAATTCCCCGATCTCTTGATCGTGATGCAGAACGCGTCGAGCGATGTCACCCGCCTCGGCAAGACCCATGGAGTCGATTACCCCTCGGTCCTCGACGGCCTGTCCCACGAAGAGGTCTATACGAAGGGCGCGGACCCGGGCTCCCTCATGGAGATGCTCGCGTGGAAGGCGATGAACCTCACCGCCGGCGGTCACCCCTTCTGGCTCGCCGCCGAGGACTATGTGGGCGAGTGCTCCGCGGCCGCCAAGGGAGAGGCGAAGGCCATTTACGATCAGGCCAAGGCCGATGGCCTGAACGAGTACGTGACCGACGAGAGCGGGATGCAACAAGCACCTTGCTTCTGGGGCGATTTCTAGGAGCGTTGGTGTGAACGCGCCCCTCCCGAGCTCGGTATCGCGGGCGATCGTCACGCGATGGCCGCGTACTCCCGCAGCTTGCGCCAGAGCGTGTTGCGCCCGATCCCCAGCACGCGGGCGGCTTCGGCCTGGTTGCCCGCGCAGGCGTCGAGCACGGCGAGCACATGCGCCCTCTCCACCTCGGCGAGCGAGCGCAGCGTCGCCTGGGGCTCGCTCCCGGGGCGCGTCGAGGGCGCGCTCCGGGGCTCGGCGAGCAGCTCCTCGGGCAGGTGGGCGAGCTGGATGTCTCCTCCGCGGGCGAGCACGACCGCGTGCTCCACGGCGTTGCCGAGCTCACGCACGTTGCCGGGCCAGGGGTAGCGTCGCAGGAGCTCGAGCACCTCGGGGGCGAAGCGCGCGCCGCTCGGGGCGAAGCGTGACGCGAACATCTCGGCGAGGGGGAGCACGTCCTCGGGGCGCTCGCGCAGTGGGGGCAGGTGCAACGCGAAGACCTTGAGGCGATAGAAGAGATCTTCGCGAAAGAGGCCGCGCTCGACCTGGCCGCGCAGGTCGCGGTGCGTCGCGGAGATCACGCGCACGTCGACGGCGATCGGGCGCGCGTCGCCGAGGCGGCGGAGCTCGCGTTCCTGCAGCACGCGCAGCAGCTTGGCCTGGAGCGGCAGCGGCAGCTCGGCGATCTCGTCGAGGAAGAGCGTGCCTCCCGAGGCGTCCTCGAAGAGGCCCTTCTTGGTGCTCACGGCGCCGGTGAAGGCGCCGCGCACATGGCCGAAGAGCTCGGACTCGAGCAGCTCGGCGGGGAGCGTGGCCACGTTGACGGCGACGAAGGGGCCGGCGCGGCGGCGCCCGTTGGCGTGGAGCGCGCGGGCGATGACCTCCTTGCCCGTGCCCGTCTCGCCCTGGAGCACCACGGAGGCGTCGGTGTCGCAGAGGGGCGCGGCGCGCTCGAGCAGGCTCCGCATCGCGGGGCTCCTGGCGACGAGGCGCGAGCAGCGGCGCAGGCCGAGATCCTTCGGGGAGCGGCGGCAAGTGCCGCAGAGCTGCACGCCCTCGAAGGGATGAACGCAGGGGAGGCGGGGGCCGGGACGGCGTTCCGAGAGTTCCAAAATGGGACGAAAGACTAGCTCCACCTTGGAATGGAGCAAGCGATCTCCGCGGAATTTTTGAGAAAAATGGGCTGGCACCCGGGTTGCGATGGAGGGGCTCGCGCGCCGGACCGTGGCGTCGGCGCCCTCGGAGCCCCGTCATGAAATTCAGATCTCACTGGATCGCGCTGGCCGTCGTGATGATCGCGGCGTTCGCGGTCCTGCTCAACCAGAAGCGAGAGCTCGATCACACGCAGCCTCCCATCCCCGAGCGCGTCGTCGCACAGGACGGCAGGCTCCTCTTCACCGGCGACGACATCCGCCGCGGCCAGAACACCTGGCAATCCCTCGGCGGCCATCAGATGGGCTCGATCTGGGGCCACGGCGCGTACCTCGCCCCCGACTGGACGGCCGACTACCTGCACCGCGAGTGCGAGAGCACCCTCGACCAGCTCGCGCGCGCCGAGGGCGCCTCGGGCTACGCGGCGCTCTCGTCGGAGCGACAGGCCGCGCTGCGCGAGCGACTCCGCGTCGCGCTGCGCGGTAACCACGAGGACGAAGCGACGCAGACGCTCACGCTCTCGGCCGAGCGGACGCTGGCCTTCGAGCAGAACGCCGCGCACTACGCGGGCATCTTCCGCGACGGCAAGGAGGCGTATGCGATCCCCCGAGGCACGCTCGTCGACCCGGACAAGGCGCGCGCGATGGCGACCTTCTTCTTCTGGACGAGCTGGGCCGCGTCGACGAGCCGCCCCGGCGCCGACGAGACCTACACGATGAACTGGCCGCATGATCCGCTGGCCGGCAACGAGGCCCCGAAGGGCTCGATGGGCTGGAGCATGGTGTCGGTGGTGCTCCTGCTCGGCGCCGTCGCCGCGCTCGTGTTCCACCACGCGCGCTCCAAGGAATCTGCCCCGCCGAAGCCGCCCTCGATCGATCCCTTGCTCTCCGTCCAGGCGACGCCGAGCCAGAAGGCCACGTACAAGTACTTCGCCGTCGTGGCGCTCTTGCTCGTGCTCCAGGTGACGATGGGCATCGTCACGGCGCACTACGGCGTGGAGGGCTCCGGCCTGTACGGGATCGAGCTCTCGAAGATCCTCCCCTACGCGGTCACGCGCACCTGGCACACGCAGCTCGGCGTCTTCTGGATCGCGACGGCGTGGCTCGCGGTGGGCCTCTGGCTCGCGCCGCTCATCGGCCACGAGCCTCGTTACCAGCGCGCCGGCGTCAACGTGCTCTTCGGGGCCTTGCTCGTCGTCGTCGGTGGAGCGCTCTTCGGCACCTGGGCCTCGGTCAAGCAGCGGCTCGGCGGCGATCTCTGGTACTGGCTCGGCCACCAGGGGTGGGAGTACGTCGAGCTCGGCCGCGTCTTCCAGATTGGCCTCTTCGTCGGCCTGCTCCTCTGGCTCGGCCTGATGGTGCGCGCGCTCTGGCCCGCGTTCTTCCGCGTCGACGCGCGGCGCCCGCTGCTCGTGCTCTTCGTCCTCTCCACGGTCGCCATCGCCCTCTTCTACGGCGCTGGCTTCATGTACGGTAAATCCAGCCACCTGTCGCAGGTCGAGTACTGGCGCTGGTGGGTCGTGCACCTCTGGGTGGAGGGCTTCTTCGAGGTCTTCGCCACCGCGGCGATCGCCTATCTGCTCGTCAACCTGGGCCTGATCGAGGCCGAGCGCGCGGTGCCGGCCGTGCTCTTCGCCACGACGGTCTTCCTCGGCGGCGGCGTGATTGGCACGCTGCACCACCTCTATTTCACCGGGGCGCCCGCGTCCTTCCTCGCCTTCGGCGCCGTCTTCAGCGCCCTCGAGGTCGCGCCGCTCTCCATCATGGGCTTCGAGGTCGTCCAGAACCTGCGCCTCCTCGGCGCAAAGCCCTGGATGATGCGCTACAAGTGGCCACTCTACTTCTTCATCGCAGTGGCCTTCTGGAACCTGGTGGGAGCAGGCCTGTTCGGCTTCCTCATCAATCCTCCCGTCGCGCTCTACCACATGCAGGGCCTGAACCTGACGCCGGTGCACGGCCACACCGCGCTCTTCGGTGTCTATGGCATGCTGGGTATCGGCCTCGCCCTCTTCGCGCTGCGCGCCCTCGATCCGCGGGCGGCATGGAGCGAGCGGCCTTTGGCCATCGGCTTCTGGGCGCTCAACGGGGGGCTCGTCACCATGGTGCTCTTCTCGCTCCTGCCGATTGGCATCCTCCAGACGCAGGCCGCCGTCGAGCAGGGGACGTGGTGGGCCCGGAGTGACACCTTCCTCCAGCAGCCCATCTTCCAGACGCTGCGCTGGATGCGGGCCCCGGGCGACACCCTCTTCGCCGTCGGCGCCCTCGCGATCGCGTGGTTCTTCGTCAGCCGCTATGTCGCCGCCCTCCGCGGCCCGTCGGCCAAACCGGCGACGCCGAGCGCGACGGGGCTGCCCGACGCAGAGGAGCCCGCCGCCGCCGAGTGATCGCGACACGCGATCGCGACACGCGATCGCCATCACCCCGAGCCCGGAGAGCCGGCGCGCTCTCCGGGCTCGTCCCTTCCGGCCGGCCACCCTGGATGTCAGCGCCCGAGCATGCGTCGCGCCGCGGCGACGAGCTCCTCGCCCAGCGTGGTCGAGGCCTGCTGCGCGCCGAGCTTGCCCAGCCGATCGAGCAACGCAGCGAGCACGAGCGAGTCGGGCACGAGCGCGTTCGCGAAGGTGGCGTAGCTCTGTCCGTCCGGCCCGACGACGGCCCACCACGCGGACGCGCCGTCGCTCGCCCAGTGCACGGAGGAGACGGCGCTCCACGGCACCGCGCCTGCAGGCAGGTAGACCGCATCGCGATCGAACGCGAGCGGCCCGAACGACACGGCTCGCCCCGCGGCGATCTCGGCCTCGTAGCGGGGCAGCATCACGCGCGCCGCTTGCTCGCGGACGCGGCGGCCGAAGTCGACATGGCCAGGCAGCCGCTCGTCGATGACGATCGCGCGCCCGTCGAGCCCGAGGACGCGGAGCGTCGCGGTGCGCCGGAACGGGACATCGATCGCGATCGCGACCCTCGCCCTGTGCTCGAATTCCTCCCAGGTCGTGTGCGCGACGAAGGCCCAGGGGAGCGTGACGCCCCCGCCGCGCTCGTAAAAACGCAGCCCTCCCTCGTGCACGTCCACCCCGTACAGCCTGCCGCGAAAGCCCTTCACCGCGAGGATGAGCCCGAGCGGCACGAGGAAGACGCCGATCACCAGCGGACCGATCCACGCGGGGTTGTCGGGCATGCGCTCGCGCTGGTCGAGGTACATCAGCGTCCCGAGCACGGCCCACGCCGCGAGCAGCAGCACGCCCGCGCCGAAGATGATCCAGGCCCAGAGCGCGGGCGCCGCGACCCGCTCGAGCCGCCGCCCGAGATCGCCGCTCGCGCCCGGCAACGCGTGACCTCCGGCTTGCGTGTACGTCATGCCCGCGATCCGGTAGCGGAGCGCCTCGGTGACGGCAAACGCTTCGAGCGCGCCCCTCTCGGCGAGCGGGGCGCGCTCCTGGTGTCGCTCGATCGCCGGGCTCGTCCCGGCGCTGTCCGGCGCGCTCAGCCGTGGATCGAGGCCACCGTGTACACCCGCAGCCTCGGCAGCGTGAAGGTCACCGTCCCGTTCCCGTTCACGGTCACGCCCTGCGACGTCATGACTCCTTCGGGGGACCAGAAATCGACGTAATGGGGCACGGGCGTCGGCGCGTCGGGAGGCAGCGGGATCGTCACCTGCGTGTTCAGGAGCGGCTGGACGAGCCCGCCGCTCGCGCCGCGCGGGACATCGTAGTGGGTGAAGTGCACGATGAAGCGATCCCAGCTCGTCCACGACGCGACGCGCACGGTGGCGGCGACCGAGGGCGCGAGGCCGGGGAAGGCCGACGGGTTCGGCCGTGAGGGCGTGGTGAGCGCGGTGATCACGTCCGAAGCGGCGATGTCCTGCCCCTGCACCACCCAGATCTGCATGGGCAGCGGCGACGCGGACGGGGCAGGGAGGTGGAGGGCGGTGGCGGGCAGCGCGTCGCGGGTGCGGCCGAGGTCGTCGAGCAGGCCTGTGTCGGAGGTCGAGATCACCACCCCTCCGGAAGCAACGAATCCATTGATCGCCATCGCCTCGGCCTCCGAGATCCGGTGCGCGTGATCGAGCACGAGCACCTTGAGCCGGGAGAGCCGCTGAGGGGTGATGTCGCCGTCGCCGAGCACGTCGGCGGTGAGCCCGCGCGCGGTGAGGTCCTCGAACAGGTGGATCTGCTTCCGCTTCGCGTTCTGCAAAGGATCGTTCGTCGGCTCGGCCCGGTACGCCACACCGACCTCGGCTGCGTAGCGGAGGCAACCGTAGAGCTCGGGGTGCTGCCCTGTGAACTGGAAGAAGCTCTGGACAGGCGCGTTCACCGCGTCCCACAGCGCGGGCGTCGTGTAGAAGAAATAACCCTGCATGAGGTTCGGATCGATGCCCGCGCCGCCGGCGTAGGCCGCGCCCTCGGCGAGCCGGAGCAAGACCGTGTCGGCGTTCTCCTGATCGCGCTCGGCGGTATGGAGCTGATACGCGAACGGCGCGGGCAGCCGGCGCGTGGCCGCGTGGCGCAGGGTGAAGAGGCTCGTGAGGATCGTGTCCGAGGCGATCACGATCGGGTTGCTCTGGTTCATGGGGTTGAAGAACGAGGTCCCGGCCGGATATTTCCCGGGCGCCTTCCCCTCGTCCCACATCCCGCGGGGGATCTCGTCGGACACGCGCTCCACGAGCGACCAGTCCGCCGCGGGGAGCTGCTCGCCCACGTCGTTGAGCAGGACATTGAAGTCGGGGTTCTCCGCCCGCCCCGCGGCGACCAGCCCCGCCACGACATCGGCCGTCTTGGCATGCCAGTACTGCGAGGTGAGCGTGGCGCGCGATCGCTCCGGATCTCCATACGCGAGGAGCCCTGCGGTGACCGGCGCCTGGGGCAGGGGGACGCCGCTCGCGCTGTCGGGGGTGAGGAGGAGATCGTCGAAATATGCTGTTCCAGGGGCCTGCGCGATGAAGACCGTGGCGACGTTCTGGCCTGCCGGGACGACGAAAGCAAAATCGGGCGACGACGTCCACTCCGACGAAGGGTCCAAGATGGTGTCGATGAAGGGGTGATAGTAATCGTGATACAGGCGAACGCGGATCTTGACGTCGCTCTTGTAACGGAAGCTCATGTGATAGAGCGCGCCCGGCAGGTTGTTGACCGTCACGAGCTGGAGCTGATCCTCGGCCGCGGACGCCGTGAGCTTGCCCGAGTACGAGCCGCTGTACGCGTCCGTGCTCGGAGCGAGCGTGGCGCCGGCGGACGCTGAGCCGTAGTTCCAGGGGATCCCCGGGGTCAGGTAGGCGAAGGGCGGCTGGGGGTCGCGCGCCCAGGTCTCGAAGCCCGGGTCGGCGTAGAGGCTCGGCGGCGGCCGGCGCAGGATCGCCTGGGCGCCGCCCGGGACCTGGGTGTCGGCCCAGGCGGGGAACCCGGCCGCGCAGTCCGCGTTCCAGCAGCGGTCCACGCCCACGTTGTCGAGCATCACCCGCCGGTGCCCCGCGCGCGCCATGAGCGCGATCGTCGCCCGCTGCCAGCGCTGGAAATCGGGGTTCAACGGATCGACGGAGTAGCGCACGTAAGGAGCGTACTTGACGGGGTCGTAGCTGTAGATGAACGACAGCTCCGGGATGGTGGGTACATAGCCGGGGGCCTGGTTCGCCGAGGGCAG
The DNA here is from genome assembly GCA_046351295.1 of Byssovorax sp. Taxonomy (GTDB): domain Bacteria; phylum Myxococcota_A; class Polyangia; order Polyangiales; family Polyangiaceae; genus JAXLYT01. The sequence continues at coordinate 82,048 of JAXLYT010000002.1, forward strand.
GCGGAGGAGCCAGTCCGTCGGATCACCCTGCTTCGGCGGGAGCAGCCCGGCGTCGGAATAGACCTGATAGGCATTGTCCCAGAAATTCCAGAACCCCGTCCGACCCACGTGCTCGCCCATCAGCGCCGTGTCGAAATCCACGTAGGGCGCCAGATCCGGGGCGCCGAAATCGTCGATGTAATGCCCCAGCTCGGTCATTCTCGTGTCGAGCTCGTTCACCGTGGCGTAGGGGATCGACTGATAGTGGGCGACGCTCGTGAACGTGTTGTGCCCATAGATGGCATACGGGGTCCCGTTGCAGCTCACCGTCGCCCCGCACTGGCTGCCGTCGACCTGCTCCCCGAGGGGCCCTTGCCCCCACGCGAACGGCATGATGGCCGGGCTGCCCCCCTGCGTCTGCACGAGGGCCGGCTTCATGATGTCCATGTACCCGTAATAGGCGCTCATCCCGCTCGAGGGGTACGGGAAGGCAGCGCCCGCGTAAGGGTCGTTGGGCGCGATCGGCGGGCAGCTCGCGCGGCTCCCGTGACACTCGTCCTTCCAGCTGAAGAAGCGGTCCCCCCCTTCGAGGTACGCATAGACCGGCGGCCTCGACACCGGCACATCCGCCGCGAGCGCCGGGCACTCCTCCGCATGCTCCGGGGCCCAGGAGATCCAGCTGTTCGAGCAAGCCGACGTGTTGGCCGCCGCGTCCGTCGCCCGGGCGTGGATCATCGGCGCCGGCGACCCGGCCGGCAGCACGAAGGTGAAGCGCCCCGAGGCGTCCGCCGTGACCGGGGCGAGGTAGACCGCGCCGCAGGTCGCGTCCGAATAGAGCCGCACCACCGCGCCCGCCTCCGTCGTCCCCGTGAGCACCCCGTTCGGCGCCGCGCTCTGCAAGCTCGTGAAGACCGGCTTCGCCGGCGGGATGTCGTCATGTCGATACGTCGTCCCATACACGCAGCTCGACCCGACCTTCGCGCTCAGCGCCGTCGTCGCGTTCTTGCTCACCGCGATGTTCGAGAACGCGAGCCCCGTCGTGATCAGCGTCGTCGACTTCTGCTGAACCACCGCCCCACTGCACCCCGCCGTCAAATAGAGCGACACCGTCGTCGAGTGGGGCAACCCGGTCACCGAGAGCGTGGGACCAGGGTTGCTCGACGGCGAGCTCGGCGTGAGCGAAAACGTCGCCGCCGCCCCCACGCGAGCCACCACGAAGACCGAGAGCGAAACCAGACCAGCGAGCAAACGAGAAGCGCGCATGACCACCTCAAATGGAGAGCCACCAGAGCTCCCCCACCCCCTCAGCAACTCCCAAGCCACCCCGATCATCCGCCGCCCCCAGACGGTAGCCCGCGGTAGCTCGGAGCAAAAAACCGGGGCTACACGAAGGAAGCCCGCGGTAGCCCGGAGTAAAAAGCCGGGGCTACGCGAAGGAAGCCCGCGGTAGCCCGGAGTAAAAAGCCGGGGCTACACGAAGGAAGCCCGCGGTAGCCCGGGGTAAAAAGCCGGGGCTACACGAAGGAAGCCCGCGGTAGCCCGGAGTAAAAAGCCGGGGCTACGCGAAGGAAGCCCGCGGTAGCCCGGGGTTAAAACCCCGGGCTACACAATGGAAGCCCGCCTTCGCGGGCTTGCGTCGGTCCCCTGCCTCCCCCGAGAAAGCAAGATCGAAGCAGCATGCCGGAGGCCCCACCCCGCAGCCCAGACCCCCTGTTGCGGGGTCCAGCCCCCACCCCCAAACGGCAACCACCCCAACAAACGGCCATCACCCCCACAAAGGGGCGCCGCATGTCTGAGCGGGCGCAGCCCGCGAGTTGCGGCGCCCCCACTCAGGCCGCAAACAGGGGGCCGGTTGTCTGAGCGGGCGCAGCCCGCGAGTTCCGGCCCCCGCGGCCGAGGCAAGAGAGAGGATCACGCAAAAGCCCCCCTTATCCTCCCGAAGGGAGGGTAAGGGGGGTTGGGGGGATGGGAGGGAAATCTACCGAAGGGAGATGAGGGCTAAGAACATCCCATCGAATTCCCGCAATTCAAGCACTTGTAACAAGCCCCATTCCGCACCGTGATATGCCCACACCCATCACAAACCGGCGCGTCACCCATCATGTCTTCCAGCTGCGCATCCAGAGCGCTCCCCCGGTGCTCATGCGCCCCGAGCCGCGGCACCTCACTCGCAGCCGCCGCGCTCGCCTCCTGCGCCTTCGACTCCACCGGCCCCTGCGTGGGCGAAGGATCACTCGGCGGCACGTGCGCCAGCTCGTACCGGTGCAGGTACTCGATCCCGAGCACCCGGAACAGGTAGTCGACGATCGAGGTCGCCATCTTCACGTTGTCGTGCCCCTCGACCACGCCCTGCGGCTCGAACCGCGTGAAGGTGTACTGGTCGACGAAGATATCGAGCGGCACCCCGTACTGGAGGCCGATCGACACCGCCATCGCGAAGCAGTTCATGATCGACCGGAAGGCGGCGCCCTCCTTGTGCAGATCGATGAAGATCTCGCCCAGCGTCCCGTCCTCGTACTCGCCGGTGCGCAGGTAGATCTTGTGCCCGCCCACGCGCGCCTCCTGCGTGAAGCCGCCGCGCTTCCGGCCGAGCCGGATCCGCTGGTTCTCCATGCCCATCCGCTTCGCCTCGGAGGGCGAGCGCGGCTGCGGGTAGGCGCTCGGGGGCGGCGGCGCGAGCGAGTCGAGCGGCTGCGCGATCACGACGTCTTCTTCCTTCTCGGCCTTCTTGTCGCTCGTCGACGAGAGCGGCTGCGACGCCTTGCACCCGTCGCGGTAGAGCGCGATCGCCTTCAGGCCGAGCTTCCAGCCCTCCTCGTAGATCTTCTGCACGTCCTCCACCGTCGCGTCGGAGGGCAGGTTCACGGTCTTCGAGATCGCGCCCGAGAGGAAGGGCTGCGTCGCCGCCATCATCCGCACGTGGGACATCGGGGCGAGGAAGCGCTTGCCCTTCTTCCCGCAGCGGTTCGCGCAGTCGAACACCGGGTAGTGCTCCTCGCGCAGGTGCGGCGCGCCCTCGACCGTCATGCGGCCGACGATGGTCTCGTTCGCCTCCTCGATCTCGTACGGCTTGAAGCCGAGGTGGCGGAGCAGCGAGAAGCCCGGGCGGGTCCGCGCTTCCATCGACACGCCGAGCCGGTCGTAGGTCTCGTCGCCGAGGATCCACGGCCCGAAGGCCAGCTCCAGATCGAACACGCCGGGGATGGTCGCCTCGATCTTCGCGAGGTCCTCGTTCGACAGCCCGCGCTGCTTCAGCGTCGCGCGGTTCACGTGCGGGGCCGCGAGCAGCGTGTTGGTGCCGGACACGTAGGCCACGATCTCGCGCACCTCGGCCTCGGCGTAGCCGAGCCGGCGGAGCGCCTCGGGCACCGACTGGTTCACGATCTTGAAGTAGCCGCCGCCGGCCAGCTTCTTGAACTTCACCAGCGAGAAGTCCGGCTCGATCCCGGTCGTGTCGCAGTCCATCAAGAGGCCGATCGTCCCCGTCGGGGCGAGCACCGTCGCCTGCGCGTTGCGGTAGCCGTGCTCGTGCCCGAGCCGCACCGCGTCGTCCCAGTCGGCGCATGCCGCGCGCCAGAGATCTTCGGGGCAAGCGTCGCGGTGGATGCCGTAGGCCGCGTCGCGGTGCATCCCCATCACGCGCAGCATCGGCTCGCGGTTCTTCGCGAAGCCGGCGAAGGGCGCCTTCGACGCGGCCATCTCGGCCGACACCTTGTACGCATGCCCGCAGAGGATCGCCGTCAGCGCGCCGGCGACCGCGCGCCCCTTCTCCGAGTCGTAGGGGATGCCCTGGAGCATCAGCAGCGTCCCGAGGTTCGCGTAGCCGAGGCCGAGCGGCCGGTAGTCGTGCGAGTTCTTCGCGATCGGCTTCGTCGGGTACGACGAGAAGTCGACGAGGATCTCCTGCGCCACGAAGAAGATCCGGATCGCGTGTCGGTAGCCCTCGATGTCGAACGAGCCGTCTTCCCGGAGGAACTTGGTGAGGTTCAAGCTCGACAGGTTGCAGGCCGAGTCGTCGAGGAACATGTACTCGCTGCACGGGTTCGACGCGTTGATCCGCGACGTGTTCGGGCAGGTGTGCCACTTGTTGATGGTCGTGTCGTACTGCACGCCCGGGTCGGCGCAGCCCCACGCCGCCTCGGCCACCTGGCGCCAGAGGTCCTTCGCGCTCAGCGTCTCGACGACCTCGCCCGTCGTCCGGGAGAGCGTCTTCCACTCGCTGCCCGCTGCGGCGGCGCGCATGAAGGCGTCGCTCACGCGCACCGAGTTGTTCGAGTTCTGCCCGCTCACCGTGTGGTAGGCCTCGCCGTTGAAGTCGGACGAGAAGCCCGCGGCGATGAGCGCGTGCGCCTTCTTCTCCTCGCGCACCTTCCAGTTGATGAAGTCCTCGATCTCGGGGTGGTCCATGTCGAGGCACACCATCTTCGCCGCGCGCCGCGTCGTGCCGCCGCTCTTGGTCGCGCCGGCGGCCCGGTCGAACACCTCGAGGAAGCTCATGAGGCCCGAGCTCGTCCCGCCGCCGGAGAGCTTCTCCTGCTTGCCGCGGATCGCGCTGAAGTTCGTCCCCGTGCCCGAGCCGTACTTGAAGAGCCGCGCCTCGCTCTTCACGAGCTCGTAGATGCTCATCAGGTCGTCGGAGATCGCCTGGATGAAGCATGCCGAGCACTGCGGCCGCTCGTACGCGTTGTCGATCTCGATCACCTCGTCCGTCGCGCCGGCCTTGCTGTGCTCGTTCCAGGCCATGTTCCCGCCGGCCCCGGTGATCTCGTAGCGGTGGTAGAGGCCGCAGTTGAACCACACCGGCGAGTTGAACGCGCCCACCTGGTTGACGAGCAGGTACGCGAGCTCGCTCTCGAAGGTGTCGGCCTCCTTCGACGACGCGAAGTAGCCGCCGAAGCGCTCCCCGGCCTCGCGGATCGTGCGCGCCAGCCGGTGCACCACCTGCCGCACGCTCGTCTCGCCGAGCTCCTTCTTCCCGTGCAGCCCCGCCTTGCGGAAGTACTTGGACACGACGATGTCCGTCGCGAGCTGCGACCAGCCCGCCGGGATCTCCGCGCCCTCCATCTTGAAGACGACCGACCCGTCCGGGTTGTTGATCACGCTGGAGCGGCGCTCCCACGTCACCTGATCGAGCGGATCGTTCCCCCGCTGGGTGTAGCGCCGGTCGAAGGTCAGCCCCTTCGGCCTCGACTTGCTCGGCTTGGCGGCCTTCTTGGCGGCTGCCTGGGCGCTCCCGTTGTCCTTCGGGGGCGGGGGCCTGACGCTCCCCTTGCCGTTGCTGCTGGTCGGGAGCTTCGCGCCGTCCATCGAGACCGTCGGCTGCTGGGCCATGTCGTCAAATCTCCTTCGAGGCTGAGAGCGAGCCCTGCCCGCTCCGGGGGTACCCCACGGGGTACCGGACAAAAAGCTCCGCCGACTGGAACGTCAGAGCGGAGCCACGAGGTGTCAGGGGCTGAACGAGTCTACCGAAGAAAAGCGAACATTTTGCGCTGTTTCGGGGCGGTCCAGTGAACAGCCGTCAACCTGCCACCTTGGGTACGCGGCCGGAAGACTACTTGGCGTCCCCGCCCACTGTCAATGCTTCCAACAACAGGTTGGGGCTCGGCCCGAGAACGACCCCAACATATAGAGAGCTACCTTACGAATGTGCTGAACATGCGCACAGATTCTCACATGTTACGCAGAACAATCGCGCACCCTGACCACAGGTTTTCCAGAGCTTTCCCCCGGACCCCTCGCCGTCCTCCTGGGCCGCCAGCGATCCATGTATGCTACCTACCCCCACCCGAGATCCCCGTTGGAGACCCGTCAGAGCCCCCCGCAGCCCGTTCGCCCCGGCGCCCTCCGCCTCGTCCCCCTGGGGGGCCTCGGCGAGATCGGGATGAACTGCCTCTGCCTCGAGCAGGACGACGGCATCGTCCTCATCGACTGCGGCGTCACCTTCCCCTCGACCGACCTCGGCATCGACGTCTACCACCCCCGCTTCGACTACCTCCTCGCCCGCAGCGAGAAGGTCCTCGGCGTGGTGCTCACCCACGGCCACGAGGACCACATCGGCGCCCTGCCGTACCTCCTCGGCGAGCTCGACATCCCCGTCCACGGCCCGCCCCACGCGCTCGAGCTCGCGCGCGGGCGCCTCGAGGAGCACGGCTTCACCGACGCCGACGTCGATCTCGTCCCGACCCGCGTCGGAAAGTCCTTCGATCTCGGCCCGTTCTCGATCGAGCCCATCCGCGTCACCCACTCCATCACCGACGCGACGGCGCTCGCCATCCGCTCGGCCGCGGGCCTCGTCGTGCACACCGGCGACTTCAAGCTCGACCCGAGCCCGCCCGACGGTGAGCTGACGGACGAAGACCGCCTCTCCGCGCTCGGCGACGAGGGCGTGCGCATGCTCCTCTCCGACAGCACCAACGTCGACTCGCCCGGCGCGTCGCGCAGCGAGCGCGAGGTCGGCGAGGCCCTCGAAGCCCTGGTCCGCAGCTCTGGCGCGCGCGTGATCCTCGGTGTTTTTGCCTCGAATGTGCAGCGCCTCAAGATGATCGGCGAGATCGCCCAGGCCACCGGCAGGCGCATCTGCCTGCTCGGCCGGAGCGTGCAGACCCACGTGCGCGCCGCGCAGGCCGTGGGCAAGCTCCGCTGGCCGAGCGATCTCCTGATCGCCTCCGAGCAAGCTGCTTCCACGCCGCGCGAGCGCCTGCTCGTGCTCGCGAGCGGGACGCAGGCCGAGCGGATGAGCACGCTGACGCGCCTCGCCGCCGGGACACACCCCGTGCTCCGCCTTTCCGAAGGTGACCGCGTGCTCCTGTCGAGCCGCATCATCCCGGGCAACGATCGCCCCGTGGCCGACATGGTCGACGCCTTCCTGCGCCTCGGCGTGGAGGTGATGAGCCGCCTCGATCACCCGAGCATCCACGCGAGCGGCCACGCCCACCGCGACGAGCAGCGCCGGATGATCGAGCTGACCCGGCCGCGCGCCTTCCTCCCCGTGCACGGGACGCTGCACCACCTGATGCGCCACGCTGCGCTCGCCCGCGACACGGGCGTCGGCGAGGTGCTCGTCGCCGAGAACGGCGAGGTGGTGGAGGTGGACAAGGCCGCCGCGCCCGCGAAGGCCGGCCGCGCCCTCGCGGGCCGCGTCGCGACCTTCAACGGCGAAGAGCTCGGCGACGAGGTGCTGCGCGATCGCGCCCAGCTCGGCCGGAGCGGCGTGGTGTTCGTGGCCGTGCTCCTCGACAAGAAGGGCCAGGCCGTCGCGCCCCCGCAGGTGAGCGCGCGCGGGGTGATCGAGCCGTCGATGAGCGGTGTGCTGCGCAAGGCATCCTCCGCCGCGGCGCGCGCGATCGCCGATTGCGAGGGGCGGCTCCGGATGCTCGACGACGAGCTGTCGGAGGTCGTGCGGCTCGCGGCGCGGCGCGCCATCGAGGCCGCGACGGGGCGCAAGCCGGTGGTGGTGGTGACGGTGGCGCGGATCTGAAACCGGTTCGTCCAGCGTGGATCTCGATCGCGCGCAGGGCCGAAACCGAGCCAACCGCGCGCGCCGCCCCCGTGTTACACCACGGCCGCCCGCCCTCGCCGGCGGCGCCCTTCTCTCAAGGAGAGCCCATGCGCCGAACCTCGCTCCCGATGCTGCTCGCCGCGCCCCTCGTCGCCGCGGCCGCCCCCGCGCTCGCAGCCCCGCCGATCGTCTCCCACACCTGCCCGAACGGCCTCACCGTCCTCGTGGTCGAGGACCACGCCCTGCCGCTCTTCACCGTGGAGATCGCGGCCAAGAACGGGTCGATGACGGAGCCGCCCGAGTACAACGGCCTCTCCCACCTCTACGAGCACATGTTCTTCAAGGCCAACAAGGCCATCCCGAGCCAGGAGGCGTACCTCGCGCGCATCCGCGAGCTCGGCATCCAGTTCAACGGGACGACGAACACCGAGCGGGTCAACTACTACTTCACCACGACGAGCGACCACTTCGGCGACGCCATGGTCTTCATGCGCGACGCGATCGTCACCCCGATCTTCGACGAGAAGGAGCTCACCCGCGAGCGCGTCGTCGTCACGGGCGAGATGGATCGCAACGAGGCGAGCCCCTACTACCACTTCGGCAAGGCCATCGACGCGAAGGTCTGGTGGAAGTACCCGACGTACAAGGACCCGCTCGGCCTCCGCAAGACGGTGCTCGAGGCCACGGCCAAGAAGATGCGCACCATCCAGGAGCGCTACTACGTGCCGAACAACTCGGTGCTCGTCTTGACCGGCGACGTGAAGGCGGCCGATGTCTTCGCCCAGGCCGACAAGCTCTACGCCGGCTGGCAGAAGGCCGAGGACCCGTTCAAGAAGCACCCGCTCGTCACGCACCCGCCGATCAAGAAGAGCGAGGTCGTCGTCGTCGAGCAGCCGGTGCAGAGCTTCAGCGGCAACATCACCTTCCACGGCCCCTCCACCGTCGGCAAGAGCGTCGACCTCACCTACGCGGCCGATCTGCTCTCCATCGCGATCGGCGAGCCGTCGTCGAAGTTCCAGAAAGACCTCGTCGACTCGGGCGCATGCGTCGAGGCCTCCATGTCCTGGTACACCCAGATGAACACCGGCCCGATCAGCGTCCGCTTCGAGGCCGCGCCCGACAAGATCGACGCATGCGTCAAGGCGATCTTCGCCGAGCTGCCGAAGATGAAGGAGCCTTCGTACCTGAGCGACGCCGAGCTCAAGAACGCCGCCCACCGCATCGAGGTCGATCAGGCTGCCGAGCGCGAGCGACCGAGCGCGTACGCGCACTCCATCACCTTCTGGTGGACCTCGGCGGGGCTCGATTACTACAACAACTACGTCGACAACGTGAAGAAGGCCACGCAGGCCGACATCGCGCGGTACCTCGACACCTTCGTCCTCGGCAAGACGTTCGTCTTCGGCGCCCTCGTCTCGCCGGAGATGACGAAGGCCGGCTTCGATCAGAACCATTTCGAGGCGCTCGCGGGCCTGCCGAAGAGCCCGCCCGCGCCGGCCAAAAAGCCCGCGGCGAAGCCGCCTGCCAAGCCCGCCGCGCCCGCGAAGAAGGGGAGCAAGTGATCATGAAGACGACGCGCATCCTCCCGGTCCTCGCCCTCTCGCTCGGCGCGCTCTCGGCCCTCGGCTGCGAGACGACCCCCGAGCCCGTGGTGCCCGCGGTCGTGGCGACCGGCGCCGCGCCGGTGGCGACCACCGCGCCGGTCGCCACGGCCGCGCCCGTCGCGCCGCCCGATCCGGCCACCGTCACCGAGGGCGACCTCACCATCGCCTCGTTCCACGGCATGGAGATCTACGTCAAGCGCATCCCCGGCGCGGAGATGTCCTCCACGCAGCTCTTCCTGCGCGGCGGCGTGCGCGACTGGAGCGCGGAGAACGCCGGCGTCGAGGAGCTCGCCCTCTCCGCCGCGGCCTCGGGCGGCACCGAGAAGCTCGACAAGGACGCGTTCGCGGCGCGCCTCGCCGAGCTCGGGAGCGTGATCGACGGCGGCTCCGGCAACGACTACGCGGTCCTCTCTGCCAAGAGCCTCACGAGGGAGTGGGAGCCGACGTTCGCCCTCTTCACCGACGCCTTCCTCCACCCGGCCTTGCCCGCGGCCGAGCTCGAGGTGCAGCGCCAGCGCCAGCTCACCGCGCTCCGCCGCGAAGAAGACAGCCCCGACGGCCAGCTCCGCGTCCTCGTCCACCGATCGCTCTTCACCGGCCACCCCTATGAAAACCGGGCGATCGGCACCAAGGAGAGCGTGCAGAAGGTCTCGCTCGGCGACGCGCGCGCGGCCCTCGGCAAGCTCCGCGAGACGAACAGGATGCTCCTCGTCGTCGTGGGCGATCTCGACCCCGCGAAGGTGATCGAGAAGGCCAAGGCGGCCTTCGGTGAGCTACCGCGCGGCAATTACCAGGGCGACAAGCTCCCGCCGATCGCCTTCTCGGCCGCCAAGGTGCGCGTCGAGGACAAGAAGCTCCCGACCAACTACATCGAGAGCGTCTTCCCCGCGCCCGGGCTCGGTGACGCGGGCTACCCGGTCGCCGTGGTGGGCATGGCCGTCCTCCACGACCGCCTCTTCGAGGAGGTGCGCACCAAGCGCAACCTCTCCTACGCTCCCGGCGCGCACCTCTCCGCGGGCCTCTCGATCGGCTACGGCCTGCTCTACGTCACCGCCAAGGATCCGGGCACGACCATGACGGTCATGCTCGACGAGGTGAAGCGCATGAAGAGCGAGCCCGTCCCCGACAAGGAGCTCGCCGGCGCGAAATCGGTCTTCCTCACGGGCTACCTGATGGAGAACGAGTCGACCGACGGCCAGGGCCGCATGCTCGCGCGCGCCCGCCTCCTCGGCGGCGACTACCACCTCGCGAAGACCTTGCCCGATCGGATCCGCGCGGTCACCGCCGCCGAGGTAGAGGCCTTCTTCCAGAAGCAGGCCGTGCACATGCAGACGACCGTGCTCGGCGATCCGAGCAAGATCGACCAGTCTCTCTTCGGCTCGATGTAGCGCTCCATGTAGCGGTCGATGTAGCGCTCACGCGCGCTCCCTCAGTTGAGCCAGAAGAGATAGCGCAGCTTCCGCCCAAAACTCTCCTCGCGCCGATCGATCTCGCCCTTCATCCGCCCGAGCCTCGCCGGCAAGGGTGAGGGCTTCATCGACCGGTTGTAACCTTCGCCCAGCACCGACGCGATCATCCCGTCGAGATCGCCGCGCCGATCCATGCGCGTAAGCCCCTTCAGATCCAGGTCGATGTCCTTCGGGTGCGCGAGCAGGTGCCCGAGGTCGAGGTAGCCCTTCACCGGCACGTGGAGCCGCTCGCCCGAGAGCTCTGCGACCTCGGCGAGCGCGAGCCCCTCATCGCCTTCCACGAGCCGGCGGACGTCGCCGAGCACGCCCTCCCAGGTCTGGTAGAGCAGCGCGTCCACCGGCAAAGGCATCGGGTGGCTCTTCTGCCGCGGGTTCGGCACCCACTCGCGATCGTCGTCCGTCTCGGCGAGGTAGCGCTTCCTGGCCCCATCCGAAAAATTCAGCCCTTCGAGGATCTTGTCCCGCGCGTCGCCCACGCGCCCGCGATCGACGAGGCGCAGCGTGATCCTCTCCGGCATGTCGCGCTTGCCCTTCGCGAGCTTCGCGATCTCCCCGAGATCGTAGGCCATCAGGAGATCGAGCCCCGCGCGCTGGAAGCTCACGAAGGCCCGCGCCCAGAGCACGTCGCCGTCGTCGAAATGGAAGGTCGGCTTGCGCCGCGGATCGTCCTCGGCGATCGGCTCGCCTGCCTCGTCTTGCTCGATCTGGAGCAGCAGCGCGTCGCCCCGATCGATCCGCCCGTTCCCGTTCCAGTCGAGATCCCAGCACGCGAGGCACAGATCGAGGCCGATCCCCGAGCGCGCCGCCGCCGCCGCGAGATCCTCGTCCACCGCGCCGAGCTCGCCCTCCGCGCGGCGCAGCACCGCGCGCACGGCCTTGTCGTCGAGCCGCCCTTCATCGAGATCGTCCGCGATCCCTCGTCCCTCGCGCGCGAGCGTGCGCATCGATCGCTCGTAGCGGCTGATCGCACGCACGAGGTGCGGATAGGGGTTGTCGCCGTCGGCCGCGAGCCCCTTCTCCGCGAGCTCCGCCGCCTCCTCGAAGCGCCCGCGTTGCAGCGCATCGATCGAGGGCCGCGCCGCGTCCGCCTGGAGCGCGCTCGCCGGCGTCGTGTCGCCGAGACGTCCATCGCTCGCGGTGATGGAGCAGCCGATGAGGAACGAGGCCGGGACAAAGAGCGCCCTTCGGAGCCGGGTGTGCATGGACCCTCCGCACAGGAAAAAGGAGCGCGCCCCGCGCCGGACCTCGATCCGGAGCGCGAACGAAAGCGCGCGTTTCCGGGCCTATTTGCAAGACGAAGGCCGCCGGACCTCATCCCTGACTGTGCCGTAAATTCTGTTGATTCAGAACTGTTCGACGAGATCCTGCGTAACGCGCTGCGCCTTTGGCGCGCACGCGGCTGCTCATGCCGCCAAAAAGAAAACGCGCCCGGGATTGCTCCCGAGCGCGCTCTTCATCGATCGATCGACGGAGCCTTCGCCCCGCGGACGATCAGTGCTTCTTCTGGTCCTTCTGCTTCTGCTCGTCGGCCTCGCTGTGGTGCATCGTCCCGGCCTTGACCGACTCGATCGCCCAGATCTTCTTGGCGGCCTTGCTCGACATCATGCACTCGTCGGCCTCGTTGCAGGCCATCCGGTCGCTGCCGGCCTGACCCATCAGCCGGGGCTGCGCGTCGCGCGCGGTGAGCACCGTCGCGTCCTTGCCGAGCTGCCCGCCCGTCCCGTGGCCGGTCCACTTCGGCTGGCTCGCGCGGCTCGAGGCGCTGCACTCGTCGGCCTCGTTGCAGTTGACCCGCGCGTCGGCGCGCTCGTGGAGCGGGGAGCGCACGCTGCCATGCTCGCCGCCCGCGCGCGCGCCCTGGGGGGCGGCCTTCGGCGCGGCGGCGTGCGCGCCCTTGCTGCAATCGGCGCCGGTGTCGGAGCAGTTCATCCGCGACGCGCCCGGATCCTTCAGGGGGCTCTTCACCTCGCGCACGGCCGACGCGCTGTTCGAGGCGCGCGAGGCCTTGTCGGCATGCGCGTAGCTCTTGTCGACGGTATCGCCGTGGATGCGGAGCGTCTGGATCGCCCGCGGCTCGCGGATCGGCTTGTCGTGCGCGGGCTTCTCGGCGAGCGCGGCGCTCCCGGCGAGAGACAGAGCAAAGAGCGTGGACAGGAACAGGGTGGTGCGCATCGGGCCTCCTTCGCAGCTACGCCATCAAGCAGAACGTCGAGCAGAGCAACGCTCACAAGGATGGTAGCGCCGCACCCCGGGAACATTTCAAGCCGAAGCATCAAAATGCGGAGCGGGACGTCGATTTTTGCGCGGAAATGGGTGCAGATGGGCGCCCGTGTGGGAGATGTGCGAGATCCGGCGCCGGCGTGGGCAGCCCGGCTTTTCTCGGGAATCCATGCAGATTCACGAGGAGGAGCCGGGCGTGGCCCGCGCTCGGGCGTCGCTCACTTCGGCATGTCGACGGTGTGGCAGCCGCCGCAGCCGAAGCCCTGGTGGGTCTTCGGATCGTAGGGCGGCTTGCCGAAGAGGGCGGCCATCTGCGGCACGACCTTCTCGGCCATGAACTTCGAGACCTCGGGCTTCTCGGCGAAGGCGGTGAGCTTGCCGTCCTTGAACGTCAGCTTGGGCAGGAAGTCCTTCGGCTCCTTGTACTGCGGGCCGTGGCAGGTCTTGCAGCCGAAGTCGCCGTACTTCTTGGCGTCGTAGGCCTGGAAGGTCTTGCCCATCTCGGGGCTCACCTTGGCCTTCATGAAGGCCATCTTCTGCTCCTTGGTCATGTCGTCGCGCCAGCCCGCGTGCGGGTCGGCCGCGGGGGCCGCGGTGGGGGCGGCGGTACCGGCGGCGGCAGCGGCGGTGCCCGCGGCGGCGGCGGCGGTGCCAGCAGCGGCGGCGGCGGAAGCGTCGGGCGCGGCGGTGCCGGCGGTGGGCGTTCCGGCGGGGGGCGTGGCTTCACCACCGCAGGCGGCGGCGAGGAAGAGCGCGCTGATCAGGCCAAGGGATGCGAGAGCACGGGACATGAACGATACCTCCGGCGCGCACCTTCGTGGTTGAGGTCACCTCCGTCAAGTCGATAATCCTGATGACCGCCATCGGTCAGGCCGATGATCTCCCGGCCCGCCGCCCCGCGAAAGCCCGCCGTGCTATCTCCGGAACGATGCACCTTCGCCCTTCTTTTTCCGCCTCGTTGCCGTACGCGCCCCTCGCGCTCCTCGCCCTCGCCGCCCTCGGGCCCGCCGCATGCGGCGGCGGATCGAGCACCACCTCGACCACGAGCACCACGAGCGCGACGACGACCACCACGACGAGCGGCACCGGCGGATCGAGCGCGACGACGACCACCACCGGGAGCGGCGGCGAGGGCGGTGCAGGCGGCGCGACGAGCGCGACGACGAGCGGGACCGGCGGTCAGGGCGGTGGCACAGGCGGGAGCGGCGGCGCGGGTGGCAGCGGAGGCGCAGGTGGGAGCGGAGGCGCGGGTGGGAGCGGAGGCGGCGGCGCGCGCGTGCGGGTGGTCGCGGCGAACCTCACGAGCGGCAACCTGCAATCGTACGACCCCGGCGAGGGGATCCGGATCCTCCAGGGCATCCACCCCGACGTGATCTTGCTCCAGGAGATGAACTACGGGGCCAACACCGTGAACGACCTGCGGAGCCTGGTCGATCAGATCTGCGGCATCGAGTGCGACTACAAGCGCGGGACGGGGCAGATCCCCAACGCCGTGGTGAGCCGCTACCCGATCCTCGACGGCGGGAGCTGGCCCGATCCCAAGGCGAACAACCGCGACTTCGCGTGGGCCCGGCTCGATGTCCCGGGCGCGATCGATCTCTGGGCGGTGAGCGTGCACCTGCTCACGTCGAGCGAGGCGGAGCGGGACGCCGAGGCCGGCCTCTTGATCCAGACCTTCAACGTGACCATCCCGCCCGCCGATTTCCTGGTGATGGGCGGCGACTTCAACACCCATGTGCGCGACGAGCCTGCGTTGATGACGCTCTCGGCCCGCCTCTCCGTGGCCTCGCCGTACCCCGCCGACGGCGACGGGAACACCAACACCAACACGACGCGCACCAAGCCCTACGACTGGGTGCTGCCGAGCCCGGGGCTGCGCGATCTCGAGGTGCCGGTGGTGATCGGCGACTCGCAGTTCAACACGGGGCTCGTGGTGGACACGCGGGTGTATCAGCCGCTCGACGAGATCTCTCCCGCCAAGGATGGAGACAGCGGCGCGGCGAACATGCAGCACATGGCGGTCGTGCGGGATTTCCTGCTGGAGTAGGGATTTCCGGCGCGGCGCGCATCCGTTGCGGGGCGCGCGCAGGGGTTGCGGGGGTGCGCCGTGATCTCTTGCATGGAGCGCGGTCCCGCCGCGGGGCATGGGCCGTGCAATTCCCCGGGGCGCGCGGCGATCGCACGGTGATCGCGCGCGTTCGAGGATCCGGTGAAGGTGCTCCGCAGGCCATGGCTCTGGGTGCTCGCGGCCCTCTTGATCGCCGCGCTGGGCCTCTGGGCGCGCCAGCGCGTCCTCGGCCCGACGGTCGTGGTCGCGCCGGCGGCGCGCCGCGCGATCGTGCAGAAGATCGTGGCGAGCGGGCGCGTCTTGCCCCCGGCGCGGGTCAACGTCGGCACGCTCGTCTCGGGCGTGATCGCCGCGGTCGAGGCGCGGGAGGGCGCGCGCGTGAAGGCCGGCGATGTCCTCGCGCGCGTCGACGACGCCGAGCTGCGCGTCGCGCTCTCGCAGGCCGAGGCCGGCCTCCAGCTCGCCCGCGCGCGCCTCGCCCAGGCCCGCACCGTCGGCGCCCAGGTGGCGAGCTTCGCGCACCAGCAGGCCGACGCGAACTTCGCGCTCGCCGAGCGCAGCTACCAGCGCGCCGTCGCGCTCGCCGAGAGCGGCGGGCTCAGCCAGGCCGAGCTCGACGAGGCGAGGCGCGCGCGCGACATCGCGAAGAGCCAGCAGGAGAGCACCGAGGCGCAGTCGAAGGCCGCGGGGCCGGGCGGGGCCGATCACCTGGTCGCGCAGGCCGGCGTGGCCCAGGCCCTCGCCAACGTGGCCGCGGCCGAGGTGCGGCTCGCGGAGGCCACGATCAAGGCGCCCGCCGACGGCGTGCTCCTCCAGCGCGCGATCGAGCCGGGCGATCTCGTGCAGGCGGGGCGCACCCTCTTCGTCCTCGCGCGCGACGGTGAGACCTTGCTGATGGTCGAGCCGGACGAGAAGAACCTGCCGCACCTCTCGCTCGGTCAGAAGGCGCGCGCGTCGGCCGACGCCTTCCCGGGCGCGCCCTTCGACGCCATCGTCTCCTACGTCGCCCCCGCGGTCGATCCGCAGCGCGGGACGATCGAGGTGCGCCTGGCCGTCCCGTCGCCGCCGCCCTTCCTCCGGCCCGACATGACCGTCTCGGTGGACGCCGAGGCCGGCCGCCGCCCGGACGCGCTCGTGCTCTCCGCCGAGGCCCTGCACGACGCGGGCACGGCGCATCCGTTCGTGCTCGTCCTCGCGGCGGGCAAGGTCGAGCGGCGCCCGATCGAGCTCGGCCTGCGCGGCGACGGGATCGTCGAGATCCTCGCCGGCGTGGGCGAGGGTGATCTTTGCCTGCTCGGCGCGACCGATCTCGCGCCCGGTGCCCGCGCGCGGCCGCTCGTGAAGGGAGAGTGAGCGCATGCCCTTCTCCTGGTTCGTGGCGCTCCGCTACCTGCGCGAGGGGCGCATGCAGACGGCGCTCATCCTCGGCGCGGTGGCGATCGGCGTTACGGTGCTCACGTTCCTCTCCGCGCTCATCGGCGGCCTGCAAGAGAGCCTGATCGCCAAGACCCTCGGATCGCAGGCGCATATCGTGCTGCGCCCGCCGGACGCGTCGGCCCGGGTCGTGGCGCCCACGGGATCGGCCGAGGTGCCGATCGTGCGCGCGGACAAGCCCTCGCAGCATGTGCAGACCCTCGAGCAGTGGCAGCCGCTCGCCGCCGAGGTCCTCCGCGCGGAGGGCGTCGTCGCCGTGGCGGCCGAGGTCACCGGCTCCGCCTTCGTCACGCGCGGCGCCGCGACGAGGGCCGTCGCGTTGCGCGGGATCGATCCCGAGCCGTTCGACCGGATCATCCCCGTCGCCCGGAAGCTCACCGCGGGCCGCTACCCGATCGCGGGGAGCGACGCCCTCATCGGCGTGGAGCTGGCGCGCGACCTCGGCTTCTCGCTCGGCGACAAGCTCCGGGTCACGAGCGCCGACGGCAGGGCCGCGCTCTTCACCATCGCCGGCGTCTTCGACTTCGGCCAGAAGGACGCCAACCAGCGCTGGGTGATGGTCCCGCTCCGCGCCGCCCAGACCTTGCTCGACCTGCCCGGCGCGGTGACCGCCCTCTCCATCAAGGTCGCCGACGTGTTTACCGCCGAGTCGATCGCAGCCGGGATCCAGGGCCGGACGGGCCTCGTCGCCGAGAGCTGGATGACCAACAACCAGCAGCTTCTGACCGGGTTGCGCTCGCAGAGCAGCTCCAAGAACGTGATCCTCTTCTTCGTCACGGTGACGGTGGCGCTCGGCATCGCCAGCGTGCTCATCGTCTCGGTGGTGCAGAAGTCACGCGAGATCGGCGTGCTGCGCGCGGTCGGCACCCAGTCGAGCCGGGTGCTCTACATCTTCCTCATCCAGGGCGGGCTCCTCGGCTTCGCCGGATCGATCGTCGGATCGGGCCTCGGCGCGCTCCTCGCCGCGCTCTTCACGAGCCTCCAGAAGAACCCCGACGGGACGCCGATGTTCCCCGCGGTGGTGGACGCGCCCCTCGTGATCGAGGCCGTGGCGCTCGCGACCGCGGTGGGCATCCTCGCGGCGATCGCGCCTGCGCGGCGCGCCGCGGCCCTCGAGCCGGCGCAGGTGATCCGCTATGGCTGAGCCGCTCCTCTCCGTCGAGAACGTGACCCGCGAGTTCGGCGACCGGGTGAAATCGCGCGTGCTCCACGGCGTGAGCTTGCAGCTCATGCCGGGCGAGCTCTCCGCGCTGATCGGCCCCTCCGGCTCGGGCAAGAGCACGCTGCTCCACATCATGGGCCTGCTCGATCGGCCGACGGAGGGCCGCGTGGTGATCGCCGGCAAGGAGGCCTCGCGCCTCGACGACGTGGAGCTCACCCGCCTCCGCGGCCGCGCGCTCGGCTTCGTCTTCCAGTTCCACCACCTGCTCCCCGCCTTCACCGCCCTGGAGAACGTGATGATGCCCGCGTGGGCCGATCGCGGCCTGCCCGATCGCGCCCTCCGCGCCCGGGCGACCGAGCTGCTCACCGAGGTGGGCCTCGGCAAGAAGCTCGACGCGAAGAGCCGCGATCTCTCCGGCGGCGAGGCCCAGCGCGTGGCCATCGCCCGCGCGCTCGGCAACGATCCGCCGCTCGTGCTCGCCGACGAGCCCACGGGCAACCTCGACACGCAGACCGCCGACGAGGTCTTCGCCCTGCTCCGCCGCTTCAACCGACAGCAGAACAAGACCTTCCTCGTGATCACCCACGACGTGCGTCTCGCCGCGCGCTGCGATCGGATCCTGCGCCTCGTCGACGGCCGGATCGTGTCCGACCTGCGCCGCGGCGACCCCGCGCCCGAGGGCACCTTCGCGCCGATCGGCGAGGCTAGCCCTTCGCCTCCTCGGTGAACGGGTGCTCGCTCCGGTACACCCGGGCGATCACCGCGATCGGCAGGAGGAGCCAGGGGGCGTTCGCGAACAGCACCATCCCCGGCCGCGGCGTCTTGTGCGGGCCGAGCAGCTCCTCGAAGAGGATGACCGTCACGTTGGTCATCATCACCGAGGCCCACATCAGGCTCGGCAGGCGGATCCAGTCGCGCCCCTTGGCGTAGGCGTAGATCGCGAAGGCGTAGAACGGACCGAAGAAGAGCGAGTCGATCCAGATGGTCGCGCGCCACCAGGGCGGCCTCGCCATCAGCGGAGGATCGAAGTTGTTGCCCCACCAGTGGATCAGATCGACGAGCGGCGCCGGGGGCCAGATCGGGTAATCGAAGTGGCGAGGGTCGGCGACGGTGAGCTGCTCGACATCGACGATGTACGTGATGAACGTCAGGTTGATCACGAAGAACGCGAGCAGAACGATGTCGTGCTTGCGGCGCGAGAGGGGGATGGGGACACGCATGGTCGGGCCGCATGGTACGCGATCGACCGCGGCGCGTGCGGCGGACGATCAGCCGAGCGCGCTCCGCCTCTCCGCGAGCGCGGCGCGCACCTGCTCGTGCAGGGCGCCGTTCGACGCGAGGATGCCGTCGCGCAGCATCAGATCTGGGCGCGCGTAGTCGATCGCCGCGCCGTCGAGATCGGTGAAGCGCCCGCGGGCGGCGGCGAGGATCGCCTCGGGCGCGCAGGTGTCCCAGAGCTTCGCGCCGAGGCCCGCGTGCACGTAGAGGTCGGCCTCTCCGCGCGCCACCTTGGCCACCTTCACGCCCACCGAGCCGCAGGGCACGACGCGGCGGATGCCGAGGGCGTCCTGCATCGTCTCGAGGAAGCGCGGCGCCCGGTGCGCGCGCGACACCACCATCGCGGCCTCCTTCGGATCGCGCACCTGCGACGTGGCGAGCGCGCGGCGGATCCCGTCCTCGGCCTCGACGAACGCTGCGTGGCCGAGCGCGCCCGCGAAGGCCTCGCCGGTCACCGGCATCACCACGACGCCGAGGGCGGCGCGGCCCTCGACGGCGAGGCCGATCATCACCGAGAACTCCCCGTTGCGATCGGCGAACTCCCGCGTCCCGTCGAGCGGATCGACGAACCACACGCGCCGGCTTCGCACGAGGGCGGCGAGCTCTTCCCGATCCTGGGGCGCGCTCTCCTCGGCCACGATCGCGTCGCCGGGGAAGCGGCGGGCGAGGGCGTCGCAGATGAGCGTGTTGGCCCTCCGGTCGGCGGCCGTCACCGGATCGTTCGGGCCCTTGAGATCCACGGTGAACGGCGTCGCGTAGACCTCCATCACCAGGGCCGAGGCCTCGCGGGCGATCGCGAGCACGGCCTCGATCTCGTCGCGTTCGATCGTCGCGCTATCCATGGTCAGACCATCACCCCCACGGCGCGTAGCCGGGCCGAGAGCTCGGCCAGGGCGGTGTCCTTCAGGTAGGGCGGCCCGTCGCCGGCCTCGCGCACGAGCTGCTCGAGCTGCGCCACCGAGCGCGGGCCGAGGATGGCCGAGGTCACGAGCTGGTTCGAGAGCACGAAGCGCAGGGCCGCGGCGCGCAGGGTGAGCACGGGGCCCTGCACCAGGCCGCGCAGCGCGTCGAGCTGGTCGATCCGCTCGCGCAATTCCTTGGAGGTCCAACGATCGGCGCGGTGGTCGCCCGGGTAGAACTCGCGCTCCGCGCTCCAGTGCCCCGCGAGCAGGCCGTGGCTCAGCACCGAGCGGGCGAGGATCGCGACCTCGCTCTCGGACGCGTCGCCCGCCATGGCGTGCAGGTCGCCGGCCACGAAGACGTTGTAGGCGAGCTCGATCACGCCCGCGCCCTTGCGGATCGCCGCCTGCGCCACCTCGGTCGACCCGGCGCTCACGCCCCAGCCCGCGAGCGTGCCGAGGCGCGTCAGCTCGATGAGGAAATCGAAGGGCTCGCTCTTGCCCATCGCGAGCATGGTCGGGTTGTGGAGCACCACGACGCCGAGCTTGTCGCGCCCCATCCGCTCCTGGCACTTCTCGATCGACGCGCGCAAAAAAGGCAGATCGAAGCACTTTCGCCGCGGCACCTCGTCGGTCCTGGTGCCGATCTTGGTGACGATCAGGCCCTTGTCTTTCGGGACGAGACGGCCGAGCAGCCGCTCCATCTCGCCCCCGCCGTAGATGTCGGCCGTGTCGAAGAGATCGATCCCGAGCTCGAGGGCGCGCTCGATGACGCGCTCGGCCTCGCCCGCGGGCACCGGGCCGTAGCCGTCGCCGGACAGGCCCCAGGTGCCGAGCCCGAGCTCGGAGACCATGACGCCTGTCTTGCCGAGCGGCCGCTTCCTCACGCCCGCGGGCATACACCAGGACCGCCCGAGCGAGGATCGATTTCGCGGCCGCTCGCGTCAGAACGGATCGCAGAAGAACGGGTTGAGCGACAGGCTGAGGATCTGCTCGCGGCAGATCTCGGCCTCGGCTTCGTTCACCGGCAGGCTGTCCGTGATCTGGAACATCTGGTTGACGAGCGTGCACGTGCCCGTCCCGGTGATCGGGTCGAAGGTCACCGACGAGGTGAAGACCTCGCCGATGTTCGCGTCCGTCGTCGCGCTGTACGCGCTGTAGGAGCAGTCGATCCAGTCGGTGTTGCCCGTGGCCCAGGGGCCGAGCGC
Source organism: Byssovorax sp. (assembly GCA_046351295.1). Lineage (GTDB taxonomy): Bacteria > Myxococcota_A > Polyangia > Polyangiales > Polyangiaceae > JAXLYT01. Next base: position 102,867 of record JAXLYT010000002.1, read on the forward strand.
GCTGCAAGGACAGGCCGCGTGGGGGATGTCGCAATTCTCGCCCGTCATCCCGTTGCCGCAGGTGCAGAAGGAGCCCTTCGCGCTGTTCTTGCAGAAGCGGTTCTGCGGACAGGCGGGCGCGGTCGCGCAGTAGTCGGGCGTCGTGTAGGAGAGGAAGAGCATCGGCCCCGGGAAGTCCTGCGTCTCGCTGGTCGCGATCGTGACCGGCGCGTCCTCCTTGACGAGGGCGACCCCGTAGTTCGGGTAGGTGCCGTCGTACCAGGAGCGGACGAGGTTCGTGACGTCGAAGCCCGCATACTGCGGGTCACCCCAGTCGGGGTTGATCTCGTACGTGGCCTCGTCGTTCGAGGCGTGGGCGTTGTTGAAGCTCCGGTAGGTCACCTGGCTCTCGACCCAGGGCGCGGTGATCCGCTTGACGTGGGTGATCCCGGCGCCGCTGATGATGGCGCCGAGCTCGGCGCTGGTGATGGTCGACCCGGGCGGGATGAACGAGAGGTCGACGCGGATGAGCGCCTTTTCGCTCTTCTTGGGAGACGTGCTCGTCGTGCCCACCGCCGCGGTGTCGAGCGCGCCGAAGTTCTTGTTCGCGTCCGGATCGAGCGAGATGGGGGTGCCCAGTCGCCGGACGATCTGGGTGTCGGCGACGGTGCCCCCCTCGGACCGGGCGACCCTGAACCCGGCGGAGAGCGGCGCCGCGGCCTCTGCGACGCGCTCCGGCGCCTCGCCGGGCGCCTCTGCGCCGCACCCTGCGGCTCCGACCGAGAGCAAGCCCGCGATCATCACGCCGGCCAACCTGGAAACGAGCTGTCGGTTTTCGTGCATGTCCCACTCCTTTCGATGAGCACCCGCCTGATCCCGGGCGATCGTGCCTCGCACGCTGCCTCGTACGCCGGTCCGCCCGATGGATGCTGGGGTTCAGCGTATCAAGGGCGCACCGGCGATTTCATGTGAAATCGGGTGGCGCGCGGAGCGCGCAAATCATGCAGAACGTGCAGATTGCGCGCCTGTGCGACGACCGCTGCGATCCGGGCTCAGCGCGAATAGAGCCAGTAATGGAACGAGGCGAAGCGCGGCGGCTCGTCCGGGAGATTGGTCAGCGCCTGCGCATCGCTCTTCGGCGTGGCCACGCTCACCGTCAGCGCGGTCGGCGCGGCGCTCGCCCAGCTCGGCCAGGGCAGGCTCCGCTCGACCCACGCGCCGGGGGGGATCTCCACGCGCCCGACCTCGCGGTCGCCCGCGGACACCACCAGCGTGAGCGGCTCCTCCGCGCCGACCCGGAGGACGAGCGCGCCGTCCTTCCCCTCCGTCGCCTGCAGGGTGAAGCGATCGACGCTCCGCCGCATCCTCCCGCCGTCGCTGCGCGGCGGGCTCTTCTGCTCGCCCTGCTCGTCGAACGACTCGCCTGCCGTCACCACCTGGTCGTCCTGATCGAGCGCGCCTCGCCGGTCGTAGCGGTGGGCGTCCTCCGACTCCAGGTCGGCCACGTCGAGCTCGTCGGCGAGCGTCATCCCTTCGGGCTCCACGGCCGGCCGCGCGCCCGAGCCGAGCGCGTCCCAGCGGGCCTCGTAGACGACCATCGTTTGACCTCCAAGGATCGTCTGGTCGGTCACGGTCGCCGCGTAGAGCTCGCGCCCGAGCACCGGCGGGCAGGACATCCAGTGCGGGTAGACGATGAAGTGGGTGGGCCTCCGCTCAGGGGAGAGCTTCTCGTAGTGCTCGAAGCGCGAGCCCGGCCCCGCCACCCAGTAGCGCGCCTCGCCCTCGGTGGTGAGCCCGACCACGTCGAAGGTCCGGCGCCCGCTCAGGTACGCGATCGCCCCGGTGTCGTTCACGCCGATCCGCGCGTCAGCGGGCAGGTGCTCGCTCGCCCACCGGCCGAGCAGCACCTGCTGGCGGTCGATCGCATGCGCCGACTGGCTGAGATCGTGGATGGCCCAGGGGAGCTTGGCGGCGAGCGCGCCGGCGAAGAGCCCCGCGAGCACGGGCGCCACGTAGGTCGCCCGCGGGCGGAAGGCGCGGACGAGATCGCCGGCCTCGCGGCAGAGGCATGCGAGCATGACGAACCAGGCGCCGGCGAAGGGCCAGACGTAGCGCACCCGGTTCCAGAGGAAGCTCAGGTACGTGCAGGGCAAGAGCGTGCCGAGCACGACGATCGCGGTGAAGATCGCGTGGAAGGGCAGGCGCCGCCGGAGGCCCGCGGTGGCGAGGGCCATCGCGCCGAGGAAGAGCGGGAGCGTGAAATGCTCGGGGAGGAAGACCGCCGTCCAGTCGCCGCCGTCGAGGATGTTGGTGAGCAGCAGGTGGACGTTGCCGGCGATCATCGCCCGCACCTGCTCCTTCGTGTACGTCGGGTTGGCGAGCAGCCACTTGACCATCGTGGTCGACGAGGTCGCGTGGCCGGCGAAGGCCAGGTGGATCAAGGGGACGATCGCCGGCCCGCCGAGGGGCGCGAGGCCGAGGAGGCGATCTCTCGCGTGTCCGGAGCGCGGGCGCGTGAAAAGAGCGAGCGCCGCGATCAGCGAGACGATCGCGCCCTCCGGCCGCACGAGGGGCGCGAGCAGGCCGAGCGCGATGAGCTCTCCGGCAGGCGGCGTCGGGCGGCCGGGGAGCGGCTCGCAGTACGCCGCGGCGGCGCGCGCGCCGCGCAGCAGCGCCCACGCGAGGAGGATGGTCTCCATCCCGCTCCAGGCGAACCAGGCGTTGGCCGCGAAGAGGAGGCTCATCGCGCCGGCGCCCGCCGCGGCGGCCCGGCCCGCGAGGCGCTCGCTCAGGCGGAACGTCTCCACGGCGAGCCCCGCATGCGCGATCGTGCCGAAGATCCAGGCGATCCAGATCAGCGAGACGTCGCGTGCGCCGAGGAGGTGGAAGGGCGCGAGGAGCAGCGGCCAGAGGAAGCTCGTGGCGCCGCTCGAGTAGCCCTCGCCGGCCACGTAGCGAAAGAAGCCACCCTCGGCGAGGCGCCGCGCGTACTGGAAATGGATGAACGAGTCGTCGAGCGGCGCGGCCGGCTCGTGGGCCAGCGCGAGGATCGATCGCGTCGCCCAGAGGCCGACGGCGCTGCTGCCGATCAGCGCGGGGACATACGCGGAGAGCCACGCCGCGCGCGGGCTCCGCGGCGCCGGAGGCGGCGGAGGCGGCGCGGATCCAGCCTCTTCTGCGGGTCCCTCGGCCGCTTCCCCGTCGTCGCTCACGCCGCGCGCTGCCTCGGTCAGTTCGGCTTCCTGGGCGGCGCGTCGCCGGGCTTGTCGGCCGGCTTCTCCGCGGGCTTGTCGCCGGGCTTGGCCGGGCCGGCGTCGGTGTCGGCGCCGCCGAGCACGTCGTGGTTGAGATCTTCGAGCGCCGTGGTGAGCCGGTCCTTCTCCTCGCTGCTCAGGCCGCCGGGCGTCTGCTTCTCGATGGCCATGGAGACGGCGAGCCAGTGGCGCGCGTTGGAGCGGAACTCGCGCTTGGGATCGCTCACGCCGCCCGGGTTGGCGAGGCTCGCGAGGCGGTAGTCGGTCATGCCGCGGGTGTAGGCGTACTGGGCCTTCTCCGCGTCGCCGAAGGAGTCCTGATCGGGCTCGAGCACGCGCAGCAGGGCGAGCGCCTTCTCGTACTCGTTGGCGTCGTAGTGGGCGCGGGCGCGCGCGAGGTCTTGCCGGTAGGTGGCGCAGGCGCCGAGGCCGAGCGCGAGGGTGAGCGCGATCATGCCCGCGGGGAGCAGGCGGGAGAGCCACGAGGGGCCGAGCCTTCGCATGGCGCGAGGGTAGCGCCCGGCTCGGCGGGCAAGCAAGCGCGAGCAGCGGCGATCGGTCTGCGGCGCGGATCGGCCCGATCCGCGGGCTCAAGAGGCGACGATAAAAGCTGTTCGGTCCGCGAATCGTCGGTCGGCCTCCCTCGAAATCGCTGAGGATTCCTCGGTCGACCTCCCCAGCTTCGCGGCCCTCTCGACGCTTTTATCGTCACCCCTTCAGCGCGCCTGGCCGAGGAACGCGAGCGCCTCGTCGACCTGGGCGTCCGTCATGGCGTGGCCGACCCTGGGCACGCCGCGCGAGAGGGCCGGCCAGCCGAGCTTGCCGAGCACCCTGGCGAGGGCCTCCTGGTGGTCGTGCTGCGGGTCGCCCTCGCCCCAGCCGAGGTAGATCGGCGCGCGGCGCGCGGCCTTGGCCCCGGCGCGCGCCAGGTGGTCCGCGCCGGATCCACCCGCGAAGAGGGCATATCCGTCGACCCCGGGGAGCCGATCGCGCAGCGCGAGCGAGGCGCCGTAGTAGCCCCCGCTGGAGAAACCGAAGACGTACACGCGCTCGAAGGGCTTGCCCGCGCGGCGCTCGAGCTCGGCGCGGATCGCGGCCCACTCGTCGACGATCTGCGCCTCGACCGCCTGCTGCGAGGTCATCGAGGTGGGCCAGGTCCACCAGTCCTTCATGCCCTTCGGCCCGATGCCCCGCCGGCCGCGCGGCGCGACCAGCGTGAAGCCATGGCGCTCGGCGGCGCGGGAGAGGGCGCGCTGCTTGTTCCACTGGTAATCCCGGCCCGGGACGGCCACGCCGTGGAGGAAGTAAACGAGCGTGCGCGGGCCGGTGGAGGCCGCCTTCGGGACATAGGCGCATGCCTCCCCGGGGAGCGCCTCGAGCTCGGGCGCGCACCAGGGCGAAAGCTCGGCTCGCGCGGCGCCCGGGAGCAGGGCGAGGCCTGCGATCAAGGGGAGCGCGCGGGTCAAAGGGGGCACCAGGGCACTCTATCGCCGCCGCGCGCGATGGGCCAACCGGGCGCGATCGCGCTCAGCCGAGCCGGTAGTTCCCCGCGGGCACGAGCGCCGCCACCGACACCGCCGCGAGGTAAAAGAGCAGCCCTCCGCCCACGAACACCGCGGCGATCCGCACCCACCGCTGCTGCCGGTTCCGCCGCGCGATGCAGGCCCGCGCGGTCTCGGTCAGATCGTCCCGCAGGTCCTCGCTCACCCAGCGGAGCCCCGTCACCGCCCGCAGGCACAGCACCAGCCCCACGAACACGGAGGCGATGCCGCCGACCATGAGCGAGGCCGAGAGCGAGCTCGACCGGATCATGTGCGCCCCGGAGAAGCCGGTCACGGTGATCGTCAGCCCGCACAGGCCAATCAAGACCTGCGCGTACGTCTTCACCGCCGCGAGCTGCATCCCGAGGAACTGCACGAGCCCCGCCGGGCTCTGCGCGAAGAGCTGCACCAGGCGCCGCGCTTCCTCCTGTTCGTCCACCCGCCCGTCCTACCACCGCGCGCGGGCGCACGACAGGCGTTGCGCGCGGGGCCTCCGCCTCAGAGGCAGGCCCCGTTCACGCAGGACTGGAGCGGGCCGCAGCACTTGCTCCCGCACACCTTGAAGTTGACGCAGCAGACGGAGCCGCCGAGGCAGGTCACGTTGAAGCTCGGGTCGCAGCAGGTGCCGCCGCAGAGCTTGTCGGCGGTGCAGCAGAAGTTGTTGTTGCCGCACACCTCGTTCTGGCCGCAGCAGTCGAGGCCGCATTTGTCGGCGGCCGGGCAGCACGCGCCGTACTGGCAGTTGCCATCGCAGCAGTGTTGTCCCGGCTGCCCGCAGCTCTGCCCGTCGGGGCTCTGCGTCGTGGTCGGGCCCCCGTTCGCGCAGGCGGGCACGGTGCAGTCGTTCGCGTTCTGATCGGCCGGCAGATCGCTGTCGTCGTTCACCTGGCTCAGGTTCCCGTTCCCGTCGCAGAAGGAGCTCTGGCAGTTGCCCGTCGTCCCGTCGTCGAACAGGCCCGGCGGCTTGGGCTGCTGCGTGCAGAGCCCGCCCGCGCACTTGCTCTCGTCGAAGCAAAAGCCGGGCGGGGCCGCGCAGCTCGCGCCGTCCTTGCTCGCGGTCTCGAAGCCGCACGCGCCGGCGGTGCAGGTCGCCGCCTTGCACGTGTCGCCCGGGGGACACTGGCTCGGATCGGTGCAGCCCATGCACTGCCCGCTGGCGCACGAGAGCCCGCCGCCGCAGAGCGTGCCGTTCGGCGCGTCGGCGTGCGTCGGCGCGCCCGCAGCGCAGCCGTCGATGGTGCAGGGGTTGCTGTCGTCGGGGTGCTGCGTGTCGTCGTCGGCGGCCTTGGTCGTGCCTTGCCCGTCGCAGACGAGCTTCTTGCACGGGCCGGGGGGCGCGCCCGCGGCCGGCGTGCCCTCCGCGGCGTAGGTGGGCACGCAGCTCCCCGCGGTGCATGCGTAGCTCACGCACGCCGCGGGCTTCGGGCAATCGCTGGTGGTGAAGCAGGTGCCCGCGCCGCCCGTGCCTCCGGCGCCGCCGGTGGCCCCCGTGGTGCTCCCGCTCGTGCTCGCGCCGCCGGCGCCCGTGGTCGTCGCGGGGAACGTCCCGGCGCTCTCCCCGTCGTCGATGCCGCGGGTGGAGAGCGTGCACGCGCCGCTCCACAGCCAGAGGAAGAGCCCGGAGCTCAGGACCGCGATCCCCGCATGCCGCATCATCGGGGCAGGATAGGGCGAATCTCGGGCCGCTGGAACGGCGGGCGCCTGGGTCGTGCGGATCGCTCCGGTCGAGGGGTGGATCCGGAACGCCCTTGAATTCGAGGCGCGCTCGTGGCTGATATCGCCCGATGCCCGACACCCCCTCGCCCGAGCTCGTCGAGTCCGGCTGGGAGGCCATCGAGGTCGCGTTCGCCGCGCTCGGCCGCGTGCTCATCACGCTCGACCCGGATTTTCGCGTGGTCCGCGCCACCCGGACGCTGGACGCCTGGGTCTGCCACGGCGCCTCGAAGAAGATCCCGGGCCACCCGATCGAAGACCTCCTCGGCGCGCGCCTCTTCGCCCCCGACGAGACCTTGCGGGCCTCGCTGGAGCAGGGCAACCGCGAGGAGGGGCGCCGGGCGCTCGTCCAGTGCAACGAGGGGCAGGCCCGTCTCGCTTCGGTCTCCGCCGCGCCTCTGCCCGAAGGGAACGCGGACGCCTGGGTGGGGAGCGCGCGCTACCTCCTCGTGCTCCGCCCCGCCGAGGAAGACGATCTGATCCTCGAAGGGGCCGCGGCGGCGCAGGGCATCGTGGCGCGCTCGGCCGCGATGCGCGGCATCGTCCACCGCGTCGAGGCGCTCCATCGCAGCGACGCGACGGTGCTCATCACCGGCGAGAGCGGCACCGGCAAAGAGGTCGTGGCCCGGGCCCTCCACGTGCAATCGCAGCGCAGCGCGGGGCCCTTCGTCGCCGTCAACTGCGGCGCCCTGCCGGGCGAGCTCCTCGAGAGCGAGCTCTTCGGCCACCTGCGCGGCTCGTTCACCGGCGCGGTGCGCGATCGGGTCGGGCGCATCGAGGTCGCGCAGGGCGGGGTGCTCTTCCTCGACGAGGTGGGCGACATGCCGCTCCCGCTCCAGGTCAAGCTCCTCCGCGTGCTCCAGGAGCGCCGCTACGAGCGCGTGGGCGAGAGCTCCTCGCGGACCATGAACGTGCGGGTGATCGCGGCCACCAACGTCGACCTGAAGGACGCCATCGCCGCCGGGCGCTTCCGCGAGGACCTGTATTACCGGCTCCGCGTCGTGCCCATCCACATCCCGCCGCTGCGCGAGCGCCCGGAGGACATCGAGCCCCTCGCGCGCCACCTGCTCAGCCGCATCGCCGCGCGCGAGAACCGGGCGGCGAGGCTCTCGCGCGACGCGGTGCTCGTGCTCGAGCGGTACGGGTGGCCGGGCAACGTGCGCGAGCTGGAGAACGCGATCGAGTACGCGGTCGCGCTCTGCCAGCGGCACACCATCCAGGTCGAGGACCTGCCGCCCGAGATCTCGGGGCTCGACGAGCGCGCGGGCCCCGTCTCGTCGCACGCGTCGAAGGGCGTCGAGGCGAAGGGCGCCGAGGCGAAGGACGCGGCCGGAGAGGCTGCACCAGGCGACGAGGCGACCGCGATCCGCGCGGCCCTCGAGGCCCACCGCTGGCACCACGCGCGCGCCGCGGCCGAGCTCGGGATGAGCCGCACCACGCTGTGGCGGAAGATGCGCGCGCTCGGCCTCGGCTGAGCGCGCGGTCAGCGCGGCGCGTCCTGACAGGCGGCGGTGCCCGGCGCGCGGGAGCGCTGCCGATCGAGGTTCCGGCGAAAGTTTTCGTAGATGACGTCGTCGTAGCCGGCGTGGCACGAAAGGCACCGGCCGACCTCGGCCACGGCGGCGCGCTCACCTGGATCGAGCAGGCGCGCCGAGGTGCGGGTCGTCTCCCCGCGAATGGGGAGCACCGCGTCGATCGCGTCTGCACCGTGACACGAAGAGCAGGGGCGCGCCTTGCCCGTGGTGTGGGGATCGAGCGGCGCGAAGAGCGTTCGCTCGTACGGATCGCCGAGCCCCGCGATGCCGTCGAGGCGCAGCGACATCCCCTCGATGAAGGTCGCGATCGTCCCACGCGGGCCGACCGCGAGGAGCGGCGGGCCGAAGCCGTTGCCGCCAGCCACCTCGATCCACCGGCCGGGGGTGGCCATGCCGGAGAGGTGATCGACATCTTCGCCCGCCGGATCGAACACGGTGTGACACGATGTGCAACGAGGTGCCCACGCCGCGTGGCATGCCTGGCAATCGAGCCGCTCGTGGCCCTTCAGCCGGTGGTACGGCGCGGCGCTCGCGCGTGGGATCGCGCGGCGCTCACCGGTCGTGGAGAGCACGAGCTGGCCCGCGTCCGCGTCGGTGCGCACGAGCGGGGTGCCGCGGCTCGTGCGGAGCGGCAGGCCCTCGGGGAGCGGGGCGAGCCCGCGGCGCTCCCAGCTCCTGCGGAGGAAGGGGACGACGCGGCGCACTCCGGAGTTGGCGCAGGTCTCGGACCGGGTCGTGGCAATCGGCGCAGCGGATCTCCAGCGCCTCGTGGGCATGCCGGTGCCTCGCCCCGTCGCCCATGATCTCCTGCTCGGTGTGGCAGTCGATGCAGGTCATCCCGGCCTTCGCATGCACGTCGGGCGGGAGCGCGCCGGTGGGCCGGCCGTCGGGCAGCGCGCCGGTGACGCGCGGGTCGCCCGGCTCGAGCTCGACGACGCCGCGGTAGGAGAGGGCGATCCGCCCGCTGCGCGCGTGGCAGCCCGTGCAGCGCTGCTCGGTGACGGCCGCGGAGACATCGGGGTGGAGCGGGCCGCCCTTCTGCGCGCGGCGGGCCCGGCGGGGCGAGGTGACATGCGGCGCACCCTCCTCCACGCGAGAAAAAGCCTTGATCTCCAGGCTTCTCCTTGCGCGCGCCGAGGTGGCAGGAGGCGCAGAGCTTCCGGGCGTGGGAGACGGCGGGCGAGCCGCCGGGGCGCGTTGGGTCCTGGGCGTCGAGGCCGTCGTGATCTTCGCCGTAGGGGCTGTCGCGCTCGCCGAACGCGAACCGATCGACGGCGAGGATGCCCGGGGCGCGCGCCATCAGGCTCGAGCTCACGCGCGCGGCCTCGACGACGTGGCAGGGGCCGCGCCCGCAGGTCGCGTACAGCGTCGAGAAATCGCCCGGCAAGCGCTCCATGCCCTGGTGCGCGCCCGCCTCGTCGCGCGCCTCGGGGTCGCCGAGGTGGCACGCGCTACAGCCGATCTCCGCGGGATCGTGGGCCGGGCCGAGGCCCTCCACCGCGGCGTGGCATGCGAGGCAGCCCTCGACGGCCCCGCTCGACGCGAGGCGAGGGAGCGGCGCCTGCCGCGATCGCCGGGCAGAGCCCGGCGATCGCGGCGAAAAGACAGCGCTGCGATCGCGCCGATCGCGATCCCGCCGAGGGCGCGACGGCGCGAGGGCGAGGTCGGCGCGGAGAGCGAGGGCACGCTGCGGATATACCGCAGGGAGATGCCGCTTCAGCAGCCTTCGCGCTTCTTCGCGGCCCCCGAGGGCGCGGCGAGCGCAGGCGCGGGCGCGGCCACGGTGGGCGCGGGCGCGGCCGCCGCGTCGCCGAAGGAGCGCCGGAGCGCGACATGGCTCCGGTAGGTCTGCCATGTGGCCGCGGGCGCGTTCGCCGCCGGCGCGGGCGGATCGGCGTCCATGGCGAGATCCCACGCCGCGACGCCTCCTTCGAGGACCGCGACGCGGCGCCCGCTCGCGAGCAGCCTCCGCGCCGCGCGATCGACGCGGAGCGGATCGACGCCCGCGAGGATCAGCTCGCGCGATCGCGGCGCGCCGGCGACCAGGGCCTCGTCATCGGGGCCGAAGGAGCTCGCGGGGAGCGCGCCCCGGAGCGGGTGGCGCACCGGCGGATCGAGCGTGATCACCACGACCTCCGGGGAGACCCCGGCGAGCCGCTCGGCCACGGTGAAGGCGTCCACCGCCGGCACCGGGCCTGAATAGGCCGCGGGGGCAGGGCCGACCGTGCTCCGCCCGAAGACCATCCCGGTGAGGCTGAGCGTGAGGGCGGCGGCGAGGAGGCCGATGCGGACGCGCGCGCGGTTCATGGCGATCTCCTTTCAGGAAGCGGTCGAGGGCGCGGGCGCATGCGGCGCGCCGAGCGCGTTGCCCGGCGCGGCGTCGGGCGGGAGGGCCTCGGGCGCCGTGGGCGCGCCGCGGAGCTTGCGCTCGATCCACTCGGCGCCCGCGAACATGCCGAGCGCGAGGAAGGTCACGAGGACCGCGACCACGCCGTAGGGCAGGTGCAAGAGGTCGGTGAGGAACTGGCGCTCGCCGCTGCCCGATCGGGCGAAGCCCTCGATCGACGGGAAGAGCCCCGCGTACACGAGCACGCCGCCGCCGATGCCGATCAGGAAGGCCACGGCGTCGAGCTTGCCCGTGGCCGCGGCGACGACGCTCGTGCCCGGGCAGTAGCCGCCGACGGCGAAGCCGACCCCGAAGACGAGGCCGCCCACCACCTGCGGGCCGAGGAAGGTGGGGTTGACGTACACCGCGTCGAAGTCGAGCGCGCCCACCGCGCGCAGCACGGTGAGGCCCAGCATCGCGGTGACGATGGCCGTGAACATCACCTTGAGCACCGTCATGTCGCGCAGGTAAAACTGCGCGGCGAGCTTGCGCGAGCTGCCGAAGCCGGCGCGCTCGAGCACGAAGCCGAAGGCGAAGCCCGCGACGACGGCGAGGGCGTACGAGAGCCAGACGCTCGGGTGAACGGGCATCATGTCCAGAGCCTCCTCACGAAATAGGCGACGCCGTAAGCACCGCCGAACACGGCGAACATGAAGGCCCAGCTCCCGAGCGCGAGGGTCGCGCCGCCGGTGAGGGCCTGGCCGCTGGTGCAGCCCTGGGCGAGGCGCGCGCCGATGCCGGCGATCATCCCGCCGAGCACCGCGTAGACGAGCCTGCGCCGCGTCCCGACCTGCGGCCCGCGCTCGACCTGGAAGCCGAAGCGGCCGCTCGTGAGCCCGCCCGCGAGGCCGCCGAGCGCGACGCCGACGACCTCGAAGATCAACCAGTCGTCCCACCAGCGCGCGCCGTGGTTGAAGTACGCGCCGAGGTTCCCGTTGCCGGTCACCCAGGCGGGGCTCACGAGCTCGGCGAGCTTGGCGGTGGCGCGGGAGATCGCCCCCGAGGCGCCGAGCCCGCGGCCGAAGATCAGGAAGGTGGCGAGCAGCACCAGGCCGAGGAAGAAGCCCGCGACATAAGGATCCCAGAGCGGGCGCTCCTCGGTCGCGCGGTCGTGTGTGTCGGTCGTGTCAATCATGGGAGAGCTCCTGACAGCCTTTGAAACGAAGCGTTTCGCGGTGCTCCTCGACGGGTGGAATTGCAATCGAGGGGCCGCTCACCCCGTCACGAAGCTCAGCTCCTGCCCGGCGAAGACCACCACGAAGCGCAGGACGAGGCCGCCCGCGATGACCAGGGCCGGCACGGCCCGCGAGGCGATGGCGCGGCCTCGCAGCGCGAGGGCTTCGAGGACGAGCGGGACGAGGAGGCCGCCGAAGACCACGACGCCGAGGAAGGCCGGCGCGTACGGGCCCGAGAGCACGAGCATGGCGGCGCGGTGGTAGATCTCGCTCTGCGTGGAGAGGCCGACGAGCCAGAGGACGAGGGTCGCGAGCTCCAGCGCGATGAGGGCCATGTCGGCGCGCGCGAGCAGGCCGTGCGCCCGGTGATCGCGCTCGGCGAGCATCAGCGCCGCGACGCCCGTGGAGGTGCCGGAGGCGAGGAAGAGGAAGCCGAGGGCGCCGCTCGACCAGAGCGGGTGCGCCACCGTCGCCGAGAGCAGCACGCCGGTGTAGACGCCGAGCGCGACGCCGAGGATGAGGCCGGCCCACGCGAGCTTTGGGAGCTGCGCTTCCGCGAAGCGGCGGAGAGGCGCGATCCGCGGGACGCGGTCGAGCAGGGCCGCGAGCCCCTCGAAGGGCAGGGCGAGGGCGAGCAGCGCCTGCGCCGGGAAGACGAGGAGCAGGACCCACGAGCCGAGCGACATCGGCGAGGACGGGCGGAGCGTCAGGTAGAACCGGAAGACATGGGTCTTGAGCGTCAGATCCAGGAAGAGCGCGCCCATGCCGAGGCCAAGAAGCACCGGCGCCGCGGCGAGCCCGAGGCGCATCGCGCGGGTGACGCGCTCGCGCCCGAAGGCGAGGATGACCGCGCATGCCGCGAGCATGAGCCCGGCGACGAGGCCGCCGAGGAACAGGTAGACCGGGATCTCCCAGTCCCAGAAGCGCTCGCCGGCGGCGAGGAGGCCGCCGCGGGTGGAGTCGATCTCGAGGTGGTGGGGCATGGCGTCCTCGCTCAGCGCACGTAAAAGACGTTGGGGTGGGTCCCGGCCTCGGGGTGGATGACGGAGGCCGATCCGCGGCGCAGACGCAGGGTGACCTCGGCGCGCGGGTCATCGAGATCGCCCACCGCGATCGCCGAGGTGGGGCAAATCGACTGGCAAGCCGTCTCCTCGCCGCGATCGAGCCGGTGCGTGCAGAGGCTGCACTTGTCGACGTAGCCGTCGGGGTGCAGGTAGCGCGCGCCGTACGGGCACGAGGCGATGCATGCCCGGCAGCCGGTGCACTTGTCGCGGTCGATCTGCACCGTGCCGTCGGCCGCGTAGAAGCTCGATCCGGTGGGGCAGTTGGCCACGCAGGGCGCGTCGGTGCAGTGGTTGCAGCGCTGGGACTGGATGACGGTCTCCAGCGTGGGAAACTCGCCCCGCGTCTCCTGCGTCACCCAGTCGCGGTACGCCCCTTCGGGGACGGCGTTCTCGGTCTTGCAGGCGAGCACGCAGGCCTCGCAGCCCACGCACCGCGAGACATCGATGACCATGACCCGGCGCATGTTCAGGCCTCTTTCTGGACGGTGACGAAGTTGACGCGCATGCCGGTGCCGCCCATCACGGGGTCGACCTCGACGCGGGTGACGAGCTCGGCGTCGTCGGCGCCTCGGCCCTTCGCGTAGCGGAGCCCGCGGGCCGTGTGCCCCCAGCCGTGCACCATGTACACGCAGTCGCCGCGGATGCGCTCGGTGGCCTTCACGACGATCGGCGCGCTCTTCACGCCGTCCTGGTTGACGAGGCGCACCGTCGCGCCGTCGGCCACGCCCAGATCGGAGGCGACCTTGGCGTTGATCCAGAGCTTGTCCTGGTGCGACAGCTCGCCGAGCAGGCGGTTGTTGGTGGTGCGCCCGAAGGTGTGCGCGGGCGCGCGGCCGTAGAGCAGGCGGAAGTAGCCGGGCGGCGGCGTCGCCGGGCGATGGTAGACGGGCACGGGATCGAAGCCGGCCTGCGCGAGCCGCTCGGAGTAGAGCTCGATCTTGCCCGACTCGGTCGCGAAGCCGAGCGCGAGGCCGTCCTCGATCACGGTGGGCGCGGCGGGCGCGGGGAGGAAGCCCTCGCGCGCGAGCTCTTCGAAATCGAGGCCGGAGAGGCGGCAGCGCTCGCGCAGGTAGCCCTCGGCGTCCTTCCAGGGGAAGTAGGCGCCGAGCCCGAGGCGGTGGCCGAGCTCGCGCGCGATCCACCAGCCGGGCTTGGCGTCGCCGGGAGGCGCGATCACCGGCTGGCGAAGCGCGACGCCGCTCTTCCGCCAGGCGACCGGGAGCAGGTCGTCGTATCGCTCGAGGTACGAGGCCTCGGGCAGCACCACGTCGGCGTAGCCCGCGATCTCCGCGGGGAGCAGGTCGACGACGACGAGCAGATCGAGGGCGTTCAGCGCGCGGATCGTCTCGGCGCGCTGGGGCATCGCCTGGATGAGGTTCGTGCCGTACACGAACCAGCCCTTGATCGGGTAGGGCTTGCCCTCGATCGTCGCGCGCCGCAGCCCCTGCGTGAGCGGCTCGAGCGCGAAAGGCGCCTCGCCGGGGAGCCGATCCGCGGGCGGCTTCGCCGCGGGGTACGCGGGCGTGGGAATCTTCGCGAGCTTGAGGCCCGAGGGGCGGAAGATCCCGCCGCGGTGGCCCCAGCTCCCGAGCAGCGCGTTCAGGATGGCGATGGCGCGCTCGCGCTGCGTGTCGTCGGCGCCGTGCCACGTCGCGTGGCGGCCGGGGTGGACGAGGACGGCGGGCGCAGCGGCGGCCATGCGCCGCGCGGTGTTGCGGATCACGTCGGCGGGGATGCCCGTCTCGGCGAACGCATGCTCGGGCGTGTTGCCGGCCACGGCCTTCTCCAGCGCGTCGATGCCCCGCGTGTAGCGCTCGACGTAATCGCGCTGGTAGCGCCCTTCGCTCAAGATCACCTGGATCCACGCGAGCAAGAGCGCGGTGTCCGTGCCGGGGCGGATGGGGAGCCAGGTCTTCGCCTTCGACGCGGCGGTGGAGAAGCGCGGATCGACCACGATCAGATCCGCGCCCCGCGACACCATCTCCGCGAAGTCCTGCACCTGCGTGTTGTGCATGTTCTCGCCGAGGTGCGATCCAAGGAGCACCACGCAGTCCGAGGAGGCCATGTCGAGCACCTCGGGCGATCCCGGATCGCTCCCGAACGTGAGCTCGAAGGCCACGTCACGCGGGCCGCGGCACTGCGCGAACGAGGGCGCGCCGAAATTCGCGGTGCCATAGGCCTGGAAGAGGTGCTTGAACCACGAGGCGCCTGCCCCGTGGTTGAACATCGCCACCGCCTCCGGACCATGCTCGCGGCGGATCCGATCGAGCTTGTCCGCGATGAAGCCGAGCGCCTCGTCCCACGAGACGGGCTTGAATTCTTCGGAGCCCCGCGCGCCCACGCGGAGCAGCGGTTTCACGAGGCGATCCGGATCATGCGCCAGGCCGGGCCCGCCCACGCCGCGCGGGCAGAGCTTGCCGTTCGAGAGCGGGTGGACCGGGCTGCCCTGGATCTTCACGACGCGCTCGCCCTGCGCATGGGCCTGGATCCCGCACTTCCAGAAGCACACCTCGCACACCGAGCGCACGATGCGCCCGTCGGTGCGGGGATCTTGCGAAGCATGGGCGAGCGACCCGCCGAGCGGGCCGAGGCGCAGGCCGGCCGCCGCGGCGGCGAGCGTGCCCGCGCCGAGGCCGAGGAACCGTCGTCGCGAAAGGGGAGTCGGGGCAGCCATGCTCCCCGGTAGAGCAAGCCGAATGCCAGGAATTCAGGCTTTTTCTGCGGGGTTTTGGTGCACCAGGTTGTTTCACGGCGGAGGCACCGAAACGATCCGGTTCACCCGACCGCCACCGCCTCGCCCCGCCCCTCGAATCATGCGACCTTCTCCCCACCGAACATGAAGCCCAAGGTGCCCTTCACCGCCCTCGCCTTCACCGCCGCCGTCTTCGCCGCCGCCTGCGTGCGCCCCGACCCGCCCAAGCTCACCCCCGTCTCGGCCACGCTCGTCTCCATCTCCCCGACGAGCATGGATGTGAGCGTCGAGCTCGACGCCGAGAACCCGAACTCCATCGATCTCTCGGCCCGATCCGTGTCCGCCAAGCTCACCCTCGACGGGCGGATCGATGCCGGATCGGTGAACGTGGCGGTACCGATCAAGCTCCCCGCCCGCAAGACCACGCGCTTCAGCGCCCCGCTCTCGGTGAAGTGGCGCGAGCTCACCAGCGTGGCGATGCTCGTGGCCCAGAACCGCCCCGTGCCCTACGAGGTCGACGGCACCGTCGAGGTCGGCGGCGAGAGCCTCAACGTCGACCTCCCCTTCAAGATCAAGGGCACCGTCACCCACGAGCAGCTCGTCAAGGCCGCCCTCGGATCGCTCCCCAAGATCCCCGGCCTCCCCGGGATCCCCGCGCTCCCCACGCAGCGCTGATCGCTACCTCAAATCCGGTCCGGTTGCGCCTTTGCGCCTTTGCGCCTTTGCGTTGAAATCCGAGCACGCGTCGCAGCCCTGCGCGCCCCGATCAGCATCACGCCTCCAGCAAGCCAGCCCGCCCATCCCGACTCACAAGCAGCCCCCGCCACCTCGCACCCACAGGCCCCCGATCGCGCAACCCCGCTCGGCCCCGCCGGCGCCGCCTTGGCCCCGCTGCCCGTGGTGGACTCGCCCGCACCACCATTGCAATCCCAGGGCGCCCCGGCGCGCAGCACACAGCGCTCGATGATCCCGCCGCTCGCCCGCTTCGCCACGGTCGTGATCGTCTCGCCCTCGACCGCCACGCTGATGAAGTGGTGCACCGACTCCAGCACCTGCGTGTGCGCGTCGTGGAATTTGCGCTCGTAGAGGGGCGCGCCCGCGCCGCCGCTCACCAGGTACTTGAGCCCCTCGCCCTCGCCCCGCTCGTAGATGTGATCGTGCCCGGCCAGCACCAGATCGACCTTGCGATCGCGCATGATCGCGACGATCCCTTGATCGGCGAGCGCCTTGTTCGCGCCGTGCGGGCCGCTCGAAAAGGGCCCGTGGTGGAGCACCGCGATCCGGTGGGCGAGCCCCGGCTCGCGCAGCGCGCTGTCGAGCGCCTGCCGCAGCCAGTCGCGCTCCTCGCCCGTCCAGGTGTCCATCGCGTTCAGCAGGAAGAACCGGGTGTTGCCCCACCGGAACGAGCCGTGCAGCCGCCGCTCTTCCTGGCCCTGATCGTAGCTCGCGAAGTAGCGGAGGAAGGCCACGCCGCCCTCGGGGTTGCCCCGGTAGAGCTCGTGGTTTCCCACGGCGGCGAAGACGCAGCGATCGCGGAGCAGGTCGCGCTCGATGGCGAAGAAATCTTCCCAGTCGCGGGGCTCGACGCCGGAGTGGACCATGTCGCCGGTGTTGATCAAGAAGTCGGCGGGCTCCGCGAGCATCGCGCGCACCACCGCGGCGTGGGACGCGCCGTCGTCGCGGCTGTCGCCGTAGATCTGGAAACGAAAGGGACGATCGTCGACGGGGGCGGTGGTGAAGTGCCCGAGCGCGCTCTTCGCGGCGCCGCTCTCGACCCGGTAGTCGAAGGGGGTGCCGGGCGTGAGGCCCTCGGCGCGCAGCGCGTGGAAGCTCTTCGGCTCGGCGGCCTCTGCGGAGGCGATCACGTTCTCGGTCCCCGCGGCGAGGATGACGAGCTTGGCCGGCGCGCGCTCGGCGAGCTCGACCTTGACCGTCACGCCGGCCGAGCCGAGCGCCTGGAGGTAAGGGCCCTTGCGGAAGGGCGTCGTGCCTTCTGCGCGGCTTCTGCCCGCGAAGAGCAGGGCCGCCGCGGCGAGCGGCAGCGCGAGGAGAGCATGGACCGAGCGCACGCCTCTCCCTAACACGCCTTCGCCCGTGCTGCTCCCGGCCCCGGCTTTCCACGCTCCGCGCCCCGGGGTAAGGTCGACCCTGGAGCCCACCTGCATGCCCATCGACGAAGCGTTCGTGAGCGCCGCGCGCAAGGCGTTCAACCCCTACGGCACCAACTCGGGCACCGAGCACATGGCGCCCTTCCTCTACTCGCTCGTGCGCATGGTCCGGCCGATGCGCGTGGTCGAGTTCGGCTCGGGCTACACCACCCTCTTCGTGCTGCGCGCCCTCGCCGACAACAAGAAGGAGATCGAGGAAGAGCGCCGCGCGCTGAAGGAGAAGACCGCGACCCTCGGCGACCTGCCGCCCTCGATCGGCGACCTGATCCGCAAGCGATCGCCCAACTTCGACCTGCTCCCCAAGCCCAAGGCGAACGGGATGATCCAGCAGGTCTACTACAAGTGGCTGAACGAGGGAGAGAAGGCCGCGAACGCCGACCCGGGCTACTACCTCACGCCGTACGAGCCGCACCTCTACAGCTTCGAGAAGCTCGAAGAAGGCCACGCCTACGTCACGTCGATGCGCCGCGTGGTCGAGGAGATCGGCCACGGCGATCTCTTCTCGCACATCCACACCGAGGACTTCGCCACGGCCAGCATCCCCGCGCCGATCGATCTGGCGTGGAACGACGACTACAAGTACCGCGATTTCTTCCGCGCGTTCTGGCCCAAGCTCAACGACAAAGGCGGGCTCTTCGTCTTCCACAACGTGCCCGCGGCCGAGAACCTCTGGGACGACGTGCAGTGGATGAAGCGGCAGCGGAAGAAGGCGGGGGACCTGGAGCTGCTCACGCTCCAGGAGCCGCACAAGGTGCACCAGAACGGCTGCGTGATCCTGCGGCGCACGAGCCGCTACGAGCCGACCTTCGCGTACAACGACGTGGACGCCGTGTACCGCTCGCTCCTGCGCTTCATGGGCAAGGAGGTCGGCCCGGCGCCGGCGAAGCCGAAGGCCTCGCTCTACAGGAAAGTCCGGTACCTCGTGAAGAAGAAGCTGAAGGAGCTGGGGTGACGGACGAACCGTGCGGACGTGCGCCGCCCGGGGTCGAAACCCCGGGCTCGCACGAAGGAAGGCCGCCTTCGCGGGCTCCGGTCGGGCTTCCTCTGTTTGCCGGGGGCGCGGTTCGAAGGGCTACCGAGAGGTATGGGCGCGCTCTGCGGCATGATGATACGCTCGTCGACCTGTTGACCCCGAGCGCCGCTCGGGCGCGAGGATTGGCTTGGGTGTAGCAGGAGCTCGGTGATGGATCAGCAGGCCCCCCCCGAGGGAGGGAACCAGAAGAAGCCGGATCTCGCGACGGCGCTGACCAGCAGCGGCGAGCCTCTCCCCCGCCAGTTCGGCAAGTACACCCTGCTCCGCCGCCTGGCCGCGGGCGGCATGGCCGAGCTCTTCCTCGCCCTGCACCGCTCGGTGGCCGGCTTCGAGAAGCTGATCGTCATCAAGCGCATCCTGCCCTCGATGAACCAGGACCGCGGGTTCATCGACATGCTCCTCCACGAGGCGCGGATCGCGGCGACGCTCTCGCACCCGAACATCGTCCAGATCTTCGACGTAGGTCAGAGCGAGGGCACGTTCTTCATCGCCATGGAGCACATCCACGGCGAGGACATCCAGGGCATCGTCCGGGCGATGAAGAAGATGGGGGTGACGGAGTTCCCCCTGGAGCACACGATCGGGATCATCCTCGGCACCTGCGCGGGCCTCGCCTACGCGCACGACAAGCGCGATCTGCACGGGCAGCCGCTCAACATCGTCCACCGCGACATCTCGCCCCGGAACATCGTCGTCAGCTTCACCGGCGACGTGAAGATCGTCGACTTCGGCATCGCCAAGAGCGAGAAGGAGCCGGGCGAGGACACGCAGAACGGGCAGCTCAAGGGCAAGGCGCCGTACATGTCGCCCGAGCAGGCGTCGGGGCAGCCGATCGACTGGCGCAGCGACATCTTCGCGGTGGGCGTGATGCTCTTCGAGCTCACCACCGGGCGCCGCCTCTTCAAGGGCGCGAGCGAGTTCGAGACGCTCAAGCTGATCGTCGACAAGGAGTACCCGCTCCCGAGCGAGATCAAGCCGGGCTACCCGCCGGCGCTCGAGAAGATCGTGATGAAGGCCCTCGCGAAGGATCGCGCGCAGCGCTACCAGACCGCGCGCGAGATGCAGAGCGACCTCGAGACCTTCGTCCGCGAGGAGCGCATCCCCGTCTCGACGGTGAGCTTGACCCGGTGGATGGAGCAGCTCTTCGCCGACAAGCTCGCCCAGCAGAAAGAGGCGCTCCAGGACGTGAAGCAGCTCGCCGACGTCATCGCCGCCCAGCAGGGGACGCTGATGGACGAGCCCGCCACCTCGACGGGCACCGGGATGCTCAGCGCCGCCGGCTCGAACGCCGGGTTCGCCCCGCCCCCGAAGCGCAGCTTCACCGGCGTGATCGTGGCCGTGCTCGGCGTCGCGCTGCTCGGCGTGGCGGGCTTCCTCTACCTGCAGAAGCAGGCGGCCGATCAGGCCGCCGCCGCGGCCGCCGAGAAGGAGGCCCGCGACAAGGAGGCGCGCGACAAGCAGGGCGGCGAGCCCGCCGAGGCCAAGGGCTCGCTCGCGATCACCACCAAGCCCGACGGCTGCGCGATCTGGCTCAACGGCGATCTGCGCCCCGAGGTGACGCCCGCCAGGATCGACAAGCTGCCCTACGGCCGCAAGCTCGACCTCAAGCTCACGAAGGAGGGCTTCGAGGCCTACCGGGAGAGCGTGACGTTGAGCGACGCGCTCCCGGAAAAGAAGCTCGACATCGAGATGAAGACGGGCTCGGTCACCGTGGTGCTCAAGATCGACCCGCCGGCGACGGTGTGGCTCGACGGCAAGCCGTGGAAGGGCGACCGCACCAAGCTCGAAGGCATCTCCGCCGGCGAAGAGCACAAGATCGTGGTCTCCGCGAACGGCTACGCGCCGAAGACGCTCGTCTTCACCGCGCAGCAAGGCGAGACCAAGACCTTCACCGAGGCGCTCGTGAAGGCCGATCCGGCCGCCGCCGTGACCGGCGAGCCCAAGACCCCGGCGCCGACCGGCGCGCCCGCCACCGTGCGCGTCAACGCCAAGCCCGGCTTCTGCAACGTGACGATCAACGGCACCGCCTACGGGCCGACGCCGATGCAGGCCACGGTGCCCGCGGGCACGGTGCGCGTCGCGTGCAAGCCGGCGACGGGGCCCTCGCAGTCGCAGACGGTGACCGTCGCCGCCGGAGATACCGCGCGGGTGATGTTCAAGGTCGACCAGTAGGCGCCAACCTCACGCGCCCAATGCAGCACCGGAACGGTTCTTCCGCCGATACCTGAGGCGGTAGATCGGGAGGCCGTCGGCGATGGAGCGGTGCTCGCGGGGGCTGCGGGCGTTGTAGGGGTTCTCGGCCATCCGCGGGCTCCCCTCGGTGTCGCCGGCGGGCGCGAGATCGAGCTGCGTGGCCATGTGCTCTTCGTAGAGGGCGGCGCGGTCTTCCACGTCGGTCTGGATGAAGAGCTCGCCGCCGTCGATGAGCAGGCGCGCGATGGAGGAGAGCAGCGCGTCGCCGAAGACCAGGCGCTTCTCGTGGCGCTTCTTCCACCAGGGGTCGGGGAAGTGCATGAAGAAGGTCGACACCGAGGCGTCGGGGACGAGGCAGGCGAGGGCCTCGCGCGCGTCGCCGTTGTAGACCCGGGCGCGCTTGCCGAGGCCGCGCTCGGCGAGGCGCGCGTCGACGATGGCCGACCATTTGAGCCGGATCTCCAGGCCGATGAGGCGCGCCTCCGGGCGGGCGAGGGCGCGCTCGAAGAGGAAACCGCCGCGCCCCGGGCCGATCTCGATCTCGACCGGGCCCTCGCCGGGCAAGAGCAGGTCGATCGGCACCTCGGGGAGCTCGGGCAGGCGCGCGGCGTAAGCGTAGGGGTGGTTCGATCGCGGCCGGTACTGGGACGACATCGGGGCGGCCTTCCTTAATACAGAGCGCCCGCGCCCGCCGGCCAATTCGCGCGAGTTGCGCCGGACCGAGGAATCGGCTGTGCTGCGCCCCGAGCGATGAGCGACGCCGAGGAGATCACGGAGGACGCGGGAGAAGCGGGGGGCGAGGGGGCCCGCGCCGCGCGGGTCGATCTCCTGATCACCGAGCTCTTCGACGGAAACACCTTGATCCACCCCGTCGCCGCGCCCTCCTTCGCGAGCTACGGCGGCGAGATCGACGCCCTCGCCGAGCAGAAGCGCTTCCTCCGCGCGTACCTCGAGCGCGTGCCCCCGGAGGCGCTGTCCCGCCTCTCGCTGCCCCGCGGCATGCTCCTCTGCCAGATCGGCGTGCCCCTGCCCCTCGACGACCTGCCGAAGAAGCTCCGCAACGAGACCGAGGTGAGCTTCCCCTGCGCGCTCCTGCCCGCGGTGAGGGACGACGTGGTCCCTGAGCTCGGGCCGCACGGCAAGGCGCCCTTCGATCTCTGGGTGATGATCCCCATCCTCGATCACATCTTCTACATCGAGGAGGGCGAGATCGTCGGCGCGGCCGTGCAGAGCGAGGTCCGCCGCCTGATGATCGCGCAGGGCCTCTCCGCGCGGCAGATGGTGACCCACTTGCCGGGGCGCGCGAGCCGGCTCACCTCGGTCGAGGTCGCGCTGCCCGAGGCGCAGCGGGCCGGCAAGGGCGCGGCGGCCCGCAAGGCGATCATCGAGCGCGCGCGGCGCAAGCAGGCGGTCGAGGCCCTCGCCGCGGTCTCGACCCCGCTCCACCTCGACCAGCAACGGCGACACGATCCGCCGCTCGTCGGCCGCGCGTCCGAGCTAAGCCTGCTCTCCTCGCTCCTCGAGGGCGCGAGCCGGCTCGGCGTGCTCCTCGTCGGCGCCGAGAACACCGGCAAGAGCGCGCTCTTCCGCGCGTACCTCGCGCGCGCCAAGCGGCCCGTCTACGGCAGCTCGGGGGCGCAGCTCATCGCGGGCATGAGCGGCTTCGGCCAGTGGCAGGAGCGGATCCGCGCGGTGATGGAAGGCGTCGAGACCCTCGACGCCGTACTCTACTTCGAGAGCCTGGAGGACCTGCTCGCCGAGCGCCGCGAGCAGGGTGGGGCCGATCTGGCCGGCGCGATGCGCCCCTTCCTCGAAGAAGGCAAGGTGCGCATCGTCGCCGAGATCCGGCCCGACGAGCTCGATCGCCTCGAAGGCCGGAGCTACGCGTTCTTCGCCGGGATGACGCGGATCAAGATCGCGCCGCTCTCCGCGGCCGACGCGCGGGCCGCGCTCGAAGGTCGAGCCGCGCGCGACGCGAAGATCGAGCCGCACCGCCCGCGCCTCGATCCGAGCGCGATCCCGGCCCTCATCGACCTCTCCGAGCGCTACCTCCCGTACAGCGCCTTCCCGGGCAAGGCCGTCCGGCTCTACCAGGATCTGCGCGCCTCCCGCGACCGCGAGCGCGGGCCCGACGGCGCGCCGCCCGTGCTCGGCCGCCGCGATGTCTACCAGTTCTTCTCGCTCACCACCGGCGTCCCGGAGATCCTCCTCCGCGACGACGCGCCGCTGCGGATCGCGGACGTCGAGGCGACCCTGCGCCGGCAGATCATCGGGCAGGACGAGGCGATCCGCGCGCTCGCCGAGACCGTCGGCGTGGTCAAGGCCGGCCTCCAGCCGCAGAACAAGCCGCTCGCCACCTTCCTCTTCGTCGGTCCTACCGGGGTAGGAAAGACGGAGCTCTCCCGCGCGCTCGCCGAGCTCCTCTTCGGCAGCGCCGAGCGCCTGCTCCGCTTCGACATGAGCGAGTTCATGACGCCGGACGCCGCCGAGCGCCTGATCCGCGGCACCGATCGCGCCGACGGCCTGCTCACCCGCGCGGTGCGCGCCCAGCCCTTCTGCGTGATCTTGCTCGACGAGATCGAGAAGGCGCACCCCGCCGTGTTCGACCTGCTCTTGCAGGTGTGCGGCGAGGGGCGGCTCAGCGACGCGCGCGGCAAGACCGCCTACTTCCACAACGCGATCCTGATCCTCACCTCCAACCTCGGCGCCCGCGACAAGCGCACGCCGGCCGGCTTCGGCGGCGCGCCGGTGGACGATCACGCGCACTACCAGAAGCTCGTCGGCGCGACCTTCCGCCAGGAGATGGTCAACCGTCTTGACCGGATCGTCCCCTTCCGCGCGCTCGGGCGCGGCGAGGTGATGCAGGTCGCGCGGCTCGCGCTCGCCAAGATCCGGCGGCGCCGCGGCCTCGACGAGGCCTCGGTGACGCTCGCGGTGAGCGAGGCCGCGATGGAGCGCCTCGCGGCCGACGGCTACTCGGCGGCCTACGGCGCGCGGGCCCTGCGCCGCCACCTCGACGAGCACCTGGTCGGCCCGCTCGCGCGCCTGCTCGCCGGCCTCGGCGACGGCGCGCGCGATCTCACGCTCTGGGTCGGCCTCGGCGACGAGCCCGCGCCGAAGCAGGAGGGCATCAGCTCCGGCACGTCGCGCGAAGGCCCCCTCCGCTTCGAGATCTACCGGCGCAAGAGCCAGGGCGTCACGCAGAGCACCTACGGCTTCGGCACGATCGCCGAGGTCCGCCGGCAGATCGACGGGATGATGGGGCTCGACCCGGTGGAGCAGGTCAAGGATCAGATCGACTTCCTCCTGACCCAGCTCAGCCTCGGCGACTCGAACAAGCCCGACCCCCGCCGCGCCGCGGAGCTCGGCGAGCTCTCGGCGGAGCACCACCGGCTGAGCGAGCTCTACCAGAAGCTCCAGAGCGCCCAGGAGGAGGCGCGCTCGGTCGAGGAGCTCGCGATGATGGCCCTCTTCGAGGGCGAGGACGTGATCCCCCTGCTCGCCGACGCGCGCGCCGCCGAGGAGGCGCTCCGGCGCGCGCTGCCCTACGTGCTCACCGCCCTGGAGCCGCGGCGCGACGCGATCACCATGGTGGTCGAGGAGCTCGACGCGGGCGCCTTCGAGGAGTGGCTCGTGCCCCTGCTCGTCGAGCTGCCGAAGCGCGGCTGGGGGATCCTCGGGCACATCGAGGGCGGCGAGCGCCTGACGAGCGACGAGTGGCCGGACGGCCGCCGCTGGGGCCCGCCCCGCACCCCGGCCGGCCTGCGCACCGCGCTCGATCAGCCGAAGCGGAGCTTCCGCAACGTGCTTTTGCGGATCAAGGGCCCTTACGCCGGCATCTTCCTGGCGCTCGAAGCGGGCCTGCACCGGACCATCGCCCCGAAGCGCCCCGACGCGAAGAGCAGCGACGGGCGCACGCACCTGTTCGTCCACCGGATCGCCCTCTCCGCGGAGATCCGCGACAAGGACTGGGATCACGAGGCCCTCACCCCGCCCCAGGTAGGCTCAGCGCAGAACCGGAAGAAGGGCGCGGCGACCCGCGAGCGAGACCGGATCGAAGGTGTGCTGCGCTTCCTCGGCAAGCGCGCACAGGTTCCTTTCGATTTCGGAAAATACTGGGAAAAGCTGGACGAGATCGCCCTCACACACCTGCTCCTCTTCGAGGAAGAAGGCACCGACCTCGATCGTGACGAGTGGCTCCCGGCCCCGCTCGACGACGCGTGACGACGCGTGACGACGCGTGATCGCGGCGAGCGCCGGTGCGCCGCCGGCCGACATCCCATCACCGCGATGCAACCATTTTACGTCGCGGTATCACATCCTTTCAACGGCACCGCGGTGTGGGCGAGAGCACGCAGGAATTCGTGATTGACGGGGAGAGCCGCGCTCCTGCACTCTTGTGCTCTTGAGGATCGCAGCGTGGTGAGCAGGAGCCTCGACGAGCGTCGCGCCCGTCGAGGGAAGGTGCAAGGAGCGAGCGATGAACAAGCCCAGCGAGGATGACCTATCGACGGTGGAGCAGGACATGAACGGCGCCCCGGAGCGACCGGCGTCGCAGGGAGGAGGTGGGGTGAGCCGGCGGGGCTTCGTGGCGGGGCTCGGCGCCGCCGCGGCCGTCGCCGCGGTGGGGACGACCTCGACCTCGGCCCGCGCCTCGGGCGCTGCTTCGGTCTATCGCATCCACCCGGCCATCGGCGTCGCGCGCCTCGGCAACCTCGACCCGAGCGCCGGCTTCGTCGTGGGCCCCGAGATCCCGGGTCACGGTCCGACGGACGGTCTCGGCGGCGCCCCCGTCACCGCGCACAAGGTCGGTGGTCTCGTCAAACCCCAGGCCGCGCGCTTCCGCGTCTGGGAGTACGCCGTCGGCGCCGACGGCCGGCTCACCCCGGTGGGCGAGGTCGTCCCCGAGGCGCCGACGCCGGGCCAGCCCTTCGTCAAGGCGATCACCTGGACGGTGCACCTCGCCAACAAGAAAGCCTCGTTCTACGAGGAGGCCGGCCCGACCGGCGAGACCTTGCCCGCGGGTGCCCTGCGCAACCCGACGATCCAGAACCGCGCGTCCCTCGAGAGCGATTTCGGCCCGCGCACCATCTCCGGTGTCTCGGCGGGCCCACAACCATTTACCCCGGCGACGGCGGGCGGCTACCCCGCGCGCGTCGTGCATGCGACCGACGGCTCGGTGGTCATCGATTACCTCGGTCAGCTCCGCACCGACGCGAGCGGCCGGCTCCTCGTCCTCGGCGGCAAGGGCCACTCGGCGTCGAGCCTCTCGCCGGCCCAGCCGCTCACCCACTGGTCGAACAACAACTACTGGTTCGACGACATCTCCGACGGGCCCGTCACCGCGACGGTGACCATCGACGATGGGTTCGGCCACCTCACCGAGGTGCCGATGGACGCCGCCAGCGAGGCGTGGGTCCTCGTGGCGCCGCCGGATTTCTCACCGGGCATCCACAACTACGCATCGCTCTACGACGTGCTCTACGATATGGCCGTGCGGAAGATGGAGATCCCCATCGACAACACCCTCTATGACGCCGGGGGTCCGCTCGCTCGCCTCGCCACGCTCAACGCCGCCTGGAACACCTGGGAGCAAAACCCGACGCCGGGAGGCTTCGAGTTCGGCTCGTTCATGCCCGATTACCAGACGGAGATCTGGCCCATCGTGCTCAACGCCGTCAACTACGTGTACACGACGGGGCTCGTCAACTTCAAGCACGGCAACATGCTCACCGATCCGCTCGGCGATCCGAGCCCCGACGCCGCCAAGGATCGCCAGGTCTTCTTCGGCTTCGTCCGGCCTCCCGAGAACGCCGCCACCAACGTCAACGGGCCGGCGACCATGCCTCGCCTCTACGGCGACAACTGGTATGTGGGCAACGAGAACTTCCACTACACCTTCGGTCAGAATGGCAACGGCAACGCCGGCGGCGGCGCCGTCCAAGGGCAGGGGCCCCGCGCCGTTCCCCAGTGGCAGCGTTACGCCACCATGACACCCACGCAGTTCGGCCTGCTCCGGGCCTGGTGCGCGGGTAATTTCATCCCGCCCCCGGGGCCCTTTGCGCCCGACTCGACCATCACCCCCCACGGGCTCGACCGCGCCGCGCTCGAGGGCACGATCGGCGGGCCCTTCTACCCGGGCATCGAGTGCAGCTGGCAGATCCGCAACCCCGCGCTCTTCATGGAGCCCTTCCGCCTGAACCCGGCCGCGAAGAGTCAGTATCTCCGCCCCGACGGGACACCGGAGCTGACGCCCATCGGCCCCGGCCATTTCTCCCGGCAAATGGCCCTGCCCTGGCAGGCCGACTTCAACGATTGCTCCAAGCTGCTCAACCTCGGCGTGTGGCCGTCGGCGCGCGCCGACGACGTGTTCCTCCACGTCAACGACAAGCTCACCGATCGCGTGCCGTGGGCGAGGCCGGACAACAAGTTCGCGAGCGGCGGCACGAGCGCCAACTACGAGGACATGGTCGCCAACTGGTACAAGTTCGGCTTCCTCGTCGACGCGGGCGGCGGCTTCTACATCGAGAGCGAGCGCAACCCGCATATCCCCTGAGCGCGCCCTCGGCGCCGGGCCCCATGCCGCAAGCCCCCGTCAGCCGCCGCCGCTTCCTCCTGCCCTGGCTCACGCCGGAGGCGGCGCCGGCCGGGGGCCCGCCCGCGCACGAGGACGCTCCCGCGCCGCGCGCAGAGCCCCCTACAGTACCCGACACCCCACCTCCGCGCCCGGCGAGCAGGACGCTCGCGCCGCTGCCCGTCCTCCCGCCTCCACCGCCCGATCGCGGCGGTCCGACCTTCGTGCTGCGCCCCCCGGGCGCCCGGCCCGACGGCGAGCTCGAATCGATCTGCGCGCGCTGCCACGAATGCGTGAGCGCCTGTCCGGCCGAGGCGATTCGCCCCCTGCCCGACGGGCCCGGCCAGGGCACGCCGTATATCGATCCTGCCGAGAGCGCCTGTGTGCTCTGCGAAGGGCTCGTCTGCGCGCCGGCATGCCCGAGCGGCGCGCTCGTGCCGGTCGCGTCGCCGCGCGAGGTGCAGATGGGGACTGCCATCCTCGAAGCCTCGCTGTGCACCGCCTACCGCGGTCTGCCTTGTCGAATCTGCTACGAGCTCTGCCCCGTGCCCGGGGTGATCGTCATGGTGAAGAGCGGGCGAGGGTACGTGCCAGCCGCTGGATCCGAGGCATGCGTGGGCTGCGGCGTTTGCCAGCACCATTGCCCCGCGCCCGGCGCGCTGCGCGTGGTTCCGCTCTGCGGCGCAGCGCCCACGCCGATCGAGATCATGGCCCCCGCGCTCGTGGAAGGAGGCGCGCCTCGTGCTCGCTGATCTCGGCGCGTCACACCCATGCGATGTCGTCGTGCTCGGCGGCGGGCCGGCCGGGCTCGCGGCGGCGATGTGGCTCGCCCGGCGAGGCCGCAGCGTCGTGGTGATCGAGCGCGGAGGCTACGATCGCCCGCGCGCCGGCGAGACCTTCGGCGGCGAGGTCGGCCCGCTCCTGCGCGATCTCGGCGTGTGGGACGATTTCGCCGCGCTCGCGACCGCGCCCTTCCGCGGCGTGGCGTCGGCCTGGGGCGACGCAGAGGCGCATGATCGCGCGTCGATCTTCCATCCCTTCGGCGAAGGCTGGCATGTCGAGCGCGCCGCCTTCGATCGGATGCTCGCCCGCGCGGCGGAGCGCGACGGCGTGCTCGTGCAGACCGAGGCAGGCTCGCCGGTCGTGGCGCGCGAGGGCGAGCGCTTCCGGGTGAAGCCCGCGCGCGGCGGCGATCTCGTCGCGCGCTTCCTCGTGGACGCGAGCGGTCGAGGCGCGCCCGCCACCACACGCTACCTACCCGGCCGGCGCTGGCTGCGGATCGATCGGATGGTGGGGCTGATCGGCCGGCTGCGCATGGAAAGCCGCGCGATCGAGCCCGTGCTGCTCCTCGAAGCCGCGCCCGAGGGGTGGTGGTACTCGACGCCGCAGCCCGACGGGACGTTGCTCGCGGCGCTGATGACCGACGCCGATCTGCTCCCCGCCGAGGGCCGATCCGCGCTCGTGCGAGGCTTCGAGGCCGCGCTTCGTGAGGCGCCGCTCACCGCCGCGCGCGCCGCCGGAGCAACGCTCGCTGCTCCGCCGTGGATCGCCCGGGCCGACAGCGGGATGCTGCTTCAGGCGCGTGCGCCGGGGTTTCGCGCGCTCGGCGATGCCGCGTTCGGGAGCGATCCGCTCGGCGGTAACGGCGTTTCGCGCGCGCTCGACGACGCGCGGGAGGCGGCCCTGGAGATCGATGCGGCGCTTGGGGGGCCGAAGATCGAAGGCGATCCTGATCGGGAGGTCGCGACGCGCCGCCGCTTCTGCGATTACCTGGAGGCGCGCCGTCGCTATTACGTGCGCGAGACCCGCTGGCCGGAGGCGCCCTTCTGGGCCCGTCGGCGCGGCATTGCGTGGCAAGAGGCGCCGCTCTGGCTCGACCCGCGCGCGCAGCTCCAGCGCGGGCCGCGCGTGCTCGATCGCGAGCGCGCGGCGCTGCACGAGGCGCTCCTGCCTCCGCAGGCGCTCGCGGCGCTGCGGGCGCTGCTCGTCGCGCCCGTGCCCGCGTATCGCGCGCTCGCGGCCCTGCGCGAGGCGGCGCCGCTCGAAGATCGGCGGCTGCTCGTGGGGTTGCAGGGGCTCGTGGAGGACGGGGTGCTCATGGATGAAGGCGACCGTGGTTGACCTATGGGTGCGGGTTCCCAGGAACAGCGCCGCTCGGCGTGGTAGGGTAGCGGAACGATGCCTGCGCGAGACCTGCTCCAACCCATCGTGCGCCGCGCGCTCGAACGGGAGGGCTGGGAGATCACGGACGATCCGTTCCGTTTGGTCGTGGGCCGGCGCTCGATGTACGTCGATCTCGGTGCCGAGCAGCTCCTCGCGGCGACGCGTGGCAGCGTCCGAATCGCCGTCGAGGTGAAGAGCTTCGTCGGCACGTCGGAGATCGCGGACCTCGAGAGCGCGCTCGGACAGTTTTCCCTGTACGAACGGGTCCTTCGCAAGAACCACCCCGAGCGCACCCTCTGGCTGGCGGTACCCTCACGCGTCTGGGCCGGGCTTTTTCGCGAAGCGCTCGGCGAGCTGCTGCTGGCCGACGGAGACCTCCGCATTCTGGTCGTCGAACCCACGCTGGAGATAATCGAGCAATGGATCCCCTCACCACCTGGCGCGACACTCTCGAGCAAATCCTGACCGCGCACACCGTCGTCCCCTACGCGAACGCCGACGCTCGGGCTGAGGCCGTCTTCGATCGCACGCGCGACCGCTACCTCCTCGTCAACATCGGGTGGCGCGGCTCCGAGAGGATCCACGGCGCTCTGGTGCACGTGGAGATCATCGATGGCCGGATCTGGATCCAGTACGACGGGACAGAGTACGGGATCGCGAACGAGCTGCTCGACGCCGGCATCCCGCGGGATCGGATCGTGCTCGGATTCCACCCGCCGGAGATCCGGCCCCATACGCGCTTTGCCGCGTGAGCGCTGCGCTTCGAGCCTTCACCTGTCCCGCGCCGCCGGCGCAGAGGGGTCGGAAGAAGGCGTCGATGAAGCAGACGAAACCGAAGCCTAAGGGCCCTCTGGCCGCCCGGAAGGGAGCCCGGCGGTGACCAGGCAACGGCGAAAGAAGCCGTGAGGAGATGATCCGCGTTCCGAGGCGCACGAGGCCGTTGACGCGGGGCCCCGGGGCGGCCGACGATTCATCTCGCTCGGGGCCGTCGCGCCGAGCGTGATGTCTCCCGGGGCTCTCTCGGGGGGAGCGCATGCCGGGACCGAGACGATGACGACTCCGCTGCATTTCCAGGCCGGCGGTACGCTGGGCGAGGGGACGTTCTACGTGGAGCGGGCGGCCGACGAGGAGCTCCCCGCGGCGCTGCGGCGGGGGGAGCTCTGCTACGTGCTGGCGACGCGGCAGATCGGCAAGTCGAGCCTGCGGCTCCGGGCGATGCGGCGGCTGCAAGCCGAGGGGGTGGTCTGCGTGAGCATCGACCTGACGAGCCTCGGGTCGGCGAACAGCACGGCCGCGGATTGGTACATCGGGCTGGCTTCGGAGATCGCGCTCCAGCTCGATCTGGAGAGTCCGGATGCTTTCTGGGATGCGCACCCGGGGCTCGGGGCGGTGCACTGCTGGTCGCGGTACCTGGAAGAGGTGGTGCTGGTCGAGGTGAAGGCGAAGGTGGTGATCTTCGTCGACGAGATCGACTCGACGCTTTCGCTGCCTTTTTCACGGGATGATTTTTTTGCGGCGGT
The DNA here is from genome assembly GCA_046351295.1 of Byssovorax sp. GTDB lineage: Bacteria > Myxococcota_A > Polyangia > Polyangiales > Polyangiaceae > JAXLYT01. Next base: position 133,857 of record JAXLYT010000002.1, read on the forward strand.
GCGCGCTTTTTATAACCGGCGGGCGGAGCGGGAGGAGAACAAGGAGCTGACGTTTTGCTTGCTCGGGGTGGCGGCGCCGGGGGATTTGATTGCGGATCCGACGCGGACGCCGTTTAACGTTGGGACGGCGATTCGGATCGAGGATTTTTCGCGGAAGGAGATGGAGGCGCTGCGGCCTGGATTGGAGGGGTTGGGGGATAAGGCGGAGGTGGGGGTGATTCTGGATGAGATTCATGGGTGGACGGCGGGGCATCCTTATTTGACGCTGCGGGTTTGTGAGGATCTGGTGGGGGCGCACCGGGGGAAGCCGGTGGGGACGATCGTGCGGGCGCGCTTTCTGGAGCGGGGGCGCACGGAGGATGCGAATTTGCAGTATGCCGATCGGTGCTTTGGGGATCGGCGAGGGGGCGTCAGTGGAGAAGAGGAACGAACGCCGAGGATGCTGGCGCTTTATCGGCGGTTGTTGATGAAGGGCGGGGTGGCGGCGGATGGGGGAGATCCGGTGCAGCTTGCGTTGCGGTTGACAGGGATGGCTGCGGAGCGGGAGCGGGCGATGGGAAGGGGTGGGCGATCGAGGTGCGGAACCGGGTGTTTCGCGAGGTGTTCGATGTTCGGTGGGTGCAGCAGAGGGAGGCCGAGCGGGCGATTGCGGTGCCGCTGCGGCGGTGGGTGGAGAGTGGGAAGAAAGGGAAGCATCTTCTGCGGGGGGCGGAGCTGGGAAGGTGCAGGGGTGGGCGGATGGGCGAGGGATTTGACGCCGGAGGAGCATGAGTTTTTGCGCGCTTGTGTGCGTGCGGATGCTCGGCGACCGATCGTGGGGATGGCGGGAGCGCTCTGGTTTTGATGGCCTCGCTGGGCTTAGTCTTGCAGCATTTCTGAATGCGAATACTGGCAAAAAAGAGGCCGAGCAGCTGGCGCGCAGTAACCTCGCTGGTCGGCTAACGCTTATTGTCGACTCGTCCGCAATTTCAGGTTCTGAGATTCGGCGGTTGCTCTTTGGAATCGAGGCTGCCACAGTGCAGGAAGTCAGTCCCTTTGCTGCCGCCGCGGCGGAACAAGCGTTCGGAGATGCCTTGCGCGGAACAGTCGCCAACAATCCACTGGTCGGCCATGACGACGAGGTTATGCTTGCTGTTTTTAGCCCCGACGGGACGCGGATCGTGACCACTTCGATGGATAAGACGGTGCGGGTGTGGCGGACGGACGGGCAGGGCGAGCCCATCGTCTTGAAAGGTCACGACGAATGGGTAAGAAGCGCGGCATTCAGCCCCGACGGAACGCGGATCGTGACCACATCGTGGGATAAGACAGCGCGAGTGTGGCGTGCGGATGGGCAGGGCGAGTCCCTCGTCTTGAAGGGCCACAATGCCACGGTTTGGAGCGGAATGTTCAGCCCCGACGGGATGCGCATCGTGACCGCCTCGTGGGATAAGACGGCGCGAGTATGGCGGGCGGATGGGCAGGGTGATGCCCTCGTTTTGAAAGGTCACGACGCTGCAGTCTGGAGCGCGGCGTTCAGCCCCGACGGGACGCGGATCGTGACCGCATCGGACGATAAAACAGCGCGGGTGTGGAGCGCTGATGGGCAAGGTGAGCCGATCGTCTTAAAGGGTCACGACCATTGGGTAAGAAGTGCGACATTTAGCCCCAACGGGATGCGCGTCGTGACCGCCTCACGAGATAAAACAGCGCGGGTGTGGCGCGCGGATGGGCAGGGAGAGCCGATCGTCTTGAAGGGCCACGACGATTGGTTAAGGAGCGCAGTGTTCAGTCCCGACGGGTCGCGTGTGGTGACCACCTCTGGCGATGGGACGGCGCGGGTGTGGCAGGTGGATGGGCAGGGTAAGCCCCGCGTTTTTTATGGCCACGGCGCTGAGGTCGTGAGCGCGGCGTTCAGCCCTGACGGGATGCGGATCGTGACCGCCTCTGCCGATAAGACGGCACGGGTGTGGCGAGCAGATGGAGAGGGCATGCCGCTCGTTTTGAAAGGCCACGACGCTGGGGTCCGCAGTGCCGCATTCAGCCCTGACGGGATACGTGTCGTGACCGCATCGGAGGACAAAACGGCGCGGGTGTGGAGGGTGGATGGGCAGGGTGACCCCATCGTCCTGAAAGGTCATGACGCTGGGGTCTGGAGTGCGGCGTTCAGTTTTGATGGGTCGCGTATCGTCACGACCTCGTGGGATAAGACAGTGCGGGTATGGCGTGCGGATTGGCAGAGCGAGCCTATCGTTTTGAAAGGCCATGACGCTGAGTCCGAAAGCGCGATATTTAGCCCCGATGGGACGCGGATCGTGACCGCCTCTTCGGATAAGGCGGCGCGGGTGTGGCGGGCGGATGGGCAGGGCGAGCCCATCGTCCTGAAAGGCCACGACGGTGCGGTCAAGAGCGCGGCGTTCAGCCCCGACGGGACGCGGATCGTGACCGCCTCTGACGATAGGACGGCGCGGGTGTGGCGGGCGGTCGGGCAGGGCGAGCCCATCGTCTTGAAAGGCCACGACGATGCGGTCAGGAGCGCAGCGTTCAGCCCCGACGGGACGCGGATCGTGACCGCCTCTGACGATAGAACGGCGCGGGTGTGGCGTGCGGATGGGCAGGGCGAGCTGCTCATCTTGAGAGGCCACAGCGATGGCGTTCGGAGCGCGGCGTTCAGTCCCGACGGGTCGCGGATCGTGACCGCCTCTGACGATAGGACGGCGCGGGTGTGGCGTGCGGATTGGCAGGGCGAGGTGCTCATCTTGAAAGGCCACAGCGCTAGCGTTCGGAGCGCGGCGTTCAGCCCCGACGGGTCGCGCATCGTAACCGCCTCGTCCGATAAGACAGTGCGGGTGTGGCGTGCGGATGGGCAGGGCGAGCCGATCGTCTTGAAAGGCCATGACGCTGAGGTCGCGAGCGCATCGTTCAGTCCCGATGGGTCGCGTATCGTGACCGCCTCTTGGGATAAGACAGTGCGTATATGGACAATCTCCATCCCCAAGCTCGCCGAGCTTGCCTGCAAAATGGCCGGCCGCAACCTCACCCGCGACGAATGGTCCCGAGCCCTGTCCCCCACCCCCTACCGCAAAACCTGCCCCCAGTGGCCCGAAGCCCCCTTACTCCCCACCCCCTGAACCCATGAACCCAGCCGACCTCCCCCCGCCCGGCACCCCGTACCTCCCCGACTGGTACATCCCCCGCCCCTTCGAGGAGCAGCTCGCCGCCCGCTACTTGAAATTCGGCCACCCCGTCCTCCTCTGGGGCCCCCGCCACCAGGGCCGCACCTGGCTCCAAGCCCACATCGCCCGCACCTGGCGCGAAGCCGACCCCCAAACGCGCCACGTCATCAAAATCGACTTCCGCACCTTCGCCCCCCGCGCCCTCGAATCCATCGAAACCTGCCTCCGCACCCTCGCCGAAGCCATCGCCGAAGCCCTCGACCACCTCGAATCCCCCACCTGGCAAGGCCGCGGAGACGCCCGCAAGAAAATCAACGAATGGCTCGCCCGCAGCGTCCTCAAAGCCCTCCCCGGCCAGCTCCTCCTCGTCCTCGAACATGCCGATGTCGTCCACACCCAGGGCTATTACGAAGACTTTGCAAGCCTCCTCCGCTCCTGGGCAGAAAAGGCCCAGGTCGGCGAACCCTGGAGCCGCCTCCGACTCCTCATCTCCGTCCCCACCCACCCCATGCGCCTCCCCACGGCCAAACACGCCTCCTGGTTTGCCGGCCTCAGCGACCCCATCCTCGTCCGCGACCTCGAACGCCCGCAAATCGCCGACCTCGTCCACCGCCACGGCCTCACCTGGAGCCCTGTCGAGCTCGACCGCCTCTTCGCCCTCGTGGGCGGCCAGCCCTTCCTTGTCCGCGCCGCCCTCGTCGACCTCCTCGACCGCCGCTACGACCTCGACCACCTCGCCGCCGGCGCCCCCCTCGGCCCCAGCCTCATCGCCCAGACCCTCCGCGAACACCGCACCCGCCTCGACGCCTCCCCCGACCTCGCCGCCGCCTTCCAAGCCCTCGCCGAATCCCCCGCAGCCCCTGTCAAAACCGAGCTCCTCGACACCCTCGTCCGCGCCGGCCTCGTCCGCGAAGGCCCGAACGGCACCCACCCCATCCGCTACCGCCTCTTCGAACGCCTCCTCCACCCCGACCCCGAGGCCAAACCCGCCCCCCGCAAACACCGCATCTTCTACAGCTACGCCCGCGCCGACGAGGCCCTCCGCGCCCGCCTCGACATCCACCTCGCCGTCCTCCGCCACCGCGGCCTCATCGAACCATGGCACCAGGACTGTGTCTCCCCCGGCAGCGACACCCACAAAGAAATCAAGAACCACATCGAAAAAGCCGACATCATCCTCCTCCTCGTCAGCGCCGATTTCCTCGCCGAGCCCTGGGACACCACCCTCGCTCACATCCTCGAGCGGCACAGCGCGGGCAAGGCCACCGTCGTCCCGATCCTCCTCCGCCCCTGCGCCTGGGAATCCGCCCCCTTCGCCGCCCTCGAACCCGCCCCGAAGAACCGCATCCCCGTCACCCGCTGGAGCGACCGCGAAGAAGCCTGGGTCGACATCGCCCAGAGCATCCGCGCCCTCATCCCCGACGCTGGTTGAGGAGGGGCAGGGCAGCATGGGATAATGGCTCTTGCTCAGGGCTTTTCGACCTGCACGCCCGCGAGCTCGACGTCGGTGTCGACGTGCACGATGCACGCCGCGAACGGGCAAGGGCTCACGTTCTCGTTCCGCCCGTCGCTCACGCCGAGCGTCCCCTTGCCGGCGGGCATCGTCTCGGGCACCTCGAAGGAGAACCCCTCCGCGTCCCACGCGCTCGCCGGGAGCGGAGCCAGCGTCGCGTCGAAGCCGTGATAGCCATTCTTGGCAAAGCACCATGCGTCGTCGAGATCGCTGTCGTCGTAGAGGAAATAAAGGGTCTGATCGGTCGGCACGGCCGGCCTCGGATCGAGCGTCGCGACCGCCTTGGACCCGACGACGAGCGCGCCGCTCTGGAGATCGAGCTTCCGATGGGCGAAGAGATCGTCGATCGTCAGGGAGAGCGATTGACCGCCGATGCGGAGGGTCACGTCCACCGGGCCGCTGCCCTGGGCCACCAGATCCTGGATCGAGTCGGCCTCGAAGATGGGATAGGTGCACCCCGGCTCGTCGAACGCCATGGCGAAGCCTCCGGGCTCCCGCAGCGGGATCGGCGTCCCTCCGACGGTGATCTCGGCGCCTGCGTAGCTGTGACAGTCCTCCTGACCTCGCGTGACTTCGGTCACGCAGATGCCATCGGCGTCGAGGCAGGCTTTGAGGCCCGAGCTCGATGCGTCGTAGTAGGTCGAGAGGCCGAACGTCAGCCGGGCTGCGGTCTCCACCGTTCCGTCCGGCGCAGCCGAGGGCAGCGCGGGTGCGTCGCTGCAACCCGCACCGATGGTGAGCGCGAGGATCGGAAGAACGCGGGCGTGCCTCATCGCGGTCAGCGTACCGCGTCCCCCGGCGGCGCGCTCGGCTCCGCCCGAGCACGAAGCGCAAGGAGCGCCGCCTCGCTCGAATTGGAATGAATTTCCCGAGGTGGAGACCTAAGGTTCTCTCCGATGAGCACCACGCACACGCTTGGAACGACCGGGCCCTCCGTGTTTCCTCTCGCCCTCGGCTGCATGGGCATGGGCGCCTCGAGCTGGTACGGCGCGAGCGACGAGGCGGAGAACATCGCCACCATCCACGAGGCGATCGATCGCGGGGTGAACCTCCTCGACACCGGCGACTTCTATGCGATGGGGCGCAACGAGATGCTCGTGGGCAAGGCCATCCGCGACCGGCGCGACAAGGTCCTCCTCAGCGTCAAGTACGGCGCGCTCCGCGGGCCCGACGGCGCCTTCCTCGGCAACGACACGCGCCCTGCGGCGACCAAGAGCTTCCTCGCGCACAGCCTCTCGCGCCTCGGTGTCGACCACATCGATGTCTACCGCCCGGCGCGCCTCGACCCGAACGTCCCCATCGAGGACACGGTGGGCGCCATCGCCGACATGATCAAGGCCGGCTACGTGCGTCACGTCAGCCTCTCCGAGGTCGGCGTCGAGACGATCCGGCGCGCCGCGAAGGTCCACCCGATCGCCGATCTGCAGATCGAGTACTCGCTCGTCAGCCGCAGCCCGGAGGCCGCGATCTTCCCGGCGCTCGCCGAGCTCGGCGTCGCCGTCACGGCCTACGGCGTGCTCTCGCGCGGCCTGCTCGCGGGCAGCGCGCCGGCGGCGAAGGGCGACACGCGCGCGCACTTCCCGCGCTTCGCCGGTGAGAGCGGCGAGAAGAACCGCGCCCTCGTCGACACGCTCGCCGCGCTGGCTGCCCAGCGAAACGTCACGCCCGCGCAGCTCGCCATCGCCTGGGTGCGCGCGAAGGGCGCCGCGCAGGGCGTCACCATCGTCCCGACGCTCGGCGCGCGCACCCGCAAGCAGCTCGGCGACGCGCTCGCGGCCCTCGAGATCACGCTCACGCCGGACGATATAGCCGCCATCGAGCGCGCCGTCCCCGCGAGCGCCGTCGCCGGCACGCGCTATCCGGAGCCAGCGATGATCGGGCTCGACAGCGAGCGATAGAGCCGGCGCGGCGCTCGGCCCGCGCTCAGCTCCGCCGCAGCACGAAGCGCAGGTAGCGCCGCTGCCGGCTTTCGAGGAGCTGGTAGTTCTCGCTCCGCGTCGTCGCGGCGAAGTTGTGGAAGGGCTCGTGCAGGAACGACGGCATCTTCGCGATGAGCGGCAGCTTCCGCGGCTCGTCGAGGCGCAGCGCGGTCAGCACGTTCTCGCTGATGTCCTCCTCGGCGACGATCGTGAAGCCCGCGTCGGCCATCGCCGCGTGGGCCTCGTCGGCCTCGGGGGCGAAGAAGAAATCGGTGTAGAGGAAGTGCCCGCCCGGCACGAGCACGCGGTGGACCTCGCGGTAGAAGCGGCCGATGTCGGGGTAGCAGTGGGACGACTCCACGTTGAGCACGGCGTCGAAGGTCCCGTCGCCGAAGGGCAGCGCCTCGGCGTCGCCTGCGAAGAAGCTCAGGCCCGGGACGCTCCCGTGACGCTTGCGCGCGAGGGCCACCGCGCGCGGTGACAGATCGACCCCGAAGGCCGTCCTCGGCTTGAGCGTCTGCTTCACGTGGGCGAGCCCGCCGCCGCGGCCCGAGCCGACCTCGAGGAGGCTCTTGCCTTCGAGGTCGATCGTCCCGGCCCCGCTCGCCACGTAGCGGTACATCTGCCGCGGCAAGGACTCGCCGCGCGCGTCGTCTTCGCTCGATTGGGCGTAGCCGTAGTTCATCAACGTGAACGCCTCGGGCTGCCGCTCGGCGATGAAATCGTAGGTCGTGCGCCAGAAGAGCTTGGCGGGGAAGCGATCGGAGGCGGCCTGGAAGGCGGCCCAGAGGGGTGCGCTCATGATGGGCGCGCCGCGTACCACGGGGCCCCGGCGGTCGCCATGTGCTTACGAGCGGAGCGCTTCGAGCGCGCGGGCGCGCAGGGCGGCGGCCGGCTCGACGAGCGTCTCGGCGGTGAGCATCACGCAGCCGGCGGTGATGGCGAGCGCCAGGGGCGCGTGGATCCAGCCCGCGAAGAGGGCCACGCCGGCGGTGATGGCGCCGGCGGCGATGACCCCGACATCGAGCGTGCGGCCGAGGAATTTGCGGTCGAGGAACTGGCCGAGGCGGCGGAGCCAGAGGAAGGCCACGGCGATCGCCACCACCCACTCCATCGAGAAGGGCCCCTGGGTGTAGAGGAACGTGAGCAGCACCGTCACCGGCGCGAAGAGGCGCAGCGCGCTCTCCACGAGCCCCACCTCCGCGGGGGAGCGTCCCCCCTCGGCGCTCGTGTCGGTCCCGAGGAAGGGCTGCGCGTCCGCGGGCGGCAGATCCGTGAGCGCGGGCTTTCCGCGGAAGGTGCGCCAGATGCGTTGCCACTGGTCCACGTTGGCCAACACTGGATCGAAGGTGGTGAGCAGCCCGTCGATCCCGAAGATCGGCTCGGCCTTCCGCGCGGCGAAGGTGCCGAAGATCCGGTCCCACACGATGAACATGCCCCCGAAGTTCTTGTCGACGTACTCGGGGTTCGTCGCGTGGTGCACGCTGTGGTGCTGCGGCGTGACGAGCACCCACTCGAGCGGGCCGAGCGGGCCGATCAGGCGGGTGTGGATCCAGAACTGGTAGAACTTGTCGGCGATGAAGACGGGCCACACGGCGGCGATGGGGAAGCCGGCGAGCGCGAGCGGCAGCCCGAAGATGGCGGCGTACCAGACCTGGAGGATCGAGACCCGGAGCGAGACGGTGTAGTTGTAGTCGGTGCTCTGGTGGTGGACGACGTGGGCGCACCACATGAAGCGGTTTTTGTGGAGCAGCCGGTGGTTCCAGTAGAACAGGAAGTCGACGAGGACCACGAGCGCGGCGTAGCTCCACCACGACATCCGGCTGAAATCGTGGACGCCGAAGCGCAGCCGGAAGGCCTCGTAGTAGCCGCCGAGGGACGCCGCGTAGTACGCGTTGGCGAGCCCGTGCACCGCGCCCGTGGCGAGGTTCGAGACCGCGTTGCGAAGGCGGTAGACCGGGCGCTGCATCCGCGTCGAGACGGCGAGCTCGGCCAGGATGAGAACGAAGAAGACGAGGATGCCGGTCGCGACGGCCGGCCCTTCGGATCCAGGGTTCAAGGATGGTTCCCTGCGCTGTGCGCCGCGTGAAGGAAGGTCATGAAGGAGATCATGCGCTCGCGTGTGCTCCCGCGGGCCTCGGCGCGCCGAGCGCCTCGGCCTCGGCGAGCTGGAAGGCGGCCCCGCGCGCGGCGAAGGCGGCGTGCGCCGAGGCGAGCCGCGCGCGCCGGGCCGGCTCGTGCGGCGCGCGGAGCTCCGCGAGCGCCATGGTGAGCAGGGCCTCCTCGAACGCGAGCCCGAGGGCCTTCGCCCGGCGGATCCCGCGGTCGTAACAGATTTCGGCCCAGCGCTCGTGCCCTTGCTCCTTCGCGACCTTGCCGCGGTAGAGGAAGTCGCGCGGGGCGTGGGCGCGGAACACGCGCGCCGAGCGCCCGAGCTGCTTTTGCGCGCGCGAGAGATCGCGGAAGAGGGCTTCTTTGTTCGGCCCGCGGGGAGCGTCGCGCCAGAGGGAGAAGAAGACCTCGGCGGTGCCGTAGTACGCCTCGGCGATGAAGAACGCGGTCGGGTTGATCGCCTCCATCTCCCCGAGGGCGCGCGTCGCGATCGCGCGGGCCTCGTCGCGACGCCCGGCGCGCAGGTAGCCGAGGGCGAGCACGCCGAGGGCGAAGACCCGCTCCGGGGGGTTGTTCTCCGGCACGAGCCGGCCGCCCCGCTCGGCGAGGTGCAGGCCTTCGTCGACGTCGCCGAGCGCGAGCCGCGCATGCGCCTCGCCCACGAGGCCCCAGAGCTGCGTCTGCGGATCGCCGCGCAGGGCCGAGGCGAAGATGGCCGCCGACACGTCGCGGTGCTCCGCGAACTCGCCGCGCGCCGCATGCGCCGCGCCCATGAGGCCGAGCCCTTCTTCGCGGCGCCGCCCGAACTTGAGCCGATCGGCGAGCTCGACGGTCTTCCGGCCGTAGTCGAGCGCGCGATCGAACCGCGCGGCCGAGCCCGAGGCCGAGCCCGCGAGCACGTAGGCCCAGCAACGCACCTCCGGGTCCTCGACGCCCTCGAGCACGGTCTCCATGCGGTTGCCGTAGCTCGCCGCGAGCGACGCCCAGGGGATGAGCCCCACGGCCACCTGCGCGCTGCCATAGGCGAGCGCGAGCTCCGGCGAGGGGCCCGCGCGCTCGCTCAGGTTGAGGTTCTTGATCGTCGCGTAGAGGATGCGCGGCACGTCCGGGTCGACGAAGTAGTTGACCGGGACGAGCAGATCGAAGGCCCTCGCCGCCTCGAGCAGCTCGGCGCGCGCGGCGGTCTCGGTGTGGTCGACCTTCGGCAGCCGCACGCGGTGGGCGATCTGCACCGCCACCTCGCGGAGCAGACCTGGCACGAGCTCGCGCCGCGACATGGGGAAGGGGTGGCCGAGCAGCTCGACGGCGCGGTGGAGCGCGCCGAGGCTCTCGGTGTGCTTGCCCGTGCACGTGCGCACGAGGCCGAGCTTGCGCTCCCAGCTCGCCCGCCGGATCGGCAATGCGCGCCGCCCGGCCTTGTCGTCGGCCGCGAGCGCGTCCTGGAAGAACGTCGCCGCCTCGCGGTTGTTGAAGTTGCGCAGCGCCTGATCGGCCGCCGCTTCGAGGTAGTCAACCGCCTTGTCCGTGTCGCCGGCCTCGCCGAAATGGTGCGCGAGCTCCGAGTAGAGCAGCGGGAAGGTGGGCGTGCCCGTGTGGCGCCGCTCTAGCTGCGCGGCCGCCGCCGCGTGGAGCGATCGCCGTCGCGGCTCCGCGATCCGCGCGTACGCGAACTCGCGCAGCTTGTCGTGCACGAAGCGGAAGCGCCCGCCGCGCACCTCTTCGAGCACCTGGCGCGCGATCAGGTCACGCAGCGCGTCGAGCCGATCGATCCCGGTGTCCGCGTCGAGGGAGAGCAGGTCTTCCGCGTCGCTCTCGCGCCCGAGCACAGCCGCGGCCTCGAGGAGCGCGATCGCCGCGGCCCCGAGGCCGTCGAGCCGCCGGCCGATGATGTCCCGGAGCGACATCGGCAGGGGCAGCGCCTCGTACGCAGCCTCGGTCGACGGGCCCGTGCCCGCGATGTGGAAGCGCCCATCGTCGCGCACGAGCAGCCCCTCGGCCACGGCCGCGCGCAGGTACTCCGCCACGAAGAACGGATTGCCCGCCGATCGCCGGGCGAGCACGCCCACGAGCGCCGCGGGCGGCGCGCTCATCGCCAGCATCTCGCCCACCAGCACGCCGATCGTCGCCTCGTCGAGCCGGCCGAGATCGATCCTCGCCACGCCGGAGAGCTGGAGCAGCGCCGCGAGCGCCTCGTGCAGCTCCTCCGACCGGAACAGGCAGAGCAGCATCACCCGGTGATCCGAGAGCAGCTCGCGCGCGAGGTGCTCGAGCAGCGAGAGCGAGAGCTCGTCCGCCCACTGCACGTCGTCGATCACCAGGAGCAGCGGCTGCGACGCCGCGAAGGCCCCGATCACCGCCGAGGCTGCGCGCTGCACCCGCGTCCTCGCCGCCTGCGCAGGAAGGGGCGGGGGCTCGGGCAGCGACGCGACCCCCGGCAGCCGGCCGAGGTCCGGATCGAACGCCGCGAGCACCTTGCCGTGCTCGCCGAGGAGCGCCGCCGTCCGCGCGGAGCCCTGCTCGCGACACTCGTCGGCGATCGCCTCGAAGAGCCGGCGGAACGGGTGGAGCGGCGCCGCCGTCATCTCGCCCGCGCCCGCGTCGGTGGCGACCGGGATGCACTCGCAGGTCACCACGCGCATCTTCCGGAACACGGCCGATCGCGCGACCGCCGTGGCCACGTAGCTCTTGCCGACGCCGCTCTCCCCGCCCACGAAGATCATCCGCCCCGTGCCGCCGGTCGTGGCGTCGAGGTGCGTGTCGAGGTCGTCGAGCACGTCATTTCGCCCGGCGAGCTGCGGGCGGAAGAGGTAGGGCCGCGCGGAGGTCTCCACGCTCCAGCCCGGCTCGCCGGCGCCGAGATCGGCGAGCATCCGATCGACGTCCGTCGCGTAGCCGATGCGCTGCCGCCGATCCTTGGCGAGCAAGCGCAGCACGAGCGCGTCGAGCTCGGGCGGCACGCCGTCGCAGAGCTCCGAGGGCGGCTTCGGCGGCGTGGTCAGGTGGCTCAAGAGGTGGGTGCTGAAGCTCGGCCCCTCGAACGGAGGGCGGCCCGTGAGGATCTCGTAGAGGATGCAGCCGAGCGCGTAGAGGTCGCATCGCGCGTCGACCGCGAGCGCCTGGATCTGCTCCGGCGCGATGTACGCCGCGGTGCCCGCCACCTGCCCGAGGATCTCCACCACCTCGCGGCCCACCGCGCCCTCGGCCCGCGAGGCCAGCCCGAAGTCGACGATCACCGGCTTGCCGTCGTCGCGGAGGACGACGTTGCTCGGCTTGAGATCGCGGTGGACGATGCCGGCGCCGTGCATGAACGAGAGGGGCGAGCAGAGGCGGCGCACGAGGGTGAGCGCCTCCTGGAGGCGCCCCGCGGCGACGGGGAAGCGCACGATCGGCGCCGCCGCGGCCGCGCTCGGGGGAGGCGCGGTCGTCCCGGGCGCGATCGCCGTGGCGTACTGCGTCTCCTGCTCCTGGAGCACCGGGACGGGCAGACCCGTGACCGAGACCCCCGAGGCCATCGTCGGCGCCTCGGCGTTGGCCTGCCGGACCGGCTTCCAGAGGTCGGCGATCCACAGGTTCACGTCCCGCCCCTCGATGAGCTCCATCGCATACCAGGGCAGCTCGTCCCCCAGCCCCTCGCCCACGATCCGCACGATCCCCGGGTGCCGGATGCGATCGAGCGCGTAGATCTCCGCGCGCAGCCCCGCCACCGCGCCCCGCAGCGGCAGGTGCACCGTCTTCAGCGCCGCCACCGCCCCCGTGTCCCGGTGCCTGGCCCGGTACACCACCCCCATGCCCCCGGTGCCGAGGGGGCCCACGATCTCGTACGGTCCGATATGGGAGGGATGTGCCAAGGAGTCTCGCTGCCCGAAGGGGAGTACGCTCACGAAAACGAGGAGTTGACGAAAAATGTGCGCGCCATGGAGGCGGCCATTGTCGGGCCGTATCGTCGCCGGGGCGCGGCCCTCGCGCAAGCGCGCGATGAGACAAGCGCGCAGCCGGGCCCGGACGAGACCTGGCCGGCGCGAGCTCAGCCCTCGGGGGGCGGGCGTGGAGGTTTCTTTCCACGCCCGCGCTCTCCGTTCGGGACGTCTCGCCCCGACTCGTGCAGGGCCTTCCGGAGGAGGAACTCGATCTGCCCGTTCAAGCTGCGCAGGTCGGCGTCGGCCCAGCGCTGGAGGGCGTCGAGCAGCGCCGGGTCGACCCGGAGGAGGAAGGCTTTTCGCTCGGCCACGGCGCCCTGCTCACTGGTAGATGGTGCCCGTGTTGACGATCGGCTGCGTCGCCCGCTCGCCGCACAGCACCACGAGGAGGTTACTGACCATCGCCGCCTTCCGATCTTCATCGAGCGCGACGACGTTGTTCTTCGTGAGCTTGTCGAGCGCGAGCTCGACCATACCCACCGCGCCCTCGACGATGCGCTGCCGCGCCGCGATGATCGCCCCCGCCTGCTGCCGCTGGAGCATCGACTGGGCGATCTCCGGCGCATACGCGAGGTGGCTGATGCGCGCCTCGACGACCGTGACCCCGGCGTCCGCGAGCCGCGCCTGGATCTCGTCGCGCAGCTCGTCCGCGATGGTATCCGTGTGCCCGCGCAACGAGGGCTTGTCATCCTCGTGCGCGTCGTACGCATAGCGGCTCGCGAGGTTGCGCACCGCCGACTCGCTCTGCACCGCGACGAAGCGCTCGTAGTTGTCGACGTGGAAGCAAGCCTGCGCGGTGTCCACCACCTTCCACACGATGATGGCCGCGATCTCGATGGGGTTGCCCTCGATGTCGTTGACCTTGAGCCGCTCGCTCTCGAAGCTGCGGACGCGGAGCGAGATGCGCCTCTTGGAGAGGAAGGGGTTGGCCCACCGGAGGCCGGCGCTCTTGGCGGTGCCGATGTAGCGGCCGAAGAGCTGGAGGACGAGGCCCTCGTTGGGGTTGACGACGAAGAAGCCGGCGAGGCAGACGACGATGACGATCTCGACGGCGACCACGAGGAGCGCGACGGCCGGCGAGGCGTTGTGCTCGAAGGCGCCCGTGCCGGCAGCGGCGAGGGGGACGCCGGCGCCGAGGGCGAGGAGGAGGAGGAGCATGGCGCCGCCGGGGGCGGCGGGGTGCTTTCGTTCGGCAATTTTCGTTTCTACCATGATGGCAAAGTGATATCACTTTGTTAGCTGTCAAGGGGCGATTGGGCGGGCTTTGCGCCGTTTGGGCGCGAGCGAACGTCGTGCTGGTCAATCCGTCGAACGGTGTAGCTGCGGTTGTTATATTTGTTACATCGCATGCGTCCCGACGTCGGGACGCGCGCGTCGCGCCGGTGCTTGATGTCCGGCGCGACGCCCGTGTATCGTTTCGAAAGCGGGTGCACCCTCGTGAACAGCGAAAGGGGAGGCATGAGCACAGCCAAGGCCAAGTCTCAGTTGGTAAAGAGCAACGGTCACAGCGTTCCGTCCAAGGGAACGCCTGCGTTGCCGGTGAACGCTACGACCGCGGACGCCAAGCTGGTGGATGGGGTCGTCGGACAGATCCGCGATATCTTGGCGCAGACGGTGAGCCGGGGGATGGACGATGTAGGGCGGTTGCTGCTGCGGGAGTTCTTCGATGACAACCCGGCGCTGTACACGTCGACCAGCCACACGAAGCATGCGTCGCTGCGCTTGCTGATGGACCGGTGCGAGTCGATGGAGCTGCCCGTGCGGAGGACTTTCCTGGCAAACTCGCTGCAGCTCGCGGTGTTCACCCGGGGGCTGGCAGAGGGGTCGGTCTTTCGCCAGTTGCCGCCGAGCCACCGGGTGGAGCTATTGCGGCTTCGCTCGGCAGAGCGGGCGGAGTCGCTGGCTGCGGCGGCGATGGAAAAGAAGATGAGCGTACAGAAGGTGCGGGAGGCCGTTCAACGGGAGCGGGCGCGATCCCCGAAGTTGCGTCGAGGCCGGAAGGCGGCGCCGCCCCTCCTGAAAGTGCTTGGTTTGTGCGTGAAGGGGTTGCGGGATGAGTCCACCGGGAGATTGTGCTTCCGGCGGGATGACGTGACGGGGTTGACCGAGGAGCAGCTCGGGGAGGCCCGGTCCCTGGCAGGGACGCTGGCGAAGCGGGTGGAGGAGCTGGCAAAGCTGCTGGATTGACTCGCCGGCGCGCGCCGGCGGCCCTCCCGGCACCCCGGGCGCTCTCGGAACGCCGAAGCCCGCTGTCGCGTCTCCGGGAGTGGCACGGCCGGATGTTCTCTGCTACACTTGCGAGGGTCGTCATGACCTCCGTGATCATGGGCCAGGACACGAGCCAGACGCCGAGAGCGGGCGCGCATCACGCGACGACCTGAGGGCCGATATGTCGCGACTGACCCCACAGCCGGTGGTGGACCAGATCTACCTCATCCTGGACGCCCTCGAGAGCGTCTTGACCGAGATCGACGTTCCGTATTGCTCCATGGATGGCACGCTGCTCGGCGCGGTCCGCCACGGAGGTATGATCCCCTGGGACGACGACGCGGACCTCTTCATTCGCGCCGAAGACACCGGGAGACTATCGCGGGTCGCCGGCGGTTTGCGCGAGTATGGCTTTACGCTGATCGATTGGTGGTGGGGGTACAAGGTCCACGCGGCGACGCTTTCCATCGACGGGCGCGCCGGCGAAGCGCCGTTTCCCAGCGTCGATCTGTTCCCGGTCGTTCAGGACGAGCGCAGGTTGGTGCTCTCTTCTCCGCCGGCGCGGGCGAGGTGGCCGAACGAGTACATGACCTGCGAGGAGTGGGAGCGTCGAGCTCACCGTTCCTTCGGCCCTTTGCTCCTCTCGATGCCATCGGCCGAAGACGAAGCTCGGATATTGGACCGCCTGTACGGGCCAAACTGGAACGAAACCGTCTTCCAGGTCTGGGATCACGAGACGGATCAGCCTGTGGCCCGGAGAGAGACCCCGTTGACCACCCGCCGACCGGCCCTGCCCACGGCGGGTATCTTGCCCGCGCGCAAGGCGCCTTTCGTTCGAGGAACGTGACCCCATGATCGAGCTGCCCTCCTTCGAAACCCAGGCGATGTATGACGCGGAGACGCACTTCAACCTGTTGATGACGCCCGAGCGGCTGGCGAAGTTCGTCATCCACTACGAGGCGGTGAAGGCGGTGCAGACGGTCCCGGGCGCCATCGTGGAGTGCGGGGTATTCAAGGGCACCTCGCTGGTCCGATTCGCAAAATTGCGCGAGATCATGGGCGGCCGCTTTGCCCATAAAATCGTGGCCTTCGATGTTTTTGGCGATGAATTTCCCACCACGCAATACGCGGAAGACCTCGCGCAGCGCGAACATTGGATCGCGACCGCCGGAGGGTCGTCCATCTCGACCGAGCAGCTGAGCGGCCTCCTCGCGCGCTTCCACATCGACAATTTCGAGCTCGTCGCCGGCGACGCCACGCGGACCATCCCTGCGTACTGCGAGCGCAACAAAGGCATGAAGATCGCTCTCTTGAACGTCGACATCGACTTCGTGGAGCCGACCTACGTCGCGCTGTCCAGCTTTTACGACAGGGTCATGCCCGGGGGTATCATCCTGCTCGACAACTACGCAGGCGAGGGGACCGCGGGGCACTCGTACCACGGAGATACGATGGGTGTGGACAAGTTCATCGCAGAGCGCGGCTCTTCGATCGTGATCGAACAGTTCCCGTTCGCCTCACGTCCTTGCCTGATCAGAAAGCCCCTGCGGTGATGGACCGGCCTTCGCGCCGTCGTTCACCCCGCCCGGGAGGCGATCGTACCGACCATCGGGATGCCGCGCCTGCATGTAATCGTGTGCGCTGATCGGGTTCGGATAGGCGTTCGGCCGTTCCGCCGTGACGCAGGTGGCGAGGGGAGCCAGCGTCATGTCGGGGTTCGGGTGCAGGAAATAGGGCGAGCAGTAGCGTGGTCTCAGGCGCGCCTCGCCGCGCGGGCTCACCACGCGGTGGGTGGTGGAGCGCAGCACGTTGTTGGAATAGCGCTGCATCATCTCGCCGATGTTGCAGACGATGGTGCCTGGAGCCGTGTCGATCGGGACCCACTCGCCGTCTCGCGTCAGCGCCTCGAGGCCCGGTTCGCCGGAGCCCACCAGGAGCGTGATCAGGTTGACATCCTCATGGGGAGCGGCGCGCAGCGGGAGCGCGTCCAGATCGTCGATCGGCGGATAGTACACGGTGCGCAGCACGCTGTTGCCGAGGTCAACCCTGTCGGCGAAGTGCTCTTCGTCCTGCCCGAGGAAGAGGGCGAGCGCCGAGAGCACGACCCGGCCGGCTCTGTCGAGAGCGTCGAAGAGCGCCATGCCGCGCCGGTTGAAATCGACGATCTCGCCGACGTCGAAATTGCGCGGCATGATGTCGCCGTATCTGGTGTGACCTTCGGGGAGCTCGCGGCCGAGATGCCAGAATTGTTTCGAATCCCTCGCTCGATATTCCGTGGCAGGCGTGTAGCCGCGCGCGCGAACGCGGTCTGGGTCGTGATATTTCATCTTGATTTCTTCGGGCAGCGCGAAGAAGGCTTTGCAGGCCCGGAAGTTGTCTTCGATCGTCTCGTCGGGCACGCCGTGATCGGTGAGACACACGAAGCCGAGCTCCTGGAAGGCCCGGCCGAGCTTCTGGGCGAAAGCGGTTTTGTCTCGATGAAAATCGGCGAGAGCACAGGTGGAAATCGTCGTCTGCGCCGCTGTCCTCATCTCTCCTCCTCTCTTCATCCCGGCGCTCGATCGCCTCGATCTGGCCTCCTCGTGCGACTCGACGGGTACCATGCGCTCCCGCCCCGGTCAACGTCGCGGCGAGCTCCCTCGCAGGGCGCGGGAGGTGACCGCCTCCGCGTTGATGCTCTCCCGCGCGCTGCCGGGCCCGCGCTTGACAGCCCCGCACCTCGGTCCTAGCCTCGGCCGAGGCCCGTCGGCACGGAGGTCGCCTTGAGCTCTCGACGCCAAAGCGCACTGGAAGAGTACGAGGAGCGCGGTTTCGTCGTCGTCAGGGGCGGCCTCGATCCGGAGGACGACCTCCGGCCCGTCATCGACGAGTACGGAGCGCTGGCCGATCGGCTCGCCGCCCGCTGGCTCGAAGACGGGACGATCTCGCGCTACGACGCGACGGAGAAGCCCGCCCTCCGCTTGCTCCAGCTCATGCGCGAGACGAGCGGCCGTTGTTTCCAGCACCTCGACATCTCGCTGCCGACGGAAGACGACATTCGCCACGACACGCCCGCGCACCACGGGCCGGCCGTGTTCGATCTGCTCAGGAGCCCCCGGCTCCTGGACGTGGTGGAGTGGTTCGTCGGCCCCGAGATCTATTCGAACCCTTGCCAGCACATGCGCCTCAAGACGCCCGAGAGCGAGCGGTCGGCGAGGAGCCAGGCGTGCGAGTGCCTGACGGCAGCGACGCACTGGCATCAGGATCGGCACGTGTTGAACCGGGAGGCCGACGACAGCAACGTCGTCAGTGTCTGGCTGCCTCTCACCGAGGCGACGGTAGAAAATGGCTGCCTCCTCGTGGTGCCGAGGAGCCATCAGCAGGGTTTGGTGTTTCACTGCAACGAGGCCCAGAGCATCCCGGAGCCGCTCGTCGGCGAAGATCGCGTGCCGGTGCCGATGGAACCCGGTGACGTGTTGATCCTTCATCCGCTCACGAAGCACGCGTCGCTGCCGAACGTGAGCGACGGCCCGCGCTGGAGCTTCGATCTGCGTTACAACGTCGCTGGGCGGCCGACGGGTCGCCCATGGTTTCCGGGATTCGTCGCTCGCAGCAAGTCCAATCCAGCTTCGGAGCTCTCCGATCCGGAGGCGTGGGAACGACTGTGGCGCGGCGCGCGCGAGGAGCTCGCGGGCAAGGCGCGGCCCAAGTTCGAGCGCGACTGATCACGGACCGTGATGCTCGATCGACTGAGGGCGTGACCTCGAGCCGGCGCCCGCGGATCTGTCCGGTCTCGGAGTGTGCTAAGGTGCTCGTGATGATCGACCTTCGCCTGCTGCGCGACAAGAGGAGCTTCTCGATCACCGGCGGTCCGCCCAGGCTCGCGCTCGTTCACCACGGTTTCAGGACGACGCAGTTCTCCTTCGCGGACAGGCGCAAGGCGCGCTTCGCGGCGCGATTTTCCTCGCTCGGCTTGCTCAACCTCGCGCGCTCTCTCCAGGTCGACCACGAGCAGGGGAGGCTCCCTTTTGCGCCGGAGCTCAGGTACTTCGACGAGGACTGCTACGCGGACGACGACGACCTCGTCGCCGCGGTCGTGGAGTGGCTGCGACCGGCGAGCGCACGCTTCGTCCTGGCAGGCCTCTACTCGTTGGCCTTCGATCGGACGGCCAGCATGTTGGCCCTCCTCGATCCGAGCGAATTCTGCGTCATCGTCGGTGGTGCGCACCCGACGGTCGCGCCGAACTTCAACTATGCGCACCTCGTGGTGAGGGGGGAGGGCGGCCGCGCCCTGCAACACATCCTCACCCAGCTCCTGGAGCCGGCGTTCGGCCAGGGCGCCGAGGCGCGCGGCATCTGCTTCCAGCTCGACGGCGAGCTCCACATGAGCGCGCCGGCCTTCGACAACTCCCTCGCCACGATCCCGCCCCCCGCGTTCGCGTACGAGCTGAGCGAATCCCGAGACGATCGGACGGTGCGACCGCAAGTCCAGTGGTGGAAGGCGGTCAGCAAGTCGCCGCAGATCTACGTCTGTACGCAGAGCTGTCGGGCCCGGTGCACGTTCTGCTCGACGTACCTGATCCACGGCCGCGCGGTGTCGCGTCCGGTGGAGCTCATCGCCGCGGATCTCGACTACATCAAAGAGTTCGGACACGACTCCATCCAGTTTCACGACGACGATCTCCTGCAGCACGACCAGTTCGATCAGCTGATGGACGTGCTCGCCGAGAAGAACCTGCTGTGGACATGCAATGCGCGCTCCGAGTTCATGGACGCCGCGCGCGCCCGGCAGATGTTCGCCGCCGGGTGCAGGAAGGTGTTCCTGGGCGTCGAGTCGCTCGATCAGCGGAGCCTCGATTATTACCGGAAGGCGACGACCGTGGAGATGAACCAGACGGCCGTGCGCGAGCTCGACGCCGCGGGCATCGGCGTCGTCTGCGGCTACATCATCGGGGCTCCGCACGACACGGTCGAGAGCCTCATCGCGGACATCGATCGTGTGCTCGAGCTGCCCATCCTCTTCCTGGCCACGGCCATCTTGACGCCGGACATCGGCACGGTGGAGTTCTTGCGCGCCCGAAAAAAAGACTCGAAATTGCGGATGCTGGGCGACGATGGCACGGCCGTCAACATTCGACCCAGGCCGGATCTGTTCGGCGCCGAGCAACCGTACGGGCTGCCGACCGTGAGCGAGGCCGTCTCCAAGTCGGAGCTCAACGAGCTGTATATTTATGCGAACTGCGCGTTCTTTCTCCGCGACGCGAGCATCGAGCGCCTCCTCCGGACGACACCCCCTGATCGCGCCCGGGAGGTGCAGGACTGGATCAACATCTATCGCGGTCGCGCGGAGGACCTCGCGCGCTCCGCTCGCCTGGACGTCGTTCGGCGGCGCGCGGGCGCTCTCGTCGCCGCCACGCGTTCGACCCCGTACCGAGCCCGGAGCGTGCCAGACGAGCTCGACAGCGGGCTGAGCGGCAACGCTCCCGGAGAGGGATGATGGTCTCGAGCGCGCCGCCGCAGTGGAGGGGGGACGCCGATCCCGAGGATTTTTTCGTCGAGTTGCCCGCCGCCGCCGCTCGCGCGTTCGAGCGCGTCGTCGAGGAGCACGGCTCGAGGCGGCGATCGGATGGCTCCTGCGAGATCCCGGACGGGGCCATGAGCGAGCTTCGAGACCACGTGCAGCACATCAGGCGCGCGCTCGACGCGGGCCCGGGGTTGGTCTTCCTCCGGCCCATCAACCGATCGTTCGACGATGACGACCGGGTTGCCTTCAGCTGGTGCCTGGCGAGGTCGCTCGGGTCACCCGTGCCGCAGGACGCCGAAGGCCGGCTCATGATTCAAGTCTACGACCGCGACCGGACCCGGCGAATGGCGGACGGCGCGCGATATCACCAGACGCACGAAGGAGGATACATACACACGGACAACGTGAATCTGCCGGAGACCTGGGAGTACCTCGTCTTCAGCTGCATCCGGTCGGTTCGCGCCGGAGGTGAGAGCATCTTCATCAACGGCGCGGCGCTCCACGAGCTGTTGCGCGCCGAGTATCCGGAGGTGCTCCGCGCTCTCGAGCAGCCATTCTGGTGGGAGCACCGCGGATTCTCCGACGGGCTCTACGCGGCGCCCATCATCACCTACGACGACCACGGGCGCCCTCGCTTTCGATATCTTCGCGCATACCTGGAGTCGGCGCACGCGAAGGCCGGAGACCCGCTGACCGACCTGCAGCGCTATGCGATGGATGTCCTCGACGCGCTCCTGGCGGGCTCCGATTTGCAGCTTCGCTGTCGGTTCAAGGCGGGTGAGTCGATGATCGCGCGCGACGAGCGCATCCTCCACGGAAGGACCGTGTTCGCCGATCCGATCGGGACGCACGAAGACGGCACCAAGGTCCTCGGTCGCCTGTTCACGCGGCTATGGGTGAGAGCAGAGGCGTTGTGAGCCTGCATTCGACGGAGCGAGGCCGCCTTTGCATGACCTGCTCCGCCGGAGGCATCGGCCGATGCTTCACGTGAAGAGCGTGAAGGGATGGGAACGAGCCAAGCGCGCCGCGGGTGTTAGCGCGCCAGGTGGTTGAGCCGGAATCCTTCTCCGTGTGACCACCTACATGAAGCCCCTTATCCTCACGCCCACGCGCGTCGACGTCTTGGTGGACATCGGCGGCGGTGCTGCATCCCGTGGCGCCCCCCTGGCCTGCCGTCGAGCCGGGAAGATGGCCATCGCGGAGGCATGGGGCGATCCTCTCGCGAGGAGAGCCAAGAAAACGACGGCGGAGCCTTCTTGGCGGAACACCTCCGCCGTCGTGCTTCGGACCGACGAAAGAGCAGATACGAAGCCCCCAGAGATTCGTCGAGAGTCCGCTCGGGATCAAGCCCTGGCGTGAGAGGACGCCGACGTGCGCCGAGGCGCGGCCGGGCAGGTGCCCGTGCTGCGACGCGGCCGCGCAGCCCGTGGGTAGGGCGCTCGTGATCGTCGGTCATGGCCTGGTCGAGCGGCAGCTCCTCGGCCCTGCGACGGCGACCGGCGCGCCGGAGCAGGGCTCGGTCGTGCTCCGGCGTTATCGGTGCCGCGCGTGCCGGGCGGTCCTGCTCGTGGGACCGCGCGGTCTCGTCCGGCGGCGCTGGTACGGTGCCGGTGCCATGGCCGTCGCCTTCTCGGTCGTCGCCGGTGGCGGCTCCGGTGCGACCGCTCGCGACCGCACGAGCCCGCAGCGCACGGTGGGGGTCGCCTCGGCGGATCGGTGGATCACCCTCGACCGCTGGCTCGCGGCGGCGCGGCGCGGGGAGCTCTTTGGGATCGACGGCCTCGATGGCCTCGCGCGCCGGACTGTCGCCGAGCACGTGGTCCTCGTGCTCGCGGCCCGCGGCGGGCGGGAGCTCGGCGCCGATCTCGTCGAGCGGGCCTTTGCCGGCGCCGCGATGGCGGCCTGATCCGGCCCCGATCGCCCCCGCGATCGCGCTCGCCGGGGGCGCCGCCCGCGACGGGCACCTCCGACCGGCGGGACATGCCGTGCCCGATCCACCGAGGAGGATCGGGCACGGCGGGCCGCGGCGCCGGCATGAGGTCTTCGCGGGCGACGAATGCGCCTGCAAGGAGACCCCATGGATCGTTTGAGCCCCAAGAATCACGCCGAGGAGGTGGCGATCTTCCGCCACGGCCTCATCGGCGAGCTCGCCTCGAGCGAGCTCGATCACGGCGCGCGGATCGAAGGATTGCGCCGCCTCAGCGAGCAGCGCGTGCGCCCGCCTGGGAGCGACATCACGCGCACTTACTCCATCACCACGTACGAGCGGTGGCTCTACGCCTTCAAGGGTGGCGGCCTCGACGCCCTCATCCCGCGGGCGCGCAGCGATCGCGGCCGTGGCCTCGGCCTCGACCCCGAGCTGCGCGCCCTGCTCCTCGACATCCGCCGCGAGCACGCGGACATCAGCGTGCCGCTCATCCTGCGCACGCTCCGCGCCGATGGGCGCATCGGCCCCGAGGTCACCGCTTGCACGGTCCGTCGCATGTACGCCGAGCACGGGCTTTGCCGCAGGGCCACCGAAGAGAGCACGGGAGGAAAGACCCGCCTGCGCTGGCAGGCCGCCCGCCCGGGTGCGCTCTGGCACGGTGACGTTTGCCATGGGCCCACGCTCACCTTCAGCGGTCGTCGCACCCCCGTGCGCGTCCACGCCTTGCTCGATGACGCCTCGCGCTTCGTCGTGGCCCTTCGCGTCTTCGACGATGAGCGCGAAGAGTCGATGCTCTCGCTCTTCTCCGGGGCGCTGATGGAGCACGGCAAGCCCGACGCGCTCTACCTCGACAACGGCGCGACCTACCGCGGCGCCGTCCTGCAATTGGCCTGCTCCAGACTGGGAATCACGCTCCTGCACGCCAAGCCCTACGACGCACCGGCGCGCGGCAAGATGGAGCGCTTCTGGCGGCGGTTGCGGGAAGAGGCGCTCGGCCATCTCGGCGAGGTGGCGACGCTCGCCGACATCGAGGCCAAGCTCCGCGCCTGGCTCACCCGTTATTACCAGGTCGAGCCGCACGCCGGTCTCCTCGGCCGCGCGCCGGCCACGGTCTTTGCGGAAGGTGAGAAGGTGCTCGTCTCCCAAGACCAGCTCAAGACCGCGCTCACCGTGCGCACCCGCCGCCGCGTCCGCCGCGACACCACGGTCACCGTGGGAGGACTCGTCTACGAGGTCCCGCTCGGCTACCTCGCCGGCCAGATCGTCACCCTCGCGACGAGCCTCTTCGACGGCACCACACCCGCCGTCGAGCTCGACGACAACAAGAGAGTCCCGCTGCGCGTCGTCGACCCGGTGGCCAACGCATCGACGAAGCGACCGCCGCGTCACCCCGCGCCCGGGCCCGCGAAACAACCCGTCGACTTCGACCCGAGCCGCACCCTCACCGAGCAGGACGACGATGCCGATATCTTCTGACCTGAGCTGCTTTGACCTGCGCTCTCAGCCCTTCTCCAAGGAGATCGACGACCAGGACCTGTGGCTGCCCGAGAGCAAAGCCGAGCTGGTCGCCGAGATCGAGGAGGCGGTCGCCGATCGCCAGAGCGTGCTCTTGCTCGGCGAGCCCGGCGTGGGCAAGACCTGCGTGCTGCGCGCGCTGCGAAGGCGCCTGCCCGAAGCGGGCTTCCGACTCACCTACTGTCGCAACGCCACGCTCGGCCGCCGCGACTTCTACCGCTATCTCTGCCACGCCCTCGGCCTGCACCCGACGACCTCCGCCGCCAACCTGTTTCTCGCCGTGGAGCACCACATCCACGAGATGCGGCGCGACAAGATCCACCCCGTCTTCCTGCTCGACGAGGCCCACCTGCTGCACCCCGACATGATGGCACACCTGCACATCCTCATGAACTACGAGTGGGACGCGCGGGCGCTCTTGTCCCTCGTCCTCATCGGTTTGCCAGAGCTGGAGTCGAACCTGTCCCGCCGCGCCCACCGCTCCCTGCTGACCCGCATCCACCACCGCTTCCTGCTGGCCCCCGCGACTACGGAGGATACCGCCGAATACGTGCGTTATCGCCTGTCCGCTGCCGGCTGTAACCACCCCCTCTTCCCCGACGACGCCCTCGCCGCCCTGCACGAGCTGTCCCAGGGCTCCCTGCGCGAGATCGACCGGCTCGCCAGCGCCGCGCTCCGCGAGGCCGCCCGCCGCAAGAAGAAGCTGGTCGAACGCGACCTCGTGACCCGCGCCGCCGCCTCGCTCGCCCGCTTCGACTGAACCCTCCCCTCAGCTCGCCAGCTCCGCGTCGACCTCGGCGTGATGCCCATCGCGCCGACACGCCAGACGCCCGCGATGGCCATCACACCAGCGCGCTCACCCCTCCGCGACGATGGCCATCACGCTCCTGGCTTACGACGCCATCAATGAGCCGGCTCGCGTACACGGGGCACGGGAGCCGGGCCTTTACTTGACCTTCGAGGTCTGCTACCAACGATCGAGCAGGGAAACCTAGGCTTGAATCGAAACCATCGCGTCGGTCACGGATCGACAGGAGGCACGCATGGCACAGGTGAACATTGATCGCGCCGAGCTCGAGAAGGCTCTCGGTCTTCACATTCCGGAGTCCGCCGTTGTCGAAGTGACGATCACCGCGAAGGATCATCCGCACCCCGGGAAAATGCTCAAGGGCGGCGGTGACGCGGGCGCGCCGACCTTCGCCGGAAGGATCACCTTCGAAGGAGGCAAAGCGATCGACGTGAGGGCCGTGAACACGACCCCGTTCAACATCGACTGGTTCAAGAAAGGCATGGTGGCGCCCTGCTGGTAGGCGTCGTCATTCCACCCGCGCAAACCGAAGCCAAGTCAAGGAGAAAATAAAAATGCAGATCTCAACGCAGGCGATCGCGACCTATCCGGTTCGTCTCGATGCCCCGTCGCAAGTCACGCTCGCGGATCTCGCTCGGCTCGAGGCCAACGCGCAGGACGTCATGGCCATCGCGATGAAGCTGACGGACTCCTGGGGACAGGCCATGTTCGTCATGGACGGAGCCTACGTCGCCAAGCTGTTCGCGGCGCTCGGGTACACGAAAGAGGTCGCGGACGCCGTTTACGAGCGCGTCCGCAGCCTCGCCTACGTGAACCACAAGATCCAGGGCCAGGCGGACCGCGCCGAGTTCACCTGGCACATCACCGACGCTGCGTGTTTCACGCTCCGCGGCGCGAAGGACCTGAGCAAGGCGATGGCGTCGGTCACCGACGCGAACATCGAGCAGACGCTCCTCGCCAACAAGAGCGTCTTCGACCGGCTCATGGACATCATGCCCGATTATTCGCGCAACTTGATGTTCTCGCCGGGCGTCGCGTCGACCGTCATGGCGACGATCGGCTCGAGCGTTAGCGCCGAGAAGATCTATGATCTCGCGTGGCGCTACGGCGGACAGGTCACGAAGGATCTCGACGGTCGCCTCGGCGTCTCGACGCAGTTCGTGCGCGCTCTGACGCTGACCATCTCGGCGACCATCACCAAGTAACCGGCTCCGAGCTGTGGCGGGTGCTGCTCGCGCGGTGTCCCGCCGCGGTCTTCCCATCCAGCGCTCATGCCCCCGAGCATCGGTTATCGGAGCCTCGACACGTACGCGCGGGCTTGCGCGCAAGTGGCGCGCGGCGATCGCAGCTCCATCCCTCATCTCCTCCCCGACGCCGCGGTGACGTGGGAGGCCTCCATCGCAGGAACGATCGAGGAGATCGAACCGAGCGTCGCGATCGCCCCCCTCCACGTGATCGCGGAGCGCGGCGCGGTCGCGTCGCTGCCCGCGCAGCTGCTCGCGTCGTGGTTCGGCGGGAAGCTCGAGCTCGTCGCGTCGCTCCCGCGACACACGATCCCTAATCGTCCGCGGACCGTCGTCGTCGAGCTCGCGGATCGCATCGGCGACGTGCTCCTGAATCAAGCGATGGAGCTCGACGAGCCACCATGTTTCGTCACCGGGGACGACGTCGGCGTGCTCTCGCGATTTCTCGGGCGGCTGATCGACGCGGGTGAGCGACCCGTCCCCGCAGATCGCTTTCGCATGCTCGTGAACCAGAAAGAGAGCAGCACCTACTTCGCGATGGATCGCGGCGCGCGTCCGCTCATCGAGCTCGGCGTGCGCGCGCCCGCAGAGGTCGTGACGATCTTCGCCGAGACCGAGGGCGTGCTGATGACGCATGGGCACGGGGGCGAGTCGTGCGCGCAGGGCGCCGGGCCCGCGGTGGTATGCGGGCGGCGCGGCGACGCAGCCTTCGTCGACGACGGCGGTGATCTCAACTGTCGCGAGAGCCCTGCGGGTTGTCCGCGCGGGTCACGCCAGCTCCGCGTCGGGGACCTCCGGGTGTCGCACCTGATGCTCGGCTCGTGCAGCAGCGGGCGGCTCGGCGACGCTGCGGTCGCCTCGCGCTACAACTTCACGCGTGCGTTCGTCGAGGGGCCGGGCCTCACGATGATCGGATCCGCGACCGGTGGAGGTCGGCCCGAGTGCGGTTTCCTTTATCTCGGCGCGCTCGCGGACGGGCTCACGCTCCAGCAGACGGTCGCGCTGCTCAACCGCTTTCTTCGTCTCTCGCGCGCGGGACAGCCGGTCTACATCGCCTACGGCCTCCCGGATCTGCGCGTCGAGGGCGCGCGCGCCGGGGCCCACGGGCGATCTCCGGCGCCGCTTCAGCTCGCGGCGCTGCCTGCTTCTTTGGAGCTCGGCGAGCGGCACGTCGCCTTCCTCGAAGTGCGTGACCCATCCGTGATCGCCGCGGCCGCCGAGGGCGATCTCTCGCTCTCGATCGACAGCGGAGATTCGCGCGTGAGCTGGTTCGGCCGGGTGGTCGGTGATGGCGACCAGCAGCACCTCGCGCTGACGATCTTCTCCTTTCCCGCGCCGCTCGGCGGTGTGCGTGTCGCGTGGTTCTCGCGCCGCGACGCGCGGGAGGCGATGAACGTTCGGCTGGCCGGGCTCCGGCGCTGGCTCGACCTTCATCGCGCGATCTTCGGTGCCGAGTCCGCCGGCGCCCGTGAAGCGCTGCGCGCGCAGGTCGAGCAGCAGGACGTCGTGCCCGTGGTCCATGACCGGCTCGCCTTCGACGGCAGCGCGTTGCACCTGCTCCGCGAGCACCTCGCCTCGCTCGACGCGATCCTGCGCCGGCTTCGCGACATGCTGTTCGACGAGCTCGCCGCGCCGCTGACCGGAGGATTCTGGCTGACCAACGCGATCGCCCACGATCATGGGTACGAAGGCGCGGAGCGCGCGACCTGTCCCGCATGCGGCGGGCTGACGCACAGGCGGCAGCTCCGCGCTCATCTGACCGAAGAGCGGCGCGTGTCGAGCGTCTGCATGCGCTGCGGCATCATCGAAGACGTGCGGGTCGGATCGACGATCTCCGCGGTGCGCGTGCATGGGGAGGAGCGCGTGCCTCGGGGGGCGCCGATGAAGATGCGCGTCGAGATCGCCACCCCCCTCGAGGGTCACGAGTTCGTCGTCCTCTTCGCGCTGTCCGGTCCTCATCAGCCGAAGATCCCGGCACAAACGCTGCGAGCGCGCTCCGAGCGGGGCGTCGCGGTGGCGGAGAGCGTCATCGACATCCCGGAGGCGGCGCCGGCGCACGAATATCGATTCAAGTGTCTGGTGGCCGACGGCTCGGATATCGCGTTTGCGGCGCACTGCGTGTTCGTGACCCGGGCGAGCGATGGACCGACCTAGAGAGCACCCAGCGAGCCCGGATTACGAAGGAGAAGCCCAATGATCCTCACCACGATCGTCCCCGGCGGCGACGGAAAGATGTTCACCGTCGAGAGCCAGCTCGAAGGGTACATCATCATGTTCGACAAAGAGCTCCGCAGGCGTGGTGACACGAGGGAGCTCCTCGACCTCGACGACATCACGCTCGTTCAGCGCGGCCGGACGCGATTCCTTCATCGCGGGCAGGAGATCGACCCGACCGACCGTGTCTTCGGGGTGACCCGGATGTCCGTCTGTCCGGCCCGAGAGCGCAAGATCGCGACCTTGCATTACGCGCTCACCGAGATGGGCTTGCCGCTCCTCAACCGGTCCTTCGCCGCGAGCCCCGAGCTCGAGCTGAACAAGACACTCATGCACGCGCTCGTCGCGGAGCTCGATATCCCGTGTGTCCCCTCGATGCCCATCGAGCCCTACGTGGAGCCCGAGGACGTGCTCGCGGCCGCGATCGACTTCGGCTTCACGTTCCCCATGATCCTGAAACCCAACCGCATGAGCAACGGGGTCGGCATCATGCGCTCCGACGAGCCCTGGGATTTCGTCGAGAAGGTGCGCCTCCTCCAGATGGTCAAAGAGGTTGACTATCTGGTGCAAGACTTCGTTCCGCACACGGGGGACCTCCGGGTCTACGTCACGCGCGACGAGATCCTCGGGCACAAGCACCGCGGTCCCAGGGACAAGCGAGATTTTCGGTGCGGCGGCGGGGAGTATTACCAGATCCAGATCCCGGCGCAGGTCCAGGAGTGGAATCTGCGCATCGCGAAGCGATGCGACGCCGACTACCTCGCGATTGACTGGCTCGAGACCGAGGCGGGGTTCGTCTTCCACGAGATGTGCGCGACCTTCAGCTCCTTCATCGGTGTGCCGGAGGAGACGCACTCGCGCGTCGCGAAGGCGATCATCGACCTCGCCCACCGGAAGCTCGCCGCTTCGTCGACTCGGCGTCGCGCGAAGACCTGAGGCTCATTTCTTCTCCGCGTACTTGAGGTAAGCGTCCGCCGGCAGGCGGTTGTTGCCGAGGTAGATCCGTTCGCCCAAGACGATTTGCGAGTCGTCGTTGTCGGAGCGGGAGGAGAGCTCGTCGCTGCTGTGGAAGGCGAAGCAGAGGCTCTTCCTGGACCCTGCGGTCACGTTCGTGCCGGGGGTGTGAAAGACGAAGCTGTCGAGGATCAGCGCGCCGCCGGCCCTCATGGGGACCGGCACCGCTTGCTCCCTGAGGTCGTGGTAAATCTCGTAGTCGTCCATGCAGGTGATGCCGTTCTCCGGGACGCCCGCGCTCGGGAGGAAATGAGTCGTCGGGACGACGTGCGTGCAGCCGTTCTCGATGTTCGTGTCCTCGAGGTAGATGATCACGGTGAGCTGACCGCGCGACCACTGGAGGATGTCGCGGTGCAAATAGAACTTGTTGTGGCCCGGCGGGTTGATCCGGGCGTGATTGTGCCGATTGAGCTTCAGCTCCACGTTCGGGCCCAGCAGCGATCGTAACGCGCCCGCCATCGGCGGCGATTGAATGACGCGCAGAAAGATGGGCGCGCGCTGGACCGTGCCGTACAGGGTGACGGGGTCGCCTGCCAGGCCCGTGCGCGTGCGATAAGGCTCGATTCGTCGCTCGAAATGAGAGTCGATGACGGAGAGCATCTCCGAGACTTCATCGTCGGACGCGACGCGCGGGAGCTTCAGATAGCCGGTGTCGCGAAAAAATCGGATCTGCTGGCTCGTGAGGTTCATGTCTGGCTGCTCTCAGGGGTGGGCGACGCGCGCGCGGGAGGGGCTGGACAGGAGGTCGCGTGCGGAGTGCGAGAGGAGGGCGCTCGCGCGGCTTCGCACGGGCTCGAGCCGAGCGGAGCGCGCGAGGTCCTCCGCGCGAGAACGGTTGAACGCGATCCATTCGTGTACTTCCCGAGCCCGGTCCGGCGGTGTCGTCCGGAGGAGGCGCTCGACGCTGGACCCTCGAAGGAAGAACGCGCACTCGGCGAAATTGTAGAGCTCGTTGAGCTCGGACTTGGAGACGGCATCGCTGACGGTCGGCAGCCCATACGGTTGCTCGGCGCCAAATAAATCCGGCCTGGGACGGATGTTGACGACCGAGCCGTCATCGCCCAGCATCCTCAACCGCGCGTCCTTCTTGCGAGCCCGCAAGAACTCGACGGTGCCGATGTCCGGCGTCAAGATGGCGGTGGCCAAGAAGAGGATGGGCAGCTCGAGGACGCGATCGATGTCTTCGAGGATGCTCTCCACCGTGTCGTGAGGAGCACCGATGATGTAACCGCAGACGACGCCGATCCCCGCTGCGTCGAGCTCGCGCACCGCGGCCTGGTTCATCTCCACCGTCGTGGCCTTGCGGTAATAATCGAGGCTCCGCTGATCGAGCGACTCGACGCCCAGGAACACCTTCCTGCACCCGGCGGCGAACATCTGCCGGGCGCGCGCGGCGTCCAGAAACTCGGCGCGCGCGTTGCAGGTCCACAGGAGGCTCTTGTCGGCGAGCACGTCCATCAGCTGATCGAATTGATCGTGCTGCAGGAGATCGTCGTCGTGGAAGCGGATGCTGTCGTGCCCGAACTCTTTGATGTAGTCGAGATCCGCGGCGATGAGCTCCACCGGACGCGACACCGCGCGGCCGTGGATCAGGTACGTCGAGCAGAACGTGCACCGGGCGCGACAGCTCTGCGTGCAGACGTAGATCTGGGACGACTTGCCGACCGATGTCCACCAGCTCCCGCGCGAGCGCGAGGGGTGGTCGGTCCGGGATTCGCTCAGCTCGTACGCGAACGCGGGCGGCGGGATCGTGGCGAGGGAGTTGTCGAACGCAGGGCCACTGACATGCAGCGCGCCGTCGAGCTCGAAGCAGATGCCGCGCGCCTCGGCGCCCTGGCCGAACATGGGATCGAAGAGCTTGGTGAGGATGTGTTGCAGGGCGCGGCCACCTTCTCCCCGCACGACCAGATGGGCATAGTCGAAGTGAGGCGCGACCGTCGGGTGCGCGCCGCCGACGACGACGCAAAATTCGGACGGGTCGATGAGGGCCAGCATCCTGGCCGTTCGATCGAAGGCCATGGAATAGAGACCCGCGAGGACGAAGCGCGCGCTCGCGGGGCGCAGCCAGTCCATGACTGCGGCGACGAGGTCGTCGTCATCCGCATAGCAATCTTCGTCGAAGTACCTGATTTCGGGCGCAAAAGGGAGGCGGCCCTGCTCGAAGTCGACCTGGAGGGAGCGCGCGAGGTTGAGCAAGCCGAGCGAGGGATATCGCGCCGCGAACCGCGTCGTTGGCTTATCCGTACCTTTGAAGTGTTTCGTCCTGAACCCGTGGTGAACGAGCGCGAGCCTCGGCGGACCGGCGGTGATCGAGAAGCTTCGTCTGTCCCGCAGCTTCCGGAGATCGATCATGCCCGGGAACACTAGCACCGCGCGGGGGCGAATGGAATGCTCTCCGCGCCGCGCGCCATCTGGTCGACTTCGCGCGCGGATGATGGCTACAGCGATAGTCGCGCATCCGTTCGAGGGCCTTTGCGCGCTCCTCTCTGCCAACGTCGCTGAGACCCCCGGCCGTCCTCCGCCCCGGTCAAATCGGCTCACCGATCGACCTTCTCTGCTCGACATAACCCCGCATCACGGGCCGTCCCAATCCAGAGCACACCCCGCCCAAACCCCGGGCTCAGCGGCACACGAGGTGGGGAGGCTGCTGGGCCGAGAGCTCTTCCACAACGACCCTGCGCTCGACTCGTCGCAGAGCCACGCGAAGCACGCGTCGCCGCGCCTGCCGGCGGAGCGAGGAGGGAGGAGCCGGCGAAGCCGCCGGAGCGATGTTGCAATCATGGAATATGTGGAAATATGTGGTTCGAATCTCAGCTGATTTTTTTTGTTCACATCCCACGGGGACCGCACTCTCTCAAAACGAGAAAAGCAACGGCGGCTTGAAAGAATCGATCGAGCTGCCCAGAAAGAGCTCGCGACGAGGCGGCGACCCGCTCCACGAGGCCGTGGGGCGAGGTGAGCGCCTCTCCATCAGAGCGCTGCTCTCTTCGAGCGCAGCCCATGCGGAGGTATGTGATCATGATCAAGAACGTCCTGGCTCGGCTCGCGCCCGCGTGTCTCGCCATCCTCACGAGCGTTGGCTGTGCGCGGAACACCGGCGCACAAGCCTCCTGCGCGGTCGAGACGTTCACCTTCGCCGGTGCGGACACGTCCTCGGTCCGGGTCGATCGCATGCGCGGCGTGAGCCGCGCCGAAGCGCTCCACGGCGAGACCACGCTCGCCGGTGGGCTCGGTCGTGTCGTGGAGGACGCGCACATCGACGAGCGGGGCGTCTTGACGAGCGCCAAGATCGCCCTCCACAGCGGCGGCGCGGGGCCCGACCTCGTCGCCGTCTTCAACCGCTCCGCCGGCGCAGCCGGCGAGGGCACCATCGACGTGTGGACCGCCGGCGGGACGGACCGCTGGACCGCGCCCGCGGATTCACCCTGGGTCCTCGTCCCCATCGAAGGCAAGGGCGGCCAGCGCGTGCCGACGCCGGTCGCGGCCATCATCGCCGCGCGCGCCGCCGAGGCGGCCGGCGGGCGAGACGCGTGGGTGCGCGTGATCGACGTGAGCGCGCGCCGGAGCTACCGCACCCCGAGCGACCAGGTCGTGGTGCCCAGCGAGACGGGGCGGACCGTCGTCTTCGGCCCGAGCGCGGTCGATCTCGACGCATCGTTCGTGCGCGAGGTGCGATGGCCCGCGCGCGATCTCAAGCTCGACCGCGTCGACGGGGCGCCGCCGGTCGCCCCGCCGGCCTCGTCGTCGCTGGCTTGCGCCGGGCTGTGGAAAGAGGAGCGGCCGCGCCTATAATGACCGCCGGCGCATGGCAGGAGCACGTGAGGAGATCGAGCGCGAGATTCAGTCGTGGTGCGAGCGCGGCGATCTCCTGGCCGCGGCGACGGCCGCGATCCGCGGCTACGGGCCCGAGATCTTCGGCCTGCTCCTCGCGCTCCACCGCGACCACGATCACGCGAGCGACGTGTTCTCCATCTTCAGCGAGGACCTGTGGAAGGGCATCGGCCACTTCGCGTGGCAGTGCTCCTTCCGGACGTGGGCCTACACGCTCGCGCGCAACGCCTCCTGCCGCTACCGGAAGAACGAGCGCAAGCGCGCGCACGACATCCCGCTGTCGCTCGTCACCTCCATCTCCGCCATCCAGGCGGAGGCCCGCAGCGAGACCTCGCCCCACCTCCGGAGCGACAACAAGCGCCGCATCGAGAAGCTCCGCGAGGAGCTCTCCGAGGAGGATCAGACCCTCCTCATCCTGCGCGTCGACAAGGAGCTCGCGTGGTCCGACCTCGCGCGCGTCATGCTGGGCGAGCGCGACCTCTCGGCCGACGAGGCCGAGCTCAAGCGCGAGTCCGCGCGCCTCCGCAAGCGCTTTCAGCTCATCAAAGAGCGCCTCGTCGAGCTCGGTCGCAAGGAGGGCTTGCTCCGATAGCCCCTCCGAAGGATGAAGAGCGAACCATGGGCCCCTGGGACGTACGCGACGACGACGAGGACGAAGGCCACGGGCCGGACGGAGAGTCCAACTCCGACGCGTTCCTCCGCCAGATCGCCAGGGTCGACGACGTGGCGCCGCCCGAGGCGCTCACCGTCGTCGGCGCGGGGAACACCAACCGCCGCGCCCTCCGCGAAGCACCGCTCCCCCACCAAGGCGTCGCGGTCGGCGACAAATTCGGCCACTATTCCGTCGTCGCGTTGATCGGCAAAGGCGGCATGGGCGTCGTCTATCGCGCCGTCGACGAGCTCTTGTGCAGGCCCGCCGCGCTCAAGGTCCTGCCCCCGTGCAGCGAGGACGACGCCGAGCGGAGGCGCCGTTTCCTGCGCGAGGCGCGCGCCGCAGCGTCCGTCAATCACCCCAACATCGCGACGATTTACCAGGTCGGCGAGAGCAACGGCAAGAGCTTCATCGCGATGGAGCTCGTCGAGGGCAAGAGCCTCGCCCGCCGCATCCGCGAGGGCCGGCTCCCCATCGACGAGGCGCTCAACGTCGGCGTGCAGATCCTCCGCGGGCTCCGGAAGGCCCACGCCGCGGGCCTGGTCCACCGCGATCTCAAGCCCGACAACGTGATGATCAACGACGATGGCACCGTCAAGGTGCTCGACTTCGGCCTCGCCAAACCCGCCGAGGTGGGCGAGCCCCTCGGCGAGGCCGACACGGCGCTCACCGACGAGGGCGGGCTCGTCGGCACGCCTTATTACATGTCGCCCGAGCAGGCGCGCGGCAAGGTCGTCGACAGTCGATCGGATCTCTTCTCGTTCGGCGTCGTCCTTTACGAGATGATCACCGGCAAACGGCCCTTCGTCGGCGGCACCGCGAGCGACATCGTGAGCTCCGTCCTGCGCGACGATCCGGCTGCCCTCTCGTCGATTCGACACGATGTCCCGCCCGAGGTCGAGCGCTTCGTCGAGCGCTGCATGGAAAAGGACCCGGCCAAGCGCTTCGCGGACGCGAGGAGCGCGCTCTCCGAGCTCGAGCCGCTCTACAATCAGCTCCGGTCGCCCAAGACATCCATCCCGCCGCTCGCGCCGGACGCGGCGAGATCGGCCGACTCCGGGGACAAACAGCGCAGCCGGCACACGGCCGATCCCTCCGTCCTCTCGAATCGTGACAGCAGGGCCACGCCCTCCCGCGGGATCGCCGCGTCCTCGCCGGGCGGCGCGCGTGACTCCGCCCGGCGCGCCGCGCCGCGCTGGGCCGTCATGTTCGCGCTCGCCGTGGCGATCGTCTCCGTCCTCTTCCGCGTGACCAGGTCAAACCCGGTCACGCAGCCCGCGGCCGGGGCGAGCGCCTCCGCGCCCGCGAAGCCCACGGCCACGGCGATCACGGATCTCCCCCTCCCCGACTCCAGGGTCCCCGAGGCGCTCGTCGCCTACAAATCGGGCCTCCAGGCGCTGCGTGACGCCAACTGGGGCCGCGCCAAGGACAACTTCGCCCGCGCCGCCGAGCTCGACCCTTCCATGGCCGCCGCCCACCTGCGCTACGCGTACATCGCGCACGACACGAGGCTGGATTTCAAGGTCTACCAGGCGGCGTATTCGCGCGCCGTGGAGCTGCGCGCCACGTTGACCCCGCGCGACCTGATGTTCCTCCGCGTGCTCGAGCCCCTCCTGTCGCGGATGCCCGCCGAGCGCTCGGTCGTGAGGGAGCGCCTCCTCGAAGCCATCAAGACCTATCCGATGGACGCCGAGCTCTTCATGACGCTCGCCCAGTTCGCCGAGACCAAGGACGAGGGGCTCAGGTTCGCCGAGCGCGCCGCGGCGCTCGACCCGCAGTACGCCGACGCCCAGCAGCTCCTCGGGCGTCACCTCGCGCGCTTCGAGCGGTACGAGGACGCGCTCAAGGCGTTCGAGCATTGCCTGGAGGTCGCCCCGACGAGCGCGGACTGCCGCATGGAGCGATCGGAGGCCTACGCGAAGCTCGGGCGGTGCGCCGACGCCGAGGAGGAGCTGCGCAAGTCCACGGCCAGCCAGCCGCAGCTGAAGGACTGCATGAACAGGGCGGATCTGATGCTCGGGCTCGGGCGCTCGGTCGAGTCGTCGTATCAGATCGCGCGCCAGGCGCTCGACGGGCTGAGCGGCGCGGAGCGGCAGCGCGATGAGGCCATGGTCCGTGCTCGATTCGCCTATTACGGAGGCGACTTCGAAGAGGCCCTGAAGTCGGTGGAGGAGTTCGGGAAGCTCATCGACGCCGACCCCTACATCGGGAGCCACCAGGTGCACACGATCTGGCTCAAGGGGCTGTACGTCGAGATGGGGCGGACCGAGGACGCGGTTCGTGTCGTCGAGTCGTACTGGAAGCACAAAGACGCCTGGGTCAGCGAAAAGGCCTGGGAGCGCAACATGCCGTTGAGCCGCTTCCTCCATCACGCCGGCAAGCTCTCGAAGGCCGATCTCGACGCCCGGCTGGACGAGTTCGTGCGCGCGTATACGGGAGACGACAAAGAAGGGAGTCCCTCGCCCTCCCTCGCCGGCTACCTCATCGACATCGAGTCACGCGAGGAGGCCGAGGCGGGGCTCCGGGTGCTCCATGCTCTACCGAACCCGCCCAAACCCGAGCAGGCGAGCGTGGACATGCTCGGCGCGCTCGCCCGAGCCCACCTGCTCGCAGGTGACGCCGACCAATCGATCGAGATCTCGCGCCTCCGGGTCAAGCATTGTTACGGCGCCTTCGATCTGCCCCACGCGTGGATGACCATGGCCCAGGCGCTCGAGAAGAAGGGCGATAAAGCCGGCGCGTGCGAGTATTACGGCAAGGTGCTGGAGAGGTGGGGGAAGGCCAGGCCGAAGAGCGTCACCGCCGACAAGGCGCGCGACCTGTCGAGGGCCCTCTCGTGCAAGCTCGATAAGCCCGCTCCCGCCCCGGGCAAGGGGGGACAACGCCCGTGAGGGCGACGAGGACGCGCACATCGAGGTCCGGGGGGCCCAACCCGGGCCTGCGGAGAGCACCATGCCGGTGCTGACCCCGAGGATCCGGGCGGGGGCCCCTTCTTGAACGCGGATCACCCCTCGACGATGGCTCTCTCTGACGGTGACGGCACCGGCGCTGCGACCTCCACGAGCGCCGCGCCCGCCCCGCAGATCCGCAGCCGGCGCACCGCCCGCTGCTCGGCCTGCTGGCTCCCCTCCGCGCTCTGCATCTGCACCTACCTCCCGCGCCTCTCGACCCGCACCCGCGTGATCATCGTCATGCACCGCCGCGAGGCCGTCACCAGCACCAACACCGGCCGCCTCGCCGCCCAGATTCTCGACGGCGCGGAGCTCCGCGTGCGCGGCCGCAAGGACGCCCCCGAGCCTCCTCCGCTCCCCGAGGGACGCCGCCTCACCCTCTTCCCCCGCGAGGGCGCGCGCCCCCTCGGCCCCGAGGACGCGGGCGCCGTCTTGCTCGTCCCCGACGGCACCTGGTCCCAGGCCCGCAGGCTCGTCCTCCGCGACGACGTCCTGCGCGCCGGTGAGGTCGTCTCGTTGCCCGACGTCGCGCCCTCGCAGTACGGCCTGCGCCGGCACGCCCGCGAGGGCGCCCTGTGCACGCTCGAAGCCGTCGCGCGGGCGCTCGGCGTCCTCGAAGGCGCGTTGATCGAGGCTGCGCTCCTGACCGCGCTCGCCCGCTTCGTCGAGCATGGCAAGCGCGCCCGCGCCGGGCTCATCACGCCCTGAGGTCGGCGCGTGGAGCCGCCCGCGGGCCGTCCTCTCTCGTTCGCGCGAGCTAATGCTCGCGGGCCGCGCCGACCACGATCCCCGCGCGTCTCCACGACTCGACGTGCACGCGATCGAGCAGCACGTCGGAGGCCTCCCTGCTCGTCACCGCGCGCGCCTTGCGCGGCGGAGCCTTGCGGAGCAGCTCGAACGCGCGCGCGATCCGGCGAGCGGCGCCGGCCTCGTCGAGCCCGCGCGTCAACGGCGCGCAGGCCTTGGTCATCGGCTCCCAGTCGCCCTTGGCGCCGGCAAAGACCGTATCGACGGAGCCCCCGCGGAGGAGAAAGGATGCGCCGCCCGCGGCCGTCGCCGAGGGGCCGCCGAAGAGACCTGCGCAGTCGATCATCGAGGGTCGCTGCCAGGTGAACGAGGCGCCGCGGGAGGCGAGCCGCGCGCGGAGCGCCTGATCGACTTGCGGGGCCTCGTCCGAGAGGGACAGCCACGCGCCGATCACCGCCACCGATTGCGAGGCGGGCGCGGTGGTCGAGAGATCGAGCGGCCTCGTCGCGGCGAAGTTGAAGAACGTGATTTCACCTGCGAAGTCGCCGAGGGTGACGGACTCGGTCGCGGCCGGGGCGCCGGGGCTCACATGCGCCTTGAGGATGTTGTCGAAGAGGATCTCCCCCGAGCCGCCCGAGAGATCGAGCGAGCGCGGCTGCTGCTCGGCGTACATGTCGTGCGCGGCGAGGCGCGCGCGTCCGGTGACGCGGAACGGGGAGAGCGCGCGTGAGGCGGCGGAGGTGATTCCAAAGACGTCCACCCCCGCCGAGATGCCGGCCCCTGCGCCGGCGATCTCGATCCCCTCCACCATCACCCCGTCGAGCGTGGCGTGGGCCCGGTCGAGGCCTTCCATGCGGAAACCGCCGCCGATCGCGGTCGGACCGGGGCCGTAGCTCGACGTGTCCTCGACGCGGATCTCCGCGCCGGCCGTGTCCGCGATGCGCAGGTCGATCACGCCGGCCCTAGCGGTGTCGGCTCCGGCGAACGCGGGCTCGACGAGGGACAGATCGCGCACCGTGAGCCGCGCCGTAGGGCCCTCGATCGCGAGCATCGGCGCACCGTCGGGGCGGGCGAGCGAGAGCGCGGTCGGCCCGAGCCCGTCGCCGATCACCTGCATCGCGGCGCGCCCCGGGATCGCGAGCGGACCGTCGAGCAGGAAGACCCCGGGCGGCAGGTGCAGCACGTGGAGCTTCGTCTCATTTTCAGGGCGGAGCGCGGTGTCGACGGCGCGGCGCAAGAAGGCCGAGAGTCTGGTGGAACGCTGCGGATCCTGGGGATCGGCGAGCGCCGCGGGGACGTCGGCGAGCAGCACCTTCGCGGTGTCATGGGGATCGACGCGCGGCGGGGTCTGCGGGAGCCTTGCGCGCAGCCAGGCGCGCGCTGCCTCGTCGTCGCGCCGGCGGGCGCGGAGCCGGGCAACGTCGGCGTCGTCGAGCCCGAACGCGAGCGGGCCGGGAGCCGCGGTCAGCGCCAGGGTGCGCGCGGGCGCGAGGTCGGCGGGCGCGGGCAAGGGCCGGCCGTTGCAGCGGTTGCCGGAGAAGGCGAACGCGCGCTCGAAAGGGTCCATGGCCGAAGCGCGGTTCTCGGGGTCGCGCGATTGCCAGTCGCCAGGCGTGCGCGCGGCGACGGCGAGCGAGGCGTATTGCGCGGGTGAGCCGGGCGTGGCCTGATCCGCGGGGAGCCCTTCGCTCGCGCAGGCTGCGTCCGGGAGGAAGAAGGCGTTGTCGACGAAGTAGCCTGGCCCCTGTCGAGCATAGGTGATCTCGGCGCGCTCTCCGGCGGCGCGGGCCGGGTCGATCACGACGTTGCCTTGCAGGGCGACGAGCTCGGAGAGGCGGAACCAGTGGGTGTCGAGGAACGACGGCGCGCCGCTCCGCGGGAAATCGGCCGCGCGCGTGGAGAGGTTGTGGCGGATGGCGGTGGAGTGGATGTGATGGAGCGTGATGTCGCGCTCGTCGTCGACGAAGAGGCTGTCGTAGACGATCACGCTGCCGGCGCGCTCGACGATACCCCGCCGGCAGCGCTCGAAGAGCGAGTCCGTCACGAACCACCCGAGCGCGTTGAAATGGGTCGTGACGAGGCCCGCCTCCGCGATGTCCTGGAACCACACGCGACGCACGGCGCTGTCGGCGTCGTTCGCCTGGCCCGGGCCTCCGGCGATGATGCCGTAGCCGAGGTTTGCGAGGCGCACGTCGGCCACCTGCATCA
This sequence comes from Byssovorax sp., assembly GCA_046351295.1. Lineage (GTDB taxonomy): Bacteria > Myxococcota_A > Polyangia > Polyangiales > Polyangiaceae > JAXLYT01. The sequence goes on from JAXLYT010000002.1 coordinate 173,295, forward strand.
TCTCGCCGCCGGCGCCGCCGTGCCTCCCGCTGTAGCCGAAATCGAGGCCCGCGCGCGCTCGCCCGCGACCGTCGAACGAGATGCGCCTCACCGCGGCGCGGCTCTCTCCGCCGTCGAAGAGGAGCATGTCGTCGTCGAGGTCCGCGTCGTTCCACGCGAGGCGATCCTCCGGCGGCGTCGGGTCCGCGAAACCGGCCCAGGTCGGGCCTCGCCATTCGATCGTCGTGGTCTCGGGCGCGTCTCCCACGATCATGATCCCGGGCGCACGATCGTAGACGCGGAGGGTGCGGCGGATCGGGTAGCGACCCGCGGGCAGGTAGAGCACGGTCGCGCGCGGGGCGCCGGTGAAGCGGGCGCATCCAGGGAGATCGCGCTGCGAGGCGCCGCGGCCGCTCGGGACGCCGAGCGCGTCGAGCGCGGCCTGGAGCGCCTCGGTGTCATCGGTCACGCCGTCCCCCCGCGCCGCCGGGATGTCGAGGCCGAGGCGCTCGGGATGGGTGACATCGAGCCACGAGTCGAACGGGCCGATCATGACGTCGCGCGGAGGGGCCGGGCGCTCCGCGGTGCTCAACGGCGGGCCCGCGTCACGGAGCGGGGGCGGCCCGCATCCACCTTGCGCTGCGAGCGCGAGCGCGATGGCGCCGAGGAGAGGCGCGCCGTGGAGGAGGAATGTCTTCTGCATCATCCGGGCGCCGATGCGCGCCGGATCGAGGATAGGAGCCCTTGGCCGTGCCGCAACCTGCGGCCGATCTCGACGAAGCCTAGTCCGCGAGGAGCGAGCACCGCTCGATCGTCCCCTCGACCACGGCGCCGCCGACCGTCACGTAGAGCGATCCGTCGTTGCGCAGGATTTCCAGCGCGGTGTTCCGCTCGATCTTCTCGGCCAGCGCGTCGAGGAACGAAGGCTCGATCCGGAAGACCTCGATGTGCTCCACCCGGTGGATGCTCCGGCTCGCCGCCTCCTTCTGCAAGAGCGCCAGCGGGGTGCTCGTGAACACGCTCACGCGCGGGGCGGCCTTCGCGGCCTTGTGCAGCCGCTCGGCCGACGGCGCGCCGATCTCGATCCACGCGGTGAGCAGGCCCGTCGGGTCGCGCACGAAGACGGGCGGCTCCTCGGTCGAGCTGATGCCCTCCTTGCTGAAGGCGATCCCCTCCTCGTAGCTCAAGCCGTACGCGAGGGACCGGGTCAGAAGGTAGCGCATCGTCTCCGATGGGTGGCGCGCGAGGCGCAGCTCGATCGTCTCGTAGACGCCGCGGTCCACGTCGGAGAGCGACACCTGGAGGCGGTACATCGTCGCGGTGAGGGCCATGCGGGCGCTGCTTCGTCGCACGGCGCGACGGCGGAGGGAAGGGAGGTCGGCTCTTCTGGATCGGGCGGAGGTCCGCGGTGATGGGCCGCGGCGGGTTTCGGCGCTAGCATCGCGCCCGCGCTCGCTCATGCACTTCACCATCCCCACCTTCGAGCGGTTCACCCCCGGCGGCTTCGAGTGCACGCCCCTCGGCGTCGGGCTCCTCGCGCGCACCTTCCACGGGAAGCACCCGCGCAAGGTCGAGCGCAAGCTCAGCGACGAGCTGCGGCTCGAATTCGGCAAGGTCCGCGCGTCCGAGCTGCCTCCCGTCCAGATGGCGCGCGGGATCAAGCTCGAGCGGGTCCACCTCGAGCTCGCGATCGGCAAGGGCGGAGAGCGGCGCAAGGTGAGCGGCAACTACCCGGTGGTGATCGAGCCCCGATGGGCCTCGGACGAGGAGCGGATCCGCGTCGCCTACCACCCCTCGCGGCAGGACGAGGTGGTCCTGCTCCGGGACGATCTCGGCCTCGAAGAGCAGCTCAAGCACCACTTCGGCAAGGCTTGGGCCGAGCTCGACGGCGACGCGCTCGGCGGCCTGCTCTGCCGCGGCAAGGAGCGCCTCGGCGTGCTCTCGTTCTCGTGCGACGTGCGCCCGGCCCTCGCCGATCTCCCGAAGAAGCTCGGCGCCGAGGACGATCGCGATCCGACCGAGATCCGACCGAAGAAGCAGCGCGGCTTCCGGGTGCTCAACAAGCTCGGCGTGAACCTCACGCGCCGCTCCGCCGAGGGCGATCTCCCGCTCGGGATGACGCGCGCGCCCTACCGCGAGCAGCTCCAGGTGCTCCTCGGCGCCGGGCGGGGCCAGCCGATCCTCCTCGTCGGCCCGCCCGGCTCGGGCAAGACGACGCTGCTCCACCAGCTCGTCGCCGACCTGCTCGAGGCCGACGGCTACGCGAGCCACCGGAACCTCGACCGCGCGCGCGTGGTCTTCCAGCTCTCCGGCCGCCGCTTGATCGCTGGCATGAGCCACCTCGGCGAGTGGGAGAAGCAGGCCGGCGAGGTGCTCGAAGAGGCGCGCGGCCAGCGGGTGATCCTCGCCGTCGACGACATCACCCACTTCGGCAAGATCGGCCGGTCGCAGCAGAGCGATCGCTCCCTCGCCGATTTCTTCCGGGGCCCGCTCGCCCGGCGCGAGCTGCTCATCCTCGGCGAGTGCACCGCCGAGCAGCTCCGCGTCCTCGAAGAAGACGCGCCGTCCTTCGCCGCGCTCTTCGTCCCGCTCCACGTGCGCCCGACCACCTCGGCCGAGACGATGCGCCTGCTCGTCCGCGAGGCGCGCGAGCTCGAGCATGTCCACCACGTCGAGGTCGATCCCTACGCGCTGCGCACCCTGCTCGAGCTCGGCGACTCGCTCGTCTCGGGCCAGGTCTTGCCGGGCAAGGTGATGGAGCTGCTCCGCGAGCTCTGCCGCAGCACGGCGGGGACGCGCTCGACCCGGTACGTCATCGACTCGTCGCGGGTCTACCACCTCCTCTCCCGGAAGACCGGCGTCCCGGAGATCTTGATCCGCGGCGACGAGCGCCTCGATGTCGTCGCCCTCGACGCCTCGCTCTCCCGCGCCGTGGCCGGCCAGCCCGAGGCGATCCGGGTCGCGGTCGATCTCGTCGCGCGCATCAAGGCCGGGCTCACCGACCCGCGCCGCCCCTACGGCGTCTACCTCTTCACCGGCCCCACGGGCACCGGCAAGACCGAGCTCGCCAAGCACATCGCCGAGCACCTCTACGGCAGCGCCGCGCGCCTCGTCCGCTTCGACATGAGCGAGCTCTCCGGCCCCGACGCGCCGGCGCGCCTCATCGGCCACCGCTACCACCCGGAGGGCCTGCTCACCCAGCGCGTGGCCGAGCAGCCCTTCTCGCTCGTGCTGCTCGACGAGATCGAGAAGGCCCACCCCTCGGTGCTCAGCCTGCTGCTCCAGCTCTTCGAGGACGGCCGGCTCACCGACGCCGCGGGCAAGACGGCGCACTTCAACCACACCGTGGTGATCATGACCTCGAACCTCGGCGCGCGTCCGAGGCCCGCGGTCGGCTTCGGCGAAGCGTCCGCCGACGAGGGGGTGCTCGCCGACGTCGCCCGCGCGGTGCGCGAGTTCTTCCCGCCCGAGCTCTTCAACCGGATCGATCGGATCGTCCCGTTTCGCCCGCTCAGCCGCGAGGTGGCCGAGAAGGTCGCCGCGAAGGAGCTCGACAAGCTCTGCCGCCGCCGGGGCCTCATCGAGCGGAGCATCTTCGTGCAGGTCGGCGCGGGCGTGACCGAGCGGATCGCCGAGGTGGCCTTCGTGGCGGAGGACGGCGCGCGATCGATCAAGCGCTTCCTCGACGATCAGGTGGGCGCCCTGCTCACCGAGGCCATCGCCGGCGGGGCGCCCGCGGCGATGCAGATCCTCCGCCTCTACGCGCAGAAGGAGGGCTTCGCCCTCGCCCGCGAGGCCCTCGACGAGGCGAGCCCCGCCGCGGCCCGCTGGGCGCTCGAGCCCTTGCTCGATCGCCCGCTCGGCCGCCTCCGCGAGCTGCTCGGCCCGCTCGTCGGCTTCCTCGCGTCGATCGAGGAGGGCGACGCGCTCGCGCACCTGTCGGCCCGGATCATCGAGCACCTCGGCCGCCACAACCAGGGCGAGGCCGAGCATGCCGAGACCGTCTACACCCTCGACGCGATGCGCGCGAAGATCCGCGCGTTCCGCGACAGGATCGATCAGATCGAGCGGCGCGAGGACCTCGACGACGGGGTCCACGAGGCGCTCGAGACGCGCCGCTTCGGCTGGATCCCGCTGACCGACTCCGAGGCCTTCGGCGCGACGCGGAGGATCCGCCTCTTCCACCCGAGCCAGCAGCCCTCGGTGGGCCCGCGCCCGGCCCGCGCCGAGCTGCTCGAGTGCCTCGCGGAGGGCTACTTCCTCCGCCGCGCCCTCTCCCGCGTCGACGAGCCGGGCCAGCATGCGATCTTCGTCGAGCTCTACCGCGTGGGGCAGCTCGACGAGGCCGGGCGCGCCGCGGTCGCGAGCGACGGGCTCCTCGAAGCGCTCGCGCGGGCGTACGCGGCGGCGCACGGCGAGGTGGAGACCTGGGCCGGGCGGAACGCCACGTGGGCGACCGGCAAGAGCGAGACGGGCCACGGGACGGGCTTCCTCGACGGCTTCCTCGACGCGGGCGGCGTCGAGCGCCTGGTGCTGCGGATCGTGGGCCTCTCGGTGCTCGACTTCTTCGCGCTGGAGCACGGCTCGCACGTGTGGACCTCGCTCGCGCGCGGGCCCGAGGTGGTGCGCGTGCGCGTCTCTCCCGCCGGGCGCGACGAGTCTCCGGCCGCGGTGATCGACGCCGAAGAAGAGAAGCAGCGCCGCTTCGATGAGGCCGCGCGCAGGGGCGACCCGGCCCCGGACAACCCCGCCGCGCTGCTCCCCGTGGTGCGCAAGATCCGCTTCGATCCGCCCCGCCGCCCCGGCACGACCGCGCCCCTCTCCATCGAGGACTACGCGATGAGCTACGCCGAGACGATGGAGGTGCGCACCATCGCCGAGGCGCTCGCGCCGATCTGGCTCCTGCGCATGAGCCGCGAGGACGAGCCCGCCGCGCGCTGAGCGCGTTGACACCCGGGAGCGTCTCCCTACCATCGGTCACCGTGCCCACGCACCGCACCCAGGCCGCGTCCGCCTTCGCGCTGATCGCCGCGCTCCTCGCCGCCTGCTCCGGCGGTGGATCGAGCACCACCGGCGCCACGACCACCACCGCGACGACCGGCGCGACCACCGGCACCGGCGGCGCCGCGAGCACCACCACCGGCACCACGAGCGCGACCGGCACGGGCGGCGCCGGAGGCGCGGGCGGCACCGGCGGCGCGTCCTGCGGCCCGTGCGGCGCGCATGCGGGCTGCGACGCGAGCGGCGCATGCGCGTGCGACCCCGGCTACACCGGCGACGGGCAGACCTGCGACGACATCGACGAGTGCAGCGAGCAGCTCGACGACTGTCACCCGAGCGCCACCTGCACCAACACCGACGGCGGCTTCACCTGCGCATGCCCGCCCGGCACCGTGGGCGACCCGCACACCGGCTGCGAGGCGCGCTACGCCGAGATCGCGGCCGGCGTCTACCACACCTGCGCGCGCCGCACCGACGGCTCGCTCTTCTGCTTCGGCAACGGGGGCAGCGGCCGGCTCGGCAACGGGCTCTCCGTGAACCAGGCGGCTCCGGTGCAGGCCGGCGCCGCGAGCAACTGGCAGCAGATCGCCGCCGGGACGAGCCACACCTGCGGCATCAAGACCACCGGCAACGTCTGGTGCTGGGGCCTGGGCAGCTCCGGCCAGCTCGGCCTCGGCGACACCGACAGCCAGACCTTGCCCTCGTACGTGAGCCTCGATCGGACCTTCGTGCGCGTCGCCGCCGGCGAGACGCACTCGTGCGCCGTGGAGAGCGATCACACCCTCTCCTGCTGGGGCAAGAACAACCTCGGCCAGCTCGGCACGGGCTCCGGCAACCCGATGGAGACGCTCCCCGTGAAGGTGAGCGTCGATCCCGCAGCCGCGCAGCCCGACGCCGACTGGTCCTTCGTGGCGGCAGGCCGCGACACCACCTGCGCGATCAAGCAGAGCGGCGCGCTCTACTGCTGGGGCAAGAACGACAACCTCCAGGTGAGCAAACCCGGCGCCGGCAGCGTGCTCACGCCCTTCCGCGTGGAGACGGCGCCCATGGCGATGGACACCGACTTCACCTCCGTCTCGGTGGGGCCCACCACCTGCGCCACCAAGGTGGGCGGCGCGCTCTACTGCTGGGGCCGCGGCGCCGAGGGGCAGCTCGGCAACGGGGCGCTCGCGGGCAGCGCCGTCCCCACTGTGGTCTCGGCGGGCACATCGTGGTCCAGCGTTGCCGCGGGCACGTTCCACGTCTGCGCGGTGCGCGCCGACGGCGCCCTGTTCTGCTGGGGAAAGAACCACGCCGCCCAGGTGGCCGCCGGCGCGGCCGGCTGGATCAGCTCGCCCACGCAGATCGGGGCCGACACCGACTGGATGGCGGTGAGCGGCGGCGCCGTCCACACCTGCGCGCTCAAGAAGGACGGCCGCACCTTCTGCTGGGGCTCGCGCGTCTACGGCCAGCTCGGCGACGGCGCGCTCAGCCTGCCGGCTTCACCCGTGCAGGTCGGCGCCGTGGCCGCGTGGAAAGCCGTGGCGGGCCTCGGCGAAGATGGATGCGCCCTCGACAGCGCCGGGAGCGTCTCCTGCTGGGGCAACGGCGAGGCGGCCAGCTCGGCCTCGGCGACGCCGCGAGCCACGACGCGCCTGCGGCCGCCCAGACCAACGAGTTCTTCCTTCGCTTCGGGGTGGGGAGACAGCATGTCTGCGGCATCAACCCGGCCGGCACGGCCCTCTGCGCCGGCCGCAACGCCAATGGCCAGCTCGGCCGCGCCAACAACACCCCTTCTCCCACCCTCGGCCCCCTGGCCTCGGCCGGCGCGCCCTGGAACGGCCTTCTCTGGAAGGAGATCGCCACCGGCGAGGAGCACAACTGCGCGGTGGCCGGCGACGGCTCCCTCTGGTGCTGGGGACTCAACAGCTTCGGCCAGCTCGGCCAGGCCCAGAATCCCCCGATTGGCACCCTCGTCCAGGTGCTCCCCCTGGACGCGACCAACTGGACCAAGGTGGCCGCCGGTCAATTCCACACCTGCGCGGCCCGGGCCGGCGGCGCGCTCTATTGCTGGGGCCGCGACAGCGACGGCCAGCTCGGCAGCGGGGTGCCCAACGACCTGAAGAACGCGCCCGCGAAGGTGACCGGCAATTTCAGCAGCAACGGCGGCGCCGGCGTCAACCACACCTGCTGGATCAAGGCCGACGGCACCCTCTGGTGCTGGGGCAAGAACAGCAACGGCCAGCTCGGCGACAACACCACGACCGATCGCCTCGCCCCGGTGCAGGTGGGCGCCGCCACCACCTGGGCGCAGGTCGTGGCCGGCAACGCCTCGACCTGCGCCCGCAAGACGGACAACACCCTCTGGTGCTGGGGCGCGAACGGCACAGGCCAGCTCGGCGTCGGCGACTTTGGCCAGCGCAAGGTGCCCACCCAGGTGCCCGGCGACGACTGGATCGATGTCCGCCTCGGCTACGCCCACGCCTGCGGCGTGCGCACCGACAAGACCCTCTGGTGCTGGGGCTCGGGCGAGGTAGGCCAAAACGGCCTCGGGACAGCCTTCGCCAAGGCGCCCACCCCGATCGCGGAGGCCCAGTGATCATGCGCTCATCGGGTCTCGGGAGAACACGCGCTCTGGCATGGACAGCGCTCCTCCTGCTCGGCTGCGGCGGGGGTGGCTCGACCACCGGCACGACAGGCCAAGGCGGCTCGACCGCGACGACCACGAGCACGACTGGCACCGGCGGGCAAGGCGGGGAGGGGGGCTCCTCGACCACCACGGGGACAGGCGGGCAGGGCGGCGCGTTCCTCATCGACGAGTGCAAGAACGGGACGGCCGATTGCTCGCCCGACGCCGATTGCATCGACACCCCGGGCTACTACACCTGCGCTTGCAAACCCGGGTACACCGGCGATGGGAAGACCTGTACCGACATCGACGAGTGCGCCTCGTTCCTCACCGATTGCGACCCCAACGCCGCATGCCAGAACACCCCGGGGAGCTACACCTGCGCTTGTCCGGCGGGCTTCTCGGGGGATGGACAGAGCTGCACGGCCACCTACACGGCGGTGACCGCGGGCCAGCTCCACGCCTGCGCGCTCCGCAGCGACAAGACCATCTGGTGCTGGGGGCTCAACACGAGCGGTCAGGTCGGCACGGGCACGGGGGATCAGATCTTCCTCCGGCCGGCCTCCGCGGGCGGGGCGGCGACATGGACGCTCGTCTCCGCCGGCGCCGCCTTCACCTGCGCGCTCGACGAGAGCAAAGCCATCTCCTGCTGGGGCACCAACGGCAGCGGCCAGCTCGGCGACGGGACGACGACCACGAGGACCACGCCGACGCCGATGGCCGGGGGGTTCACGGACTGGATCGCGCTCGACGCGGGATCGACCCACGCATGCGGGATCCGCGAGGGCGGGGCGCTCTACTGCTGGGGGAGCAACAACCGCGGCCAGCTCGGCGACGGGACCAACGACAACCACAGCGCGCCGAACCTGGTGAGCGCCGGGCCCTGGCTCTCGGTCTCGGCCGGGGCCGAGTTCACCTGCGCGGTGAAGGCCGATCACACGCTCTGGTGCTTCGGCCTCGACACCAGCCGGCAGCTCGGGGACGGGCAGAACGTCAACAGCGCGACTCCGGTAGAAGAGAGCACAATGGACACGATGTGGCAGAGCGTTGCCACTGGCAACGCCTTCGCATGCGGCCTCAAGCTCGACGGGAGTCGCTTCTGCTGGGGCGCCAACACGCTCGGCCAGGGGGGTGACGGCACGGCCGTCAACATCGCCTCTCCCGTCAAGGTGGGGATGGACATGGACTGGACGACCCTCGCCCTCGGCGACCTCGCGGGCTGCGGGCTGCGCGGCGCGGGCACGCTCGCCTGCTGGGGTGACGGGAGCCTCGGGCAAACCGGGCAGCCCGGCGCCGAGGGGCCTTTGCTCTCTCCCGCCGTGGTGGGCGCGGACGGTGACTGGATCGCGATCGCAGGCGGCCAGCGCTTCGCCTGCGGGATCCGCACCGGCGGAGGGCTCTCTTGCTGGGGGTCGGACAGCCGCGCTGCGCTGGGGCTCGGCTATAACTCCGATCGCAACGATCCCACGCCGATCGGCAACGAGACGACCTGGGATCGGGTGGAGGTCCAGCTCGATGACGGCTGCGCGATCCGGAAAAATGGCGATCTCTACTGCTGGGGCCGCAACGTCTCCGGCCAGATCGGCGACGGCACGCAGGTGACGCGGCCTTTGCCGGTGTCGATCGGCGCCGGCAAGACCTGGAAGCGGGTCGTCGTCGGCCGCACGCACACCTGCGGTATCGCGACCGACGCCGGGACGGACACCCTCTTTTGCTGGGGCCAGGACGCGAACGGCGAGCTCGGCAACGGGCCCGGCGTGACACCCTCGCTCATGCCCGCGGCCATCAACGCGACGCCGGGCAACGCCTCTCCGTGGAGCGAGCTCGCCGCCGGCTTGAACCACACCTGCGCGGTCCGCAAAGACGGCACACTCTGGTGCTGGGGCCGCAACGCCGCCGGGCAGCTCGGCGACGGGACGCTCACGTCGCGGCCCGATCCCAAGCAGGTGGTGGGCGCCTCCGACTGGGTGGACGTGGCCGCCAGCGGTGATTTCACCTGCGGTCTGCGCGCCAACGGGGCGCTGTATTGCTGGGGCCGAAACGACTCGGCCCAGCTCGGGCTCGGTGATGTCAACTCGCCGGTGAGCTCACCGCAGAAGGTCGGCAATGGCTTTTATTCGGCCGTCGACACCGGGAGCAACCACGCATGCGCGGTGGCCACCAACGGCGGCTTGTGGTGCTGGGGCCGCAACGCGAGCGGCGAGCTCGGCCTCGGCAACAGCCAGGGGCCGGTGCTTTTGCCGGCGCAGGTGGGCAGCGACCTCGACTGGTCCCGGCCGTCGATCGGGCAGGGGACGTTCTCCTGCGCGCTCAAGGTGAACGGCGACCTGTATTGCTGGGGCACGGGCTCGTATGGCCAGCTCGGTCAGGGCAATCTGAGCTCGTTCAACGCGCCCCAGAAGGTGCCGAGCGTGCTCGCGTGGACGCGCGTGTCCCTGGGGAACGACCACACCTGCGGTGTGCAAGGCGACGGGCGGCTCTCCTGCTGGGGCGCGAGCTACAGCGCCCAGCTCGGGAGCGGGCTGCCCCTGGTCTCGGCGCCCGCGGCGGTGCAGGACCCGCCGTAGGCGGGAGCACGCGCGGTCGTGCCGGGCGGGCTAGGCGCTCGCCGGCGGCGAGGGCGCGGCGAGCCGGAGCTGCCGGGCGAGCAGGAAGAGGGGGAACATCACGCTGATCGCGATCAGGCACGAGAGCACGATGTAGATCCACACATGGCGGACCCCGACCCGCCGCGCTTCGACCACCATCCACACGAAGGCGGCGACGCAGAGGAAGCCGAGATCGTAGCCGATCGAGCGCGCCGCCGCGTTCACGCTCGCGTCGCGGAGGAAGCCCCCGAGGCCGCCGTTGTCGGGCGTGGTGAAGAACGCGATGTTCTGCGACCAGGTCGCGAGGAGCGCGCCGGCCGAGATCACACCATAGGTCACGCAGAGGGCCTTGCTCTTTCCATCCATGGTCCGTTCACCTCGGGGGGAGGATAGCCCCTTCACCGAGGCGGGCGCCGCCTCCCTCGGCGCCCGCGGACCGTCGGGCCGGAGGCCCTTGGGTCAGTGGATCTTGACGCTGACCTTGGCCTCGCCGTGGCCATGCCCGTGGCCGTGACCGTGACCGCCCTTGATCTTCACGTCGACCTTCGCGTCGTCGTCGTCGTGATCGTGGATGACGACCACGCCGGCCGCAGGGCCTCGCACCTTGACGTCCACGCCCGGCACGACCCATCCCGTGGCGACCAGGATCTTCACGCGCGGCGCGCGGGAGCCGACCACCAGATGCACGCCCGGCGCCCAGCCCACGATGCACGCGTGGGTCTCTTCCTTGAGGGTGACCGCCACCGTGACCCGCACCGGATCGACCTTGCTGACGAACCGGCCTGTGCAGAAGCGCCCTCCGGGCTCGGGCTCGAGCACCACGATCTCGGACGCCTCGCCGTAGGTGGCGAGCCGGATCTTGCGCTCGCCGACCGGGACCACCTTGAGGTCCGCATCGAGCACGTAGACGCGCACTTGCCCGCTGGCCTTGTCGGCCACGATCTCCAGGCGATCTTTGCCGACCACCTGGACCACGCCGCCGTTCGGCCCCGCGCCGTTCACGCCGAGCTTGCCGTCGGGGATCGCGGCCGCCGCGGCCTCCTTGCCGTCGTCGGCGAGCGCCTTGGTGCCGCCGCGCGGGAGGTGGAGCGTGCCTGTCCACGGCTTGCCGTCGACGGTGATGGTGTAGTCGACCGGGGTGAGGTCGTCGGTGAGCGCGGGGCCCGAGGCCACGAGGAGGCCTGATTTCTCGTCGAGGGTGAGCGGCGCCTGCTGATCGCCGGACGAGGATCGAAACGTCATCTGCCCGCTGACGTTGCTGGTGATGGGCTTGCCGTCCGTCGATTTCGCCAGCGCGCGGACCTGGCCGTCGGCGCCGATGCTCCAGGTGATCGAGCCGCTGTCGTTCTCCTCGGTGATGGCCTCCGGGGTCTGCTCGATCGACGCGGCGCTCGGGGAGGCGCTCCTGGTGCACGCGGGGGCGGCCGCCAGCGTGGCAGTGAGCGCGAGGGCCAGGAGCAACGGGCGGACGGCGACGATGGAATGCATGAAGGACCTCCTCGACGGGGTACGGGTTGGGGCATCCTCGCTCGCACGAAGCAGGCCAATTCCGTTGTGTGTGGGAATCGGGAAAAACATGCTCCGGTGAGGAGCCAGGCTGGATATTTCTAGGGAGCGCGCGTGGCCGAGCGAGTGAATGCGTCCGCGACGGCATGCGGTGGGCAGCGCGGTTATCAGCGGGGGTTACCGATCCTTCCGGCAAGCCGGTGCATGGCGGCGAGCCTGCGAGCGCGCTCATGGCTGCGCGCGCCCACACGGGAGGGTCACGCGCGCTTGCGGCGGACGACGGCGTAGTAGCTCGACAGCTCCTCGATCTCGGTCTTCGTGCGCAGGGGGACGGTGAACATCGTGGTCGGGCCGCCCTCGACGATGTCCCACTCCTCGCGTGGAAAATAGGCGCGCACCTCGGCGTCGCCGAAATGGGAAGGAGGGCGGATACCCGCGGCGATGCAGCGGCGGAGGGGGTCGGGCATCGAGGTCGGCGTCGCGCCTTGCAGGACCAGGTGGTCGAGCGGATCGCCGTCGATGTTGGTCTCGCTGAGGTAGGCGACGCCGCGGGTGCCGAGGAGCGTCGAGAGGTTCTGGGCCGCGGCGGCGCGGTGCTTCGGATCGAGCACGTGGAGCACGCCGCGCATGAAGACGTTGGCGTCGCCGAGCTCCGCGTGGAGGGCGGCCGCGGCTCCGGGCGCGCCGATGTCGAGCACCTGGAACGTGATGCCGGCGATGTCCTTCGACTCGACGCGCGCGCGCGCGATGGCCTGGCTCGACACGTCGACGCCGACCACCCGCGGCGCGCGCGCGCCGAGGAGCCGGCTGAAGCGGCCGTTGCCGCAGCCCACGTCGACGAGGGGCAGGGTGAGGTCCATGTGCGCCCGCACCCGCGAGAGCACCGCCTCGATCTCCTTCGGGTGATCGGTGTCCCAGAGGACCTGCCCCTCGGGGCCCGTCTTCTCGATGCCGCCCCAGAAGCGATCCCAGGCCTTCGCCTGATCGCGGGGCGCGCGCAGGCCGTAGTACATGAGCTGGGGGATGAGCAGGAGCTTCTTGGCCGACATGAGATCTTCCTCGGTGACCTGTCGAGGGTACGCTGCTCGGCCACGCCTTTCGACTGGTTGTCGCGTCGAAGATCGCCGTGCGTCAGGTGACATCTCGGCCCTCGCCGCGGGCGTGATCGCGCGGACATCGAAGCGATCGCGAGGCGTCCAGGACGGGGGCTTGCCGCCTGGGCGCGGCCCAGCCTAGAAGAGCGCGTGCAGCCCGACGCCCGCCCCGTTCGCTCGATCGTCGCGCACCTGCGCCCCCCTTCGCCCTCGGCGCCCGAGCGGCTGCCGACCTACCGCGCCCTGTTGCGCACGCTCGACATCTCGGTGCGGTTCCTCTCGGCGACCGCGACCGGCGGCGGCACCTTCGACTACGCGGACGAGCTGTTGCGCGGCTGGGCGACGGACATCCTGCGCTATGGCAACCTCGCGCTCGACGCGGCGGGGCTCGAGGCGTTCGACCGGCGCGAGCCCTTCGTGGTGATGTCGAACCACGGCTCGATGCTCGACATCCCGGTGCTCACCGCGGCCGTGCCGACCTCGCTGCGCATGGTGACCAAGGAAGAGCTGATGCGCGTGCCGATCTGGGGGCGCGCCATGATCGCCTCGGGCTTCATCCCGATCAGCCGCGGCGACCGGGCCCGCGCCATCCGCGAGCTCGACCTCGCCAAGCAACGCCTCGCCCAGGGGATCTCGGTGTGGATCTCACCCGAGGGCACGCGGAGCCGCGACGGGCAGCTCGGGCCGTTCAAGAAGGGCGGCTTCTACCTCGCGCTCGACCTCGGCATCCCCATCCTGCCCACCTGGCTCGAAGGGGTGAGCGAGACGTTGCCCGCGCGCACCCTCCGGGTGCGGTGCAATCAGCGGATCACGGTCCGCTTCGGCCAGCCCATCTCCACCTCGCACCTCGGCCGAGATGCGGTCCCGGCGCTGATGGATCGGGTGCGGGCCTCCATCGTCGAGCTCTCCGGCCGGCCGGACCCGCTCGCCGTCGCCTAGCACCTGGAGCCGAGGCGGGAGCCGGCGGGACGGAACGCCGCGCGTTTTCCGGTGACCGGAGAAACAATCTTGCGACCGACTTCCGTTGCACCGCGGGCGGCGTAGCATCATCGTCGAGGCGCTGGCATGGAGTGCATGGATCCGCTCGAACGGGAGGTCATCGATCGGACGCTCGCCTTCCTCCGGTCCTCCGCGCCGGAGGCCGCGGCGGGTCTCGAGGGCGATCTCACGCGCATCGAGCAGATGGCCACCGTCGCCCGGAGCTTCCCCTCGATGCTGGTCGAGCCCGCGCCCCCGAAACAGAAGCGCCCGAAGACGCTCGTGACCACGCTCTGCCAGGTCGACTCCGGCATGAGCTCGTTCAACCTGCCGATCCGCGCGGTCATGGGCGACGCGTTCTTGAAGGCGAAGGCCCACCTCTTCAAGGGCCTGAGCAGCTCGCTCCACGGGCACGAGGGCGAGGCCCCCGGGGGGCTGATCGAGGCCGCCGATCGCGAGGCCGCGCAGACGGTGTACACGATGCTGCTCGCCGAGCTGCTCTGGGATCTGGTCCGCGATCAGGCCCTCCGCCTCGAGGTGCGCCAGCGCGCCGCCACGCAGCTCGTCACCCTGTGGGAGAGCCCGGACAAGCTCGAGATCGACGACTTCTTCCCGGTGCTCGAGGCCGTGTGGCGTGCGCGCAACCGCATCAAGGTGGTGTACGGGACGCTCGTCGGCGTCTCCGAGCTCTTCCAGCTCGTGCGCGAGGAGTGCCCGCCCTTCTTCGTCTCCTTCTTCACGCGCGGCGACGTGTCGAGCGACGAGCATGCCGCGTTCCAGGAGTTCCTCTTCGGCCTGCCCAAGGAAGAGCTCTCGCGCCTCGAAGAGGCCATGGTCGCCAAGGGGCTCAACGTGATCGATCGCGAGTTCGCCGAGGACACGCTGCTCCACGCGCTCCACGACCGCACGCCCGAGGCCCTCTACGCCTCGTACCGCCGCCGCCAGAGCGCCTCCAAGCTGCGGCGCATGCTCGGCGCCCCGGGCCCCCAGCACACGGCCGAGAGCTACCTCGTCCTGCTCCTCCTCGAGCAGCCGGCGCCGCCCTCGGCCTGACCTACGCGCGTCAACCTCGGTCGATCACGCCGAGCAGCTCCTTCACGAATCGCTCGGGGTGCTCGCGGTGCATGAAGTGCCCGCCGGGCACCCGCACCACCTGGTAGCCCGCCGTGAACCACGAAGCAGCCCTGTCGTACATCTCGGGCGCGATGGTGTCGTCGGTCCCGGCGAAGGAGACGGTGGGCACGCGAATGCGCTTGCGCTGCGCGGGCGGGACGCGCGGCCGGAGCGCGCGGTAATAGCCGAGCGCGGCCTCGAGGCTCCCGGGATTGCGGAAGACCTCCTTGACCGCCTCGGTCTCGCCGGGAGGGACGTCCCACGCCGGGGACCAGCGCTTCACGAGCGCGTCGATGTGCGCGAAATTGTCCGCGCGCGTCCGCGCCGCCGCGCCGGGGAGCTGGAGCGTGACGAAGTGCCGCACCTTCCAGAAGAGGCCCGGCGTGGGGCGGATCGAGGCCGGATGAGGGATGCCGATGGTGATGAGCTGCCGGACCCGCTCGGGCCCCAGGCTCGCCGCCGAGTAGGCCGCGCTCGCGCCCCAGTCGTGCCCCACCACGACGGCCTTGTCGTGACCGAGCGCCTCGATGATCGCGAGCGCGTCGCGGCCCAGCGTGTCGGCGTCGTACGCCTCCTCGGCGGGGATCTCGGTGGGCGCGTAGCCGCGCGTGAAATACGACACGGCGCGGAGCCCCGCCGCCGCGAGCGCCGGGCGCACCGCGTCCCAGGTCTGCGGCGAGTCCGGAAAGCCGTGGATGAGCAGCACCAGCGGGCCTTTGCCCTCCTCGACGTAGGCGAAGCGGAGGCCGTTGGCCTGGACGGTCTTGATCTCGCGGGCGGCGGCGGTGCTCATCGGGAGGCGAGCGTAGCCGCGATCTCCGCGCGACGTCGAGCCGGGCCGCCGGGCGATCCAGCGTCGATCAGGGGCAGCAGCTCCCGGTCCAGCAAGGGCCGGGCTCGCAGTCGTCGCTCGCGCAGTCGGTCGCGCCGTAGCAAGGGTTGCCCGATCCGCCCGAGGCGCAGAGGCCGCCGATGCAGCTCCCGCTCAGGCAGTCGAGATCGACCGCGCAGCCCTGGGCGGAGCCGCAGGGCAGACAGGTATCGCCGCCGCAGTCGATGTCGGTCTCGAGCCCGTTCTTCAGGCAATCGTGGCAGGTCGGATCGTCGCTCGCGACGCACATGGGATCGACGGGCCCGTCCGAGCAGAGGTTGGCCGAGCAGGTCAGGCTCGCGCAGTCGCCGTCGACGAGGCAGGCGCTGCCCGTCGCGCATGGGCCGCACGCGTCGCCGCCGCAGTCGATGTCGGTCTCGAGCCCGTTCTTCACGCAGTCCGCGCAGGTCGGTTGATCGCCCACGACGCAGCCGGGATCGACGGGATCTGCGGCGCAGTGGCCGGCCTGGCATGCGCCGCTCGCGCAGTCGGCGTCGCCGCCGCATGCCGCGCCCGGCCCGCACGGAGGGCATGCGTCGCCGCCGCAGTCGACGTCGGTCTCCAGGCCGTTCTCGATCGCGTCGGCGCAGGTGGGCGCGGGCTCGACGACGTCCGTGCCCGCGGAGCCACCGCTCGACGTGCTCGTGGTGGTCGGCGCGCCGCCCGTGCCGGTGGTGACGGTCGTCGAGGTGCTCGTGGTGGTCGGCGCGCCGCCCGTGCCGCCGGGGAGCCCTCCGACGCTCAGCGTGCATGCGGCCATCGCGCATGCGACGGCGGCGGCGACCCCCGGGAGCGAAAGGCGGCGGGCGAGCTTCATCGGATCAAATTACTCGATCTCGCTGCTGCTGGCGAAGCCGGGCGACTCTCCTTTATCGTCCCCGATCATGCCGCGTCCGGCCCGGTTCCTCGCTCCTTTCGTCCTCATGGCAACCTCGCTGCTCGCGAGCGCGGCCCGTCCGGACGAGCCCTCTCCCTCTGCGCCTGTCGCGACCGCGGGCGAGCCGGACGAGGCTGGGCTCGCCGCCGAGGTGGACAGGCTGCGGGACGCGGGGACGTACGCGGCGGCGCGCCCCCGGGCCGAGGCGCTCCTCGCGTTCCGCGAGAAGAAATACGGCCCGGCCGACGCGCGCACGGCGGCGGCGCTGCGGGTGCTCGGCAGCGTGGAGCTGTCGCTCGGGGACGTCGTCGCGGCGGGGGCCCACGCGCGGCGCGCGGTCGAGATCCTCGATCGGGGCCAGGGGCAGGAGGCCGAGCTCGCCGCGGCGCTGGTCACGCTCGCGGACACTTCGGTCGCGCGCGGCCGCCGCGGGGAGGCGGAGAAGGCCTACGAGCGGGCGATCGCGCTCGACGAGAAGGCGGGCGCGGCGCGGGAGATCGAGCTCGGCGTATGGCTGGGCAAGCTCGCCGCGTTCCACGTGTCCGTCGTCCGGGATGGCATCGAGGCCACCTGGGAGGCCGAGGCGCGCGTCCGCAAGGCGCAGAAGGTCCTGGATCGCGCGATCGAGATCCACGAGCGGCGCGGCGCCGAGCGGGCGCTCGCCCTCGACCTGGGCGTGCTCTGCGAGATCAACCGCGCCGACGAGCCCAGGGCGCGGGCCTGCTTCGAGCGCGCTTTGCCGCTCGTCGAGAAGGTCCTCGGGCCCGCGCACCCCGATTTCGCGCGGCTCCTCGCGAGCGCGGCGCGCTTCGAGACGGGGGCGAGGCAGGTCGATCGCGCGGACGCGCTCTTCCGGCGGGCCGAGGAGATCCTGGTGCAGGCGCTCGGCCCGAGGCATGGCGAGCTCGGCGAGCTCTACAGCGACTGGGCGATGTCGCGCCTCCACGACAAGGCGAGGGACGCGAAGGGGGCGTTCTCCCTGCGAAGGCAGGCCGAGGCGATCGAGGACGAGCAGCTCGACAAGGTCCTCGCGAGCGGCTCGGAGGCCGACAAGCTCGCCTACGCGCGGACCTTCGAGCGGAGGATCGACCGCGCCATCTCCCTCCAGCTCCTCGCGCCCGCCGAGAAGGAGGCGACGAGGATCGCGCTCGGCACCATCCTCCGCCGCAAGGGGCGGGTGCTCGACGTGATGGCGGGGAGCGTGGGCCTGCTCCGCGCGGCGGAGGAGCGCGAGGCGAAGGAGCTCGTGCGAGCGCTCGTGTCGGCGAGGCAGGCCCTGGCCACGCTCATCGTCGCCGGCCCGCGCGAGAGATCGCTCGCCGAGTACGAGGCGCAGCTCGCCGACCTCGGCCACAGGGCCGACGAGATCGAGTCCCGCGTGGGGGCTTATGCGGTGGCCCACGGCGGCGCGAAGCCGAAGGAGGTGACGATCGAGGCCGTGCAGCAGGCGTTGCCGGACGACGCCGCGCTCATCGAGATCCACCGGTACACGATGGAGCACCCTTTTTACGGCTCGCTCTATCACGAGCGCACCGAGAGCCGGTACATGATCTACCTGCTCAGGAAGACCGGCGAGCCAATCCACTTCTTCATGCCCAACACGGCAAAGACCGTGGACGAGATCGTCGAGCGGTCGCGCAAGGCCTTTCAGGACCCGGAGGACCAGCATGTCTATTCGGACCTCGGCCTGCTCGAAGGCATGCTCATCCGGCCCCTGCGACAGCAGATCAAGGGCCTCAAGCACCTCTATATCTCCCCCGACGGGGCGTTGAATTTGCTCCCGTTCGGCGCCCTGCGGGACGGCTCGCTGCGGTACTTGATCGAGCAATTCACGGTGACCTACCTGTCGAGCGGTCGAGACCTCTTGCGCGCGTCCCCGCGCCGGGTCGACGCGGGCGCGCCGCTCGTGGTGGCGAGCCCCGATTACGACGCCGACCCGCGCCCCTCGTCCGATGTCGACAGGGCGCTCCGGCCCATCTTCGCGCGTATTCACTTTCCACCGCTCGGGGGCACGCAGCAGGAGGCCGAGGCCATCGCGCCGCTCCTGCCGTCTCCGGTGGTGAAGACCGGCCGGGACGCGCTCGAGACGCTCCTCTACGGCGCCTCCGGTCCCCGCGTGTTGCACATCGCGACACACGGGTTCTTCCTGGACACGCAAGGACGGGTGTCCCGCGGCAAGCGGCGCGGCCTCGTGCTGGAAGATCCTCCGCCCGCCGCCGGCGCGCGCCTGCCGCCCATCGACAATCCCCTCTTCCTCTCGGGGCTCGCGCTCGCGGGGGCGAACGGGCGGCGCGGGCAAACGGACGACGGCATCTTGACCGCCTACGAGGCCGGCGCGCTCGATCTGCGGGGCACGGAGCTGGTGGTCCTCTCCGCATGCGAGACGGGCGTGGGCGCCGTCGACGCGGGCGAGGGCGTTCACGGGCTCCGGCGCGCGCTCGTGGTGGCGGGCGCGGAGACCCAGGTGATGAGCCTGTGGCAGGTCGACGACCAGGGGACGCGCGATCTGATGACCTCGTATTACGAGAGCCTCTTTGCTCAAGGCCTCGGCCGCGGTGAGGCGCTGCAAAAGGCGCAGCGCGCGATGCTGTCGCGGGCCGAGTACAAGCATCCCTTCTACTGGGCGAGCTTCATCTCCTCGGGCGCGACAGGGCCCATCGAGGGCGCAGGAAAAGGAAGGGCCATGAACGGACAGTCGACGACATTGCCCCCGGGCGGCGCGCGAGGCTGCGGGTGCTCCACCGCCGGCCATGGCGCGCCCGGCGGAGTGCGCCTCGCGTGGTGCGCCGTCGCGCTCGGGATGCTCGCCCGGCGCTGGCGCGCCGCCCTGGGACGATGATCGCGGATCAGCCGCCGAACGGCGCGGGGTCGGTCGTGCCCATCAGGTTCGCCGACTGCACCGCGATGCGGCCTGCGCCGGCTGAGGCGCCGCTCGCGGCGCAGGTGCAGCTCCCCCCTGCGCCGCCGGTCGCGGTCACCAGCCCGTCGCCGAGCGCAGCCGTGCCCGCGATGATGCGGATCGCGCCGCCCGCGCCGCCGCCGCCGCCCGACATCCCGCAGCCGCCGCCGCCGCAGGCGGACTGGTTGCCGTTGCCGCCCGCGAGCCCGTTCGAGCTCACCTGTCCGGTGATCGTGAGGGTGCCGGCCTGGAGGTAGACGATGCCGCCGCCGTTGCCGCCCTTGCCGGGGTAGGCGCCGTCCTCGTCGGCGCCGCCCTCGCCGCCTGCGCCGCCGAAGAACATGCCGGCGGTGAGATCGGCGCTCCCGATCACGGTGCCGGCCGCGCTGTCCGGGTTCTTCGGGTTGGCGGAGCAGTTGCCGAAGGTGTTGTTGATCCCGTCCTCGCCCGCGGTCCCGTACGAGCCCGCCGCGCCCATGCCGCAGTCCTGGCCGCGCGATCCGCCGCCGCCGCCCGGCCCGTTGTTGAGCAAGCTCTGCGAGCCCGGCCCGAGCGGTGACTCGCCCGAGAACCCGTCCTGGCAGGTGTAGCGGACGTTGTTCATCTGCGTGCAGGGGTGGCTCGTCCCGCGGTAGCCGCGGCCGTTCATCGTCACCTTGCCCTCGACCGTCATCGCGCCCGTCACGTGGATCGCGAGGATCCCGCCGGTCGATCCGTTCCAGGCCGGCGCCGCGAGGATCGACCCGGCGGGCACGTCGAGCGTCGCGTATTTCTCGACGAGCACGGCCTGCGCGTGATCGTTGCCGGCGGCGGCGCTCACGTAGGTGTGCGCGAGCGGCGCGGAGAGCGTGAGGACGTTGCCCGCCACGCTCGCCACGGTCGCGATCTCCCACGCGCCCGCCCCCGCGCCCTGCGTCTGGTGCACGAGGATCTCCTTGCCGGCGGCGAAGCCCATGGCGCTGTCGAGGGTGAGCGCGGAGCCGCCCTGCGCGCCGCTCGCCGGCGAGGCGACGAGGTTCACCGTGGCAGGGATGGGGACGCACGAGCCGGCAGCGCAAGTCATGTCGCTGTCGCACGTGACCCCGCAGTCCCCGCAGTTCTGGGGGTCGCTCTGGGTGTCGACGCAGGTGCCGTCCTCGTTGCAATCGAGCGAGCCCGCCGGACACACGCACGAGTAGTCGACGCACGACTGCATGGGCCCGCAGGTCGAGCCGCAGTCCCCGCAGTTCTTCGGATCGGTCTCCAGGCTCACGCATGCGCCGTCGCACGCGGCCACGCCCGTGTCGCAGAGGCATGCGCCCTGGAAGCAGACGCCGCAGGGATCGAAGCCCGCGGCGCCGCAGACCGCGCCGCAGTCGTTGCCGCACGCGCCGCAGTGGCTCGAATCGCTCTCCAGATCGACGCATGCGCTGCCGCACTTGGTCGCGCCGCCCGCGCAGCTCAGGCTGCACAGGCCCGCTGAGCAGACCTCGTCCGCGGCGCAGGGTTTGTCGCAGCCGCCGCAGTTCTTCGGGTCGTTCTGGGTGTCGACGCAGAGGTCGCCGCACTTGGTGGCGCCGCCGAGGCAGACGAGGCCGCAGGTGCCCTTGGAGCAGACCTCGCCCTCGGCGCATGCCTTGTCGCAGCTCCCGCAGTGCGCGGGGTCGTTCTGGGTGGCGGCGCAGACGGCGCCGCAGAGCGTGGTGCCCGGGCCGCAGGTCGGGCCGCCGCTCGTGGTGGTCGATGTGGTCGATGTGGTCGACGATCCTCCGCCCGCGCCGGTGCTCATGTCGCTCCCGCATCCGGCCCAGGCGAGAGGGAGGCCGGCGAGCGCCAGGAAGATCGTGGCGGAGATGGAGTGGGCGCGAGGACGGCGTCCCGGGGTATTCGTCGATCGTTGCATGAATCACCTCTTCTCGCGGGGTCTCCGCGGGGAACTGCGCGCCGCTCGGGGCTCGAACGTCGCACGCAACAAGCCGGATCGAGGAGCCCGAGCATGTCGCATGCCACGGGCGGAGCGCGGGCCTCTGCCCACGATCTCCTGGTTTGACCCGCGAGGATGAAGCATCGGCAAGGGCACGATCGCGGGCACGATGGAGGCACAGGCGGGCACGAGCAGGCCGATCGGGCCCTCTTCGTCAGGACGAGCCCCCTTGGCTCGTCTACGCGCTCCCCGTTGGAAGGAGGCAGCCCGTGAACCCGATCGTGAACAAGAGGCTTGCGAGCGTCTCCGCGCGGCTGAACAAGTGCTCCTCCGAGCCCTCCGCCTGAGGCGGATCGGCTCCGGAGCGCCGCGTGGAGGACGATGATCGTCCGCGCACCGGTCCTGTGGTCCGGCGCGCTCTCCGTGTGTGTGGAGCCGATACGTGAACAGACAGAATACCCGGCGAGGCCGATCGAAGGCCGCCGCCGATCTCCCTTCGTTCGATGATGCCGAGACGAGCGCCGCCGGTCACCGCCACGGGCGGCTCTCGCAGATCTTCCGGGAAGAGCTCGCCGCGCTCGTGCGCGACGAGCTCGGCGATCCGAGGCTCGACGGGGTGATCATCACCCGCGTCGAGCTCTCGATCGATTACCGCAACGCCCGCGTGTCCTTCTGGGTGAGGCGCCCCGCCCCGCCCTCGCGGGACGAGCGAGCGCGCCTCGAGCGCGCCTTCGAGCGCGCCGCGCCCTTCCTGCGCGCGAGCCTCGCCGACGCGGTGGATCTGAAGCAGGTGCCCGCCCTGCGGTTCGTGTGGGACCAGGCTGGCGGTGAGCCGGAGTAGCGGCGAGCAGGAGCGCCCCGGCGGTGGAGATCACCGCCGGGCGCTCACCCCTTCAAGATCGCCTGGATCAATTTCGGGCTCTGGTTCGAGATATGGCTGTACGGCAGCCCCGCCGCTTGCAGCAGCGTCGCGTGCACGTCGCTCGGCCGCACCAGATCGCCCATCTCGTCGTCGGGCGCGCCGGTCGCG
Source organism: Byssovorax sp. (assembly GCA_046351295.1). Lineage (GTDB taxonomy): Bacteria > Myxococcota_A > Polyangia > Polyangiales > Polyangiaceae > JAXLYT01. The sequence goes on from JAXLYT010000002.1 coordinate 195,742, forward strand.
AAATTCATCGGCCGGGAGTCGTAGTTCGTGTCCTTGTTGCCGCCCACGGCGATGTTCCCCTTGATCCCCTGACCTGCCAACAGGCATGCCGAGGCCAGGTGGTGATCGCGGCCGCCTTGCGGGTTGATCACGGGGGCCCGGGCGAAGTCCGAGTAACAGAGCAACGTCGTCCGGTCCCAGAACGATTTGCCGGGCTTGTCCTCGGTGTTCTTCAGGTAGGTGATGAGCTCGCTCACCGCGTCGAAGCCCGAGCGCTGGGCGGCAGGGTGGTTGGCCGTCCAGTCGTCGTCGAAGTGCGCGTCGGTCACGTTCACGAGGCGCATCAACACCACCTGAGAGACCTTGTTCACCAGCGCCTGCGCTGCCAGCGCGGCCTGCCCGCGAGGCTTGCCGGACAGCGTGGCTCCCGGGTTCTGCGGGTTCACGTTGAAGGCCTGATAGAGCTTGTCGAGCTGGCTCCCGGGGGCCGGGTTGGGCTTGAAATCGAAGTACTTCCAGAATCCACCGCTCGTGAGCGACTGGGCGGAGCTCCAGGCCGAAAGGTGGGTCTTGATCTGCCCGCCGGCGTCCATCTGCCGGTGCATGCAGTAGTCGCCGTAATGGAACTTGGCGGCGGCCTGGGTCACCTTCTCGTCGACCCCGACGGAGGCGTCGAGCGGCCGGAGCACCTGCAACATCTCGGCGTAGCTCGGCACCGAGAGGCCGCTCGCGAGCGGGCTCAAACCCTCGTTGTACGTCTCGGCCCCGCCGGCCACGAGGTTGGGGATCGGCCTCGTGCCGATGGCGCCCGAGGCGGCGGCCCACCAGGTCTCGAGCGAGCTTCCCGAGGCGGCCAATCCCCGGGGGAACTTGCCGGTGAGGAAATAGCGCCGCCCGACCTCGTGGGTGAGCGTGCCCATGTTCACGCCGCGCACCACGCAGAGATCGTCGTGGTGCTCGGTCGCGAGCTTGCCGATGGCCGGGCCGAAGATGATGTTCGATCCGTTCGGCTGGACGAGGCCCGTGCCGCCGGAGTCGTCGTCGATGACCGATTTGGTCTGCGGATCGGTCACCATGTCGAAGCCGGTGTAGATGCCGCCGGCCGGGTCGCCGAAGAGCTGGTGGTTGCGCGGATCGAGGCTGTAGAGCGTGTCCCAGCCGCTCGTGAACTCGCACATCACGAGGAGCGGGGCGCTGTCGGGATCGTCCACGTCGGCCCGGGCGTGGCGCAGGCCGAGCAGGCCGTCGAGGACGAGGGCGCCGCCCCCGGCGGTCAGGGTTCCGAGCAGGGCGCGGCGAGAGAGGGACTTCTTGTCGATCATGACGCCATCACTCAATCGTTGTGGAACAGGGGTGATTCGAAGAGGGTCACGCACACGCCTCGCCAGCCCTCGGCGAACTTGGAGAGCTCGGCGCCGTTCGGGTCGGGCACGCTGGCGACGCCGGCGTCGTAGACCTTGCGGAGCGCGGGGATCATCGGATCGCTCCCGGTCACGCGCAGGCCGAGGAAGCGCAGCACGAGGTAGCGGAGGTTATCCTCGATCTGCGGGTCGGTGGCCGTCCCGTCGACAGGGGCCTTGGGGAAGAGGGCGCGGGTCGTCACGTCGGCGCGCTTCTGATCGTTCTTGGCCATCTGCGAGCAGATGTCGCGCGCGGCGTCGCCCACGAACTTGAGGTAGAGCGCGTTGGGGACGGCGCTCTCCTCCGTGGAGGTCTGGAAATCGGGCCTGCCGAGCGCCTTGCCGAAGGCCGCGTCGCTGAACCCATTTTGCCCGTTCACCTTCCAGACGATCGGTTTGCCGTAGATGTCGTTGCCGGCCACCCGGCTCATCGCGGCCTGGAGCGTGTCGATGCGCATCCGGCGCACCCCGCGCGCGGGCGGCGGCAAGGGCCCTCCGGCGAGGTCTCCTGGGCCGCTCTCGGCCTTGCCTTCCGCGCCCACCGAGGGGTGCTCCCAGGGCGGCGCGGTGGTGGTGGGCGCGGTGGTGGCCACCTCGCTCGTGGACGGGTGCTCGTCGACCACCTTCTGGCAGCCGAGCAGGCAGAGCATGGCGAGCGAAGCGGGGACGAGGAAGACGCGGGCGCTCACGGGGTCCTCCGGTACGCAGGCAGGGTGACGAGGCGCTTGATCAGCCAGGGCAAGCTGTCCTTCGCCGACATCTCCTCGGCGATCTGATCGATCAGATCGCCCTCGTAGTCCGGCGATGTTTGATCGAGGTACGGATCGCGCTTCATCAGGAAGCGGAACATCGATCGCGTCACCACCGCGTAAAACAGGTGGTTTTTGCTGTCGATGTCGGCCTGCGCCAGCGCGCCCGGGCCGGCGTCGAAGTGCGGTTGTATCTCCGGGTGCGCCGCGTCCGCGTAGCGCAGGGCCTTGAGCTTGTACGGGCGGAGATCGGGGTCGACCAGATCGGGCACGGTCACGTAGAAGCGATCGCAGTACCCGGCGCTCGACAGCGTGGGTGAGGCGCTGCTGCATGCCTTGCGCGTCGCATACTCGGACGCGAAGTCGTGGAGCGAGGTCGAGCCGGCCTCGGTGAGCTGGCCGAAGTACGCGGCCATCGGCTCCAGGGCCATGTGGCATTGCCGGCACACGCAGCGCTGCGTGAGGTCGTCGCCCTCCTTCGCGCAGCCCGTGTCCTTGGTGCTGGGCGGCTGGAAGTACTGCCCCTGGAAGGCGATCCGGTAGCGGTTGGCGCGGCCGCGGTTCGTCTGGAAGCGGAGCAGGTACGCCGGCAAGGTGAGGATCCCCGCGTGCGGCGCGCCGCGCTCGATCTCGACCCAGGTGTCGGTGGCGGTGAACGGCAGGTCGGGCAGCGGGCCGTCGGACGGCTGGTGGAAGCTCTGGGTGCGCGAGTAGGTCTGCCGCTGGGCGAGGTAGCGGAAGTAGTGGACGAGCGGGCCGTTGATCCACGCGCGCTTGGTGGTGAGCAGCTCCGAGTAGGGGCGCGCGCCGCTCGTGTAGTCGTCGACGAGGCGGAGGAGCTGCTCGCGCATCGAGGCGAGCACGACCGGCTGCACCGAGCCCGTCACCATGCAGTACGCGAGGTTCGGCCCGCAGCCGCAGGTCTTCGCCTTGCCGGTGGCGAGCAGATCGTCGCAGGGCCAGGTCCCCGCGTCGGGATCGTTCGGCGGGAGCGTGTAGCTCTCGGTCACCTGCGCGTCGAAGGCGCAGACCTTGATCGTCTTGCTCGGATCGGCCTCCCAGTAGGGGTGCACGTCGACCCAGCCCTCGGCGACGAAGGGGCCCACGGCGTCGGCGCCCGCGGGCTCGGTGTTGGGCAGCCCCGCGGCGTCGTAGCCGAGCGCGGACTGGGGCTTGTCCTGGCAGCGGTGCGTCCCGTCGCCGCCGCGGTAGAGCTTGCTCTTGGTGGTGGAGGTGACGAAGAACACCGTCGATCCGCCGCCTGCGAACGTCTGCGATCCGAGGGAGAAGCCGACGTCGGAGAGGGCGGGGGCGGGGTTCGTCCAGAGCAGCTCCTCGTGGTAGCGGCGCATCTGCAGGCGCAGCGCGTCGCTGTCGAGGTAGGCGTCGATGATCGCCTCGGGGATCTCCGTCTTGCCCTCCACCGCGGCGTACTCGGTGAAGTCGGGCACGTCGCCGCGGAGATCGATCGAGAGCCTCCGGAGCTGCCGCTCGATCGGCAGATCGCGGTGCAGCGAGCACTGCTCTCCGTCGGCCGAGGCGGTGGAGGAGGCGAGGAGCGCCAGGGCAGCGATGCAGAGGGGTTGCCAGCGTCGGGGTAAGCTCATGGCCTTCGCCTCCAAGAGCATCGGGTTCGACCGCCGCTGTCAACCGCCGCGGCGCGATCGCCGCCGATCCCATCGTGCTACCCTCCGGGGCCGTGATCCATCATCGCCGAGGGATGTCGGTTGGCCTGCTGATCGCGGGCATGTTCGCGTGGGCGCTCGGCTGCGGCGCAGGCCCGCTCGTGACCCCCGGCGGCGCGACATCGACCGGGACGGGAGGCGACTCGTCGACAGGCGGCGGAGGGAGCGGCAACGGCCCCCCCGTGCTCGCGCTGGTGCCCGGCGCGCCGGCCGCGCCCGCGAAAGAGCCGATGATCGAGGCGCATTCGATCGAGGGCTACGCCACGGCCGTCGCCGCGCAAGGGACGCTGATCGCCGCGGGGACGACGCTCTCGGTGGTGCAGGTCAGCCCCGGCGATCCCGCGCCCTTGCCGATCGCCGGCGACGAGCCCGATCTCCCGCTGGAGACCGGCGCGATCAAGGCCATGGCGCCCTACGAGGGAGGCCTGCTCGTGGCCGCCGAGAGCGCGCTCTTCTACACCGAGGGAGGCGCCCTCCAGCTCTCGCAAGGCAGCGCGACGCTCCACCCGCTCGGCCTGCGCTGGATGGGCGCGCGCGTCGTCGACGGGGGCACGGACGCGATGCCGGAGACGCACCTCGCGCTCCTCGGCAAGAGCGGCGCCTACGAGCTGTCGAAGGGCTCGCTCATCGCGTGGACCGTCGAGGGAGAGAGCGGCGCGCCGACCGCGATTTACGCGCAGCAAGAGCGTGTCTTCGTCGCCTACGGCCACGCCGTCTACGAGATCGATCGCGCAACGAAGAAGGCCTACCCGCTCGTCTTCGACATCGGGAGCGTGACCGAGATCGCCTGCGCGAGCCTCGGCTGCCCGGAGGGCTCGCTGCTCTACTTCGCCTCCGATCGCGGCCTCATCGAGCGCTCGGCCGACGGCGCCTACACGCGCTATCCGCTCGCCGCCGAGGGCAAGCCCGCCGTGCCCGTCGAGACCTTCGCCCTCGACGCCGGCCACCAGCGCCTCTACGCGATCGCCGGCGCGACCCTGCTCCGGGTGCGCGCGGGCGACCTGCCCGTGACGGTGGCCACCCTGAGCGAGCCCACGCTGCCGCGGCGCATGGCCGTGGACGACCAGGGCGACGTCTGGCTCGGCGAGGGTTCCTCCGTGAAGCGCATCGCGCTCGGGACCCCGCTCAGCTTCGAGACCGACGTGCGCCCGATCGTCCACGAGTACTGCGCCCCCTGCCACGCGACCGGGACGCAGGGCGCACCGAAGCTCGATTTCGAGACCTACGCGAGCTTCGTGGAGACGCTCGACACCGTGCTCAAGCGCGTCAAAGACGGGACGATGCCGCCGCTCACGTACGACAAGAAGCTGCCCGCGGACAAGGTGCAGATCCTGGAGCAGTGGGCCGTGACAAAGGCGCCGTAGCGATGGGAATCGGCGACGGCAACGGCGACGGCAACGGCAACGGTGGGTAACGTTGTGGTCACCTGTGGCCGCGTGGCTGCTCTTGTTTTCTTGCGCCTTTGCGCCTTTGCGCCTTTGCGTTAAAAATCCGACCTCGCAAATTGGCAAAACGCTCCTCGCGAAGCGCAAATTGCAAAAACAGCCCCCAATTCACGTTCCGTAACGGATCGCAAAAGCACAATTCGCGAATAATTTACGCAAGCAACGCAATCGGTGCATCTTTAGCAGCGAGGTTTGCGCGGGATTTCTCGGCAAATTCCGTCTGGCACGTGCGGTGCAATTCAGGCGTCTCTATGGCTCTTCCTCGCCGTACGCCCTCGCCGTCCGATCTTCCCTTGGCCCTCGCGCTCCTCGCCGGCGGCGTCGCCGCCGTGACCTTCGCCTCCCTCACCAACCCGGCCGCGCTCCACTTCGTCCCCGCGATGGATGGATGCTTGACCGTCGGGTGCGTGGCCTTCCTCCTCGCGCTGCTCGCCGGGGTGCCCTACCGGCAGGCGCTGGGCTTCATCGTCCCGCTCGTGGGGGTGCAGGTCGTGGCGACGCAGGTCCACGGAGCGTCGGTCTTCGCGGTGTTCGGGATCGAGGCGATGGTGATCGGCCTGGTCGGCACGGCCATGGGGCTTCTCTCGCGGCCCACGGCGCCGGCGCCGAAGAAGGTGGCGCGGATCCATGATAAGCCTGCGCTGGTGGTCCGCGGTCGGGCGCATCCCGCGCACGCCGTCTGAGACCCCTGCCCGAGCCCATGGAGACAACGCCCGATCTTTCGACGTCCGGGGGAGCGACCCCGGACGAGGCGGGAGAGACTGCGACGAGCGGGGCCGCGGAGCGCGCGGCCGCCGAGCTCGACGGCGCGCCCGGCGAGACCGCGGCGGCGGAGACGAGCGCGCCGGAGGAGCGCGAGGTGAGCTGGAAGGAGCTCCTCCGCGCGACCTACATGACGATGGATCGGCGCACGCTGGGCTTCACGCGCATCCTGCTCGGCGCCTACCTGATCCTCGACCTCTTCCGCCGCACGTCGAGCTGGCTCGACATGTTCTCGAACGAGGGGATCCTCCCCACGCACGTGAGCCTGTTCCGGCCGCAGAGCGACAACTTCACGCTCTTCCACGCCTTCTCCACCGCGCCCGAGCTCTGGGTCCTCTGGACGATCGGCCTCGTCACGTACGTGGCGCTCCTCGTCGGCTACAAGACGAAGATCGCCCAGATCGTGAGCCTGCTCTTCGTGTGCAGCATGAACGGGCGCGTGCTGTTGATCGAGAACGGCGGCTACGTCATCCAGAACCTGCTCTTGCTCTGGACATGCTTCTTGCCGCTCGGCGATCGCTTCTCGATCGACGCGATGCGCGCGTCGCTCCGCCGGAGGCGCGAGTCCACGGTGGCCGAGCTCGCCGATCGCGCGGCGATGGACGAGCCGAAGGAGCACGAGCCGTTCGTGACGTTCACCTTCGCGGTGATCCTCCTCCAGCTCTCGGCGATCTACTACTTCAACGTGATCCACAAGACGGGGCCGGCCTGGAAGGACGGCACCGCGGTGCACTACGTCCTCTACAACGACCGGATGGCGACGCCCTTCGTCCCGCTGATCCGCGATCACATCCCGCTGCTGCTCGTCCGCTTCATGACCAAGGCCACGATGGCCTTCGAGGCCGGCCTGCCGGTGGTGCTGCTGAGCCCCCTGGCCGTGCCGTGGGCGCGCCGCACGGTCGTGTTCATGATGTGCACCCTGCACCTCGCCTTCGGGACGACCTTCACGCTCGGCCCCTTCGCCTGGGCCTGCTGCATCTTCTCGACCCTGATGTTCGGCAAGGAGGACTGGGACCTCTCCTTCTCGGCCATGCGGCGCGCGCACCGGGCCCGCACCGTGCTGCTCCGCGAGGGCTCCGGCGCGGCGCTGACGATCGGCCGGGTGCTCGCCCGGATCGATCGCTTCGAGCTCCTGACCTTCAAGGCCGAGGCGGGCCTGCCTGGGCTCTTCGCGGTGGTGCGGCCGGACGGGACGAAGATCGAGGGCGGCGCGGCGCTCGGCGACATCCTCGCGACCTTCCCGCTCGGCCCGCTCGTGGCCTTCGTGCCGAAGCTGCCCGGGCTGCGCTCGCTCTTCGACGCGCTCCTCGCCTACCTCGCGACGCCGGCCGGCGAGAGGTGGCTCGAACCGGGCGGGGGCGCCCGATTCGCCGCGCCGGGCGAGCCGTCGCCGCTCGCGCGCCGGCTCGCCAAGGTGCGCGTCGGCCTGCGCGAGGGGCTCCTGCTCCTCATGTTCGCGGCCGCGATCAACCAGGCGCTCGTCGAGCTGTGGGTGGCCCGCCCGCTCCACGCCGGGCAGCCCGAGCCGTTCCGCTCGCTCTCCCACAAGCTGCGCTTCCTCCAGGGCTGGTTCATGTTCTCGCCCAACCCGGTGATGGACGACGGGATCGTGGTCTGCGACGCCGAGACGGTGGACGGGCGCGTCATCGATCCGTTCAGCGGGAAGAAACCCCTGCACGATCTGGGCGGCGAGGTGCAGTACAGCCAGATCTGGCAGGACTACATGAACCGGATCCAGCTCCCGCAGAACTCGTACTACCGCGACGCGCTCAAGGCCTGGATCCTCAAGTACCACGAGCGCACCGGCCACCCGGAGGATCGGATCGTCGCCGCCAAGGTGGTCTGGGCCCACGACATGAACCCTCGCCTCGGGAGCACCGTCTCCACCAACTACGAGGAGCGAGAGCTCCTGTCGTTCGACACGCGGACGAACAAGTCCACCAACACGCCCTGATCGTGCGCGCGCGCAATCGGCCGGAGGGGCCGCGCGCCTACCGGCAAGCGTGGGCGGGCGGCGGCTCGATCCTCGGGGCGCCGTCGCGCCACTCGAAGGGGATCGCGCGCCACACTTGCCGGAGCACGTCGCAGTAGGGTTGTCCGAGGACGGTGAGGTCGATCGTCGCGCGATCACCGAGCTCGCTCTCGGCCTTGATCGCGCTGCCCTCGGCGCCCGCGCGGATCACGCCTCCGTGCAGGCGGGCGCGGTCGAGCAGGCGGCCGCTCGCCGGGTCCCAGACGCCGAGGACGCCGTCGTCGAAGCCGGCGATCAGCGTCTCGGAGGGGCCGGGCGCGAGCACCGCGACAGCGCCCGTGGGCGTCTCGCGGAGCGCCACGGGGCCCCGGCCGGGGGCGCGCACCTCGACGGCGCCGTTGTCGAAGCCCACGATCGAGCGCTCGCCGAGGTGGAGCAGGGCCGTGACGCCCGGCTCGGCGCCCTCGGGGCGAGCGCGTGGGGCGGGTCTGTTCGCGCTCTTCCAGCGGGGCTCGCCGGTCGCGGCGTCGAAGAGGCGCACGGTGTGATCGTCGCTCGCGGTCGCGAGCCAGCGGCCGTCGGGGCTGATCGCCACGCCGTTCACCTCGCGGTGGTGCCCCGGCACGGCGCGGCGATCGCCGCTCGCGATGTCCACGAGGTAGGCGTTGCCGTCGGAGCATGCGATCGCGGCGGTGCGGCCGCCGGGGTCGAACGCCGCGTTGTAGAGGCGGCCCGGGAAGCGGGCGAGCGCGCGCGGCGCGCCGGTCTTCACGTCGATCAGCGTGGCCTGCCCGTTGGCGTCGACGGCGAGGAGCGTCCCGCCGTCGGGGGAGAGCGCGAGGCCCTGACAGCTCACGTCGTGATCGAGGAGCGTCTTCGCCCGGCCCGTCGCGAGGTCCCACGCGCGCACGCTGCCGTCGATCGAGGCCGAGTAGGCCGTGCGCGCGTCGGGCGAGAGGACGACCGCATGCACGCCCGCGCGATGCCCGCGCAGCTCGCGCACGAGGCGGCGCGTGGAGGGCTCGATCACGCGCAGGACGCCGTCGAGGGCGCCGACGATCGCGAGGTCGCGGCGGGCGTCGTAGGCGAGGCCGTTGGGGCCCACGAGGTCCGGGCCGATCTCGCCGAGGCTCTTGCCCGCGGGCATCTCCCAGATCTCCAGCGCGCCTCGCTCGCCCGACGCCGCGAGGCGCGTCCCGGTCGCGTCGAAGGTGATCTCGCGGCCCGCGTGACCGCCACGCCGGAGGTCGGCGATCGGCCGGCCCGTGGCCACGTCCCAGAGCAGCACCCTGGCGGCCGAGATGCTCGCCAGCGTGGCGCTGTCGGGGCTGAAGGCGACGTTGAGCACGCCGTCGTCGTGCGAGGTGATCGCCGCGGGCGGCGCGGCGATCTGCGTGCTCCAGGCCTCGATGCCGCTCGTGCCCGACGCGATGAGCGGGCCGTCCGGCGAGAGGGTGAGGCTCACCACCGCGCTCAGGCGGGTCGGGTGCTCGGCGACGGCGCGGCCGTTCTCCGGGTCCCACGCGATCACGCGCCGGTCGGTGCCGCCCGTCCACACGAGGCCGCCCTCGTCGATCGCGAGGCCGCGCGAGTCGCCGACATGGGCCTGGATCCGCCGGCGAAGCGCGAGCGTGGCCGGGTCCCAGAGGGCGAGGGTCCCGTCGCGGTGGACGCTCGCGAGGAAGCGGCCCTTCGGGTCGAGGCGGAGACGGGTGATCGCGGCGCCGGCCTCGCTCGCGCGGATCGGCTCGCCCTTGTCGCGATCGATCGCGATCACCGCGCCGCTGGCGCCGCCGAGGAAGAGCGTGCGCCCCGCGTCACCGAAGGCGACGCCGAGGATGTGGCGCAGGCCCGGATCGATCGTGCGCGGCGGGGCCGTGCCGTCGATCTCGAGGAAGGTGATCTCGGCGCCGTGGCTCACCGCGACATGCGCGCCGTCGGCGGCGAGCGCGCGGATGCCGCCGCGCCCTTCGAGCAGCAGCTTGCTCTCCCCGCGGGCGAGGTCGAAGAGGCGCACGTCGCCGTTCCAGCTCGCGGTGACGGCGCGGCCTCCAGGCGCCGGAGCGAGCGCGATCACCTGATCGACGTGGCCCCGGAGCGCGCGGCGCGCGAGCGTCTCCATGTCGTAGAGCTCGACGGTGCCGTCCTGGTTGGCGGCCGCAATCGTGCGGCGATCGTCGAGCAGGCGGGCCTCGTAGACGACGTCGAGCTCGGGCAGGTAGAAGAGCGAGGGCTCGGCGGCGAGGCGGCGCGCGAGGTTGCGCAGCGGGACGGAGTCGCGCGCCTCGAGGGCGGAGCGGAGCTGGGCGCGCGAGGCGCGGTAGTCCTCCTCGGCGAAGCTCGCGAGCGCCCGCTCCTCGAGGAGCAGGGCGCGCGCCTGCTCGGATCGCGCGTGCGCGGCGGCGGCCTCGCGCTGGCGCGCGCTGAACGCCCAGGCGGCGATCGACGAGGCGAGCGCGGCGACGGACGTGGCCGCGATCAGCGCGCCGAAGAGCGCGCGCTTGGCCCGGAGGAGGCGCCGCGCGCGCGCCCGCGATCGGTCGACGAGCTCGATCGCGGCGGGCGTGAGCTGGGTCGATCCGCGGTCGCGGAGGCGCGCCGCGTCGCGGAGGGCGTCGCCCGTCCACAGCTCGTCGTCGCGCCGGCCGCGCCTCGCCCAGCGCTCGGCCGCCTCGGTGAGATCCGAGGCGAGCGCGAGGTCCTCGTGGCTCTCGACGATCCAGCGGGCGAGCCTCCGCCAGACGCGCGTGAGCGACTCGTGCGCGAGCTCCACGCCGCCGTCGTCGCCCGGGCGCTGCGCGAGCAGGCGCGCGTCGAGGAGGCTCGCGAGCACGCCCGCGGCGTCGGGAACGAGGCCGTCGAGGAGCGCCGATCTGCGCACGGCGCGGCGCGTGCCCTCGCCCGTCACGAGCCGCAGGAGGAGCTGCCGGGCGAGCTCCACGCGCGGCGGCGACAGCGCGCCGAGGACCTCCTCGGCGTGGGTGGCGAGCGCGCCGCCGACCGCGCCCATGGCCTCGTAGTCGCTGCGGAGGAGCAGGCGGCGACCCTCGTCGCGGCGGCTCCAGAGGCGGCTCATCGCAAATTCGAGCAGGGGCAGGCAGGCCACCTCGCCGCGCACCGACGCGATCATCTCCTCGAGCAGCGCGGGATCGTCGAGGCGGTAGCCGAAGCGGGTGAGCGGGCGGCTCACGATCTCGCGCAGCGCGTCCGGCTCGGGCGGGGTGAGGAGGAACGCGCCCCCGAGGGCCAGGGGCGCGCTCGCGCCCCACGGGATGCGGCCGAGGAAATCGTCGCGCAGGGTCATCACCACGCGCACGGGCTCGTCCTCGTCTCCGGCCGCGAGACAAGCAGCCTCGACGAAGGCGCGCCGCTCGCCCTCGTCGCCCTCGACCGCGAAGACCTCCTCGAGCTGATCGACGACGAGGAGCACGCGCGAGGCGGTCTTGGCCGCCACCTCGCCGAGCACCACCGCGAGCAGCGCGGGCGACTCGAGGAGCCGCCGGGCCACATCTTCCGGGTCGGCATGCGCGCGCGCCGGGCTCGCTGCGTTTGCCTTCGAGCGCTCGACCAGCGTCACGGCGTCCTCGGGATCCACGGCGCGGGCGAGCGATCCCGTGCCCGTCGAGACGGCGAGGCGCGCCACCGCCGCGGCGAGCGCGGCGAGCGGTCGGGCCTCGGGGCGCACCAGGATCACCTGCCAGTTGCCCGTCTCCTGGAGGCGGGGCAGCACCCCGGCGCGCACGAACGAGCTCTTGCCCGCGCCCGACGGCCCGACCACGAGGAGCACGGCCTGCCGGCGCATCCGCTCCACGAAGGCCGTCACCTCGCGCTCGCGCCCGAAGAAGAGATCGGCGTGCTGCTCGGTGAAGGGGAGCAGGCCGCGGAACGGGCTCTCCCCGGGCGCGCTCGCATGCTGGCGCGCCTCGATCGCCTCGAGCCCCTCGCGGAGCTCGGCCGCGCTCGGCCTGTCCGCGGGCTCCTTCTCCAGGCAGCGCATCACGAGCGCCGCGAGATCCGTCGGGATCGACTGGAACTCCGGCGGCGCCTCGACCGGCTGCTCGGCGTTCGTGCGGAGCGCGATCTGCCCTGGATCGAGGCCCTTGAAGGGGTGACGCCGCGAGAGCAGCTCGTAGAGGATGAGCCCGAGCGCCCAGATGTCGGTGGCGGGTTTGTCCTCGCGCCGCCACTGCTCGGGCGCCATGTACGGCGGCGTGCCGAGGAACTGGAAGGTGCCCTCGCCGAGCAGGCTCGACGAGGGCCGCGATCCGGTGGTCGGGCGCTCTTCTTCCCCGGATCCGCCCACGAAGCGCGCGATTCCGAAGTCGAGCACGCGCGGCCGCCCGTCGCTCGCGAGCAGGACGTTGCCGGGCTTGAGATCGCGGTGCAGCACGCCCGCGGCATGCGCGGCCTCGATGGCGCGCGCGATGGCGAGGCCGATGCGCAGCGCCTCGGCGGGCCCCGGCCAGTCCTGCTGCATGCGCTGGCCGAGCGTGCGGCCTTCGAGGTACTCGAGCGCGACCCAGGGCCGCCCGTCCTCCTCGCCCACGTCGTAGAGCGTGACGACGTTGGGGTGGGAGAGGCGGGCGGTGGCGCGCGCCTCGAGGTCGAACTGCTTTCTGACCTCGCGCGCGTCGAGCATCTCGTGCGAGATGAGCTTGAGCGCCACGAGGCGCCCGAGGCGCGCGTCGCGCGCGAGGTAGACCTTCCCCATGGCGCCGCTGCCGAGCAACCGGACGAGGCGGTAGTGCCCGATCGACGCTCCCGCGGGGTGGCTCATGGGCGAGGGGTGCGCCACCTCGTCACGGTATCTCGAAACGGCTGCGCGCTCAGCGCGGATCTTCGAGCCCGACGCGGAACGCGGGCGGCTTCTGCGCGCGCAGGTCGAGCAGATCCTGCTCGGCCCTCTTCGCGCGCGGATCGTTCAGCTCGGCGTAGCAGACGGCGCGCCAGAAGAGGAAGTCGTCGTTGTAGGGCACGTACGGCTCCAGCGGCGCGAGGGCCTCGCCGCACCGCGATCGGAGGTCGAAGAGGCGGGTGAGCACCACGCGGGTCTGGTTGCGCCGGTCGTCGAGGAGGCTCGCCGCGAAGGGCTCGCCCAGCGCGTCGAAGAGGCGGGACGCGGCCTCGCGGTCGGTGTTGGCGATCTCCACCGCGAAGTCGACGGCGCGGCCCATCACGTGGAACGAGGGCCAGGGGTCGGTGCGGTAGCGCGTGAAGGAGGCCACGAGCGCGTCGGTCGCCTCCTTGACCCTCCCCTGTCGGAAGCGCAGCCGCGCGAGCACCGCGTCGGCCTCGGAGGGGCGGCTCTTGCGCAGGCGCTCCAGGAACGGCAGCGCGCCTTCGTCGCCCATCTCGGCGAGCGCGTCCGCGGGGATGAGCAATTCGAGCGGCGCGCTCGGGTTCTTCTGCACCGGCCACTCGTCGATCACCGCCTTGAAATCCTGGTTGTACCAGTGGGTGAGCGCCTTGACGCGCTGGGTGATGACGGGCGGCGCTCCCGGGAAGGCCTCCGGGTGCGCGCCCTCGCCGGTCACGAAGTCGAGGTACTGCTCGTCGACGCGCTGCCAGTCGACGAGGCCGTCCGGGATCTCCGGCCGCTCTTCGTGGCGCTCGCGGGCGAGGTTGCGGAGCGGCTGGCCGTGCACGCCGGTCGCGGCCCCCACGGTGCGCGCGAAGCCGAACTCGATCGGCGTGAGATCGTCGGTGTTGATGTGCCCCTCCTCGCGCTCGGCCACGAGGCGCGCGAACGAGGGCCGGGCCACGTAGTGCGCGAGGAAGCCCTCGAGGTCGGAGGCGCCCCAGGCGTTGGAGAGCGCGGCGCGGTACGGCTCTTCGCGGACCTTCAGGCGCAGGCGTGGAACATCGTAGACGATGGGTTCCTTCGTGGCCACGAGGAGCATGTCGTTGATGCTGAGCTCCCAGGTCTCGATGACGGGGAAGGTCTTGGCCACCGTGGCGTAGATGGTCTTGATGGTGCGCGCGTCGATCTCGTACGCCTGCACCCACTGGAGGAAGATGCCGCCCGGCTCCAGCCGCTCGGCCACGGCCTGGTAGTACTCGTCGGTGAAGAGGCTCGCGATGCCGGCGCGGTAGGGGTTCGAGGGCTCGGAGAAGATCAGGTCGTAGCGCTCGCGGCTCACGAGGAGCTGCTCGCGGGCGTCCCCGAGGAAGACCTTCACCTTCGGGTTGTCGAGCACGTCGCGGTTCACCGGCGCGCACGCGCGCGCGACGTGGAGCATGGCCGGCTCGAGCTCGGAGGTGTCGACGCGCTCCATCGAGGGGATCGCGCCGAGCCACCCGGCGGTGCTCCCGGTGCCGAGGCCGATCACCATCGCCTTGCGCGGCGCGGGGTGGAGGATGGCGCCGACCAGGCCGCTCATCACCTGCGTGGCGGCGTCGCCGCGCACATGCCCGTCGGCCTTGCCGTTGAGCACGAAGGCGAGGCCGTTGCGCGCGTCGAGCGCGACGCTGCTCTCCAGGCCCTCGGCCTGCCAGCGGATCGCGCGGCGGGTCTCGTTGCGGAAGTCCTGGAGGTTGGCGGGAGATTTCAGCGCGGCGCTGTCGACGCGGCCGGCGCCGATCGGGCTGTGCCTCCACGCGGCCGTCGGCCCCTCGGCGGTGAGGAGCAGGCCGGCCGCGAGGGCGAGGCCGACCGGGGCGAAGCGGCGCATGCGGCTTGGGCCGTCTTCGCGCGCCTTGCCCGGCGGATCGAGGAGCACCGCGGCGACGCCGAGCAGGGCGAGCAGCGCGCTCACGAGGCGCCAGCAGCCGGGCGCGGTGAGCGCGGGCAGCAAGCCGAAGCCGCCGCCGATCGAGCCGAGGATGGCGCCCACGGTGTTGGCCGCGTAGGCGCGCGCGGTGTGCTCGCCCACGCCGCGCCGGCCGCGGCCGAGCAGCGCGATGAGCAGCGGGAACTGCACGCCGGAGACGAAGGCGCCGGGGAAGACCACGAGGCCCGCGATCACCGTCCAGCCGGCGACGAGGCCGGCGAAGCCGAAGGCGCCCGCGGTGCGCAGCGCCATGGCGAGCGTGGCCAGGCGATCGCCCGCCGCGTAGGCCGCGGCGAACGCGAGCGCCTCGAGCGCGCAGGTGAACGCGAAGGCCGAGGCGGTGGCGGGGCGATCGCCGCGCATGGCCCCGTGGAAGGCGCCGCCGAGGCCGATCCCGGCGAGCGCGACGGCGAGGATCAAGCCGAAGGTGAAGATGGTGCCGCCGAGGATCGGCCCGAGCATCCGGTACCAGCAGAGCTCCATCAGGAAGAACGAGAAGCCCACGATCATGGCCGCGGCGAGCACGAAGCCGGGCGGCGCCGCGGGCGCGTCGGGGGTCGCGGGCGCATCCGCCGTCGGCTCGGGCTCGGGCGCTTCTTCGCGATCGATCTCGACGTCCGGCATCTCGCGGGAGAGCGCGCGCGCGATGACGGCGATGAGCAGGTTGAGCAGCGCGGCGAGCCACAAGGTCAGCCGGTTGCCGAAGATCTCCAGCAAGAAGAAGTTCGCGAGCACGCAGCCGGTGACGGCGCCGAGCGTGTTGACGCCGTAGAGAAGCGCGACACCGCGGCGACCCTGATCGTCCTCGGTCTCGACGGCGCGCGCCGCGGCCGGGAGGGTGCCGCCCATGAGCAGGGTGGGTCCGAGGAGGACCAGGGCGGCGAGGAGCAGGCGGATCACGGTGCCCGCGGTCGCGCCGAGGCCGATCGAGCCGCCGAGGCGGATGTAGAGCGCGCGGGCGAGGAGGATCAGGCCCGGGGTGATCGCCGCGGCGAGCGCGATGCCGGTCTCGAGCTGCGCGTAGAGCGCGAGCGGGCGGCGGTGGCGATCGGCGCGCTTGCCGAAGGTGAGCCCGCCCGCGCCGAGCCCGCCGACGAACACCGCGAGCACGGCGGCCACCGAGGCGGTGCTGGCCCCGAAGACGAGGCGAAACTCGCGGAACCAGGCGATCTGGTAGACGAGGGCGCAGAGCCCCGAGCCGAAGAGCAGAAACGGAACGCGGCGCGCGCTGCGGGTCATCGCCGGCGAGGGTAGAACGGCCCGGGCCGTTCCGATCACCGATTCGCACCGGGCGCGATCGCCGCGGCGTTATGCTCGCCTCATGATGGACCGCGATCTTGCTTCTCTCCGCGCCTTGCTCCCCGGCCGCCGCGCCCTCGGGGGCGCGCTCCTCCTCGCCTCGTCCGCCGCGCTCTCCGCCTCGGCCTGCGGGCAGTCCGGCGTCTCCTCCACCACCAGCGCCGCGAGCACCACCGCGTCGAGCACCACGACGAGCGGAACGGGCGGCGCGAGCTCGACGACGGGCACGGGTGGATCCGGAGGGCAGGGGACGACGACCACCACCACGTCATCAGGCACGGGCGGGAGCGCGGCGGGAGGAGGAGGCGCGGGCGGTGGATCCGGTGGATCCGGCGGCGCCGGCGGGAGCGCAGGGTGGCCCACCTGCGACGCGAAGCCCGCGGGCGTGCCCGCGAAGACGCTGCACCAGATCTGGCAAGACGATCCGAGCCAGCCGGTGCAGGCGTGGGTGCCCGGCGTGTTCGTCACGGCCATCGCGAAGAGCGGCTGTCAGGCGGGCGTGGCCTGCCAGATCTTCGTGCAGCAGAGCGAGCAGTTCGCCGATCTCGCGGCGGGATCGCAGCAGGCGCTCAAGGTCTTCATCTCGGCCAACACCGCGTCGCACTTCGTCGGGCTCGCCGTGGGGGACAAGGTGGACCTGCTCGGCTGGGCCTGGCGCTACAACGTCGACGGGCAGCACGAGCTCTTGCTCCAGGTGAACCTGCAGCTCCCGGGCTGCGCGAAGAAGGTGGGCAGTGGCACGCCGATGCCGGTCGCCGTCACGCTCGGCGATCTCACGGTGAGCGCGTACGAGGACACGGTGGGCCCGCTGCTCGTCACGGTGAGCAGCGTCTCCGGCAAGCCGCAGCTCCCCGCCGAGACCTTCGGCCTCTGGAGCACCGGGATGTTCAGCGACGCCGGGGTGGAGGAGATCGTGAGCCTGAGCCCCTACGCGCTGCCCGGCGGCGTGTTCTCCTTCGACCCTGCCAACCAGGGCAAGACGCACGACTTCAGCTCGGTCACGGGCGTGTTCGGCCTCTTCATCCCGCCGGGCAACCCGCCGACGAAGTTCAAGGAGATCTACCCGCGCGCGATGAGCGAGGCGCCGATCGTCAAGGTGCACTGAGAAATTCTCGCCCCATCCAAGCCTCGTCGGCCGAGTCGTGTCCGAGCTGGGGCAAGGAGGCGAGGATGATCAAGAAGATGCTGATGGGGATGTCGCTGGGCTTGAGCTTGTGCGCTGCGCTGCCGATCGCGCATGCCGATCCGACGAAGAAGGACGACAGCTACGGCTACCAGTTCAACGACGACGTGCTCAACGCCGACAGCAAGATCGCCAACGACGTGCGCATCCTCGTGCGCCCGCGCGGCACGCGTGATCGGCTCCTCCGGCCCCGCACGCACTTCGTGACCGAGATGCTCAAGTCGGTCGAGAACATGTGATGGCCGCGCGCGCTCGGGCGCGATCCACGGCCGATCGCGCGCCTCGCCTCGCGGAGCGCGCCAGCGTGAGGCCTACTGGAAGTCTTGCACCGCCCAGACCTGCCCGTTCGGCGCGGTGAAGTAGCCGCAGGCGACCTTGGTGTAGCGGGGGCTCGACAGGTTGAGGTAGTGCCCGTGGGCGGCGAAATCGCCGCCCGGGCCCTCGGCCCACTGGCTTTGGATGCAAGGGGCGATCATGCGATCGGCGGGGCCGGCCCACGCGGGGCAGACGTTCTGTGCGAGCTCGGTGCAGCGGCCGAAGGCGCCGTGCGGCTGGCCGGTGGCGGCCGCGTCGCGCGCCTCGGCGTTCACGCACGACTCGTTGAAGATCCAGCGGGAGAGCGGGGGGAGCTGGGCCGAGGCGCGGTACTGGTTGATCACGTCGACGCAGCGCTGGGCCGGGTCGGCGAAGGGGACGGGCACGGGCGAGCCGCTCCCGCCGAAGCCGGGGAGGCCGGGGATGCCGCCGGGGAGGCCGGGCAACGGGAGCGGGAAGCCGGCGCCGGGCGCGGGCTGCCACGGGCTCGGCTGCGCGGGCGTGGGCTGGGGAGGCGGCGTCCACTGGCCAGGCTGGACATAGCCGGGCGGCGGGGGCGGAGGCGCTTCGTCCCGCCGGGGGCACCCCGCGAGGAGGGGCGCGAGGGTGAGCGCGAAGGCGAGAGCAGCGCGGGCGTTCATCGGCACCCCGAGCATAACCCGGCGAGCGCGCGCAACCAGAGGCGCCGATCCGGAGCACGAATCGGCCCGCAGATCGGGGCTCGAGCTGGGGGCAAACAGGCCGTAGCGGACCCGGATCCGGCGCCATGAAAGGGAAAAGCGTGCTACCCTGCGCGGCCCCTGAACACCTGCTCGGGGTGCCCGTCGCGGCTCGGCCGGCCCTGGGAGGCCGATCGAGGCGCCCCTGAACGTCCTCGCCTTTGCCGGCAACGTAGCGGGGACTGAAGCCCGAGCTCGCGAGACGCCCACGTGACCGCTGAGAACCAAAAGCCCGCCGCGCCACGAACGATCGGCCACTCGATGGACCGCCCCGAGGGAGCCGGCGCCGGCAACACGCTCATCTGGCACACGGTGCGCAAGCACTGGGCGACCGCGGTCGCCACGGCGATCGCCATCACCCTGGCCGTCACGTTCTACACCCTCGGGCAGACGAAGATCTACCAGGCGGCGGCGACGATCCAGTTCGATCCGAACCCGCCCCGGCCCCTCGGCGCGAAGGTCGAGACCATCGTGGACATGGGCTCGGGCAACTACTGGGACAACCACGAGTACTACGAGACCCAGTACAAGATCATCACCTCCACGCGCGTCGCCGTGGCCGTCGTCGCCCAGCTCGGCCTGAACCACGACGCGTCGTTCTTGAAGAACGCGCCGCCGGGCATGCCCGTCCCGCCCAACGAGACGTCCGAGGAGGGCGCGGCCCAGGCCCTGCGCGGGAGGCTCAAGGTCGAGCCGATCAAGGACAGCCGCCTCGCGGTGGTGAAGCTCGAGGACGCCGACCCCGATCGCGCGCAGCGCATCCTCGCCGCCCTCGTCGACACGTACATCACGATGAACCTCGAGGACGCGCGCGCCTCGACGACCGACGCCGGCATCTGGCTCCGCAAGCAGCTCGACAGCCTCAAGAACGAGCTCGAGACGAGCGAGAAGGACCTCTTCGCCTTCAAGGAAGACAAGAACATGCTCTCCCTCTCGCTCGACGATCAGTCGAACATGCTGCGAGAGGAGATGCGGCAGCTCAACGAGTCGCTCACCGCCGTGCGCACGAAGCGCGAGGAGATCGCGGCGCGCGCGGGCGAGCTCGCCAAGGTGCGCGCCGACAACCCCTCCAAGCTCCCCGCGTCGGAGCTGCTCCACAGCTCGGTGCTCCAGGAGCTGCGCCACAGCTACGAGGAGGCGGTGCGCGAGCGCGACGGCCTGCTCCGGAGCGGCAAGGGGAAGAACCACCCGGAGGTGCTCGCGGCCCAGGGCAAGCTCGACGCGTCGCGCGAGGCGCTGCTCGACGAGGTGCGCAACATCCAGGGCGCGCTCGACGGCGACCTCGCGGTGATCAAGCGGCAGGAGAGCGGGCTCTCGGGCCTCTTCGAGGGCGCGCGCAAGAAGGCCTTCGAGGTCAACCGGATGGAGATCGACTACAACCGCCTCCGCCGCTCGAAGGAGAACAACGAGAAGCTCTACGCCCTCGTCCTCGAGCGTACGAAAGAGAGCGATCTGTCGCGGATGCTCAGCGTCAACAACGTCCGCGTCCTCGATCCGCCGCTCCGCCCCGGCGCGCCCGTGCGCCCGCAGGTGCCGCTCAACGTCGGCACCGGGCTCTTCGTGGGCGTGCTGCTCGGCATCGCCGCGGCCATGGCGCGGGCCATGCTCGACCGCAGCGTCAAGACGCCGGACGACCTCGAGCGCGACATGGGCATCTCCTTCCTCGGGCTGCTCCCCGAGATCGGCAACATCAAGAAGGACCTCAACACGCCGCGCTACGCTCGCCACCGGCGCAAGGGCGCCCCGGTCGGGCAGCCGAGCAGCCTGGAGCTGATCGTCCACAACTACCCGATGAGCGGCCTCGCCGAGGCGTCGCGCACCATCCGGACCAACCTGCTCTTCATGGCGCCGGATCACCCGTTCCGCACGCTCCTCGTCACGAGCGCGGGCCCCTCCGAGGGCAAGACGACGGTGGCCTGCTGCATCGCGATCGCCATGGCCCAGGCCGGCCAGCGCGTGCTGCTCATCGACTGCGATCTCCGCAAGCCGCGGCTCCACCGGGTCTTCGGCATCAAGGGCAGCTCCGCGGGCCTGACCACCGCGCTCGTGAAGGAAGACGGCGACGATCTGTCCGGCATCATCCGCTCCACCGAGGTGCCCAACATGAGCATCATCACCGCCGGGCCGATCCCGCCGAACCCGGCGGAGCTCTTCCACAGCGAGCGCTTCCGCGCCTTCCTCGAGAACGTGCAGGGCAAGTTCGACCGGGTGATCCTCGACAGCCCGCCCATCGTGGCCGTGACCGACGCGGTGATCCTCTCCACCCTGGTCGACGGGACGATGCTCGTCGTGCGCGCCTTCAAGACCCCGAAGGACATGGTGCGCCACGCGCTGCGCTCGCTCCTCGACGTGGGCGCCAACACGGCGGGGACGGTGCTCAACTCCGTCAACCTCGACCGCAGCGAGTACAAGTACTCGCACTACTACTACTACCGGAAGGACGGCTACTACGCGGAGGACGGCCCGTCCTCCACCGGCGGCGCGGGCGGCTCCGGATCGTCGTCCCACGAAGAAGCCGGCCGGGCCGCGAGCTGAGCGATGTGCGGGATCGCCGGCATCCTGGCGGGCAAGGCGAGAGGCGCAGCCCGGATCGAGGCGGTGCGCGCCATGAACGAGGCGCAGCGCCACCGCGGCCCCGACGGCGAGGGCACCTGGCTCTCCGCCGACGGGCGCGTCGCCTTCGGCCACCGGCGGCTCGCGATCGTCGACCTCACCGAGAGCGGTGCGCAGCCGATGGTGCATGCCGAGCGCGGCCTCACCATCACCTTCAACGGCGAGATCTACAACCACGTCGAGCTGCGCGAGCGCCTCGCGGCCATGGGCCACCGCTTCCACGGCACGTCCGACACCGAGGTGCTGCTCGCCGCCTACGCGCGCTGGGGCGCCGAGTGCCTCCGCGAGCTCAACGGCATGTTCGCCTTCGCGATCTGGGACGAGGCGCGCCGCGTGCTCTTCTGCGCCCGCGATCGCTTCGGCGAGAAGCCCTTCCAGTTCGCGCTCACGAGCGACTTCTTCGCCTTCGCCTCGGAGGCGGGCGCGCTCGCCCTGCTCGACGGGGTGGACCTCGCGATCGACGACGCCGTGCTCGCGCGCGGCGCGACGCGGGGGATGACCTTCCTCGACGCGCACGAGCGCACGCTGCTCCGCGGCGTCCGCCAGCTCCTCCCCGGCCAGGCGATGTTCGTCTCGATCGACGGCGATCGCCCGGCGATCGAGCGCTCGTTCTTCTACTGGCTCGCCGACCCGGCCGCGCGCCGCCCGTACGGCGACGAGCGCCCCCGCGAGGCCGCCCGCCGCCTGCTCGACCTGCTCACCGACTCGGTGCGCCTGCGCCTGCGCGCCGACGTGCCCGTCGGCTCCTGCCTCTCCGGTGGGCTCGACTCCTCCACCATCGTCTCCTTGATCCGCAGGCTCGAACCGAGCGCGGATCTGCGCACCTTCACCGGCCGCTTCCCCGGCGATCCGCTCGACGAGGGGCGCTACGCCGCGATGGTCGTCGAGGCGAGCCGCACCGTCTCCTCCGAGGTCGAGCCGAGCCCCGAGCGCTTCGAGCGCGAGGCGGCGCTCGTCTACCGGCATGCCGAGCACCCCATCGGCGGGATGAGCCAGTTCGCCCAGTGGTGCGTCTTCCACCTCGCGAAGACGCGCGGCGTGACGGTGCTCCTCGACGGGCAGGGGTCGGACGAGCAGCTCGGCGGCTACGGGAGCACGATCA
Organism: Byssovorax sp.; assembly: GCA_046351295.1. Taxonomy (GTDB): domain Bacteria; phylum Myxococcota_A; class Polyangia; order Polyangiales; family Polyangiaceae; genus JAXLYT01. The sequence goes on from JAXLYT010000002.1 coordinate 217,735, forward strand.
TCGGCGCCTTCCTCGGCGATCTCCTCGCCGCGCGCCGCCTCGGGGCCTACCTCCACGAGCGCCGCGCGTGGGCCAGGGCCCTGCCGACCTTCTTCTCGTGGCCGCGCCTGCTCCTCACCGAGACGCCGCTCGCCCGCCTCCGGCCCCTGCTTCGTTTGAGCACCAACCGTTCCACGCTGACGCTCCCCGGCCTCTTCCAGCGCGACTACCTCTCGCCGGCCTCGGCCGAGGCGCTCCCCGAGGTGCTGCCCTTCCCCGAGGCGCCCGACATGCCGGGCCACGCCCTCTCCCGCACCCTGTTCTTGCTGAGCTTCCGCACCATGCTCCAGAGCCTGCTCCGCTTCGGCGATCGGCTGAGCATGGCCCACTCCCGCGAGGTGCGGCTCCCCTTCTGCGATCACCGGATCGCCGAGCACCTCTTCTCGCTGCCCGCCGAGCTCCTGGTCGGCGACGGGCAGGTCAAGCGCGTCCTGCGCCTCGCCATCGACGGCCTCGTCCCGCCCGCGATCGTCGGGCGCCCCAAGCAAGGCTTCGTCCCGCCCCAGCAGCGCTGGCTCGTGGGTCCGCTCACCGGCTTCGTCCGGCGCCTCGTCGAGGACGCCGGGCCGCTCGCCGGCCGGATCGATCTCGACCGCGCCCGCGCCGTCGCGCACGCCGACGAGGCGACGCGCGCGCGCGACATCGAGCAGGTGTGGGACGTGATGAACCTCCTCGCCTGGGGCCATTTCTCCCTCGATCCGCTGCGCCGCGCCCCGAAGCAACCGGCCACCGCCGAGCCCTCTCCGGCCGATCGATCCACCGGCCCCGCGTCCCCGTCCTGGAAAGGTCTCTCATGAGAACGAGCCTGCTCGAGATCCTCGCCTGCCCCGCATGCCCGCCCGAGCACGAGGCGCCCCTCACCCTCGCGATCGAGGAGGAAAAAGACGGCGACGTGATCCAGGGCGAGCTCACCTGCGCGCGCTGCCACACGCGCTTCCCGATCACCAAGGGCGTGGCGCGCTTCGTCAAGGAGGACGACGACTACTGCCGGAACTTCGGCTACCAGTGGCAGCGCTGGAAGGACCTCCAGATCGATCGCCTCGGCCACCACGACATCTCCGAGGAGCGCTTCTTCGCCAACGCGCCGTGGGACCGGAAATGGCTCGAAGGCAAGCTGATCCTCGACGCCGGCTGCGGCGCGGGCCGCTTCTCCGACATCGCCGCCAAGTACGGCGCGCGCGTCGTCTCCGCCGACCTCAGCCAGGCGATCGACGCATGCCGCGAGACGACCTCGGTGCACGGCGATCGCGTGAACCACGTGCAGGCGTCGATCTACGACCTGCCCTTCAAGCGCGGCGTCTTCGACGGCGTGTTCTGCTTCGGCGTCATCCAGCACACGCCCGATCCGAGGAAGACGATGGAGACGCTGCCCGCGTTCCTCAAGCCGGGCGGGCTCCTCGGCTACGATTTCTACGAGGCCACCTCGTCGGTGAAGCTCGGCTTCATCCGCCTCGCGCTCCGCCGCGTCACGCCCGACCTGCCGGTCACGGCCAACCTCCGCCTCGCCCAGACGCTCACCGCCGCGCTCTTCCCGGTGGGCGCTGTCTGGGCCCGCATCCCGCTCGCGCGCCGCTTCGTGGGCCTCTTGCCGATCGCCGTCGTCCACGACAAGCGCCTGAGCCTCAAGCAAGAGTACCTCTGGACCTTGCTCGACACCTTCGACTGGTACGGCCCGAAATTCGAGATCCGGCAGAAGCACCCCGAGGTGGCGCACCTGCTCAAGAGCCTCGGCCTCCGCGACGTGAAGAGCCGCTGGGGTGTGGCGACCGCCAGGGCCCCGGAGGCGCCGCGCAGCGCGGCTTCCATCGAGGAGAAGCGCGCGTGAGCCCCACCGCCAAGATGCCGCCCGCGCGCTGCCCGAGGCTCGAAAAGAACGCCTACGCCGATCTGCGCGATCTCGACGATCCCGAGGTCGTCGAGGCGAGCCGCGCGATGGAGGGCTTCCAGCTCCAGTTCCTCGCGAAGACGCCCACGGTGTGGACGATGAGCGAGCACTTCACGGGCGATGTGCTCTACCACTTCAGCCGGCAGTGGGAGTACCCGTACGCGTGGGCGAACCTCGGCGTGCGATCGGGCAAGGTGCTCGACGCGGGGAGCGGGATCACCTTCTTCCCGTTCATGCTCGAGGCCGCGGGCTTCTCGGTCGCGTGCTGCGACTCCGACCCGGCGCTCGCCGGGCCCTACGCCTCGGCCAACGCCGCGCTCGGGAGCAAGGTCGGCTTCACCGCGCGATCGATCGCCGACATGGGCTACGAGAGCGCCTCGTTCGACGCCATCGTGTGCATCAGCGTGCTGGAGCACGTGGGCGAGGGGCGCGTGTCGATCGTCAAGGAGATGGCCCGGGTGCTCAAGCCGGGCGGGCGGCTCGTGATGACCTGCGATCTCAGCCTCGATCGCGTCTGCGACACCAAGCTCGAGGACCTCGCGCTGGTGCTCGCCGAGGTCGAGAAATACTTCGGCATGGTGTACCCGCTCGATCTCTACCGGGGCAAGGACCTGCTCACCACCGACCGCTTCCTGCACGACGCGCCCTGGCGCCTGCCGTGGCGCAAGCCCGCGCCCGGCGTGAAGAGCGATCTGAAGCGCCTCGTGCGCGGGAGCGATCGGCCTTTCCACTCGATCGCCGTGCTGGGGATCACCGCCGAGAAGCGGGCCTGATGCGGTAGGATCGCGCCCACCGGAGAGGCGCGATGGTGACGAGGCGTTGGCGGCGTTGGTCGGCGATCGCGCTCTTCGGGGCGATCGCGCTCGGCCCCTCCACGTCGCGCGCGCAAGCCCCACCGGCGCCGAGGCCTGCGCTCGACGACGCGGAGATGACGCGGCTGCTCGAGCAGGTAAGCCGGGCGCACGGGGCAGGCGAGCTCGGCCGCCCCGATGGGTGCGTGCAGCCGGCCCAGCGGCTGCTCGATCTCGCCGAACGATCGTTCGAGCCCAACGATCCGGCCCTCCTCGCGTACCTCGATCTGCTCGGGTGGTGCGCGCTCAACACCTCGATGCAGGTGCGGGCCGAGCAGGTGTTCCGGCGCGCCCTGGCCATCGCGAGCGCGGCGATCCCGCCGCGGCCGGCCGACACCGCGACGGCGCTCCGGGGCCTCGGAGAGCTCGCCCAGGTGAGGGGTGATCTCGCCGCCGCCGAGGGCTACCTCGGCAAGGCGCTCGACATCCGCAGGCGCGCGCTCGGCGGCGATCACCCCGCGGTCGCCGAGGCGCTGCGGGACCTCGGGAGCCTCCGCGTCGATCAAGGCCGCTACGCCGAGGCCGTCGACCTCCACCGCGAGGCCCTGCGGATCCGGGAGAGCGCGCTCGGCCCCTCGCACGCAGACACGATCGCGTCCGCCGCCGATCTGGCGGGGCTCGTCAGCAAGGCCGGCGGCTACGCCGAGGCCGAGCAGCTCTTCCGGCGCGCGCTCGCCGGCGCGGAGCAGGCGCAGAGGGCCGGGCCCTCCGACCTGATCACGAGGCTCCTCGTGCCCTACGTGCTGGTCGGCTTCGTCGCCCACCTCGCCGATCGGGGGCGCGACGTGGAGGCGCTCCAGCACCTCGAGCGCGCCACGGGCATCCTCGAGCAGGCGCTCGGCGAGGTGCGCGAGGGGCAGGGCGCGCTGATGACGACGGCGCTCGCGGGGTACGCGGCCGTCATCTTCAGCAAGCTCGGCGATTTCCAGCGCGGGAGGCAAGCCCTGGCGCGCTACCTCGCGGCGGCGCGGAGCACGCTCGGCCCGGATCATCCGGCCACCGCGATGGCGCACCGGCTCCTCGGGGAGCTCTACCTCGACGAAGGGAGAGATCTCGCCGCCGCCGAGGCGCAGCTCCGCGAGGCGCTCGCGATCCAGGATCGGAGCCTCGACCCTGATCACCCCGACCTCGGGTACACCCTCGGAAGCCTCGGCGAGGTCCTCCTCGCCCGCGGTGATTTCCGCGGCGCGGAGCCCTTCTTCCTCCGAGCGCGCGCGGTCCGGCTCCACGCGTTCGGCCCTGATCACCCGACCGTCGCTGGCATGATCCACCACCTCGGCGAGCCCCCCCGCGCACGCACCACGCACGCACACACCGCCGCCGCCCCCCCCCCCCCCCCCCCCCCCCCCCCCCCCCCCCCCCCCCCCCGGCATGATCCACCACCTCGGCGAGGTCGCGGAGAGCGCGGGCGATCCCGGGCGCGCGAAGGTCCTCTTCGAGCAAGCGCTCGCGCTGCGCGCCGGGAAGCTCGGCCCCGAGCACCCGACCGTGGCCGACTCGTACGCGCGCCTCGCGCGCCTCGCTGCCGCCACGGGCCGCCCGGCGGAGGCGCGCTGGGCGGCCGAGCGCGCGGGCGCGATCCGCGATCGCATCGCGCCCGAGGTCCTGACCATCGGCTCGGAGAGCCAGAAGCGCGCGTACATGACGACGCTGATCCGGGAGACCGATCTGGTGGTCGGGCTCTCGGCCGATCACCCGGACGATCCGGCGATCGTGCGCATGGCGCTCGGGACCGTCCTCCGCCGCAAGGGGCTCGTGCTCGAGGCCATGGCCGACATTCGCGCCACGCTGCGCCGCCGGCTCGGCCCGGCGGAGCAGACGATCTTCGATCGTCTGTCGGCGCTCGAATCGCAGCTCGCGTCGGTGTCCCCCGCGGGAGGCCCGGTGCCCGGCGCAGCGAAGCTCGAAGCCGAGCGGCGGAAGCTCGAAGCCGAGCTGTCTGCCCGGAGCGCCCCCTTCCGCGAAGCGCGGCGCCCGGTGACCGTCACCGAGGTGGCCTCCCATCTCCCCGAGGGCGCCGCGCTCCTCGAGATCGTGCGCTACAAACCCTACGATCCAAGGCATTTCGTGCCCGCGGAGCGCTGGGGACCGCCGCGCTACGGCGCCTACGTGCTGCGCCCGCGGGGCGCGCCCGCGTTCGTCGCGCTGGGCGACGCCGAGGCGATCGACACCGCCGTCAAGCGGCTGCGGAGCGCCCTCGACGACCCGAGCCTCGCCCACGATCCGAAGCCCGCCGCCACCGCCGCGTACCGGCAGATCTTCGCCCCGATCGTGCCCCAGCTCGGCGGCGCGCATACGCTGTGGGTGAGCCCCGACGGCGAGCTGAACCTCCTGCCCTTCGCCGCCCTCATCGACCCCGAGACCGACCGGCTCCTCCTCGAGCGCTACACGTTCACGTACCTCACGAGCGGGCGAGACCTGGTGCGGAGCACCGAGCATGTCGAGCCGCGCGAGGCGCCGCTCGTGGTCGGCGCGCCGGCGTACGACGCGATCGGCGCCGATTGGGCGATCTCGACGCAAGCCGCCCGCGACGGCGACACGCGAGGCCGGCGCTCGCGGAGCCTCGGCGAGCACCTGCCCGTCCCGCCGTTGCCCGCGACGCTGCCCGAGGCGCTCGCCGCCGCCGCGCTCCTGCCCGGCGCGCGCGTCCTCACGGGCGCCGATGCCACGGAGGCCGCGATCAAGGCGGTGCGCGGGCCGAGCGTGCTGCACCTCGCCACCCACGGCTTCTTCTTCGAGGACGAGCGGGCCGACGCGCGCTCGGCCGAGAACGCGCTCCTGCGGGCAGGGCTCCTGTTCGCCGGGGCCAACCACCTGAAGAGCGGCGAGGACGACGGGGTGCTGACCGCGCTGGAGGCCAACGCGCTCGATCTGCACGGGACCTCGCTCGTGGTGCTCTCGGCATGTGAGACGGGCCTCGGCTCGGCCAGCACCGGCGAGGGCGTGTACGGCCTGCGCCGCGCGCTCTCGATGGCCGGCGCGGAGACGGTGGTGATGAGCCTGTGGCGCGCCGACGATCAGGTGACCCTGGCCGTGATGGTCGGCTACTACCAGCGGCTCGCGCGGGGCGAGGGGAGGAGCGAGGCGATGCGCGGCGCGCAGCTCGCGATGCTGGGGCAAGCGGCGACGGCGCACCCGCACCTGTGGGCTTCTTTCATCGTGTCCGGTCGCGGCGACGCGATGCCGTCGAGGCGCGCCGCGCGCCCGACGGAGGTGCACGGGCCACCGGGGTGCGCCTGCGCGGAGGCGCGCGCGGTGGGAGGTGGAACAGGAGCTCTGTGGATCTGGAGCGGCCTCGGGATCGCGCTGCTCCGTCGCGCGACGAAAGGTCGAGCCCGTGCCGGGCGCGCGACGTCGTGAAGCGGTAGCCTGGGGAGACCGCGCTCGTGTTTCGAGCGATCTATTCGTGCGGGCTCGACTCGTTGAAGAGCAGCGCCTTCCCCGGCCCGGCGATCGCTTCCGCTTCCGCCTCCGTCTTGCAAATGGGCAGGTTGAATTCGTTCAGCTTCGCTCCCCCGGCCGGCGCCGCGCGCCCTGAGCACTCGTGGGCCCGCTTCTTCCATCGCGGGTGATGCATGCACACCGCACCACCCGACGACCACGCGGCCTCGAACGGCGCGTCGGCCTTCGAAGGCCCGCGCGGCAGCACCTTGGCGCCGTCCCACAGGTTCACCGGCGTCCCCTTCTCGGTCGCCGCGTCGCCGTTCCCGCAGTAGTCCGCGCGCACCAATCGCGTGCATGCCGCGTGCAGATCGCGCCCGAGATCGGGCTTGCCTGCGTCCGGTGTGGCCCAGGGCGCGTAGCCGAGCCGCGCGCACTTGGCGACGGCGGCCTCGGCGCACGAGAAGCTGAAGGCGCCGGGCTTCTGCTCCTGCTCCCCGCGCGCGTTGTACACCCCGGTGAAGGCCATGGCCCCCGCCTCTCCGTTCGGCCCATCGGGCTCGCACGCGGGCGCTGCGGCGACGGGCGCATGCAGGAAGCTCAGCTTGTAGAGCCAGGCCTCCTCGGCCGGCTTCTGCGGATCGCGGTACGCTTTGTCGATCTGGGCGTCGAGCTGGCGCGTGCTGCCATCGGCGCAGGTGAGCACGGCCTTGAGCTTGGCCTTGTCCCACTTCTCGCCGCGCACCTCGGTGGCCTCCGTCGATTCGCCGAGCGCGCCGATCAGCGCGCCCTTCTCGATCCGCACGTGGTGGATGGAGGTCCCGTCGGCGCTCACCATCCCGTCGAGCAGGAAGGTGCGCACCACGGCCCAGCGATCGGCGCTCCCCGTCACGTGGGTGCCCACGATGTCGGGGCCGTTCTCGTGCCAGATCCGCGATCCTCGCGGCGGCGGACCGAGGCAGGCGTCCCACGCGGCCTGCTCGGTCGAGCTCGCTCCGTCTGCGGACGAGGCCGGCGCCGGCGTCGCTTCGCCGCAGCCGGGCGCGAGCGTGGCGAGCGCGAAGAGCAAGGCTGCCGGCGCGCCGGAGCATGCCGCGCGAAGGAGCGGGGTGATGGAGCGGTTCAAGGGGCGCATGACAGGCTCTCCTCTCTCACCGGGGCCTCGGCGTCGCGCAGGCGCGCACGCCGATCAACACGCTCCGGTGCGACAGCACGAACACCGGCTCGCGGTTATAGCTCGTGCTGTCGATGTACAGTTGATAGAAGCTCCCCCCGCGCACGATCGCCGCACCGGGGCGGCCCACGGCGGTCGTCCACTCCCACACGTTGCCGGCCATGTCGTGGATCCCGAAGGGGCTGTCCGAGGTCGGGTGGGAGCCGACCTCGTCGGGGCCGAAGGCCGCGGGATCGCCGCCGTAGGTCTGGTCGTGGTTCGCGTCGTCGGGGTCGAGCCGATCGCCGCCGGGGAAGGGTCGATCATCGGCGCCGCGCGCGGCGCGCTCCCACTCGCGCTCGTCGCAGAGGCGCGCTCCGGGCACCTGGCCGTTGTGATCGAGCCACGCGAGATACGCGAGCGCGTCCTCGAAGGAGACACCGCTCACCGGGCAATTCAGCCACCGCTGTGCGGCGCGCCGGGTGCGCCCGGGGTAGGGGAGGGGCTCGTTCGTCCGCGCTCTTTGCGGGCTCTTTTCGGGCCCGAAGGTGAGCTGGAAATCGCCGTCGGGGAGCGCCGTGAGATCGAGCACGAACGACTGGCCGCGGGCCGAGGGCATGCGCCGCGCGCGCTCTTCGGCGGGGAGCGCGCGCAGGAAGGCGATCCACTCGGCGTAGGTCGTCTCGTGATCGGCCACGAGGAGCGCGCCTGCCTCGACGGGGTGCTCGGGCGGTCCGGTGAAGAGCTGCCGCGCGATCTCCCCGCCGGTGTTGCCGTAGAGGAAACGCCCGGGTGGCAGGTACACGAAGCCCGGCGGGACATCGGAGGCGAGCGGGAGATCGAGCCTGATGCGCCGCTCCTCGCCGGGCGCGAGCAGGAGCGGGAGGCGCACCGGCGCGCGGCCCGGGGCGGTGATGTGGAGGAGGATCGATCCCGGGGCGATCGAGGCACCGGAGGCGAGCGGATCGCGGAGGGAAAGGGGCACGGCCTTCCGGTGACCGTCCTCGCGCAGGTAGCGATCGGCGTGGATCTCGGCGCCGGGCGGCGAGGTCTCGATCGTCAGGCGCGCGGGCGCGGCGAGCGTCCGGGCGTGGGCGCCGCCGTCGATCGAGGAGACGCGGGCGAGGAGCTCGTCGCGCAGGGCGGCCTGGTGATCGGCGCCGGCCAGGTCGGCGCGAGCCACCAGCGCGGCGGCGAGCGCGTCGCGGGCGCGCTGTGATCGGCCGTCGAGCTTGAGCGCCAGATCGAAGGCCTGGCTCGCGGTCGAGAAGAGCGCGTCGGCCTGCCGGGCGGCGTCGAGGGCGCTCGTCCAGGTGTGGTCCGCGGAGGCATCGCCGGCGTCGAAGCGGGTGAAGGCCTCCTGCCGGAGCGCGCCGGCCTCGGCCTGCTTGCCCGCGGCCTCGCGCAGCGCGCGCTCGCCTTCGGCGAGGTGCGCCTCCACCTCGGCTTGCCGGGCGCGCGCGGCCTTCGCCGCCACCATGCCCCACACGGAGGCGGCGGTGAGCAGGATCGCGAGCGGCCCGCCGATGAAGCCCGCCCAGCGCGCGGCCCTCCTGCGCCGCGCGGCGCGCCGAGAGGCCGAGAGAAAGCGCGCTTCGCGATCGCCGAGCGCGTCGAGATCGATCGCGGAGACCTCGTCCAGCATCCGCTCGCCGAGCAGCGCGTCGCCGGCGCGCCCGAGCCGCTCCCACTCGCTCGCGGCCCGCTCCAGCCGCTGCCGTACGGCGCGCTTGCCGGCGTCGTCCCCGAGCCAGCCGCGCAGCGTGTCCCAGCCGCCGATCAGCGCCTCGTGGGCGAGCTCGCAGGTGCCGCCGTCGCCGTGCTCGCTCTCCTCCATCACGAGCAGGCGGCCTCGCACCAGGGCCTCGAGCGCCGCGCGCCCCGCCGGGACCCTCCCGAGCAGCTCGGCCTCGGTGCGCCGCGCGCGCATGCCCTCGGCGGTGACGAGCGAGAGCAGGATCGATCGAGCCGCGGCGCGATCCGGTGGCCGGAGAGATGCAATGACACCATCGGCATGCCGCGCGAGCGCGCCGCTCACCCCGCCGAGCGCGTCGAGCGCGGCCGCGGGGATCTTCGCCGCTCGGCGTCGCGCGCGTCCCAGAGCGCGGCGAGGGTGAAGCCGAGCAGCGGGAGCCCGCCGCCTGCGCCCGCGGCACCCTCGATGAGCGCGTCCACGAGCGCGTCCGATTCAAAGGAAAACCCAGCCGCGCGCGCCGGCCCGACCACCACCTCCCGGAGCAGCTCGGAGGCGATCGGCCGGAGCAGGAAGAGCGATCGCGGCAGGGCCTCGCCGAGCATCGGCAAGGTGGCGAGGCGCGCCAGGAAATCGCTGCGCGCCGCCGCGAGCACGCGCGCGCCCCCGTGCTCGGCGAGCGCGCCCAGGGCCTCGGCCGCGGCCCGCGCCTCGTCCTCGCTCGCCTGCGTCACCAGCGCTTCGAGCGGATCGATCACCACGAGCACCTTCCCTGCGCAGCGCCGCCGGAGCTCGCGTCCGATCGCGCCCGGCTCGTCGCGCAGGCGGTCCTCGACATCGGGCGCCCGGCCTTCGACGAGGGGAGAGAGCGCCTCGGCGAGCGCGCGCAGGGGGCGCGATCCAGGGCTCACGGTGACCGCCGTCCACGCCTCGCCGAGCGCTCCCTCGGCGACGGCGCCGAGCACGCCGGCGCGGCAGATCGAGGACTTTCCTGCGCCCGACTCGGCCGCCACCACCACCATGGGCTCGGCGCGCAGGCGATCGAGCAGGGCCCGCACCTCGGCGCTTCGCCCGAAGAAGAGGCCGCGGTGCTCGGCCTCGAAGGGGAGCAGCCCGCGGTACGGGTTGCCCGGCGGCGCGCTGCCCGCGACGGGCGCCGGATCGTCGAGCCGTTCGAGCGCCTCGCGCACGGCCTCCCCGGAGCCGAGGCGCGCGTCCGGATCGCGGGCGAGGCAGCGATCGATCACCCGCGCGAGGCGCGCGTCCTCCTCGCCGAGCGCGACCGCAGGGGCGACATCGACCTCGGTGGCCACGCGGGCGAGCTCGTAGAGCGAGGCGCCGTGGTGCGGCGCGCGCCCGGTGTAGAGCTTGTAGAGCAGCGCGCCGAGCGAGTAGACATCGGAGCGGGTCGAGTGCGGCTCGCCGAGCCAGATCTCCGGCGCGAGGTAGCGCGGCGTGCCCACGATCCCTCGCCGCGGCTCCGCCGGGCCGGACCCGGGCAAGGTGTCGACGCGCACGGTGTCGGTGTCGGGATCGCTCCCGTGCGCGGCCGGCTCGTCGAGGGAGGCGGTGGCGTCGGGGTCCGCGCTCCGGGCTGTCGCGCTCGGGCGCGCGCCGTCACCCGCGTCGCCCCGCGTCGAGAGGGGGATCGCCGCGTCGGTCATCATCTGCGCCAGACCGAAGTCGAGGAGCTTCACCTCACCGTCGCTGGAGAGCATGGCGTTGGCCGGCTTGAGGTCGCGGTGGAGCACGCCCCGCCGGTGCGCCGCCGCGAGCCCGCGCGCGAGGCCGAGGGCGATCGATCGGAGCCTGGTCGCGGGGAGCGGCAGCGCGAGCTTGTCGAGGCTCTCGCCGCGGACGAGCTCGGAGACGAGGAAGGGACGGCCGCGCGCCTCGCCCACCCGGTGGATCGTGACGACGTTGGGGTGGGTGAGGCGGGCGACGGCGCGCGCCTCGTTGTAGAAGCGCTCGCGCGCCGCCTCGGTGGGCGACCGCGCGCCGATGAGCTTGATCGCCACCGGGCGCTCGAGGAGCCGATCCTCGGCGAGGTAGACGCGCCCCATCGCCCCGGCCCCGAGGAGGCGAACGAGGCGGTACTCCTCGAATTCTTCGGGCAGCAGGGAGTCTTCGCCGTCGAGGCCCATCGCAGGCGGGAGAGCATCGCTCCGAACGCAGGGCGCCTCAACCTCGCGGCGACATCGATCGGAGGGCGCGGGCGAACCCCGTGGTTGAACCCTCCGCGGTTCGGCGCAAGGATCGCCGCGATGTCGTCGCCCGCCGATCCGAGCCTCGAGACCCAGACGGCCGAGCCGAGCGAGACGCCGCGACAGGCCGGGCAGGCGAGCCTCCTCGTCGTCGATGGTGGCTCGTCGTCGCGCGTCCTGCTCCCGCGCGACGGGGTCCTCGTCATCGGCCGCGCGCCGGAGGTCGATCTGCGCGTCGACTCCACCGCCGTCTCCCGCCGCCACGCGAGGCTCATCGTCGCGGCCGGCGAGGTGAGCGTCGCCGATCTCGGCAGCCACAACGGCACGCGGGTCAACGGCGAGCGCGTCGAGGGCACCGCCCCGCTCGCCTCGGGGGACGTGGTGACGGTGGGCGAGACGGCCTTCATTCTCCGCCGCGAGCGCGTGACCGTGCGCCGCCCGCTCCTCGATCCGGCGCAGATCCGGCAGCGCCTCGCCGAGGAGATCGAGCGGGCCCTGGACGGCGGCCGGCCCCTCGCGGTCCTCGCGGTTGCGCTCGGCGGAGCCCGCGCAGGAGAGGTCGTCGATGCGGCGCGGCGGGCGATGCGGGGCGTCGATATCGTTGGAGCTGAAACGAATTCGCTCCTCGTGACCATCCTCCCCGAGCTCGGCGCGGCGGCGGCCCGCGCGATGGGAGCCGATCTGCTCTCCGCGATCGCGGCGAGGGCGCCCTCGGCGCGGGGAGGCGTCGCGGCGTACCCGGCCGACGGGGGCGACGGCGAGACGCTGCTCTCGGCGGCCCGGGCGGCGGCGGAGATCGCGCCGCCGGGCGGTGTATGCCTGGCGGCCGAGACCGCGGTGGAGCACGCCCTCGGCGACCGGGCGGTGCTCCTCGCCGACCCGGCGATGCTGCGCCTCTACGACCTGATCCGCCGCCTCGCCCACAGCGACCTGCCCGTGCTCGTGCTAGGAGAGACGGGCGCCGGCAAGGAGAACGCGGCCGCGGCCGTGCACGCGTGGTCGCCGCGCGCGGGGAAATCGCTCGTCACGCTCAACTGCGCTGCGCTGCCGGAGAACCTTGTCGAGAGCGAGCTCTTCGGCTACGAGCGCGGCGCCTTCTCCGAGGCGAAGGCCGCGAAGCCGGGGCTGCTCGAGCGGGCCGACGGCGGCACGGTCTTCCTCGACGAGGTGGGCGAGCTGTCGCTCGGCACCCAGGCCAAGCTCCTCCGGGCGCTGGAGATGAAGCGGATCACGAGGCTCGGCGACGTGCGGGAGCGGGAGGTCGACTTCCGCGTGGTGGCCGCGACCAACCGCGATCTGGAGGCCGAGCAGAAGGCCGGCCGCTTCCGGGAAGACCTGCTCTTCCGCCTGAGCGCTGCCGTCGTCCACCTCCCGCCGCTGCGCGATCGGCCGCGCGAGATCCCGCTCCTCGCCCGCCGATTCCTCGCGTCGGCGCGGAGGCCCGAGGGCGCTCCGCCGCGGGTGCTCTCCGACGCGGCGATGGCGCGCCTCTGCGCCTACCCCTTCCCGGGCAACGTCCGCGAGCTGAAGAACGCGATGGAATACGCGGCGGCGACGGCGGAGAGCGAGGTGGTCGAGCCGCGCAACCTGCCGCCGCGGATCCTCGCGCGGACCGGGGACGAGGCGCCGGTCGACGCGCCCCCGGTGACGCCGAAGCCTGTCCCTCCCGAGGTGAGCGAGGCGCCCGGCGGCGCACCGCGCGCCTTCCGCCCGATCGGCGAAGAGCTCCGCGACCTGGAGCGCGCGCGGATGATCGAGGCGCTCGACGCCACGGGCGGCGTGCAGACCCGCGCGGCGGAGCTCATCAGCATGCCCATTCGCACCTTCGTGCTGAAGCTCAAGCAGTACGGGATCTCGTCCCGCGAGGCGAAGAAGCGGCCCGGCTGAGCCAAGGGTCAGCGGCGCCGCGCGGTCTCCAGGATCCGGCCGAGATCGCGCCCCTTCTCCGGCCACGCGTGGCGGCGCACGGCGGGGCGGTTGACCTCGGCGCGGGTGGGCGAGGGCGCCCCGGTCGCGAGCGTTTTTGCCTCCTCCCACAGCCAGTCGAGCGCGGCGCGATCATCGGCCGCCTCGATGAGCTGCGGGCAGCCGCGCGCCACCTCGCCGAGCTCGGGCAAGAGCTTGCCGATGGAGAGCACCGGCGCCCCCGAGGCCAGGTACTCGAGCTCCTTCACGCCGATCGATCCACCCGAGGGCGCGAAGTGCGTCGCCGGCAAGAGCAGCAGCGCGTCGGCGCCCTTCATCAGCCCGTAGGCGCGCTCGCGCGGCACGAGCGCGTGCACGTGGAGCATCCCGAGCACGCCGCGCTTGTCGAGCATCCCCGAGAGCGCGCGCACGTCGTTGCAGTAGCTGTGGAGCTCCAGCGCGAGCGGCGCGTCCTTTCGCTGCGCATAGCCCTGGAGCAGCCGGGCGATCGCGTCGATGTCGTGCTGGTGGCTGAGGTTGCCGATGTAGCCGAGCACGAACACCGATCGTGGCCTCGGCTCGCCCTCGCTCTTGTCCCCCGCGCGGGCCCGCTCCGGCACGGCGCGCTCCATCACGTCGGCGTCGTAGCCGGTGTAGAGCACATGCGCGGGGAGGCCGAAGCGCGCGCCGTCGGCGTCCGCCTGCGCCTTGCACGTCTCGGTGAGCGCCTTCGCCGTGCCGAGCCGCCGCCGCGTCACCTGCTCCTGGAGCCAGCGCACGGCGGGCGCCTGATGGTGGAAGAGATCCCACGGGTCCTTGAAATCGGCCACCCAGGGCACCTTGTGCGCGCGTGAAAACCGATAGGCGATCTCGTGCGCCGAGTCGTCGCCGTGGATGGCCCAGAGCACGTCGAGCGGGTCTCGTTCGTGCAGCGCTTCGAGCGCCGCGAGCGCCGCGCGGGCCCAGCGCTCGTACGGCCCCCAGCGCAGCGTGCGCCGGAGCGTGCGCACCTTGCGGAGCAGGGCCGGCCCGGTCGGCTCGGCCTCGCTCTTGAGCGGCGCGCGATCGGCGTCGAAGCCCGGGAACCATCCGCGCGGATCGACGGCGAGCACATGCGCTTCCCCCGCGTCGACCCGCGGGTTGTCGGGGCTCGACCAGTCCACCGTCACCACCGTCACCCGGTGCCCGAGCGCGATGAGCTCCTTGGCGAGGTGGCTCGGCCGCGTACCGCTCACGTGGCGCAGCGGAGGATAACCGTAGGTGATGATCGCGACGTGAATGGGTCACTCCATGAGCACTGAGGCCACTCTAAAGATCCGGAATTTCAACGCAAAGTCGCCAAGGCGCAAAGACGCAAGAAGAATTGAAGAGAGGCTTGTCCCTGTTTTTTTGCGCCTTTGCGCCTTTGCGCCTTTGCGTTAAATAAACAACCGATCCCATCATCGAGCGCCCCTCACGCAGCCGAGAGCCTGTCCTCCGGCTCCGGAGGCCCTTTCGGCACGGGCAGCTTCGCAGCGCTCCTGAAGGCCGGGATGCGCTCGAAGCACTCGTTGAGCCGCGTGTGGTAGGTGTGGTCGCGCCACGCGCGGGCGAGCCCTCGCCGGGCGATCGCGGCGCGCTCCTCGGCCCGAGGCAGGTAGTAGCGCACCTTCTCCAGGAGCTCGTCCGGCCCGTGGAAGGTCGCGCACTCCTCGCCGGGGACGTAGTAGTCCTCGATGCGCGGCCCGTCCGTGAGGTGGAAGGCGCCCATCGCGCCGAGCTCGAACGATCGCTTGTTCACCCCGCCGAGCTCGGCAAACTGGTTGGTGTTCAAAGCAATTTTCGCGGCCCGCATCGCCGCGCTCTTCTCCAGGCTGAAGACCTCCGGCCGGTAGATCGCGCGCAGGGCCGGGTCGATGTTCCAGGAGGGCGCGCCGTAGATCGTCGTCCTCACGCTCCGGTCGGCGATGAGCGGCGCCATCAGCATCGCGCGGAACGGGTAGCTGTTGCCGAAGGTGGCCACGTCGACCTCGGCGTCCCTCGGGGCGAGGCGCGCGGGCACCGGGCGGTGGAGCAGCGGATCGAAGGCCTGCGGGAGGAAGTCGTAGCGATCGCTCGCGGTGCCCTGTCGGAAGCGGTCGACCACGATCTTGTCTTTGAAGAAGATCCGGTCGTACGGCGCGTTCACGAAGTCCGCGCCGTCGAGGTTGACGATGTGATCGGTGAACCAGCCGAGCACGAAGGCGCCCGTCCTCCTGCGCAGGGCCTCGATCACGTCGGCCGGGACGAGGGTGATGGGCACGATCACCACGAGGTCGAAGCGCTTGCCCTCGATCCACCGGAGCAAGGCGCGGTTCGGCAGGTAGGTGATCGGTTTGTGGAAGGCCTTGAGCGCCTGCTGGTAGAGCGAGTTGAGCGGGCGCAGGGCGGGGCGCGCGGTGATCCGCCGGCCTTTTTCGTAATCGAAGGTCTCGACCTCGTGTGCGGTCGAGAGCGCGCTGGCGATCGAGACCTCGGCGGTGTCCCTCCGCGACGTGGTGAGGACGAGGATCCTCACGCGAGCCCCGCGGAGGCGACGTTGAGGCTGGCCTCGGCCGGATCGAGGGCGAGCAGCGCGGGGCGGGCGCGGACCCACGCGAGGTAGGCGCCGAGGTTGCCCCACTGCCAGCGGGCCGCGGGCGCGAGATCGTCCCACGAGGGGGAGGCGCCGAGCGTCTCTCCGGCGACGCGGTGACCTTCGCGGAGGGGCTCGTCGAGGCGCGCCACGTAGGCGCCGAGCGGCGCGTGGAAGCCGAGCTTCCAGGCGCGATCGCGGACCTCGGGTGGCAGCACGGAGGAGGCGGCGGCGCGCAGCGTGGCCTTGAGCCCGCTCGGGCCGACGCGCTCGGCGAGCGGCACGCCCCACGCGGCCTGGATCACGCCCTCGTCGAGGAGCGGCACGCGCCCCTCGACCCCGGCGGCGAGGCCCATCCGATCGGAGTGGGCGAGGTAGCGCGGGATGCACCACGACTCGAGCGCGCCGCGCAGCGCCGCGTTGGCCGCGCCCTTGCCATCGTGGACGTGCCAGCGCTCGAAGGCGTCGCGCGCGGCCTGGGCCCGCAGAGGCCGCGGCAGGTGCGCCTGCGTGCCGGCCGCGCGCGCGGCGGCGAGCGCGTTGCGGAGGCGCGCCGGGAGCGCGTGGTAGGCCGCGCCGAAGAGGGGGTCGAGCCGACCCTTCACCCCGAGCTGGGGCGTGACGCGGAGCAGATCGATCACCGGGTGGAGGCTCCCCCGGGCCAGCAGATCGAGCACCAGCGGGCCGATGAAGGTCGGGTAGCCGAGGAAGACTTCGTCGCCGCCGAGGCCGCTCAGCAGCACCTTGACGCCGACCTTCGCCGCCTCGCGCGCGATGGCATGCTCGGCGTAGCTCGAGATGTCGGCGTAGGGCTCTTCCTGGTGGTGGATGTAGCGCTCGAAGCCCTGGGCGAGCTCGTCGGGCGAGCTCGACACCCAGTGCACCTCGTGCGGGCTCTGCATCGCCGAGAGCACGGCGTGCTGGTATTGGCGCTCGTCCTGCTCGGCGAGCGCGTCGTGGTAGGCGAAGAGGTGGAGCTTGGTGGAGGCGCCCGCGGCGAGGCGGGCCCGATCGGCGAGCAGCGCGACCGAGGACGAGTCGAGCCCGCCGGAGACCGTGGCGCCGAGCGGCACGTCGCCGACGAGCTGCTCGCCGACGGCGAGGATCAAGCGGCGCCGGACCGCGGTGATCGTGGACGCGGGGACATCGACGCGGGCCCGGTAATAGCGGTGGAGCGTGAGGTCTTGTCCGCTGTACTCGGCCCAGTGGCCGGCCGGCAGCATGTGGACGCCGGCGAGCATGGTCTCGCCCGGCACGTCGTCGGTGCGGCCGAGCGCGAGGTAGCGGAGCAGCGCCTCGGGGCGCGGGCGGCGATCGACCCACGGCAACAAGAGCAGCGCCTTCTGCTCGGATCCGGCGGCGAGGCGGCCGCGCTCGGTCGCGTAGTAGAGCGGCCTTATGCCCACCCGATCGCGCCCGAGGAAGAGCTTCCTCGCCTTCGCGTCGTAGAAGGCGAACGCGAACTGCCCGTGGACGCGGGCGAGGGTGCGCTGCATGCCCCAGAGCGCGAGCGCGTGGAGGAGGATCTCGGTGTCGCTCGTGCCGTGGAAGGCGACGCCCTGCTTGATCAGCGTGGCCCGCAGCTCCGCGGCGCCGAAGAGCTCGCCGTTGTAGAGGAGCACGTGACCCGCCGGGTGGATCATCGGCTGCGCGCCCTGCTCGCCGAGGCCCTGGATCGCGAGGCGCCGGTGCGAAAACGAGAGCGGCACGTCTGCGCTCGACCACAGGCCCTGGCCGTCGGGCCCGCGGTGGCGGATGGCCTCGCCCATCGCCTCGGCCATGCGGGCGCGGGCGATCCTCGGCGTCGGCTCGTCCCAGAGCAGCGCGATCCCGCACATCGCGGAGGCTCAGCCCGTCCGGCGGGCGAGCGCCTGCTCGGCCGGGTGGGCGCTCTTCGGCGCGAGGGACGGGCGGTGATCCTCCACCGGCGCCGGGGCGTGGGCGCTGCGCAGCCGGACGAGGTGCTGTTCGAGGATGTCGGTCGCCACCTGGAGGATGATCTCGCTCTGCGGGTTCACGTCTCCGTACTCCGAGTCCCAGCCGAATTTCAAGGAGGCGCGGGCCGAAGAGTCGCGCCCGATCGGGAAGCGGGCCGTCACGAGGTCGCGCATCATCGAAGGGTCGAGGCCGTCTTTCGACCAGCGGAAGACCCGGCGATCGCCGGCGCTCCGGATCTTCACCGGATCGACGGTCGGGTCGCTCTGCTCCTGGCCGATGGGGACGATGTCGAAGTAGCGGAGGTCGGCCTCGGCGGCGAAGGCGCTGAGCGCGTCGAACAGCTCGCCCTCGGTGCGCGCGTCGGCGCAGCGCTGCGGCAGGCGAGGCAGGGCGTAGCGGAGGAACTCGCTGTCGCGGGCGCGGAGGCGGGCCTTCTGGCGGCTCTTGATCAGGAAGGCCTCGAACGAGCCGACGAAGCGGACCAGGCCGACCAGCACGGCCAGCGCGCAGGCCATGGCCGCGCCCACCTCCCAGCTCCGCTGCAAGGTGATCCCGATGGCGGCGATCGTGCACGCCACGCAGAGGCCGTAGATGATCAAGACCGCCCGCCGGTGCGTGATGCCCATGTCGAGCAGCCGGTGGTGGATGTGCCCGCGATCGGGCGAGAACACCGAGCGGCGCTCCAGGATGCGCCGCACCATCGCGAAGAGCGTGTCGAAGATCGGCACGCCGAGGGCGATCATCGGCACGAGCAGCGAGACGGCGGTGGAGGCCTTCTGCGAGACGATGGCCGTGACGGAGAGCGTGTAGCCGAGGAAGTAGCTCCCCGAGTCGCCCATGAAGATGCGCGCGGGGTTGAAGTTGTAGAAGAGGAAGCCGAAGGCGGCGCCCGCGGTGGCGGCGGAGAGCAGGGCCACGAAGATCGAGCCGCTCACGTAGGCCATGTAGAGGTTGGTGCCGGCGGCGAAGAGGACGACGCCGGCCGCGAGCCCGTCGAGCCCGTCGATCAGGTTGATCGCGTTGACCACGCCGATGATCCACAGCACCGTGAGCGGCAGATCGAGCGGGCCCATGTACACGTCGCCGACGAAGGGGACGTGGACGTTGTTGATGTTGAAGCCGCACTTGTAGGCGAAGAGCGCGACCGCGATCTGGAAGAGGAGCTTGTAGACGGCGCGGATGCCCTTCGTGTCGTCGGCGACGCCGAGGGCGCCCATGGCGAGGCCGCCGCCGACGAGGCCGAGGACGCGCGCGCCTTCTTGCCCGAAGGCCTCGGCGATGGGCGGGCTCAGCGTGCCAAGCACGGCGAGCGGGACGTAGAACGCGATCGCGATGCCGATGCCGCCGAGGCGCGGGATCGCGCGCTGGTGCACGTGGCGCCCGCCCGGACGGGTGACCGCGCCCACCCGGAAGGCCAGCATGCGGACCAGGGGCGTGAGCAGCGTCACGACCAGCACGGCCAGCGGCAAGGCCCAGAAGGCGCTCTTCACGGGGCAGCTCTCCGTCGCATGGTCCCTTGGTATCCTGGGCACCGTCCAGGATTCACGGCGTCGCTATAGCCCGGTGGCCCGCGGCCGACCACTGCCCCGGCGAAGGCCGGACCTCTCGAAGGGCGGGCCTGCCCTCCCGGGTGACCAGGCCGCCTTGCGCCCCGCCGAAGCGGTGGACTACGCTCCCCCCGGATCTGGATGGAAGCCCGCGCGCGCGATAGCTCCGGCGAGGCCGCCGACACCACGGGATCCTGGCTCCGTCGCGTCGTGGGCGGCACCCGGGCGCGCCGCTATGGTGCCTTGCTCTGTGCAACTCTGCTCGTTTGTGCAGGCCTCGGCGAGCTCGTCTGCCAGCTCTACTGGCGCGTGGTGACCCGGACGCTCCTCGCGATGCAGGCCGAGCCGAACTACGTCTACCAGGCCTCGCCGAACCCCATCCTCGGCTACGAGCTGCGGCGCAGCTACGAGGTCGATCTCAAGGGCAAGCGCCTGCACCTGAACCGCTACGGCCTGCGCGAGGACTCGGACGATCTCTTCGCCGACCGCACGCGCGTGGCGCTGCTCGGCGACTCCGTGCTCTTCGGGCTCGGCGTTGACAACGTGTCCCAGGAGGACACGATCCCGGCGATCGTGCAGCGCAAGCTCGACGCCCGCGGCAAGAAGGTCAAGGTGCTGAGCTTCGCGGTGCCCGGCTACGGCCTGCCGGAGATGCCCGAGCTGCTCCGGACCATGAGCGCGATCTACCACCCGTCGCGCGTGGTCTACGTGATGAACCCCAACGATTTCGCGAAGCGGGGGACCCGCTACGAGGGCTCGGACAGCGGGCTCTACCGGGCCTACCACCCGCCGACCATCAAGGCGCCCTGGTTCGTCCGCAAGCTGATCTACCGGATGCGCAAGGCCGACGACGGCGTCTCGCCCACGGTGTCCTGGTACAGGTGGACGTACGAGGGGACGCGCGACGACGACCTGCCCTTCCTCCTCGAAATGAAGCAATTTGCCGAGGAAAATCGGATGCGCTTCGGGGTGACGCTCCTCGCCGTGGGCGCGGCCTACGAGGGCAAGCCCCCGGGGCGCAGCTACGCGCTCGCCGACATGGATCGCTTCGTCATGCGCTACTGCGAGGACGCGAAGATCCCCTTCGCGGACGAGGTGGACGTCTTCGCCGACAGGCCGGGCGCCTGGGACAACACCGACCACCCCACACCCGAGGGGGAAGATCTGCTCGCCGATCTGCTCATCGACCGCTTCCTCGCCGATATCGAGTAGCGTCCGGCCGCGGGCCCGCCTAGAAAGCGCGGCGAAAGCGCCCTCTCTCCGCGCCTCGAATGCCGGCGGCGCGGAGGCAACCAAGGGCTCGGAGACTCAAACGGATGGCGCGCCTCGTTCTCGGGATCAACTCGGCGCACGGCGACTCGTCGGCCGTGCTCGTCGGCGAGCGGGGGGTGCTCGC
This sequence comes from Byssovorax sp., assembly GCA_046351295.1. Taxonomy (GTDB): domain Bacteria; phylum Myxococcota_A; class Polyangia; order Polyangiales; family Polyangiaceae; genus JAXLYT01. The sequence goes on from JAXLYT010000002.1 coordinate 238,320, forward strand.
GGCCATCGCCGAGGAGCGGATCAACCGCAAGAAGCACTTCGCCGGCTTCCCGGCCCTCGCCATCCAGGAGGTCATGCGCATCGCCGGCGCCGCCCCGGAGGACTTGACGGACATCGCCGTCGCCCGCGATCCGAAGGCGAATTTCGCCGCCAAGGCCGCCTTCATCGCCGGTAACCCGATCGTCGGCGCGCGCAAGGCCCTGAACCGCTTCGTCGTCCACCGCGACGTCGCCAGCACCAACGAGCGCTTCGCCTCGGCCCTCGGTATCCGCGAAGAGCGCCTCGGGGCCCGCTTCCACGCCGTCGAGCACCACCTCGCCCACGTGGCGAGCGCCTTCTACTGCTCGCCCTTCGAGCGCGCCGCGGGCCTCAGCGTCGACGCCTCGGGCGACTACGCCTCGTCGATGCTCGCCGTCGGCCGCGGCACCAAGCTCGAGATCCTCGACCGGGTGATCTACCCGCACTCGCTCGGCATCTTCTACACCGCGCTCTGCCAGCTCATCGGCTTCGATCGCTTCGGCGAGGAGTACAAGGTGATGGGCCTCTCGGCCTACGGGGTGAACCGCTTCGCCCCCGAGATGAAGCGCCTCGTGTGGGTCGATCCGCACGAGGGGCTGCGCCTCGATCTCGACTACTTCCGGCACCACACCCTCTCGTCGGGCTTCGAGATCAACGCCGACGGCGACTCGATCATCCCCCAGCTCTGGGGCGACAAGATGATCTCCCTCTTCGGCCCGCCCCGCCGAAGGAAGGAGCCGATCAGCGACCGCGACAGCGACCTCGCCGCCTCGCTCCAGGTGCGCTTCGAGGAGGTGTACCTGGAGATGATCGCCCGCGCCGTCGTGCGCACGAAGCTGCGCGACATCGTGATGGCCGGCGGCTCGGTGCTCAACTCGGTCGGCAACGGGCGGATGATCACCGAGCGCGCGGTGGATCGCGCCTACTTCCACCCGGCCGCCGCCGACGACGGGACGGCCGCCGGCGCCGCGCTCTGGGTGATGCACCACCACCACGGCGCGCCCCGCACGCCCGAGCTGCGCCACGCCTACCTCGGCACCGAGTGGACCGACGACGAGATCGAGGAGGCCGTGCTCGCCTCGGGCATGCCCTTCAAGAAGCTCTCCCGCGACGCGCTCCTCGAGACGGCCGCGGGCGCGCTCTCGAAGGGCCTGATCACCGGCTGGTTCCAGGGCCGAGAAGAGTGGGGCCCGCGCGCGCTCGGCAACCGGAGCATCCTCTGCCACCCGGGCTGGCCCGGGATGAAGGCGACGCTCAACGCGCGCATCAAGAACCGCGAGCCCTTCCGCCCCTTCGCGCCCGCGGTGCTCGCCGACAAGCTCTCGACCTGCTTCCACGGCAGCCACGAGGTGCCCTTCATGATCATCGTCTACAAGGTGCGGCCCGAGTGGAAGGAGCGGCTCTCGGCGATCACCCACGAGGATGGGACGGGCCGGGTGCAGACGGTGCGCCGCGAGGACAACGCGCTCTACTACGACCTCATCTCGACCTTCGCCGCGAAGACGGGCACGCCCGTCCTGCTCAACACGTCGTTCAACGAGAACGAGCCGATCGTCCATACGCCCGACCAGGCGATCGACTGCTTCCGCCGCACGCGCATGGACGCGCTCGGCATCGGCTCGTTCTGGCTGGAGAAGCCGGACACCGCGCGAAGCGAGGCGCCGATCACCGGGGGCGCGGCGTGAATCACGATGGATCACGACGTGGTCCGCCGGTGACGGCGATGATCTTCACCCTCGACGAGGAGCGGAACCTGCCCGCATGCCTCGACAGCCTCGCCTGGTGCGACGACGTGATCGTCATCGACTCCTTCAGCAAGGACCGGACCGAGGCCATCTGCCGCGAGCGGGGCGTACGCTTCTACCAGCATGTCTTCGAGGGCTTCGGCAAGCAGCGCAACTGGGCGATGGACCACACGGACCCGAAGCACCCGTGGATCCTGATGCTCGACGCCGACGAGCAGACGCCCCCCGAGCTCGCAGAGGAGATGGCCCGCGTGCTCGCCTCGCCGAAACCGGAGATCGGCGCCTACCGCCTCGCGCGCCGCTTCTACCTCTGGGGCCGCTGGCTCGAGCACAGTAGTCTCTACCCCACCTGGGTCGTGCGCCTCGTGCACAAGGACCGCGTGCGCTACCAGAACCGCGGCCACGCCGAGACGCAGGAAGTGGAGGGCGAGATCGGCGAGCTCTCGAACGACCTCATCGACGCGAACGCCAAGGGCATCGACGAGTGGTTCGAGCGGCAGGTGCGCTACGCGGGGAAAGAGGCCGAGTTCGAGCTCGCCGAGCAAGAGAAGCCCCTGCGCCTCGCGCGGCTCCTCGGCGATCCGCTGGAGCGGAGGGCCGCCCTCAAGCGCCTCGCCTTCGGGATGCCGGGCCGCGCGCCGCTCTACTTCGTCTACAGCTACCTGCTCCGGCAGGGCTACAAGGACGGCAAAGACGGCCTCGTGTTCTGTACGATGCGGGCCATGTTCCAGCAGATGGTGGTGGTGAAGAAGTACGATCTGCGGAAGAAGCAGGCCGGAGGCCGCGCGTGACCGCGTCGGTGCTCGTGGCGGGAGGCGCGGGCTACATCGGCTCGCACATGGTCAAGACCCTGGGGCGCGCCGGGTACACGGTGACCACGCTCGACAACCTGAGCCTCGGCCACCGCGACGCGGTCAAATACGGCGATCTCGTGGTGGCCGATCTGCTCGATCAAGCGGCCCTCGCGCGCCTCTTCGCCGAGCGCCGATTCGACCTCGTGATCCACTTCGCCGCCTCGGCCTACGTGGGCGAGTCCGTCACCGATCCGCGCAAGTACTACACGAACAACGTGGCCGGCACGCTGAGCCTGCTCGGCGCGATGCTCGACGCCGGCGTGAAGCGGCTCATCTTCTCGTCGAGCTGCGCAACGTACGGCGTCGCGCGCGAGGTGCCGATCACCGAGGACCACCCGCAGGCGCCCATCAACCCGTACGGCCGGAGCAAGCTCTTCGTGGAGCAGATCCTCCGCGATTACGCGGCCGCGCACGGCATCTCCAGCATCGCGCTGCGCTACTTCAACGCCGCCGGCTGCGACCGCGAAGGCGACCTCGCCGAGCGCCACGATCCGGAGACGCACATCATCCCCATCGTGCTGAACGAGGCCGCCCGGGTGCTCGTCGGCGGCGACCCGGGCGAGAGCCGCCTCTCGATCTTCGGGAGCGATTACCCGACCCCGGACGGGACCTGCGTGCGCGACTACATCCACGTGGAAGACCTGTGCTCGGCCCACCTGCGCGCGGCCGAGCGCGTGCTCGCGGGGAAGGGCGAGGGCTTCGAGGCGTACAACCTCGGCAACACGCAGGGGGTGAGCCTGCTCGAATTGATCGCGGCCGCGCGCGAGGTGACGGGCGCGGACATCATCGCCAAGGTGGGACCTCGCCGACCGGGCGATCCGCCGGTGCTGGTGGGGTCGTCGGCGCGGGCGCGCGAGGTGCTCGGGTGGGTGCCCGAGGTGACGGATCTACGGGACATCGTGGCCTCGGCGTGGCGGACGACGCGGCGCTGAGGGACGCCGTCATCAACGGGGTCGCTTAGCGGGCGCCCTGCGGGCGCGGGGAGCTCGCGAGCTGCTTCGTTCCTGTGGCCGAGGCACAACGGGGGGAGGCTCGGCCGTCGAAAAGGCTGCCCGCCGGGCCTCGATGCGTTCGATGATATCACGGGCGATTTCGACGATTTCGTGCGGGGCGTCACACGGATGGTGGAGGATCGTCTGGAGCGCGACGACGAGGGGCTCGAAGGCCGCTCCGACCGGAGAGGCCAGGAGCAGCGCGAGCGCTTGCTCGGCGTGACCTGCGGCCGCGGCGGAGATCAGCATGTCGAGCAGATCGCGGTTGTCGATCGAGAGGGCAGCAGCGCCGCCGAGGAGGAGATGAACGGCCGGAGCGAGAGCCGCATACTCCGCCGCCACGTACGCCCGCTGGTTCGATGGAACCACCATCGCCCTGCCGGGCGTCTCCGGCGAGCGCTGATAAGGGAGCTTGGTCTCGGCGAGGCGGCCGGGTGACGGCGATGCTTCGAGAGCGCGGATCAATGCAGCGGCGTATGGCTCGCGCCCATCGGCGAGGGGCGCCGCTTCGCCGGGGGCGACCTGGGTAGGAGTTGGAGAGTGGCGCTCTTCGTGGTTGTCGTAAAAATGAATCATGAAATCCACCATGCGTTTGATGCGCTCTTCTCCCTGGCCGCCCCGTCGCATCAGGTGGTAGATATTGTACATCCTCTCGGCGACCTGATAGCTGATCTTCCGCCCTTCTTGCTTCACCTCGATCACCGCACCCCGGCCGACCAACCGGTGGAGCAGCGCGCTCGCCTTGTTGACGTCGACCCGCGCCGCGGCCGCGACCTCCCGCGCCGTCGCCGGGCTGAAGGCATCGGCGAGCGCCACATAGACCTTCCGCTCCGCCGCGGGCAACCGCTCCAGGTTGCCTTTGAAATAGCTCGTGTGATCATCCACGAGCTGGGTGAGCTGGCTCATGAGCTCTCGAAGCGCGAGCTTGGCGCCGAAGGCTGAGAAGATGGCCAGGAGCCGCGGGTTTCCCCCCGTCAAGATCTCGATGGGTCTTATCCGGTGTTCGTCTATTTCATGTCCGCTCACCGCGGCCCACAGCGCCCGACACTCGCTCGTACCGAGCGGCTTCAGATCATATGTCCAGAAGAGGTCGTACATCGCTTTGTCCACGTTGTCGATCTCGTCGAACCGCGAGGTCGCCGTCGCCAGCAGCATGACGCGCGGCTCGTTTTGCAGGGTGTGTCGCAGGTCCCAGCCATCGTGATCGTCGAGCTGCTCTCCCAAGATCATATTCAGGTTCTCGACGACGACCAGGAGCCGCGCCTTTCGCTCGTCCGCGAAATCCATCAGTCGTGCGAGCGCCTGCGTATACAGGCGCTTCTCGTCTCGCTGCGCCCGGAGCTCTTCATAGGCGGCCTTCCAGCGCGCATCTTTGGTTTGCTCTGCGAGGCGCAGCAACGCCTCCAGCCAGAGCTCGGCCGCTGTGCCCACCTCGTAGCTCTCCTCGCCGAAGACGAGCGGGTACCAGCGTTCGGCGAGCTCGGGATCGCTCCGCACCGCGGCAGCAACCCTGAGAGCCAGGGTTGTCTTCCCGATTCCCCGTGGTCCAATGAGGAGGATATGCTGGCTCGGTCCCTCTCCTTGATCATGGAGCCGCTCCACGATCAATTCCAGATCGGTGTGGCGAACCACGAAGGATCGGATCAGCTCGTCCTGTGTCAGGAACGCCGGGTTGTGCTTCATCAAGGGTGCGTTCACAGCTTCACCCTCCGCTTGGCAGCGGCAACGAACCCGAAGCCGAAACGAGCCTTCCACCAGTCTTTGACGAGGTTCGACACGAAGACGTAACGGTCACCCTCTTTGGTGAGGTACCCATCGTGCTCGAAGATGTCGAGGATCTCCCGGATGCTCGCGAGCGCGTCTCCGCGCGCCGAGGGCGCGTTGCCCCCGGGAGGCACGAAGCCGATGCGCGCAGGCCGATCCGGCTCATAGTCAGCCGCGAGGATCTTCGCGGCTTCGGCGCTCAGGTGTCCCGTGACGGCGGCCTCCGTCAGCAGGTCGAGCGCGAGCGGGAGATCTTCGTCACTGAGGACCATGGCCAGGCGCTCCTCGAGGTGATTCATCTCCGCGTGCCCCCGGTTGCTCAACATGCTGGTCTGATAGACGCGCATGATATCGTCGATCGAGCAAGCCAGTGAGCCTCCCCGGCGGCAATCGCTGTAGACATGGGTGAAGAACATCTGCACGTGATGGGGCACGCAGCTCCCGAGCAGCGCCACCATCTTCTGGGGAACGCCGGCTGCGAGATCGAGGTTGTGGCCGCGCGCGAGGGCCTCGATACAACCGATCGCCGCATAAGCATCCCAGGGGTGGAGCTCGAAAGGGGTGAACGTGTTCACCGTGGCGCTGAGGCCGGCCTGGCGCAGAACGGGCTGGAGGCCGATCGAACCGGCGATGACGAAGCGGATCTTCCCCTTGTGCTTGATGCTCTGGGCTCGGAGGAAAGACACGAAGGCATCGGCCTGCCGCACCCGCTCGGGGGTCATCGCGCGCTCGGTGCCCTTGAGCAATCGATTGACCAGGATCGGCAGCTCGTCCATGAACACCACGACAGGCTTCTCGGAGGACGCAACGCCGTCAAGGAGACGCTCGCCCTTGGCTTGCCAGTCGGCGGACAGCCCGTCCCGGAGCTTGATCGTCAGCTCGTCGATCCCGAGCGACTCGACCGAGGACAAGGTGTTCTTGAACGTCTCCTTGGTCTTCGCCCACAGCCCGAGGTGCGGTTGCGTCGCCAGGCTCAGCTCGACCATCGCGTCGGCCTGGGTATGCGATTTCTGGAGATCGATATGGAGGCAGACGAACTCATCGCCCAGGCGGCGCGCGACCTCGCGCATCAAGCTCGTCTTCCCGACTCGGCGCTGAGCGACGAGGAGGACATGGGCGCCGTCGCGAAGCAGCTCGATGAACAGGGGGATTTCTTCCTCGCGATCCCAGAAGCGATCTCCGCTGACCCAGTTGCCGACCTCTTTTTTCAGAATTTTCATGTTCTGCTCGACTGTGTGCCAACAAAAATTTTGGCAACGAAGACGTTGGCAATGTCGCATGTGCACGGTGCATTGCCAACAAAAAAGTTGGCGCGTAGGTCGGGCGCTCTTGGAGCTCTCCCGCGTCCATGGGACCCTTCTCCGGCGCCTACGCGGTCCGCTGCGCGCTCACCCCGGGTCGATCACCACCCGCTCGACGCCGAGGCGGAGCTGTCGCGCGCCGCGCCTCCGCTCGATCACCCCCGCGCCGTCGGGGACGCCGAGCGCGGCCATCCCCTGCCGGATCCGGTGGATCTCCACGTTGAGGTGCGCCTCGTCGAGCCGCAGCGATCGCAGCAGATCGTCGACGTTGATCCAGCCGCGCTGCGCCTCGACGAGGCTCCGGGCGGCGCGATCGCGCACCCGGGCGCGGGCGATGGTGAGCCAGGTGTAGTGGTAGGCCCGCGGCGGGAGCACATGCGCGCCGGCGGGGCCGGCCACGGTCACCTCCACCTGCTCCTCGTCGCGGCTCACCCGGAAGCGCAGCTCCACCTCGGCGAGGCCGCGGCGCAGCTCCTCGGCCGAGGGGCTGACGGTCGCCGCGCTGCCCACCGGCAGGTGAAGCATGAAGGCCGCGCCCTGCAAGGTGAGCACCTCGCCGTCGCGCGCGGCCCGCGCTTGCCCGTCGATCTCCACGACGAACGCGCCGTCCTGCTCCAGCACGCTGGCGAGGGGCGCGTCGGGCGAGGGCAGCGCCAGCACGCCGCCCTCGGCCGCGAGCGTGAGGTCCGCGTCGAGCCGGCGGGCCATGGCCACCGGCGGCGAGTCGTCGTCGAGCTCGAAGGTCGTCTCGGCGCTTCCGAAGCCGAGGAGGTCGCCGCAGCGCAGCGCGCGGGGCGCGCCCCAGGCGAGGCGCTCCCCGTTGACGAAGGTGCCGTTGCTGCTGCCGAGATCGCGCAAAAACCAGGATCCGCCGGCATGCTCCAGGCGACCATGCTCGCGGGAGACGAGGGGGTGATCGACGCGCAGCGTGCAGGTGGGGGAGCGGCCCACGAGGCAGTGCGCCGCCGGCGCGACGTAGCCCGATCCGTCCGCTCTCCGCAAGATCGCCACGGATCGAGCATATCCCCGGGGGCCCGGGCCTGTAAGATCGCCGTAATGGCGCGCGGACCGGGCCCTGCCTACCCATGGGGAGCGGGCGGAGGCTCCGGCGCGACCGGCGACTTCGTCCGAGGAGGAGAACATGCAGAGCGAGATGCTGAACAACTATGCCCTGATCATCGGCGTCGAGGACTACAGCGCGTACGACAAGTCGGTCGATCAGGCCTCGGGCACGAGCGATCTGCCCGGCGCGCGGAACGACGCGCGCGCCATGTTCCAGCAGTGCGTCGCGATGGGCCTGTCGCCGGAGCGCATCCGCGTGCTCACCTCGCCGCCGCTCGCGGCCGCGGATCTCGGGCAAGGGGCGGATCGGGCGACCCTGGGTGAGGCGACGCAGGCGGCCATCGTCGACGGCATCTCGTGGATCGCCCGCGTCGTCGACTGCGAGGGCAAGGCCTCCGGCCTCGTCTCGTTCTCGGGCCACGGCGTGCAAGACCACGGCCTCGCGCTCTGCCCCGCCGACACGACGAGCTCCCTCGACGAGGTGATCCGGGTGGCCGAGGTGTTCCGCAGGATCGGCGCGCGCGCCGCGTCCGAGAACCTGACCTGGGTGCTCGACTGCTGCCACGCCGAGGTGGGTCGGGTGATCGGCATGCCGCTGCGCGCGCGCCTCCAGACGCTGGTGGCGAACGACGCCGCGGGCCCGGCCGACGAGCGCGTGCTGGCGGCGTGCGAGCGGGATCAGGTGTCGATCTACAGCCTGTTCAGCGGCGTCCGCATGGGCGCGTTCACCTGGGCGCTCACCTCGGCGATGAGCCAGTGGCGCACGGCGGTGGCGCAGGATTGCGTCGCCCACCTGACCGTGAGCCACGGCGAGCTCCTCAAGCGCACCAGGGCGCTGCTCGCGTCCCTCTCGTACCCGCAGGAGCCGGTGTTTACCGGGCCGCCGTGCCTCGATCAGCTCGCCTTGCTGCAGGCGGGCGTGGAGGTGCACGAGGGCTGGACCACCAGCGAGCCCAACCAGGTGCGGTCGAAGGCGCAGCTCCAGCCGGACACGTACGAGCTCTCCTACTACAACGGGAGCAGCACCGTGGTGCTCGCCTACGTCAGCGTGACCACCACCACGGAGACGTGGACGGTGAGCCAGACCGCGGCGGCCAGCCTGTCGACTGCCCAGTCGATGACCTTGAAGACCGTATCCAGGGTCGGCACGGTGACGAGCCCGATCACGGAGACCGACGCCACCCAGGTCAACTGGGGCTCCCCGCTGACGAACCCGCGTTACCCGACCGCGGGCACTACGTTCAGCTCCCCGAGCTACCGCTGGCAGAGCAGCAGCGGCTTCTATTACACGAGCGCGCTGAGCATCAACGTGCAGACCGCGACCACCCGCAGCGGCGCCGCGATCTCCAGCCTGACCTTCTTCAACCCCGACAACGTGAACATCGATCTGTCGCTGAACGGCGGCATATTGACGATGAGCGTCGCCACCGGCAACTACCCCGGCACCTGCTACGAGGTCACGACGCCGCTCAGCTACTCGACCTGATCGCGGCGGTCATGTGGGTCGTTGCGAAAGCGATGCTCGTGCACCGCCGCCCGAACCGCGCGCGGGAGCAAGCGGCAAACGTAGTCCTTGCCCAGAGCGACGATCGACGTAACCGGTCGCCGCTGTGGGATCAGGGGTAAGGCCGCGCGATCCGGAAGCCGGTGGCGCTGCGCCGCTGGCTCGGTCGCACGGCGAAGCGGGCGGCGGCGCGGCAGTAGTTGGCCACGTTGGACCAGGCGCCGCCGCGCACGGAGCGGTACGCCTCGCCCTCGGGCGGCTCGCGCTCCACCACGAGCCGCCCGCCCTGGAGGGCCGGGCCCTGCTGCGTCCAGAGGTTCAGGCAGTAGTCGTGGCTGTTGCCGGCGCCGCCGCGCATCCCGTAGGGGCTCTCGTCGAGGGGGAAGTCGTCCACCTCGACCCGCGCGGGCTCGCCGCGGTGGCTGTCGACCATGCAGGCCCAGGTCGGATCGAGGAAATCGCCCCAGGGGTAGAGCCGTCCATCGACGCCGCGGACCGCTTTTTCGCGCTCGAGCTCGTGGAGCAAGCGGAACGGGAGCCCGCCCTCGGCGGCCTTGAACCGGGTGAAGGCCACGGCCCCGTCCCAGCTCATCAGGGCCGCGGGCCGCCGCGGGGTCCACACCTCGCCCACGTCGTGCTCCTTCAGGCGGAAGAGGCCGTCGGGGCCGCGATCGTAGGCCAGCTCCTCGTCGGCGTTCGCCTTGTTGCCGCGGTTGCCGCGCGGGCATGCCGCGAGCGCCTCGCTGTCGCGGCCGTGCTTCACGAGGAAGTTCAGGAAGGCGAGGTACTCGGCGTTCGTGACGGGGAAGCGGCCGACCACGAACCCGTCGATCCACACCCGCTGGGCGGGCAGGCTGTCGGGGGCCTCGGGATCGCCGCCCGTCCAGCACCATCCGGCGGGCACGTACACGTCGTCGTCGCCGATCTCGCCGAGGGCGGGGAGCGGGATGGGGTACGGCTCGGCGCTCCCCGGAGGGCAACCGTCCCACCGCTCGCCGCGCTCGATCAGCACGGGATAGATCACCTCGGCCCGGCCGGGGGCGGTGATCCGCAGGCGGTAGCTCCCCTTGTCGAGCGCGAGATCCACGATGGGCGTGGGCCCGATCTCCCCGATGGGCTCGGGCACGAGCCGGCGTCCCCGCGTCACGTAGCGCTCCAGGACGACCTTCGCCGCCGGCGGATCGGTCACCAGGCAGAGCGCGCCCTTGCCGCTCAGGAACGCCGCGTGCCGCCCGCGATCGTGGGCGTCGAGGAGCACCTCGAAGCGCGCGGCGTCCTCGTGCCGCCGCGCTCGCTCCGCGCCGGCGAGCTTGGCCTTGTAGTGATCGCTCAGCGCCGCGTGGGCCTCGGGCAGGTCGGGGTCGATCGCGATCGCCCCGTGGACGGCCTCGATCCAGCGCGTCTCTTCGAGCGCCGCCTCGCGCTCGAGCTGATCGGCCCGGTCTTCGGCGTCCCAGCCGGGGAGCTTGGCGGGCACTGATCTGAAGGGGCGCACCGCGGCGAGCAGCGCGGCCGCCTCGGCCTGCAGGCTCGCCGCCCGCGCCCGATCGGCCGCGATCGTCGGCGCATGCGACTGCGCCTCCTGGAGCTTGGCGAGCGCCTGCTCCCGCCGCCGCGCGCCGCTCAGGAACGCCTCGATCTCGGCCGCGAGCTCGCCGGCATGCGCGTACCGCTGCGCGGGCAAGCGCGCCATCGCCCGCGCGCAGATCGCGCAGAGCTCGGCGGGCGCGTCGCGCTCGTCGAGCGGCGGGGGCCCGAAGGTGACGAGCGCCCGCCACACCTGCACCGCGCTCCCGTCGAGCGGGGGGCGGCCCGCGAGCATGTGGTAGAGCATGGCCCCGAGCGCGTAGACGTCGGCCGTCGGGCCGAGGCGATCGAGCTCTCCGCGGGCCTGCTCCGGGGGCATGTACGAGAGCGTCCCCATGATGTCCCCGTGCCTCGTCAGGCCGGCCGCGCCGGCCGGATCGGACCTCGGCGAGAGCGACGGGCGATCGCTGTCCGCGTCGATCGGCCCCGCGCGCCGGGCGATCCCCCAGTCCATCACCATCACCTCGCCGAACTCGCCGATCATCACGTTCTCGGGCTTGAGATCGCGGTGGATCACCCCGCGGCTGTGGGCGTAGGCCATCGCGTCGCACGCGCGGGCGAAGAGGTCGAGCAGGCGGCGGCGCTGCACGGCCGCGTCGACCACGGGGCGCTCCGGGCCCGCGGAGAACGCCTCGTCGATGACCGCGCGCAGGGTGCGGCCGCGCACGATGGGCATCGTGTACCAGAGGCGGCCGCCGTCGAGCTCGCCGTAGTCGTGGACGGCGATGATCCCCGGGTGGTGCAGGCCCGCGGTGAGCTTGATCTCGGCCAGGAAGCGCCGGCGGATGTTGTCGTCGTCGCCCTCGCCCACGTGGAGCAGCTTCATCGCCACCGCGCGCTCGAGGCGCTCGTCGAAGACCTCGCGCACCTCGCCGAAGCCTCCCGAGCCGAGCAGGCCGAGGTCCTTGTAGCGGGAGGGGAGCCGCACCGCGCCCGGCATGTCGGCCTCCACCCCGGCGGCGTGCAGGGTCTTCGCGGTCGTGCCGGCCGGATCGCCCGGGAGGTTGTCCGGCGGGGGAGCGGCGCGCAGCATCGTCGGCGCTTGCCGCGGATCGACGGGCCCGGGAGCAGTCCGCACCAGCGTCGGCGCCTCCCGCGAATCGCCGGGGGTGCTCCTCTCGCTCGCCATGCCTGCACTCTCGCACGGGCGCCCGCGGGCATCACCCCCCTTGGGGCCCGGCGCGCCGGGGTCGCGCGCCGATTCTCCCGGTCCACGCAAAATCCGCTGGGCTTCCCGCGGCGCTGGTGCACCATGCGCCCCACGCGCTGGCGCGCCCCGGCGAAGAGCCCGTGAGCGTTGCCATCGTCGCCGCCCGTGAACCAACGTTGACCCCGTGGAACGACGCTTGAAAGTGGCCCATGTCACCCCGGCTTTTCACCCGGCCGCGGCGTACGGTGGGCCCACCGAGTCGGCCTACCAGCTCAGCCTCGGCCTCGCCGCCGAAGGGTGCGAGGTGCGCGTCCTGACGACCGACGCCGACGGCCTCGACAATGTGCTCGACATCGACACGCACCACGAGCTCCCGCTCGCGCCTCGCCTCTCCGCCCGCTACTGCCACCGCCTCGCGGTCCACGCCGTCTCCCCCGCGCTGCTCGCCGCGCTCGGCCCGCTCGCGCGCTGGGCCGACGTGGTGCACCTCAACGCCGTCTACAACTTCACCACCTTCCCCACGCTGCTCGCCGCGAAGGCGATCGATCGCCCCGTCGTGTGGTCGGCGAGGGGCGCCCTCCAGCGCTGGAAGAACGTCCGCCGCCCGGCCGAGAAGGACGCGTGGGAGGCCGCATGCCGCCTCGCCGCGCCGCGCCGCCTGACGCTCCACTTCACCTCGGAAGAAGAGCGAGCCGAGAGCGCGCGCCGCTTCCCCGCGGCCGAGGCCGTGGTCATCCCCAACGGCGTCCCGCTCCCGGCCGCGATCCCCGCGCGATCGCCCCGCGCGCCCGGGGATCGCCTGCGCCTGCTCTTCCTCGGCCGCCTGCACCCGATCAAGGCGATCGATCAGCTCCTCCTCGCCTGCGCGCGCGTCGAGGCGCGGGGCGTCCCGTTCTCGCTCTCCGTCGCGGGCGACGGCGATCCGACCTTCACCGCGAGCCTCCGGTCGATCGTCGACCGCGAGGGCCTCGGCGATCGCGTCACGCTCCTCGGCGCGGTCAAGGGCGAGGCCAAGGAGCGCCTCTTCGCCGAAGCCGATGTCCTCGTCCTCCCCTCGCACTCGGAGAACTTCGGGATCGCCGCGGCCGAGGCCCTCGCCCACGCGCTCCCGGTGATCGCCTCGCGCGGCACCCCGTGGCGCGGCCTCGAAGCGGAGGGCGCGGGCCTCTGGGTGGACAACGACCCCGAGAGCCTGGCCGCCGCGATCGCCCGGATCCGGGAGATGCCCCTCGCCGAGATGGGCCGGCGGGGGCGGGCCTGGGTGGCGCGCGATTTCGGGTGGGATCGGGTGGCGAAAGACATGATCGCCGTGTACGAGCGGCGCATCCAAGGGACGCGGAGACCACGATGACGAGCGAGCACCGGGACTACGGCTGGCGTTCCGCCGAGATGAACCACTCCCACGCCTACCTCCTGCCGCCGGTGACGCGCAGGCTCGACGCCCTCGGCTGCCGGACGGCCCGGGTGGTCGACCTCGGCTGCGGCAACGGGTACGTCACGGCCAAGCTCCACGCCCTCGGCCACGACGTGGTGGGCATCGACGCCGCGCCCGACGGCATCGCCATCGCCCGCGAGGCCTACCCGGAGCTGCGCTTCGAGGTGGCCTCCGTCTACGATGATGACCTGGCGACCATCGTCGGAACCGACGTTGACATCGTGGTCTGCCTGGAGGTGATCGAGCACCTCTACGCGCCGAAGAAGCTGCTGGAGCAGGCCTACCGCATCCTCCGGCCCGGCGGCGCGATCCTGCTCTCCACGCCGTACCACGGCTACCTGAAGAACCTCGCCCTCTCCGTGATGAACGGGTGGGACCGGCATTTCTCGGTGGGCTGGGAGGGCGGGCACATCAAGTTCTTCTCCGAGAAGACGCTCGGCGAGATGGCCCGCGAGGTGGGCTTCCGGAGCGTCCGCTTCGAGGGGGTGGGGCGCGCGCCGCTCCTCTGGAAGTCGATGATATTGCACGCAGAAAAGTAGGGGTGGAGCGAGCGGTCACGCTTCGCCTTGCTCCGCGGCCGGAGGCCGATGGAGAATGCCGGGATGCAATCGCGTACCCAGCTCTTCCTTTTCTCGGCGCTCGGCTTCTCGGTCACCGTGGCTGCATGCGCCGCCACCGGGCCCACCAACACCTTCTCGTCGTCGACCGGCACCACCAGCGGTGAGGGCGGCAGCAGCAGCTCGAGCGGGACGGGCGGCAACGGGGGCGAGGACATCGGCCTCGGCGGGGGCAACGTCGGAGGCGGGAGCACGGGCTCGGGGGGCGACCCGACCACCTGCGCGGACGCGGCGGCGAACAAGACGTACATCGGGTGCGATTTCTGGCCGACCGTGGTGGCCAACAACGTCTGGTCGATCTTCGACTACGCGGTCGTCGTGGCGAACGCCGGGGCCGAGCCGGCCAGCGTGACCGTGACCCACAAGGGGAACATGGTTGGAGCTGCAACGATTCCCCCCAACGACCTCCGGACGATCTACCTGCCGTGGGTCGCGGCGCTCAAGGGCCCGGACGCCGACGAGTGCGGCTCGGCGACCCCGCTCGCCAAGACGGTGCGGGCCACCGGCGGCGCCTACCACCTCGTCTCGACGAAGCCCGTGACCGTGTACCAGTTCAACGCGCTCGAGTACCAGGGCGCGGGCGGTCCGCCGGGGAAGAACTGGAACAGCTGCCCCGGCAACCAGACCTGCTTCTCGACCTTCACCGCCATCGGCTGCTTCTCGTTCAGCAACGACGCGTCGCTGCTCTTGCCGAGCACGGCGATGACGGGCAACTACCGCGTCACGGGGCAGAAGGGCTGGAGCACGGCCAACATCGGATCGTACTTCGCCGTCACGGGGACGAAGAACGGGACGGACGTGACGGTCAAGGTCGGCGGCGCGGGCACGATCATCGCAGGCGGAGGCATCGGCGCGGTCAACGGCGGGGGCACCGCCAACTTCTCCCTCAACGAGGGCGACGTGGTGGAGATCGTCGGCGATCCGAGCTCCGATCTGAGCGGGAGCCTGGTGCAGGCCACCGCGCCGGTGCAGGTGATCACCGGCATGCCCTGCGCGCAGTCGCCGGAGGGCATCCAGGCCTGCGATCACATCGAGGAGAGCGTGTTCCCCGCGGAGACGCTGGGCAAGCACTACTTCGTCACCGTGCCGACCTCGCCGGGCGGGGCGGTGATCGGGCATGTGGTGCGCATCTACGGCAACGTCGACGGGACGGTGCTCACCTACCCCTCGGGCAAGCCCGCGGGCGCGCCCGCGAAGATCAACGCAGGCCAGGTGGTCGATCTCGGGCAGGTGGGCAAGAGCTTCGAGATCACCGGCGATCACGAGTTCGCGGTGGGCTCCTTCCAGCTCGGCGCCCAGCTCGCCGACCCCAACGCCTTCGACCAGCAGAAGGGCGATCCGGCGCAGAGCCTGATGACGGCGGTGGAGCAGTTCCGCGTGAAATATGTGTTCCTCGCGCCGGGCGACTACGACGAGAGCTACGTGGACGTGATCCAGCCGATGAACGCGACGGTGATGATCGACGGGGGAGGGGCGCCGGGCCCGCAGCAGATCGGCTCGGGCTTCGGCGTCGCGCGCATCCACCTCGGGCCGGGCAACGGCGGCGCGCACCTGCTCACCGCGACCGCGCCGGTCGGCATCCAGGTGATGGGCTACGGCGCGTACACGAGCTACCAGTACCCGGGCGGGCTCAACCTCGACGCCATCGCGCCCCCGCCGCCGAAGTGATCATGCCCGCGCCGGCCGGCTCCTCGTTCTTGCGTCGGATCGGCCGGATCGCGCGGATTTCGGGCGCGGGGCTCGTCCTCGCGCTCTCGCCCGGATGGGCCTCCGTGGCCCGGGCCGATCCGCGCCCGCCTGCGAAGGGCGCGGCCGCGGAGAAGAAGCCTCCTGCGAAGGCGCCTCCCGTGAAGGCGCCCTCGGAGGAAGAGCAGCTCGCCGCGCAGATGGAGAAGCTCTACGCGGCGGGTCGTTACGCCGAGGTCGAGCCGCTCGCCGAGAAGATCATCGCGATCGACGAGCGGAAGCTCGGCAAGGATGATCCGAAGACGGCGGACGCCACGGCGGATCTCGCGGCGATCGAGAACGCGCTCGGCAAGCGGGACAGGGCCGAGCAGCTCCTGCTCCAGGCGATCGCGGCGCTCGAGAAGGCGCGCGGTCCCGATCACCCGGACGTGCTCCTCCGGGTGGTCGACCTCGGCCAGCTCTACAAGGAGAAGGGCGACACGGCGCGGGCCGAGCCGCTGATGCGCCGGGCGGTGAGCGGCTACGAGAAGGCCTTCGGGCCGAATCACCTCCGCGTGGCGGACGCCGTGTACGGGCTCGCGCAGGTGCTCCGGATCGCGGGGCGCTTCGGCGAGGCGGAGCCGCTCTACCTGCGCTCGCTCTCGATCCGCGAGGCCCTCGCCGGCCCCGAGGCGGTCGAGACGGCCAAGTCGCTCAACGACCTCGCGAACGTGTACGCCGATCGCGGCGAGTTCTCGCGCGCGCTGGCGCTGCACGAGCGGGCCATCGCCATCGCCGAGAAGAAGCGCGGGCCGGACAGCCCCGAGCTCGCCTCGTACCTGCACGCCGAGGCGCTCACCCTGAAATTGCAGGGAGATTTCGCGAAGGCCGAGGCGCTCTACCTGCGGGCGATCGCGATCCGGGAGAAGGCCTCCGGGCCCGAGAGCGCCGCGCTGATCGCCCCGCTCCAGACGCTCGCCTCGCTCTACAAGGCGAAGGGCGACTACGTGCGCGCCGAGCCGATCTACCAGCGCGCGCTCGCCCTCAGCGAGAAGGTCAACGGGCCCGAGGCCCCGACCACGGCGGCCGTGCTCTCGTCGTTCGGCCTGCTCTACCGGGCGATGCGCGACTACGCGCGCGCCGAGCCGATGTACGAGCGCGCGCTCGCCATCCGCGAGAAGACGCGCGGCCCCGAGCATGTCGAGACCGGGGACTCGGTGAACAACCTCGGCCTGCTCCGCGCGGCGATGGGCGATCGCGACGGGGCCGAGCCGCTGCTCCGGCGGGCGCTGGCGATCTACGAGAAGAGCCTCGGCCCGGGGCATCCCAAGGTCGCGACGGCGCTCGCCAACCTGGCGGGGATCGCCCGGGATCGCGGGGATTTCTCCGGGGCTCGGGGCCTCTACCAGCGCTCGATCTCCATCACCGAGGCGGCGCTCGGCAATGATCACCTCACGCTCGGCACCGCGCTCAACAACCTCGCGATCCTCGACGCGGCCGAGGGCGATTTCGCCGAGGCCGAGCGGGTGCTCCGGCGCGCGCTCGCCATCGACGAGGCCGCCTACGGGCCCGAGCACCCCGAGGTCGCCATGGTGCTCGACAACCTCGCCACGGTCCACATGCTGGCGGGCGATCCGGCGGGCGCGCTCCCGCTGCTCGCCCGGAGCACGGCGATGCAGGATCGCCTCGCGTCGATCGTGCTCGGCGCCGGATCGGAGGAGCAGAAGCGGGCCTTCATGGCCGGGCTCGCCGACGAGACGTCCGAGGCCGTCGCGCTCTCCACGCGCGCCTCTGCGGCCGATCCGGAGGCGACCCGCCTCGCGCTGCGCACCGTGCTCCGCCGCAAGGGCCGCGCGCTCGACGCGATGGCTGACAGCATCGCCGCGCTCCGCAGGCGCCTCGACGCGGAGGACGCCCGCGCGCTCGACGATCTGTCGACCGTGCGCTCCTCCCTCGCGGGGCTCCTGCTCCGATCGGGGGCGGCCCGCGACGCCCGCGCGCAGGCCGAGATCACCGCGCTCGACGAGAAGCGGCAGGCGATCGAGGCGCAGATCAGCCGGCGCAGCGCCTCGTTCCGCGCCGAGACGCCGCTCCTGACCGTGGAGCAGATCGAGGCGAGCCTGCCGGACGGCGCGGCCCTGATCGAGATCGCCGCGTACCGGCCGCTGGTCGGGGAGGCGCGCTCGCTCGCGCGCTTCGGGCCGGCCCGCTACGGCGCGTGGGCGGTCCGCCGCGGGGCGAAGCTCGGCTTCGTCGATCTCGGGGAGGCGGCGCCGCTCGACCGCGACGTGGAGGAGCTCCGGCATGCGCTCTCCGATCCAGCCCGCGCGTTCGCCCCGCTCGCCCGCGCGCTCCACGCCCGCGTCGCCGCGCCGCTCCTCGCGCTCGCCGGCGGGAGCCGCAAGCTCTACCTGAGCCCCGACGGCGGGCTGAACCTCCTGCCCTTCGGCGCGCTGCTCGACGAGCACGATCGCTACCTGATCGAGCAGGTCGACCTGAGCTACCTGACGAGCGGGCGCGATCTGCTCCGCCGGGGCGACCCGCCGTTGCAGGCCGGGACGCCCGTCGTGGTCGCCAACCCCGACTTCGGGAAGAAGGTCGATCCAGGTCCGCTCTCGCCCTCGCGCGGTCTGCTGCGCGGCGTCTTCTTCCCGCCGCTCCCCGGGACCAAGGGCGAGGCGGCGGCGATCGGCGCGGCGATCGGCGCCTCGGTGCTCGAAGGGGCGGGCGCCACGGAGGCCGCGATCAAGCGCCTCTCCCGGCCGAGCATCGTCCACCTGGCGACGCACGGCTTCTTCCTCCCCGCGCGGCTCCCCGCGACGGCGAGCGCCGGGACGCGCGGGCTCGCGCTCGACGACGAGGCCGCGCCGGCGCCCGCGTCCGAGAGCCCGCTGCTCCGATCGGGGCTCGCGTTCGCCGGGGTCAACGCGCCCCCGCCCTCGTCGGGAGACGACGGCGTGCTCACGGCGCTCGAGGCCGCGGGCCTCGATCTCGCGGGCACCCGGCTCGTCGTGCTCTCGGCCTGCGAGACCGCGCTCGGCGAGACCCACGACGGCGACGGCGTCTACGGCCTGCGCCGCGCGCTCGTGCTCGCCGGCGCCGAGACGCAGGTGATGAGCCTGTGGAAGGTCGATGACGCCGCGACCCGCGATCTGATGGTGGCCTACTACGGAGCGCTGCTCGCCGGCGGCGGGCGGAGCGCCGCGCTCCGCCAGGTCTCCCTCGGGATGATCGCCGGCAAGGCGCGGGCGCACCCGTTCTACTGGGCCGGCTTCATCGTCTCCGGCAACGACGCCCCGCTCGATGTCGCGGCGATCGGCGGCCATGTTCCGCCCGTCGATCCCGGTCCCCGCGGGTGCGCCTGCGCGACGGCCGGACGCGGTCTCCCCGCGCCGTCCGAAGGCAGTTTGCCTGTCGCGCTCGCGGCGTCGATCGTCGCGCTCTCTGCACGCCGCCGCGCCACCGCGCGCTGAGCTTTGCGCCGCGCCACGAACGCCGCGCATTGCACAGGGCACGAGCGCTCGTGGAGTGAAATATTTTTCTATTTCAAGGGAATTTCTGCGCGCTATATAAAACAAGATTGCATAGCGTTCAGTAAAGACTAATAACCCGAAAGCGACGCAACGTTACTCTCATCATGCCTGTGAAGCTGGTCCCTCTTCTTGGTTGCGTCGGTCTGAGCCTCTCCGCAGCGCTGCTGTCGGGCCGGGCGGCGCGCGCGGAGGAGCCCCCCTCTCCGGGCGCGATCCCGGGCGTGATCGCGCCGCCCGCGGACGGCGCGCCCACGCTCGCGAAGGTGGTGGCCCTGGCGCGCGAGCAGGCGCCCAACGTCGCGCTCGCCCGCGCCGAGCTCGGGGTCGGGCGCGCGGGGTACGCGGGCGCGCGGCTCGCGCCGGTGACGAACCCGTACGTGGAGATGATCGCGGGCCGCGGGAGCTCCGGGACGAAGGACGTGACGCTCCAGGGCACGCTCTTTTTCCCGATCGAGGTGTCGGGCCAGCGCGACCTGCGGATCGCGGAGAACGACGCGCTCGTCGCGTGGCAGACCGCCAACGTGGGCGTGTCGCGCGCGGACGCCACGGGCGAGGCGGTGCGGGCCTTCGGGGCCGCGGCGGTCTCGGCCGGGCGGGTGCGGACCTACGACGCGATCGTGGCGGTGGCCCGCGCGGAGGCCGATCTCTACGCGGCCCGGCGCGAGGCGGGAGACGCGACGGTGCAGGACGCGACGCTCGCGCGGGTCGAGCTCGCGAAGAACGTGGTGATGCTCGAGGAGGCGCGGGCCGATCTGGCGCGGGCGCTCGGGCTGCTCAACGGGATCACGGGCGCGCGCTTCACCGAGGCGCCCGGGGAAGACAGCCTGGAGCCGCCGGCGCCGCGGCCCGCGGAGCCCTCCGCCGACGCCGCGGCGAGGAGCGCGCCGCTCGTGCAGGCGGCCGATCAGGAGTCGGTCTTCCACGCGCGATCGCGGGATCGGCAGGCGCGCGACGCGCACAACCCGCTCAGCCTCATCGTCACCGCGGGGCGGGGCGATCTCGGCGAGGCGCGGATCGGCGGCGGCCTCGGCTGGACCTTCCCGGTCTTCCGCAAGAACCAGGGCGACGTGGCGCGGGCCGACGCGGAGCGCGCGCGCGCCGTCACCTCCCGCGAGGTGCGCGCGCGGGTGATCGCCGCGACCCTCGCCGGCCTGCGGAGCGAGCAGCAGCAGGTGCTCCGCGCGCTCGGCGAGCTGCGGGCCAACGCGGAGCCCGCCGCGCTCGCCGCGGTGGAGGCCGCGCTCACGATGCAGCGCGCGGGCAAGGTCGAGCTGCTCCATGTCCTCACCGCGCGCCGCGATCTCGCGCTGCTGCGCATCCGGAGGCTCGACCTCGTCGAGCGCGCCTGGTCCATCGCCGGCGAGATCGCCGCCCTGACGGGAGAGATGCCGTGATCACCCAGCCCCCGCTCCCCATCGCCCCCACCGTGCCCGCGCCGAGCCCCGCGAGGTCGAGGCGCGTGCTCATCGGGCTCGGCGCGGCCGCCCTGCTGCTCGCGGCCGGCGTCCTGGGGCTCCGCCTCACGCGCGGCGGCCCCGGTCCGGCGGCGCTGCCCCCGCCCGACGTGCCTCACCTCGACGGCAAGGCCATCGTCTTCTCCAAGGCGTTCATCGAGCGATCCGGGGTCAAGACCACCGCCGTGCGCGAGGCGCCGCTCACCCCCGTCGTCAAGGTCACCGGCACCGTCACCTACGATCCGGAGTACCAGGCCGCGGTCGGCACACGCATCCAGGGGCTCGTGCGCAAGCTCTCGCGGATCGAGGGCGACTCGGTCAAGGAGGGTGATCTGCTCGCCGAGATCGAGAGCGCCGAGCTCGGCCAGGCGCAGGCCTCGGTCTCCATGGTGGCCGCCCAGAAGCGCGCCGCCGAGCTGAACGCGGCGCGCGAGCGCGAGCTCTCGGCGCGCAAGCTCTCGACCGCGCGCGAGGCCGAGGTGGCCGAGGCGACGCTCGCCGAGCACCAGGCGCTGCTCTCGGCGGCGCAGCAGAAGGTGGTGGCGCTGAGCGGCTCCACCCCGGGGCGCTTCGGCGTCTACGCGCTGCGCGCGCCCCTCACCGGGACGGTCGTCGAGCGCACCATCTCCGCGGGCCAGTCGGTCGAGAGCCACCTCGTGGCCTTCCGCGTGGCCGACCTCGATCACCTGTGGATCGAGCTCTCCGTCTTCGAGCGCAGCGTCGCGGCGATCCGCAAGGGCGACGTGGTCGAGGTCCGCTCGCCGTCGCACCCGGACGAGGTGATCACCGGCACCGTGGCCTACGTGGGTGAGGAGATCGACCGGATCACGCGGAGCGCCGCGGTGCGCGTCAAGGTGGACAACCACGCCCGCAAGCTGCGCCCCGGCCAGTCGGTCACGGCGACGATCCGCGCGTCCGGCCGGACGAAGAGCGGCCTCTTGCTCCCGAAGAGCGCGGTGATCTTCGTCGACGGCAAGCCCACCGTCTTCCTCACCGAGGGCGAGGGGCGCGTCATCCCCACGCCGGTCACGCTCGGGGCCTCCGACGGCGAAGATCTCGAGATCACGGGGGGCCTCGCGCTGGGCCAGGTGGTCGTGAGCGAGGGCGCCTTCGCGCTGAAGAGCGAGCTGTTCCGCTGAGGGCCTGATGCTGAAGAGACTCGTCCTCGCCTCCATTCATTTTCGCAAGGTCGTCCTCACCCTCCTCGGGCTCCTGCTCGCGGCCGGGGCCTGGGCGGCGGCCACCCTGCCGATCGACGCGCTCCCCGATGTCTCGACCATCCAGGTCTCGGTGCTCACCACCGCCTCGGGCCTCACCCCGACGGAGATGGAGCGCACCGTCACCACGCCGATCGAGAACGCGCTCAACGGCGTGCCGGGGAGCGTGGAGATCCGCAGCACGTCGCGCGGCGGGCTCTCGGCCGTGACGGTCGTCTTCACGGACGACACCGACGTCTGGTTCGCCCGCCAGCTCATCCTCGAGCGCCTGCGCGGCGTGGCCGCGGAGCTGCCCCCCTCGGCCACCACGCCGGAGCTCGCCCCCGTCTCGTCCGGCCTCGGCGAGATCTACCAGTTCGTGGTGCGCTCGGAGCACCACTCGCCGATGCAGCTCCGCACGCTGCTCGACTGGGAGATCGTGCCCAAGCTCCGGAGCGTGCCCGGCGTCATCGAGGTCAACACCATGGGGGGCGAGCTCAAGCAGTTCCAGGTGGTGGTCGACCGGGCGCGCCTCGCGGCCCAGGGGCTGACCCTCAAGCACGTGATCGAGGCCCTGCGCGCGGCCAACCTCAACGTGGGCGGCGGCTACGTCGAGCGCCGCGAGGAGGCCTACACCGTGCGCGGCCAGGGCATGCTGCGCGACGAGGCCGAGATCGCCGACGTCGTGCTCCGCACCGGCGGCGAGAGCGGGACGCCGACCTTGATCCACCACGTGGCCGACGTGCGGATCGCCCCCGCGCTCCGCTACGGCGTCATCACCCACGCCGGCAAGGGCGAGGCGGTGACCGGCATCGTGATGATGCTCCTCGGCTCGAACAGCCGCGACGTCGTGCGCGACGTGGGGAGCAAGGTCGAGCAAGTCCAGAAGGAGCTGCCGCCCGGGGTCGTCATCGACGTGATCTACGACCGCGCCGATTTCGTGAGCCGCACCATCTCCACGGTGCTCAAGAACCTGGCCGAGGGCGTGCTGATCGTCGCGGTGGTGCTCACCCTCTTCCTCGGCACCTTCCGCGGCGCGCTCTCCGTGGTGCTCGGGATCCCGGCGGCCATGAGCGTCGCGCTGCTCGGGATGCACCTCTTCGGCATCACCGGCGACCTGATGTCGCTCGGCGCGATCGACTTCGGCTTCCTGGTCGACGGGCCGATCGTGATCCTCGAGGCCGTGATGGCGGCGACGGCGGGCAAGAAGCTCGTGAGCCACGCGCGCGGCCGGGCCTACGGCGACATCGCGCAGGCGGTGGCCCGCCCGGTGGCCTTCGCGGTGGCGATCATCATGCTCGTGTACGTCCCGCTCCTCACGCTCCAGGGGATCGAGGGCAAGATGTTCCGGCCGATGGCGCTGACCATGGCCTCGGCCCTGCTCGGGTCGCTGATCTACGCGGTGCTCTTCTTCCCGGCCCTGCTGGTCGCGATGGTGCCTCCGCCGAAGGGGCACGGGCCGCACTGGATCGAGCAGATCTCGGCGTTCTACGGCCGGATCGTCGGCCCCGTCGTCCGCTTCCGCTGGGTCGCGATCGTGGCCTCGGCCCTGGTCTTCGCCGGCTCCGGTATGGCCTTCATCGCCACCGGCGCCGAGTTCGTGCCGCGGATCTTCGAGGGTGACGCGGTGGTCACGATCCGCCGCGCGCCGAGCATCTCGCTCGACGAGGCCCGGCGCCTCGACCTCGAGACCGAGAAGGTGCTCCACGAGCTGCCCGAGGTGATCACCACGCTCGCGATGACGGGCAGGGCCGAGGTGGCCATCGACCCCGTGGGCAACGACAACACCGACATCATGGTGCGCCTCAAGCCGCCGAAGGAGTGGACGACGGCCCATGATTTCGACGACCTCTCGGAGGTCATCAAGACCCGGGTCGAGTCCCGCGTGCCGGGCACCTTCGTCTCGGTGTCGCAGCCGATCGAGGACAAGACCAACGAGCTCATCAGCGGGTCGCGCGCCGACGTGCAGATCCAGATCTATGGCTCGAACATCGAAGATCTGGCCGAGCTCGCCGACCTCGTGGGCGAGAAGGTCAAGACCGTGCGCGGCTCGGGCGACGTGCGGGTCGAGCGGATCCTCGGCCAGCCGCTGATCAGCGCGGTGGCCGATCGCGCGCGGATGGCGCGCTACGGGGTCAAGGTGGAGGACGCCTTCACCGTGCTGAAGGCCGCGCGCGAGGGCATCGAGGTCGGCCATGTGTACGAGGAGCAGCGCCGCTTCGATCTGCGGGTGCTCGAGCCCCCCTACGAGGCCAGCGCCGAGGGGATCGGCGACCTCTTCGTCGAGACCGACAGCGGCCTCTCGGTGCCGATGCGCGAGGTGGTCAAGCTCTCCGAGGGCGACGGGGTGACCTCGATCCGCCGGCAGAACCGCGAGCGGGCGGTGCGCGTCGACGTGAACCTGCGCGGCCGTGACCTGGTGTCGTGGGTGGCCGAGGCGCGCGCGCTCGTCGCCAAGGAGGTCCCGCTGAAGAGCGGTTACCGTGTCGAGTGGGGCGGCCAGTTCGAGAACTTCGAGCGCGCCCAGGAGCGCCTCAGCGTGGTGGTGCCGGTGGTGATCGGGATCATCTTCGGGATGCTGCTCTGGATGTTCCAGAACCTCCGCTTCGCCCTCGCGGTCTTCGCCCTCGTCCCCCTCTCGCTGAGCGGCGGCATGCTCGGCCTCATCGCGCGAGGCCTGTCGTTCAGCCTCCCGGCGGCGGTCGGCTTCATCGCGCTCGGCGGCATCGCGGTGCTCAACGGCGTGGTGATCGCCACCGAGGTCAAGCGCCTGCTCCTCGAGGGCAAGCCCCTCGACGCAGCGGTGACCGAGGGATCGACCCAGGTGGTGCGCGCGGTGCTCACCACCGCAGCGGTCGCGGCGCTCGGGTTCCTCCCGATGGCGCTCGCCACGAGCGCCGGCGCCGAGGTGCAGCGCCCGCTGGCCACCGCGGTGATCTTCGGGATGCTGCTCGGCACCGCGCTGACGCTCCTCGTGTTGCCCGGCCTGCTGCGCGTGGCGCTGAGCGGCTACGATCCGGCCCGCGTCCACCGCGACGAAGAAGAAGAGGCGCTCGCCATGGCCAACGCCGCGGAGTAGGCGCGCGCGGTCGCGGGCTGCTGCGCCTCGACGCAGGGCGTGCAGGCGCGCGGCGGCCGAGCGCGAAGATCGGCTGGAAAAAAGCCGGATCGCGCGCGGCACGTGCCTTGCGAGAGTGGACACGACGAACATCGAGATCGGGTCCGGCTCGCGCCGCGCTCGGCGAGGCCTGTCCTGCGAAAGGAGGACCCCATGTTGCGCATCCGTCGTGCAATCCTCCCGCTCACCGCGCTGGCCATGCTCGGCGCACCCGCGTGCAGCGGCGACGATCCCTCCCTCGGCCGCGAGACCATCGGCGAAGAAGGCGCCGCCATCGTGGCCCTCGATCCCGCCTTGATCGGGACCTTCCGCGCCACCAAGCAGGACGTGGGCAAGCTGTCGCTCCTCGCCCTCAAGTCCGACCGCACCTACCACCGCGCGCTCCTGTCGAGCTGCGATGAGCGCGGCTGCCTGCTCCGCGAGGACGACGGCAGCATCACGCTCGCCGTTCACGACGGGCAGGGTTTCATCGCGCTGCACAGCGAGCGTGACGGTGCGGTCACCCAGTATGCGTATTCGCTGCGCGGCGGCATGCTCGGGCTTACCCCTGTGGGCAGATCGGGGTTCACCGTGCTCGTCCGCGCGGACGGCGCAGCCTGGTGTCGCACCACCGGCGACTGCAATTTGCAGAACCTCCCCACGGGCCCCTGCGCCGCGGACTGGATCTGCCAGACGCAGGACAATGTCTGCATTTTCTCCTGCTTCCCGATCGGAGAGATCGAGTGATCGATCGGACGGCGCACACCGTCCGGCACGGCCGCTCGGGCCTCGATCTGGCCACATAGACCGAGGTCGGTTTCAATTCTGGTGCTGGTGAGTCCCCGGCCCATCGCAAGAAAGGTGATCGGACAGGTGGAAGGGTGAGATACCAGCCTTCCTGCTGCCCGAGGCCTGTCGCACTTTTCGACAAAAGAGCGCGCGCACTCCTTGACCGCGCACGGGAACCGCTTTTAGCCTGCGCGCCGAGTCACGTCACAAGCCACGGACTTTTTCACCCTTGAAGCCGAAAACCACCGCGAAGCCCCGCCGCAAGAAGACCTCGGCCGACGCTGCAGCCGAGCCTGTCGAAACCACCACCGCCGCCGCCCCCGAGCCCGAGCCCGAGCCGGCCCCGCCACCGCCGCCGCCCGAGCCGCCGAGCACCACCGTGACGGTGGGCGCCACGACGTGGACGATCCCGGCGACGGCCCCCGCGAGCCTCGTCCGCGCGCTCAAGCTCCCCGAGGCCGAGGCCGCGGACGCCCTGCAGGAGATGCTGGGCGAGGTGAAGCGCACGAACACGCGCGCCCAGCAGGAGGGCTGCGAGATCTGGCGCGCGTCGAGCCGCTGGCACCGGCTCCGCCTGCTCGTCGAGCGCCTCGGCGAGAACGAGCTCAAGCTCCGCGAGGTGCTGCCTCACACCGACTGGGAGCCGCCGGGCATGCGCCCGCCGCCGCCCCAGCCTCGCCAGGTGCACACGCCGCTGCGCATGGCGCCGCCGCAGCGCCCCGCGCAGCGCCCGCCGCAGCCGCGCGGCGGCCATGGCCCGCGCCCGCCCAAGGAGAGCCGCCCGGCGCCTTCGTCGTCGCCGCCCGAGCCGCCCGTGCTCGTGCTGCGGCGCCCTGGATCGCCGCCCGCCGTCGCGCCCGAGCCTCCGCCCTCGCCGGTCTCGGTGGCCAGCGCGCTCTCCACGCGGCAGCTCCTCGCGCTGCACGCGGCGCTCGCGGACTTCCGCCGCGGGGGCGTGTGGCCGGGGCTCACGAAGCTCGCGGCCGCGACCGAGCTCCCCCGCTCGCAGGCCGGCGTGCTCGCCACCGAGCTCGAGCGGCTGAACATCGGGCAGCGCAACTCCCCGGTGATCGCCGAGGTGCGCGGCCGCGTCCTGCGCGCGCTCCAGCAGGAGCTGCGCGCCATCCCCGTGGCCTCGCGGCCCGATCCGCGCGTCCACGTGGATCTGGTCGCCGAGCGGATCTGCGTCGTCACCGTCACCGCGGACTTCGACGTGGTCGACGCGCTGGTCGACGCGCTCGTGGCCGCCAAGGGCGACGGCGTGACGCGCCTTCCCCGCGGCGCGCGCGCCGTCATCCGCGCGTAGCCCTCGGCCGCGTCGATCGCCGGGCCCGGCCTATGCCGCCGGGCTCGGCGGCTCGTCGATCGCGGCGGGGGTCTCCGCGCGGCCGATCGGGAGCGTCACCTCGAAGAGGCTGCCCCGCCCGCCGTCGAGGATCGGGCTCAGCACGCGCACCTTGCCGCCGTGGCTCTCGGCGATGTGCTTGACCAGCGACAGCCCGATCCCGCTCCCCCGCACCCGCGCCTCCCCGGCCGCGTTCTTCCCGCGCACGAAGCGCTCGAAGATGCGATCGCGATCCTCGGCGTCGATCCCGGGCCCGCGATCGCGCACCGCGATGGTCACGGACCGGCCCGAACGCTCGACGCTCACGTCGACCTTTCCGCCGTCCTTCGCGTACTTGAAGGCGTTGTCGAGCAGGTTGATCACCAAGAGCTCGAGGGCCCGCGCGTCGATCGAGCAGAGCGGCAGCCCCTCGGCCACCCGCAGCTCCACCTCCATCCCCTCGCGCTCGGCCCGGTAGCGGTAGATCTCGACGGCGCGCGCCACCACCTCGCCCACGTTGCCCGGCGCGAAGGTGTAGGCCGCCTTGCCCCGCTCGACCTTGGCGAAATCGAGCACGTTCTCGATGAGGGCGGTGAGCCGCTCGCTCTCGCCGGTGATGATCTGCAGGTACTGCCGGCGCTTGTCGTCGCTCGACACCCGGCCGGAGAGCAGCATCTCGCCGAACATCCGGATGAGGGCGAGCGGCGTCTTCAGCTCGTGGGAGACGTTGGCCACGAAGTCGCTCTTGAGCGCGGCGAGGCGGCGCTCCTTCACCGACGCGTTGACGACGATCGCCACGCCGGCGATCGCCACGAGCGCCGCGAAGCCGACCATGAAGATCTCGAGCTGCTGCTGCCGCTCCACGAGCTGCGCCGCCGTCTGCTCGCTCGCGAAGCCGACCTGGAGGCGCCAGTTGTAGAGCGTGGTCGGGAAGGGGCGGCCGACGGTGGAGCCGCCGCCCTTGATCGGCGGGCCGAAGACGATCCGCCCGTCCTCGTCGACGACGTTCATCCGGCTCGAACCACGGTCGACGTCCTTGTAGAGCTGCGGCATCGACTCGTGCACGAGGCGCGGCACGTCGTGCCACGCCACCACCAGCGACCGCCGGCCGTCGAAGATCCGCTGCCAGTAGCTGATGAGCAGGCTCTGCCCGTCCACCACCAGGTGCAGGTGGCGCAGCTCCTCCGCGGGCGGGGCGAGGTTGAGCTGCGGCAAGAGGCGCACGACGAGCAGGCGGCGGAGCACGTCGTCCTCGTGGATGGGCGTGCCCGGCGCGCGCGACGCGAAGGCCGTCACCTCGTGCTCGTCGTGCTCCATGTCGAGGACGAGGATCGCGCGCACCGTCGGCGTCTCGCGGGCCGCGGTGGGCAGCCAGCGGCGGGCGATGGTGCCGAGCCCGCCGAAGTCCACGTGGGCGGCGACCACGTTGTCCTGGGCGATGATCAGCTTGTCGAGGCGGTCCACGCGCTCGTCGGCCAGGGTGATCGTCGCGGCCAGCACCGTCTCGCGGCGGGACTTCTCGATCTGCACGGTGGTGCGTAACGCCACCCCGCCGAGCACGAGCACGGCGAGCACGATCACCGGGACGAGCACGAAGTAGAGGAGCCGCTCGCCAACGCCCCGGCGCGCCATGGACATCCTCGCCGCGCGCCGCTAGCGAGCGCGCTTGGACGGTGGCTGCGAGGGCCTGCCCCCGCCCTTGGAGGTCGGCGGGATGCTCTTGGGCCCCGTCTTCTTCGGCGGAGGCGGCGCCTCGGCGGCCTGATCGGCGCCGCGGATCTGCTCGGGATCGATGATCACGCCCCGGGAGGCGACGAGCTCCGCGAACTGCTGCCCGATGTAGGTGAGGGCGTTGCTGTCGCCCTCGTCGAAGCGCGATCCGTCGAGCGGGTTGGCCACCTCGATCAGCCCGAGGTAGCGGCCGTTCAGCTCCATCGGCGCGCACACCACGCTCTTGAGCTCGACGCCCACCGCGGCCCACCGGTCATCGGCGATCTTGTCGAGCTCCTCGCGATCGTTGATCAGCACCGCGTGGCGGCGCCGCATCACCGAGGCCGCCACGCGCGACTTCTCGGGCTGCCGCATGCAGAGCGCGGTGCGCCCGATCCCGGCCTGCCGCACGACGATGAAGTCGCGCCGGTTCATGTCGAAGAAGGACACGAGCGCGACCTCGCTCGGGAGCTTCTCCATCGTCAGCGCGAGGACGAACTCCGCCCCGTGGAGCGAGTCGGAGACGAAGTGCAGCTCGGCGAACGACTCGAACAGCTCGGAGAGCAGATCTTCGCCGGAGAGTCGCTTGGCCGGCGCCGCCTTGCCCTGCCCGGGCCTGGTCGAGGTCGGGCCCGATTTCGTTGGAGCTCCAACGGTCGAGCTCTGCTTGGCCGGCGCCTTCTTGGCGGCGGCCTCTTTCGCGGCCGCTTCCTTGGCAGCGGCCTCTTCGCGGCCGCTTCCGGCAGCGGCCTCTTTCGCGGCCGCTTCCTTGGCAGCGGCCTCTTTCGCGGCCGCTTCCTTGGCGGCTGCCTCTTCGCGGCCGCTTCCTTGGCGGCTGCTTCGCGGGCCGCGGCTTCCTTGGCGGCTGCTTCGCGGGCCGCGGCTTCCTTGGCGGCTGCTTCGCGGACCGCGGCTTCCTTCGCGGCTGCCTCGCCGGCAGCAGCTTCCTTGGCGGCCGCTTGCTTCGCGGCGGCCTCTTTCGCGGCCGCCTCCTTGGCCGCGGCTTCGCGAGCAGCAGCTTCCTTTGCGGCCGCTTCCTTTGCGGCCGCTTCTGGCCGCCGCTTCTCGAGCAGCAGCTTCCTTGGCGGCTGCTTCGCGCGCGGCTGCTTCCTTTTTGGCGGCGGCTTCCTTGGCGGCCGCTTCCTTGGCGGCCGCTTCCTTGGCGGCGGCTTCCTTGGCCGCGGCTTCCTTGGCGGCGGCTTCCTTGGCGGCGGCCTCTTTCGCCGCCGCTTCCTTCGCCGCCGCAGTCGACTTGGCCGCGGTCAGCGGGAAGGGCGCCTCGCCCGGTGTTTCTCCCGCGGAAGGCTGGGTCGGGATCACCGGCGTGACCGGCGCCGGGCCGGCCCCCGCGGGTCTGGCCGGGGTGCTCGCCGCGGGCTTGGCGGAGCTCGAAGGCTGGGGCACCTCGGCTCCGCTCACGATCACCTTCACCTGCGCCGCGTGCTCCTTCGGAGGCGTCGCCTTGGGCTCCTCCGAGACGAGCGTCGACTGGGCGCGCGCAGGCCCGCCGAACGCGCTCGGCACCGGCGTCGACAGGCGCGGCGGCACGCCGCTCGGCGGCATGCTGCTCGCGCGCGTCCCGTCCCGCAGGGGGAAGCGGATGTCCGGCGGATCGGCCTTCCAGTCCTTCCACGCGAGGGTCGCGATCGGGCTCTTCTGCGGGCGCCCCTGGAAGGTGTGATCGAAGATCGCCAGGTTGATGAACTGGCCGGGCGAGGCGTCCTTGAGGCTCTTCCGCACGGCCTCGAAGCGATCGAGGATCAAGCGCTGCGCGTCTTCTTCGCTCGTCCCGGCGGGGACCGCGAACACCTGCTCGCGGTAGTAGAGCGGCGAGCGCTCGGAGGGGTCGTCCGCGCGCTTCGAGAGCTGCTCGTAGGTCGGGAGCGGAGGCGCCGCCGAGCTGCTGTGGGCCTTGACCACGAGCGGGATCGGCTCGGCCGAGGCCGTCTTGCCGACCGCGCCGCTGCTGCGCGCCGGGGGCTCGGCGCTCCGCGGCGGTGCGGCGGCCGGCGAGGCGGCGGTCGCGGGCGCAGGCGGCGGCGTGGCCGCGCGTCCCTCGGTGGGCGCGGCGTCGGTGCTCGCCGGGCGCTTCTTCTCTCCGTCGGGCGCTGCCTTGGTCGCCGGGGCCGCTGCAGGCTTCGCCGGTGTGGACGCCGCAGGCGCGGCCGTTGCGGGCGCAGGCGCGCCGTCCGTCAGCGGCGCGTCGTCCGGCGCGCGGCGCACCAGGTAGCGCAGCCTCGCCATCGGATCGATCGCCCGGAAACCGTCTTCCAGGAGCTCGATCGAGAAGTTGGCGAGCGCCCCCGAGTCGCCGCGGGTCGCGCGGGCCTGCTGGAGGGCAGGTTGCCACTGGGGTGCTTCGATGCAGAGCTTGGTGGTCGGCCCTGTGCTCGATCCCAGGGCCGAAATCTCGACGAACCAACGCATGGGCGGCGACCCGATCCGCGCTCGCGCCAGAGTGACGCTCCGCACCCGGATGCTCCCTTTCTACAGACCGGACGGGGTGGGGTCAACGCGGCGTCCCGGCGCGTCTCCCAGATTCCTGTCGATTTCCGGCGAGGCTGTTCGTTTCTCCTTCCACGCGCCGGCGTCGAGGTCGTGTAGATAAGACGCGCCCGTGCCGTCCTCCCCCGACGACCCCTCCGTTCCGGCCGAGCCCGCGCCCGCTCCGGCGTCGGGGGAGCCTTCGCGCGCATCTCCCCTCCTCGATCGCGCCGCCGCGCTCTTCCCGCGGATCGATCGGATCTTGTTCCCGATCTTCGCGGGCGCCGCGGTCCTCTACGTCGCGCTCCTCTTCTACGGCTCGCTGCACCGCCAGACCGGCGGCGCGTGGTCGGCCCCGCTCGACGATGTCTTCATCCACTTCGACTACGCCCGCGCCACGGCGCGCGGCTATCCCTTCCAGTGGTCGGAGGGCAACGGCTTCTCCAGCGGCAACACCAGCCTGAGCTACCCGTTCGTCCTCGCCTTCGGCTACTGGGTGGGCTTCCGGGGCATGGCGATCATGCAGTGGGCGGCCATCGTCGCCTGCCTCTCCACGCTCGCCTTCTTCCTCTCCTCGGCGCGCCTCGCCCGCGGCCTCGGCCGCTGGGGAAAGTACCTCTTTCCGCCGATCGTCCTCTCCCTCGGCGCGCTCGACTGGTCGCTCTTCAGCGGGATGGAGAACTCGTTCCACCTTGCGATGTGGGGCCTCGCCCTCGGCCCTTGCCTCGCGCTCGCGCGCCTCGCCGATCCATCCATCCTCGGCGACGATCCGCCCTTCGAGCGCTTGCCCGCCGACGAGCTCGCCCGCCGCGTGCGCCGCCTCGGCATGCTGGGCGGCGTCGCCTCGGCCCTTCTTTTCGCGACGCGCCCCGAGTCGGTCGTGTGCATCGCCTCGTTCGCGATCTTCGCGGCCCTGCCGGTGCGCCGCGCCCTCGGAAACAAGGCCGCCCTCGCCACGCTCGTCCGCATCGGCCTCCCCGGCGCGCTCACCCTCGTCCTCCAGGCCGTCGCCAATCGCGTCTTCACGGGCGAGTGGTCGGCCAACGGGGCGATCGCCAAGCTCGCGATCAACAACCCGTACATGACGGTCGAGGAGAAGGTCGATCAGTACTTCTTCCTCCTCAAATACGTGATCTTGCGCAACACGCAGCACCACTTCTCCGACGTGCTCCCCTTCGGCTGGCTCGTGCCGATCGTGGCGGCGCTTCCGCTCATCCCGAAGCGCACCCGCGCCGTCGCGACGCTGCTCTGGGTCAACGTGGCCGGGTGGCTCCTGCTCGTCTCGCTCAACGGTCAGGTGCGCTGGCAGAACGAGCGGTACACCATGTCCGCGGTGGCCTGGCTGCTGCTGCTCGCGGCGCTCGGGGTGGGCGTCATCCTCAGCCACCGGCTGCTACCCGCGCGGGACGAAGCGCCCCCCTCGGGCAGGATCGCCGCGCCCCTGCGGATCGCGATCGCGGTGACGATCGGCTCGATCTACTGGCATTTTCAGCTCCCGAACATGAAGGACCAGATCTGGTTCTTCGGGCGGGCCAGCCGCAACATCCTCGACCAGCATGTGCAAGCCGGGAAGATCCTGGCCGAGCTCGGGCCGAAGCGCGTCCTCATCGGCGACGCCGGCGCGCTCATGTACGCGTCGGATCGGCGCGGGCTCGACATCATCGGCCTCGGCGGCTACCACGACTACCCCTTCGCGCGCGCCGGGGTGCACGGGCTAGGCGCGTCGCTCGAGCTGATCGAGCGGATGCCCAGCGCCGATCGGCCCGACCTGATGGCGATCTACCCCTCGTGGTGGGGCGATCTCCCGACGCTCTTCGGCCACCGGATCACCGGCGTGCGGGTCGTCGGCAACGTGATCTGCGGCGACGCCGAGAAGGTCATCTACCGCGCCGACTGGCACACCCTCGAAGGCCACAGCGAGCCCCGCGATCTGCGCGAAGGCGAGGCCGTGGTGGACGAGCTCGACGTGGCCGATCTCATCAGCGAGAAGGACCACCGCTACGTCCACCCGCACCCGTCCATGGGCTTCGTCGATTTCCGCGTGCTCGCCGATCCGGCCGACCCTTCCCGCGATCTCTTCGAGGCCGGCCGGGTGATCCCGAACGGCCAGAAGGAGACGGCCCGGGTGCGCGGGCCGCGCGGCGCCGGGCGGATCGTGGTTCGCACGGTGGTCGGCCACAAGGCGTCGATCGAGGTCAGCGAGGGCGGCCGCGTCCTCGGGCATATCGCGCTCCGCCCCACGAAGGGCTGGAGCGAGGCCTCGCTCGACCTGCCGCCGGGCCTGCCTCGGACGATGGAGCTCGGGCTCGTGCCGGTCGAGGGCGAGTGGCTCGACGGGCATGTGTGGATCGTGGAGGGCACGGAGGGGCGGAGCCGCTGAGGGCCGGCCATGGGCGCGCTCTCGCTGCTCGGCCTCGCGGTGCCGCCCTCCGGGCTCCCCCGCGATCCCGCGCCGATCGCCGCCCTCCTGCTCGCGCCGCTCGCCTTCGCGGCAGGATGGTTGGTGCTCAAACCATCCTACCGGGCCCGCGCCTTCGTCCCGCTGGCCGCGCTCCTCGCCGCGCTCCTCTCCGCCGCCTATGTCGCGCTCTACCTGCGGGGCGGGCCGCGGATCATCGACGCCACGAGTTATTTCCTCGAGGCGCGCGCCATGGCCGAAGGCCACCTCGCCTGGCCCCTCGCCGAGCCCGCCACCTCCACCCTCGGCCGCTTCCTCGTGCGCAGCGAGCACCCCGAGGGCCCCTTCACCGCGGTGATCTTCCCCCCGGGCTACCCGGCGCTCCTCGCGCTCGGCTTCCTGATCCACGCGCCGATGGTCATCGGCCCCTTGCTCGCCGCGGCGATCTGCGCGTTCACCTTCCTGCTCGCGCGCGTGATCGCCGATCGCCCCACGCTCGCGCAGGAGGCCGGATCCCTCTCGATCCCCCGCCTCGCCGCCGCGCTCTCCGTCCTCTGCGCCGCGCTCCGCTACCACACCGCCGACACCATGTCGCACGGGCTCTCGGCCCTCTGCCTCTGCGCCGCGCTCGCGCTCGTCTTCCTCGCCCTCGACGCCGATCGCGCGTCCCCTCCGCGCCGCCGCCTCGCGCTCTCGCTCGCCGCCGGCCTCTTCACCGGCTGGCTCGCCGCGACCCGCCCGGTGAGCGCCCTCGCCCTCGCCCCGGTGCTCGCGCTCTCGTTCGCCTGGATCGGCCGCGAATTGACGATCCGGCAGCGGCTCTCGCTCCTCGCGACGCTGCTCGCCGGCGCGATCCCCGGTCTGCTTCTGCTCCTCGCCCACCAGCACGCCGCCACCGGCGCCTTCGGCGTCTCCTCGCAGCGCCTCTACTACGCCCTCGCCGACGGTCCGCCCGGCTGCTTCCGCTACGGCTTCGGCGCCGGCATCGGCTGCCTCGGCGAGCACGGCGATTTCGTGCGCCACAACCTCCCGGACGGGTACGGCGCCTACGCGGCCCTCGCCACCACGCTCCGGCGCCTCAAGCTCCACCTGGTCGATCCGGCCAGCGCCGAGCCGCTTGGCCTGCTCGTCCCGCTCGGCGCGATCCTCGCCTTCCGCGAGCCGCGCGTCCGCCTGCTCGCGCTCGCGATCGTCCTTCAGATCGCGGCCTATTCTCCCTTCTACTTCGACGGCAACTACCCCGGCGGAGGCGCCCGCTTCTTCGCCGATCTGCTCCCCGTCGAGCATGTGCTGATGGCCCTCGCCGTCGCCTCGCTCGCCGCGCGCCGGCCTCGATCGCGCCTCGGTCCGGCGGCGTGGGGCGCCGGCTTGCTCGCGCTCTCGCTCCTCGGCTTCTCCATGCGCGCGGGCTTCGATCATGCGCTCCTCCGCGATCGCGAGGGCGGACGGCCGATGTTCGAGCCCGCGGTCGTGGCCGGGGCAGGCGCCCCGCGCGCGCTCGTCTTCGTCGACACCGATCACGGCTTCAACCTGGGCTTCGATCCAGGCGCGACGGCGCTCCTCGTGCGGCGCTTCAAGGGCGACGACCTCGACCGTCAAAGCTGGGAGGCGAGCGGGCGCCTGCCGGCCTACCGCTACCGCTTCGATCCGGGCATCGCGGGGCTCGCCGTACCGACGATCGAGCCGCTCGGCTTTCCGGAAGAGGCGCCGCCCGTGCTCTCGATCGAGGGCGAGTCGCTCTTCCCGCCGATCGCCCAGGAGGTCGGCTGGGCCTCGGCCGATCACGCGAGCGGCACCTGCGCGTCGGCCGGCCGCTGGCTCGCGATCCACCGCGCCTCCCCGGGTGACCTCGCGCATGTTCGCCTCGATCTGCCGGCCGCGGCGATCCGCGGGCGCGCGCTGTCCATGCGCATCGGGCTCGGCCCCGGCGCGCGCGGCGCCGCCGAGCTGTGGATCGACGGCGCGCTCGTCCATCGCGAGGCGCTGCCCGTGGGAGACGCGCCCGGCCTCCATTGCGAAACGCTTATGTTGGGGGCGATCTCGCCCTCCGCGGCGCGCGTCGAGCTGATCCTCGACGCGAGCAGCCCCTCCGCGGACGGCCTCGTCGCGCTCGATCGGCTCGATCTCCTCGACGAGCGAGCGCGCTCGTCGGTCGATCGCCCGGCGCCGGGCGCCCCCGCGAAACCGATTGACCCTTGACCGGCTAACATGCGAATTTCATTGAAAGAAGCCGCCGGCTGTTCGGAGGCTTCGGGCCATGGGGCCCCCCACGACGTGTCCAGAAGGACCGCGAGCGCTCCGGCGCAGAGGGGCTGGGATCGAGATGACGAAGAGCGAGCTCATCGACGCGATCGCGGGGAGAGGGGAGCTCACCAAGGCTCGCGCCGAGCTGGTGGTCAACTGCGTCTTCGACGCCATGGTCGAGGCCCTCAAGAAGGGTGAGGGCATCGAGATCCGCGGCTTCGGCAGCTTCAGCGTGCGGCCGTACAAGCCCTACAGCGGGCGCAACCCGCGCACCGGGCAGACGGTGACGGTGCCCGCCAAGCGGCTGCCGTTCTTCCGGGTGGGCAAAGAGCTCAAGGAGCTCGTCAACAACAGCCGCGTCTTCGCCATCACCGGCGGCGACGACGACGACCTCGACGACGATCAGGACGACGACCAGGACGACGCCGACGACGAGTGAGCGCATGAGCGAGGTCGACGAAGGCCGAGAGGCCGCGCCGGAGACAGACGAGCACCGCGCTCCAGCACCACGCGATCGTGTGCTTCGCGAAGACGCGCCTCGCGACGGCGCGCCTCGCGATCGCTTGCCTGCGGTCCTGCTGCGGCCGCTGCTCCTGCTCTTCCTCGGGATGCTCACCGGGGCCTTCTTTCCCCGCGTCTATTGCGGGTGGAGCGCCTCGGCCTGGCTTCGAGGCGACGCGGACACCGAGGCGCGCCTGGCCGAGGAGCTGGTCGCCTTCGAGGCCGAGGACGACGCGACGCGCGCATCCTCCCGGCCGGCGACGGATCGCTTCACGGGCGAGTGGGCCCTCGTCACGCACCAGATGACGGCGCTCGGGCTCGCGCAGATCTGCCTCGCCCACCCCGAGCTCAAGGCGCGCTTCGTCCCGACACTGACGAAGGCCGCGATCAAGAGCTGGCTGCCCGAGATGCGCGACTTCGGCACCCACGCCTGGGGCGAGGACGCGATGGCCAGCCTGTGGAGCCCGCACGGCCACGCCTACCTCGCCTACGCCGCGCTCGCGGTGGGCATGGCCCGCGTGCTCGATCCGGCCTTTCCGCGCGACATCGCGAGCCAGCACGATCTCATGATCGGCGCCTACATCCGGCGCCTCTCGGCCTCGCAGACGGGCCTCATCGAGACCTACCCGGGCGAGGCGTACCCGACCGATGTAGCGGCCGTCGCGGCGGCCATCGCGGTGCATGCGCGGGCCACGGGCGGCGATCACCAGCGGGTGATCAACGCGTGGGCCGAGAAGGTGCTCACCGTGCAGATCGACAAGGCGAGCGGCCTCGTGATCCAGCGGATGAGCGCGACCGACGGCAAGCCCCATGACGCGCCCCGCGGCTCGGGCACCGCGCTCGGGGCCTACTTCGCGGGCTTCGCCGATCGAAAGGTCGCCGCGCTGCTCACCCAGGGCGTGCTCCGCCAGGAGGCGAGCTTCCTCGGCTTCGGCGCCATCCGCGAGTACGCGCCCGGCCACAGCGGCAAGGGCGATGTCGACAGCGGCCCCGTGCTGCTCGGCGTCTCGGTCTCGGCCACCGGCTTCGCCCTCGCCCCGCTCCGCGCCCATGGCCACGAGGACGCGTTCACCCGGATCTACCGCACGGTCGACCTCTTCGGCGTCCCGTTCGACGGCGGATCGAGCCGCCGCTTCCTCACCGGCGGGGCCATCGGCAACGCCCTGATGCTCGCCCTGCTCACCTCGGGCCCGGAGCTCGCGCCATGACCGACGCCGAGAAGCAGAGGGTCCGCGCTCTCGGAGCAGAGGTCGCGATCGCCCTGAAAATCCCGGCCATCGTGCTCCTCGTGTACCTGGTGCTCCGCGCCCTGCTCGGCGTCATCTCCTCCCACGACGGGCTCGTGACGCCGACCGGCAAGGTGAGCCCCGGCATGCTCGCCCTGGGTGCCGCGGTCGTGGTCCTGCGCCTCGTCGTGATCTTCGTCCTCCCCGTCGTGGCCGTGATCCGCCTCGGCCTCCGCCTCCCCGGAAAACCGTTGGAGCTCAAACCGTTGGAGCCCCAACCTCCCGAACCCCGACCGTGAGGGAGGGGACGCTCCCCGCTCCTACGCCCCCCACCACAGCATCTCGTGCACGGCCACCTTGCCGCCCACGGACACGATCACCCGGAGCTTGTCGCCGTCCACCTCCACCTTGGGCTCCGGGAAGCGCTCGGCCGGGTAGTAGGCCGACTTGGTGAACCCCTTCGCGTCGAGCCAGAAGAGGTGCAGCCCCTCCTGCCCGAGCCCGTGGAGGAGCAGCATCTTCCCCTCGCCGAGGAGGTTGAAATCGAGCGCGCGCAGGCCGAGCTCGTCGAAGCGCTCGGGGGAGGGGAAGTCGGCGCCCACGTCGCGCAGCTCGGGCAGGTGGGCGCGCAGGTGCTTGTAGAGCAGGTCGTAGCGCACCTTGGCGAGGCGGGGCAGCCGGCGATCGGGCGGGGCGATCACCGCGAGCGAGGTCGGATCGAAGGTCGGCACCTCGACGTGGGTCCGGTAGCGATCGGCGAGCAGGCCGCGGTCGATCTCGTCGTCCGAGAGGGCCTTGAGCCACCAGTGGAAGAACGCGAGATCGCCCGTCCCGGCGCGCGAGCTGAGCCGCACCATCGACTCCCAGAGCGGCCTTCGCGCGAGCCATTGGCCCCCGTGGCTCTTCACCACGCATGCCCCGAGGTAGAGCGCCCCGTGCGTCACCAGCTTGACCACGAGCGGAGGCTCGCCGGGCGGCCCGGGGGCGAGCCACGCGTCGCGCTTGTCGCGCGTGATCAGCCGGCCGAGGCGGTGCACCGACGCGTCGCTGAAATCGAGCGCGAGGTCGGGCGCGTCGAGGGCGGCCGGGGCGAGGTGGGCGAACACCCGGGCCACCTCGTCGAGCTGGGCGAAGATGGCCGGGTTCTGGGCCGGGTTCGCGTCCACGGCCCGGAAGGCGGCGAGATCGGCGAGGGCCTCGGGGGGGTAGAGCGGCGCGAAGAACCGCTCGAACAGGCGCTCGGCGGTGAGCGGAGGGGCATCCATGGGCGTGGGGGCATAGCGCGGAGGTCGCGCCGGATCGAGGCCGCGCGGCCCTCGGCGATCAGAACATCTTCTTGCGCTTGGACGAGGAGAGGATGTTCAGCATCTCGCGGTACTTGGCGACGGTGCGCCGGGCGATCCGGATCCCCTGGTTTTCTTCGAGGATCTTCACGATGGCCTGGTCGCTGTGGGGGTTCGACTTGTCCTCCGCAGTGATGATCTTCTTGATCGCCTGCTTCACGCTCTCCGAGGCGATGTCCTCGTCGGTCACGGTGTGGATCGACGAGTTGAAGAAATATTTGAGCTCAAACAATCCCTGCGGCGTGTGCACGTACTTGTTCGACGTGACGCGGGAGATCGTCGACTCGTGCATCCCCACCGTCTCGGCGACGTCGCGGAGGATCATCGGCTTCAGGTAGCCCACGCCCCGCTCCAGGAACTCGCGCTGCTTCTCGACGATGCACTCGGTGACCTTGATGATCGTCTTGCGGCGCTGCTCGATCGCGCGGATGAGCCACTGGGCGCTGCGGAGCTTCTCGTTGATGAACTCCTTGGCCTTCGGGTCCTTGAGCATCCGCTGGGCCAGGCTCTCGTTGATGTAGAGGCGCTGGAGGCCCTTGTCGTTGTCGGTGACGACGAACTGCTCCCCGTCCTTGATCACGTACACGTCGGGGGTGATGGCGATCGTCTTGTCGTCCACCTCGGCGAAGTTCCGGGCGGGGATGCTCTCGAGCTTCTGGATCTCCTGGATCGACTCGATCACCTCCTCGGTCGAGAGCTTCAGGGCCTTGGCGATCGCGCCGATGTTGCGCCGCTCCACGTTGTGGAGGTGGTCGTTGATGATGGCGATCTCGGTCTCGTCGTAGCCGAGCACCTCGGCCTGCACGCGCAGGCACTCGGAGAGGTCGCGCGCGGCCACGCCCACCGGGTCGAAGCGCTGGATCATCGCCAGCACCACGGGGGCGTCCTCCGGATCGAGCCCGGCGTCGCGGGCCAGGTCCTCGATGGTCAGGTCGGGCTCCTTCTCGCCGTTCGGGCCCTCGCCGCCCTTGAGATCGAGGTAGCCCTTCTCGTCGAGGTTGCCGATCACGAGCTCGGCGAAGTTGCGCTCGTTGTCGACGAAATCGCTCATCTGGAGCTGCCACATCAGGTGATCGCGCAGGCTCGACGGCTTGGTGAGGTTCTGCTCGATGGGGGGCAGGTCCTCGAAGCCGCCGCGGTGGCTCGGCAGGGCTTGCTGCTGCTGCCGGTTCTCCAGGAGCTTCTCCCAGTCGACGGCCTCGGTGCGCTTCTCCGTCTCGCGCACCTCGAGGTCGGCCTTTTCGCGCTCGGAGCGCTCCATGTGGTCGAGCCGCTCGGCGTTGGACTCGGCCGAGGTGTCGCGCTGCTTGCTGTCGCCGCCCTGCTCGCGGGCGCGAGGGTCGGTGATGTCGTCGGCGAGCACCGGGTTGCCGTCCAGCTCCTTGCGGACCTCGTCGACCAGCTCGAGCCTCGACAGCTGCAGCAGGCGGATGGCCTGGACAAGCTGCGGGGTCATCACAAGCTGCTGCTGCAGCTTGAACTGGAGCTTCATCTCCATGCCCATCGGGATCCCCTATTCCTCCCTGCTCACCTGGGCCCGCTCCACGCGGATGGGCCCTCCAAGCGAGCTTCGTGCCATCGGGTGCTTCATCGGTTGACGGGTCGATGATAGCACCAATTTGGTCTCGGCCCGGGTTTTGCTTCGCGGGGACGAAAAAGCTGAAGGCAGCAGCAATTTTTCAGACAAATCGTCTTGGACGGCCTGTGTTTCCTGGTTTCACGGTACAAAGGCGGCGGCCCTGGAACCGAGGGGATAAAAATTGCATCATCGGACGCGCGCACCCACGCGACGGAACGTTCATGGAGACTGACCGAGCGCGACCACGCCCTGTTTCCCCCGAGGCCGAGGCCGAGCTCAAGCTGCGGCTCATCGGCTCGTCCCCCTTCGCCCCGCTCGCCGGCCCGACCCGCGCCGCGCTGCTCGAGCTCGGCCGGATCGAGACCTTCTCCCGGCGGCACCGCCTCGTCGAGCAAGGGGACGCCCCCCGGAGCCTCGTGCTGCTCGGATCGGGCCGGGTGAAGGTCGAGCGCCGCCTGGCCGAGCGCATCTTCCCCCTCGGCCACCGCGGGCCCGGCCAGCTCGTGGGCGAGACGGTGCTCGCCGGCGTGCTCGCGGGGAGCGAGACGCCGGGGGCGACCGAGAGCGCGATCGTGGTCGATCCGGTGGAGGCGCTCGCCCTGCCGATGAGCGGCGTCCGCAAGCTCCTGCTCGCCGATCTCGCCTTCCGCGCCGCGGTCGCGTCGATGCTCCTCGCCTCGCAGCGGGAGGCCGAGCACCGCCTCGGCTCGCTGCTCCTGCTCGGGGTGGAGGCGCGCCTCATCAGCTTCCTGCTCGACGGCCAGCGCCGCTGGGGCAAGGTCCACCCCGACGGCGAGCTGATCACCGCCGCCTTCACCCACGCCGACATCGCCATGCTCATCGGCTCGACGCGCGAGACGGTGACGCTCCTGCTCGGGAAGCTGAAGCGGGCGGGCCTCATCGACTTCGACCGCCGGCGGGTGCTGATCCGCGACCGCGACGGGCTCTCGCGCCACGCCTCCGGGCTCTGAAGCGCGCCT
Organism: Byssovorax sp.; assembly: GCA_046351295.1. Classification (GTDB taxonomy): domain Bacteria; phylum Myxococcota_A; class Polyangia; order Polyangiales; family Polyangiaceae; genus JAXLYT01. The sequence continues at coordinate 279,871 of JAXLYT010000002.1, forward strand.
CGCCCGGCGCACGATCCCGAGCCCCTGGTCAGGCGAGTGACCGGTGCTTGTGTCCAATCGGGGCCCTTTTCGCCCTGAGAGGCGTCCAGATCGGGCGGAAAGCGCCATTGCGGTTCATGGCGCATTTCGTGCCTCATGAGAATTTTCTCCTCATGAAGGTATTCGCCGGCGCGGGCAAGGAAGCGGTCGTGGGTCCTTGCTTTCGCACAATGACGAAGGGGTCGGTTGCCCGTGGTAAGAGGCCGCCGACCGCCGAGGAGCCTGCAAGCAACGCAACGATTCGCACGAGTGGCGGAATTGGCATACGCACCGGGTTTAGGTTCCGGCGCCGCAAGGCTTGAGGGTTCGAGTCCCTCCTCGTGCACCAGGGCTTGTTTTGAAGGGGTTCCGACGCTGCCAGGGAGAGCGCTCGCCCCGCCCTCTCGCCCGACGGTGCCGTTTCCGGTGCCGGTTCCCCCTCCCGAATCCTTGGGCGCCAGCTCGGGGATCGCCACGTCGAGGGGCGTCCAGTCCCCGAGGCTCAGCTCTTCCGCCTTCCGCGCGGCTCGCCGGTACTTGTTGATCATCATGCTCGAGCGATGTCCGGTGCGGTCCATCACCCATGCCTCCGTCTTCCCGTTGGCCAGCGCCGTCGTGACGAACGCGGCGCGGGTCGCATGGGCCCAGACGTGCCGCCGCACCTTCGACGCCGCGAAGAGCTCGGGGCGATCGATCCCGGCGGCGCGGAGATCGTCGCGGTAGCGCCCGGCAAGGTGTTGGTTTCGGATCGGCTCGCCCCGGTCGTTGATGAACACGGGAGCCTCGGGCGAGGTCGCGCTCTCGCCTGCCTCTTCTTTCCGGAGGCGATGCCACGCGCGAAGCGCTGCCGCGGTGCCCGGAGAGAGCGCCCACGCGCGCGGGTCGTCCGTCTTGTTTTTGTCGAGGGCGACGGCCCCGCGTTCGAGATCGAAGTCGCCCCATGTGAACGCCTTCGCCTCGCCGGAGCGCGGCCCTTCACGGTGAAGGAAGCCCCAGAAGAGACGCCAGCGGAGCGACACGACGGGAGCGGCGAGGAGCTTTGCATCCTCGACGGGGTAGACGTAGCCCTGCGCCGAAGGTGGCGCGGCTTTCGGGAGGAAGCCCCGCGGGATCGGGCTCGCCTTGATCGGGCGCAAGGGGAACACCGCGATCGAGAGGAGCCCGGGGAGCATGCGCTGCTGGCGGCGCGTCGCGGTCGACCGTTGGCGGGGAGCGAGTACGACCTGCTCGGCATGGTCCAAGGTGAAGGCGTCGATCGGCACGTGGCGCACGATCGGGTAGACGTGGCGCTCGAGCCGGTAGCGATCGTCATCCGCCGATCGCTTCGCCTTCACGTGGTCGGGCCAGTCCTGCGCAAGCTCGCCCGGACGGTCCAGCGCTTCCCAGCGCTTCCACCGTCGGCGCGCCTGAGGGCTTCCGCGCCCACTCGCCGCGCTCGATCTGATCGACAAGGCGAACCACGGCGGCGAGGGGCTTGCCCTCCGCGGCGGCGCCGCCTCGCTTGAGCACGTCGACGGCTTGCTCGAGCTGGCCAGCGGCCCGGAGCTTGGCGGCGAGGCCGAGAGGATCTCGGCGCGCGCATCGGCCTCGGGCTGCGTGGCGCACGCGGGGAGCGGGATCGCCGGGCGGAGCTTCGGCCCGAGGGTGATCCGCGCGTAGAACCTTCCGCGCTTCTCGTAGACGTTGCCGGTGAGCTTGCGAGGCATGGGCGAGGCGTGTCCAGCGCCCGCGGGAGAGGAAGCCCTCGCCTCGCGGGCGCTTCGCGGGGCCGGGGAGACCAGATAGGTCGAAGCGAAGGAAGCGTCTTAGGCAGCGCCGCGAGCGCGGCTCCGCGCGTTCAGGCGCGGGCGCGGCGGCGAAGCTCGATCGCGAGATCCAGGCGGCGCTCCATGAGGCGAAGCTCCCAGCTCTCGATCTCGCCTTCCTCGCCTCGCCAGCGGCGATCATGCGCTGAACGATCCAGCCATCGTCGGTCACGAGGTCGCCGGTGAAGCGTTCCTCGAAACCGGGCGGGTTTCAGAGCGCTGCGATGAGGTTCACCACGATCGCTCCTCACCGGCGCGGAGCTGCGCGCCGTCGCAGTACGCGGCCCACGCTTTCGCCGCCGGCGAGCGCGCGGCCCCGCGCCGATCTCAGCGGGTGTCATCGCTCGCCCCGAGGCGCGCGGGCGGGAGGCCGCGCTCCCCGGCGTCGAGCAAGGCGAGGAGCACGCGCTCCTCGTCCGCAAGGCGGCGCCGCACCTCGGGCCTCGAGAACATGCGCTCGCTCGGCGGCTTCGCGGCGTCCTCTCCCAGGGCGATCGCGTCGATCGCGTGCGCTCGCAGGAAGCTCAGCCAAGCTCGCACCGCGGCGGCGTCGCGGTAGTCGAGCGGGGGATGGGTCGGATCGGGGACGTTGGCGCCCTCGGGGCGCCCGTGTACGTTCTGCATAACCTTGCACTCCGGTCTATCGGGGTTGCGGGCCAGGGGTCCGGGGGCGCGTCAACGCCTTCGGATCCCGATTCTTTTCAGGGCTTCGGCTTGCGGGCCGGTTTGGCTCCTCCCTTCCGCCCCTTCGCCGGAGCGATCCCAAGCTCCGCCTCGAGATCGGGCAGGCCGCGCAGGATGAGCAGGCGCACGATCGCGCCCCTATCGAACGGCGGGGCGCCCGGTTCGGCGGCCGCGTTGCGGGCGTCGACGCACGCCTCGACGCGGGCCACGATGGCCGGATCGACGCGGGCGGTGAGGCTTGGGTTGGGGGTCATGAGCACATGCTAGCGCGTGCTCGCACGTGCGCGCAAGTGTCATCGCAGGGCAACACTGGACGCGGATCTCCGCGGATCGGTTCGGGCACCGATGCCACTACGCGGGAGAGCGCTCGGGCCGATCTATCTTTTGTCTTCCCAGCCGACCACCGTGTCGTTCTCAAGAAAGATCCGGTGTCCGAAGCGGTTTGCTCCTTGGGGGTTGTACTTGTAGACGTGCTTGCGCTTCGTCTTCAGCACGGTCTCGTCCACGTCGGCCGGGCTTCCGAGCGAGGCGACAAGCATCTCCGCCGTCATGCCCTGCCAAACCTCTCGGCGCATGACTCGTTCGGCTATGTCTTGCCCGAATCGCTGGACGTATTCCGCAAGGCGCTGCTGCTCGGCTTCGCGTGCGCGCTCGTCTTGTTCCTTCTGCTGCGCCGCGAGCCCCGCAAGGCGCTGCTCGTCTGCCTCCCGCACGCGCTCGTCCGCCGCGCGTGCGCGTTGCGCCTGTACCATCTGCCGCCTAACCATCGCTCTGCGAACGAAGAAAAAGGCGGCAACGAGGATCGCGGGGACGCCGAGCAACGTCCCGAAAAGTTTCACGGGCGCCCAGTCGAAATCGGGCTCCACGTACTTACCTGGGGCCTGAGCGAGCACCGCCCACGTTCTCTCCATTCGCCCAAGCTATCGGTCCACCCCGGGGAGAGTGAAGCTGTGCGCAGGTTCAGCTTGCACCTCGGAGGGGTATAGCGCTTCAAGCGACGGCACCTAGAGCAATCCCGCGGCCGCATTGCGACGGAAGAGATCGGCCTCGCGCACGTAGCGCAGGGCCGTCTCCGCCTTCTTGTGCCCCGTCTGCCGCATGAGGTCGGGCAGGGCGACCCCGGCGCGCGCCGCGCTCGTAGCGAACCCGGCGCGGAGCGAGTGCCCGCTGAACCCCGCGGGGTCGATCTCGGCTCGCTCGACGGCCGCCTTGACGATGAGCGCGACGCTTCGATCGGAGAGGCGCTCGACCGAGAGACGCCCCGCCTTCCCGACGCTTCGGAAGATGGGGCCCGCGGTGATACCGGCGAGGGCGAGCCAAGCCCGGAGCGCGCGCACGGGCAAGCTCGATCGCGGAAGCCGAACGGGATCCGCAACGTCGCGCCCCTCGCCCTCTTGATCGACCTTCGAGCGCTCGAGGTGGACGATCGCGCCCTCGTCAACGAACCGAACGTGCGCCACGTCCAGGGCAACGATCTCCGACCGGCGGAGCGCGGCGGCGAAGCCCCCACGAGGAGCAGGGCGCGATCCCTCGCCCCGGCGAGCGTCGACGGGAGCGCGGCGAGGACGGCCCAGGCTCGGGCGCTGCGAGGGGGAGCGGCGGCCCGCTGCGCGGTCCCCGAGGCGCGGCCGGAAGCCCTCTCGCACCGCCTTGACGCGCGGGTGCTTGCGGAGCCCGGGGAACCCGGCGGCCCGTACGTTGACGCGAGGGCGGCGAGTGCGAGGTCCACCGATGCCGGGGCGAGGCCCTCTCCGGCGAGGTGCGCCACGTAGTCGGCGACGCTCTCCCCGAGGGCGGGGAAGGGGCGCGCTGATCGGCAAGCCATGCGGTGAAGGCGTTCCACGCGCGATCGTAGGCGCGGCGGGTGTTGCACTCGCCTTCGAGGCGGCCGCATACCCATCGGCCCGAGCGCGCACGGCACGAGGTCGGCGGAGAGGGGAGCGGGCGAGGCCGGGGCGAGGACGATCGCCTCGCTCGCGTCGAGATCCGTCGAGGTGTCCGCCGCGTCGTTGCTTCCGATAAGCGCCATTATCGAGTTATCCATCGTGTAACAGTGTGTCCAGATCAGCGGATCCCATGTAGCACGCGAGAGGACGATGGCAGCGCTCGACGGTGCTCGATCGACCCCGCGGCTGACGATTCCTCTTGACGAAGGGTTGGCATGGACATTGTCTGTCCCTTGCCGATCCGAATCGACTTGCTGGCAAACGCCAACCCCCTCGGGACATTGGCCCGAGGAGTGCCGGCACCGGATAAAAAATGGCACAAAACAGCGGGGATTTAGGCCCTTCCCGAGATCCATCAAAAACCCCGGGGAAACCTGCGATTTTCGTTCTCGGCTTCGACCCGGGCTCCGCTCGCCTCGGGTGGGCTGCGCTCGAGATTTACCCCGCCCTTCGTCACGCGGCGTCCGGCGTCCTGGCGGTGGATCTCGCCTCGGGGGACATCGGCCTTGCTCGGCTCCGCGCCGACGTGGGGGCGCTCCTCGTTCGCCTCGCTCCGGATCGGGTGGCGATCGAACGGGTGGCCAGGGTTCACCAAGCGCCCGGTCACTTCGGCCCCGGGATGGCAACGGGCCTCGTGCTCGCCGCTTGGGTCGCGGGCGAGGTCGCAGGGCTTGCGGCGTCGCGAGGGCTCGAGGTTCGCACCGCCACGAGGGAGCAGGCGCGGCGCGCGTTGGGGCTCGCCGGCAGCGCGACCGATGCCGCTGTCTCGCTGGCGGTCCGCTCTCGGGTTGTGGACTGGCCCAAGCGATCGACCGAGCACGCGCGCGACGCGGCCGCCCTGGCCATGCTCGCCGCGGCTTGGGCGGAGCCGTGCTCGGGGCTCCCGGCGGTGATGGACGCGGCGTAGCGGGCCCAAGAGCAGGGAGCCTTTCGACCCCTCATGATGCGCTCGCAAGCGGCAGCGGGGTTGCCAGCACCCAAGGGGAGCCGCGCCCCTGGTCCTGCACTAGCTCTCCCGAGCCGCGCAAGTCGTCCCATGCGCCCCGGAGCACCATCACTTGGAAGGCCTTGCCCACCCTGCCCCTGAGGGCAGCGAAGGAGGCGATCGGCCGGGTCGACGCCACGGCGCGGATCGCTTGCTTGGCCTCGTTCATCGCCTCGCTCGGTTCGATGGTTCGGGCCCCCGTAGGGGGCCGAACCGACCGAACCGGTTCGGATGGTTCGCAAACCGGTTCGAACCGCGCGAGATCATCGGCGGCCCCGGCTCTTTCGGTAGCCGCATCCCCTTCCCCGACGACAGCGCGAAGCCTCCCGGCGACCGACGCGAGGCGCCCGCCGTCCAGCATGTCTCGAACAGCCGCGAGTACCTTCCCCTTAGTCCCGCCGATCTTCTCGTACACCGCCGATGGGTTCCGGAGGTCATTGGAGCGAACAGCGTCCAAGATCCGCCGCTCGAGGGCCTCGGGCCCCGACCCCGCCCCGGTACGCCCACGCGCGCGATCTTCTGCCGGAGGGCGCTCCGTCTCCGCAAGAGCCGCACGCGCGCGATCGAGCCGAAGGCGGACCTCAACGCGAGGTCCGAGGCGGTTTTTCGCTACCTCGACGTCCGAAAGATCGGGCTCTCCCCTCGCACTTCGGAGCGCGAGAAGCACGTCGGCCCAGAACTCGATCGAGCCGCTTTCCTTCGCAGCCGCGAGCGCTGCCGTTGGCGATGCATCGCCCCCTGCATATCCGCCCCGCACCATCTCCGATACGGCGACCACGGAGATCCCTTCCGCGCTCGCGCTTCGGAGCAGGTCAAGGATCGCGTCCATCCGAGCGCGCGGGCTCTCTGCGCCCTCGGCTCTGAGGCATCGGATCGTCTGTAGGCTGTCGATCATGATGACTCGCGCCTCGCTCTCGGGCGGCGCGCGCAATACGAGGAGCGCGGACTCGAGCGTCACGTCAGCCCCATCCAGTACGAGGAGCGATTTTCCGGCGAGTCGATCGGCGAGCGCGATCCAAGCCGCACCCTTTGCTTCGGGCCCTGTCACCCCTTCGAGGTCATCGCGGCAGAATCCCTCTCGTTGCCCAAGGCGTACGAGGGTCGCCTCTGGATCTTGATCCATCGCGAGGTAGACGACGCGCGCGCCACCATGGGCCCACGTGTGCGCCCATTGGACGGCAAGCGCCGTCTTGCCAGCGCCGGGCGCACCCAGGAGCACGACACGTCGTCCAGCCGGAATGCCGCCGCGACATGCTGCGTCCAGCGTCGCGATCCCCGTCGTGAGACGTGTCAGGGTTGGGCGCCGCGCCATCGCGCGGCAGAGGGCTGCAACGTCGGTTGCTTGATCGGTAGCGGCGAGCGTCACGCGCGCAAACCCGAGCGCGTCGCGCACGGCTGAGGGGCTAGGGCTCGACCCGAGGTTCTGCAACGCAGCGAGCACGAGGGCGCGGTGCCCCGCGTCCCGCTGCGCCCGCGCCTCGGGAGAAGACTCGCGGGCGCGTAGGTCGGCCTCGAGCGCGGCGAGCGCGGCGAGCGCGGCGAGATCGTCGTTACGTCCGAGCTCAGCGATAGCGCGCTCAAGCGGGTTCATGGGCGGCTCGCGTTCGATCGCTTCCCGCTCCGGATCGTCGTCCGTCGCACTCATCCCCGCCCCCTTCCGGCGCGCTTCGCCTCGGGTCGGGCAACCCGTTGGAGCCCCAACGATTGCGCCAGATCTTCCACGTCGTCGTCGGGTGCGGCATCGTTCGCGGGGGCCGAGGGCGCGCTCGAGCTGGACGTCGAAGCCTGCGACGTTCGGAGGAAGGCGAGGATCGCCGCGGGCGGTGCCCCGCGGACCGACTTGCCGTAGACGACCACCTCGGGGGCGAAGCGCGGCTCGAGCCGCATCGCGCGGAGCACGTCCAAGAGCTGGCGCACCGTCAGCCCCACGTGCCCGACGTTGTGGCGGGTGATGAGCGCGGGCGGCGCCGCGACCACGGTCAACGCTTCGACCGGAAGATCGATCCGCGCTGTCATGGTCGCCCCGGCCTTGCCCGAGGCGGATCCTGCTCGTAGCTTGTCCACTACGGTCTCCGTGCGCGGCGCCTCTCGATTGCACCCGGGGGCGCCGCGCTGCTTTCAGGCAGCGAGCGGAGGCTCGGGGTTGGGTTCGGCGGATGCTGCGCGCAGCTTGGCGATCGCACGGTCGGCGCGGGCGCCAGCAAGCCCGCGGACAGGTTCACCGCGGAGCCTCCGGCGCAACGTGCGCACGTCGACCCCTTCCGCGGCGGCGGCTCGCGCAAGGGTGAGCGCGTCTAGCGTGGGAAGTGTCGGGGCGTCGTGCTTCATCGCGTTACCTCTTGGGTCGCGATGCTCCCCACCCTGCGCACCACGGTCACTCCATGTCAGCTCTGGAGTTACCGATTCGCCTTTGGTTTTCGGCGTTTCGTTCGCGATTTGCGTTTCGTGACGACCTTCTCTCCGTCGCGCACCTTCCGCTCTCGGAAGGCCTCGCTCACTCGCTTCGTGAGCACGTCGTCCGGGAGCCCCCTCGACGTCCCGATCTCCATCTTGGCAAGGATGCGTGCGACGGCGCCGGAAGCCTCGATCTTCCCGGTGTCGAACATCGTGAGCACGTCGTTGAGCATGGCGTCGTCGGGCACCCGTCCGCTCGAGCCGTGGCGCGCAGCGATGACAGTCAGGTCATCATGCAGACGGCGCACAGGATCCGCGTTGCTGTGAATCCAGAGCCGAGCCGCCTGGATAGCCTTTTCGATCTCGAACATCACGAGCCGCTCACCCCGTGCGTCTGCTCCGAAACGGGCACGGTACATCCGCTCGACGGCGGCGGCGTGCTGCGCATTGTCCGGGCTCTTCATCGCGAACACCGCTTCCGACGCGACATCTAGGGCCTTCCGGGCAACCTGCGTCCCCCGAAGGCTCAACAGCCGCAAGAGCGCGTCGAGGGCGTCGTTCATGAGCACGTCGGCTACACGCTCGATCATGGGGTAGCCGCTTTGGTCGCTCGTCGGGGTCCATCCCTCGCTCCGCGCAGACGAACAATGCCAGCATCCGCAGTCCCATTCGCGACCGCGTGCGAGCGCTTCGGCCGCGTGCGCTCGGGTCAACATCACGGCGGTGCTCTCCTGTAGCTGAGTGCTGCCTGCCTCGTCCGCCATGTCGAACGCCTCCCGTTCGATGTCCGCGGCCCGGCGAGCTTCCACCCTCGCGCGGGCCGCTTCCTTCGGACGGAGAGGCTACCTCACCCGCCCCGCCTCCGGCGCTCGCTCTCAAGGTCGACCACGGCGGCGCCGCTTGCCCGGGGGCTCGGGCCCGAGAGCTGCGACCCGGGCGAGGCGCCAAGCTCCGGGCGCTCGAGCTGCACGGCGGCGAGGAGCTTGCCGATCGCCTCGTTCACCACGCGGGCCCCGTCGAGGTCTCCGGCGGCGAGCGCGCCCCCCATGGCGGCGGAGAGGTGCGCCAGAAGGGTCGCCCGTGGGTTCCCCGGCGAGCCCTGGGAAAAGGCGCCAGGGGCCCCGGAAGCGGCACCACGCCGATCCAGCGGGGCCGAGCCGTCACCTTGATCCCCCGAATTCCCCGGCGATTCCGGGGGTACGATCCCGCTCGATCCACGCTGATCGCCTTTAGGTTCCGGCGCCGCAAGGCTTGAGGGTTCGAGTCCCTCCTCGTGCACCCCTGACGCTCCGCGGGGCATCGCGTCGCAGAGGCCCGTCCTTGATGGGCGAGGCCGCCCGGGTTACGCCCGCCCGATGCGATCCTCGCTCGCCGTCGCGCCCGTCGTCGCCCTCGCCCTCGGTGGTTGCAGCAGCGAGCCGACCCCGACCACCCAGCCTCCGGCCACGCCCGCCTTCGAGCTCGCCGGGCCCCACCCCGTCGGGAGCACGACCTTCACGATCGACGACCAGGCCCGCGGGCGCACCCTCCGGGTCGAGCTCTGGTATCCGGCCGACGAGGCCGCGCGCAAGGACGCCGAGACCGGCTTCCCGCTCGAGGATTTCGCGCCGTCCGGGCCGGAGCGCGATCAGCTCGCGGCGCTCATCGCGGCCGCGCCCGACCCGGGCACCCGGCGTCGCGCCCACGCCGCGCGCGACGCGGCTCCTGCGGGCGGAGGGCCCTTCCCGCTCGTGGCGTTCTCGCACTGCTACGACTGCACCCGCTTCTCCACCGCCACGATCGCCGAGCGCCTCGCGAGCCACGGGATCGCCGTGATCGCCCCCGATCACCAGGGCGGCACGCTGGCCGACAAGCAGGCCGGCGCCGACACCCCGCTCAACGTCGCCTTCCTCGGCGTGCGCGAGGGCGACATCGCGATCGCGCTCGATCGGGCCCTCGATCCGTCGGCGACCGAGCTGCCCGCCCCGCTCCGCGGCGCCTTCGATCCAGCGCGCGTCGGCGTCTTCGGCCACAGCTACGGCGGCGTGACGGCCGGCCTCGTCCTGATGAAGGACGCGCGTCCCAAGGCCGGCCTCGCCCTCGCCGTGCCGATGGAGAACCCGCTCCTCTCCGGCGTCTCGATGGCCGAGATCCACGTGCCCGTGTTCTTCGTCCTGGCCACCGAGGACAACAGCATCGGCACGCTCGGCAACACCGTGCTCCGGCAGAACTACGACAGCGCGAACCCGCCCGTGTGGAAGGCCGAGGTGACGGACGCCGGGCACTGGTCGTTCACCGACATCTGCGGGATCATCCCGGACTTCGACGCCGGCTGCACGACGATGGACACGCGCCAGACGACCGGCGAGCCCTTCACCTACCTCGACATCGACAAGGCGCGCGGCATCGCCGCCGCCTACGTGACGGCCTTCTTCGCGTCGACGCTCGAAGGGGACAAGGCCGCCGCCGACTACCTCGAAGGGTCGCGCCCCGCGGGGGTGGTGGACGTGAAGAGCCGGCACTGACGAGCCCGGCGGGCGCCAACGTTGTCCATCGTCGGACGACGTTGATGACGGTGCGAGGGCGCGCCTACGCGCCGGCCTCGACCTCGCCGCGCGCCACCGAGCGCGCATGCACCGCGAGCCCCTCGACCACCGAGTGGAAGCTCTTCCAGTCCTGCACGCGGTCCTCGCCGAAGCGGGCGCGCATCCCGGCGGCGATGCTCTGCACCTTCGCGGTGCCACCCGTGCAGCACACGAGATCGATGTCGTCGGGAGCGACGCCGGCCCGCGCCACGGTCTCGTCGAGGCAGCGCAGGATGGTCTCCGTCTCCCGCCGCGAGGCCTCCTGGAAGCCCCCGCGGCTCACCCGCTCGCGCACCTCGATCGACGGGTAGGAGAACGACAGATCGGCCCAGGGGGCGGTGGAGAGGGCGCGCTTCGCCTGCTCGATCACCTCGAAGAGCTGGAAGCCGAGCGCGTCGTCGACGAGCACCTTGAGCTGATCGAGCCGCTCGCGATCGTCGGGTCCGAGGCTCTGGCTCCGCACGGTGCGGAGGAACTCGGCCACGTCCTGCCGGCGCAGCACGGAGAGGTTCGCGGGGGAGCAGAGCTGCTCGACGATGAGCTTGGGCATCGTGAGGACGTTGGCGCCGAAGGGCATGCGGTACGAGACCTCGGCGCCGAAATGGCGGGCGACCTGGCTGCGCATGATGCTCGCGTCGAACGCGTCGCCGGCCACCGCCACGCCGCCGATCGCGAGCACGTCGGAGGGCACGAAGCGCCGCGGGCCCACGCGCATCACGGTGAAGTCGCTCGTGCCGCCGCCGTAGTCCGCGACGAGCACGACGCGCTCCTCGCCCACGCCGGCGCCGAGCTCGCGCGCCGCGGCGATGGGCTCGGGGAGGAAGGTGACCTCGCGAAAGCCCGCGCGCTTCGCCGCCCGCTCGAGGCGCGTCTCGGCGAAGCGATCGTCGAGCGGATCCTCGGAGAAGCGCGCCGGTCTCCCGAGGACGACGCGGTCGACATCGGCCCCGAACCAGCTATCGGCGCGCAGCCGCATCTCCCGGAGGAGGGCGGCGATCAGGTCCTCGATCAGCATCGGCCGATCGTCGATGTACGTGCCGTTGAAGCTGCGCGACGGCAGGTGCTTCTTGATCGAGCGGAGCAGGCGCCCCTCGAGCCCGCTCTCGGCGTAGCGGCGCAGCGCCTCCTCGCCGTAGTAGCAGCGATCCGCGTTCGGGAAATAGAGCACGCTGCGGAGGATCGTCGGATCGGGGGCGCGGGGATCGATGGGCAGCGGCGCGAAGACGCGATCCTCGTTCGCCGCGGCGAGGAGCGAGTTGCTGGTGCCGAAGTCGAGCGCGTAGACGGTGGGGAGATCGCCCTTTTCCATGGGCGAATGATGCGCTCACGAAAACTATTTCCAAGCTGCCCCGGATCGTGACATCCTGCGGAGGGTAGGTGGACGTCCGGGGATTTGGGGGATTTCCCCGCCGGGGCAGGCTTGCTCGATTGTCCAGTGTTTGTCTCAGGTTCCGCCCTGCGCGGCGCGGCGCTGCAGCGTGCGCTGGAGGCGGTCGACCTCGTAGCCCTTCGCGGCGATGCGGCTCACGATCGCGTCGTACGTGGCCTCGGCCATCGTCGGCTCGCGGCTCAAGATCCAGAGGTAATCGCGCCCCGGGTGTCCGACGACGGCGTACCGGTAGTCGGGGTCGAGATCGATGATCCAGTAGTCGCCCCAGAAGGGGCGGAAGAACGACACCTCGAGCTTGGCGGTGTCGCGCGCGTCGGGGAGGCGGGCCCGGCCATGCGCCTCCTTCTGCTCGCCGTCGAGGGAGCCCAGCCGGCAGCGGTTCAGCACGTCGATCTCGCCGTCGTCGCGGAGGGCGTACTGGGCCGTCGTCCCGGTGCACCCGCGCTGGAAGCTCTGCGGGAAGCTGGCGATCTCGTACCAGGTGCCGGCGTACCGCGGCAGGTCGACCCGGGCGACGGTCTGGAGCGGCGGCAGGTTGAGGCGCTTGGTGGTGCTGGGGGCACAGCCGGTCGCGCCGAGGAGCACGAAGAGGGCCGCGATGGGGAGGAGGCGGAGCAGGCGCATACCCCCAGCTTAAGGTTAGACAAAGATTGTGCAAGCGTGCGCGGCGGCGAAGGTGAGCCGAGGGACGGCTGCCCGCTCAGGCCGAGCGCACGGTGAGCACGGGGATGTCCGAGCTGCGGATCACCTGCGTGGCGACGCTGCCGAGGAGGGCGCGCTCCAGCACGCCCCGCGTGTGCTTGCCCACGATGATCAGATCGACCTTCAGCGCGTGGGCGCGGCTCACGATCTCCTCGGGCGCGGAGCCGACGCGCAGCTCGCTCGCCACCTCGACCCCGAGGCCCCTGCGCGGGCTCACCAGCGCGTCGAGCTTCTTCTGCGCCTCGTCGGAGAGCTGCGAGGCCCGGTTCGCCGTGGGGATGTACTCGGCGTCGAGGGCGTTCAGCACGGCCAGCCCGTACACGTGCACCGCCGTCACCTTGGCGCCCGTCTGCTTGGCCAGCGAGACGGCGTAGTCGAGGGCCTGCTCGGAGGTCTGGTCGAAGTCGACGGGCACGAGGATATGGGAGATCGGGCTCATTTCGCGGGGCAATGTACCACGCTCGATCCTGCGGCGGGCACAGATCGCCGCGCCGCCGGGCGCTCCTTCCGGCGCCGGCAAGGCTTGCGTGCCCGGCGAGGTTGCGCCATATGCGGCGGTCCCTTGAATCCCCAAGAAAACAAGCCGATCCCCGCCCCGGAAGGGCCCCCCGCCCCGGCCGCTCCCCCTCCGCTCGACGACAAGGGGAGCGCCATCGTCGACGAGGAGACCGCGCTCCTCGCCCGGGTGCGAGCCCACCTCGCCACCGTCGCGCCGCCCCGGCCCTCCGACCTCGGCGATCTGGAGGTGCAGATGCTCGATCTGCGCGATCAGATCGCGGTCGCCCGGCTGGAGGACACGCCCGCGCTGATCCAGCAGATGGAGCGGCTCCAGGGCATCGCCGCGCGGCGCGCCGAGAACGTGGTCGAGCCGGTCGACCCGCGCTCGCCGTACTTCGGCCACCTCCGCCTGCGCGAGAAGGGCCGCGGCGATCGCGACGTGCTGATCGGCAAGACGACGCACATCGACGGGGCCGCCGGCGTGCGGATCGTCGACTGGCGACACGCGCCGGTGAGCCAGATCTACTACCGGTACGAGGAGGGCGCGGAGTACGAGGAGACCTTCGGTGAGCGCGAGGTCGAGGGCAAGGTGCTCGCGCGGCGCACGGTGACGATCGACGAGGGCGAGCTCTTCCGGATCGCCGCGCCGCAGGGGACGCTCGTGCGAGGCGACGCGGGGTGGCGATCGATCGCGGTGCAGGCGACGGAGCTCTCCGGCGGGCAGGGCACGGCCGTGCGGCCCGAGGACATGGTCGGCTTGCGCCCGCAGAAGAGCGGCGCGCTCGGCGTCGGCGCGACGTTCGCGGCGCGGCAGGACCGCCACCTGCCCGAGATCGCGGCGCTCCTCGATCCGCGGCAGTTCGAGCTGATCTCGCGGACGGACTCGGGCATCGTCGCCATCCAGGGCGGCGCCGGCAGCGGCAAGACGACGATCGGCGTGCACCGCATGGCGTTCCTCGCCTTCAACGACAGGCGCCGCTTCGCCCCCGACAAGATGCTCGTCGTCGTCGGCAGCCCCGCGCTCCGCGCCTACATCAGCGAGGTGCTCCCGGCGCTCGGCATCGGCGGCGTGCTCGTGGAGACCTTCGCCGAGTGGGCCGAGGCGGCGCGCAAGCGGGCCTTCCCCTGGCTCGAGGCGCCGGTGGAAGAGAACACGCCGTCGGTGGTGACGCGCTACAAGACGCACCCGGTGATGCTCCACCTCTTCGAGGAGCGCGCCGCGGCCCTGCTGAAAGATCCCCGCTCGCGCCGCGACTCGCGCGGGGTGCTCGCCCTCTGGGCCGAGGTGCTGACCGATCTCGATCGCGCGCTCGCCGCGTTCGAGAAGCAGCCCGATCCGGAGTTCGGCAAGGAGCAGATCCGGCGGGCCTGGCGCTGGTGCGCCGACCGCTGCCCGGCGGTGGTCGATCTCGATCCGGGCGATCGCGCCGAGCGCAGGGCCGCGGACGACGCGGCGCCCGCGGAGGACGAGCTCGGCGCCGACGCGCGGGAGATCGGCAAGGACGATCGCGCCCTGCTCGATCCGGAGGACGACGCGCTCCTCCTGCGCGCGTACCAGCTTTTGCGCGGCGAGCTCCGGAAGGGCAAGGGCCCGCTGCTCTACGAGCACCTCTTCGTCGACGAGGCGCAGGACCTGGCGCCGGTGAGCCTCGCCGTGCTGCTCGGCTGCATGGCGCGCCACCCGACACGCGAAGGAGGCGAGGCGCCCTCGGTGACGCTCGCGGGCGACACGGCCCAGCGGCTCCACATGGACGCGGGTTTCCGCGACTGGGGCGCGGTGCTGCGCGACCTCGGCCTCGCCGGCCACGAGGCGAGCGGCCTGCTCGCGATCGAGCCCCTGCGCATCGCCTACCGCTCGACGCGCGAGGTGCTCGTCGTGGCGCGGGAGATCCTCGGCCCCCTGGCTGATCCGACGCCGCCCATCGCCCACCGGAGCGGCGCGCCGGTGGAGCACCACCACTTCCCGAGCCCGGGCGCGGCGGTGGCCTTCCTCGCCGACGCGATCCGCCCGCTCCTCGCCCGCGAGCCGCGCGCCACGCTGGCCATCCTCGCCCGCCACCCGGAGCAGGCCGATGTCTACTACGAGGCGCTGAAGATGGCGGAGATCCCCAACCTCCGCCGGATCCGCGCCTACGAGTTCGCCTTCCGCTCCGGCGTCGAGGTGACCGAGATCCGCCAGGTGAAGGGCCTCGAGTACGACTACGTGGTGCTCGTCGACGTGAACGCCTCGACCTTCAGCGGCGACGACGAGTCGCGCCACCTGCTCCACATCGGCGCGACCCGCGCCGCCCACCAGCTCTGGATGATCTCCACCGGCCACCCCTCGCCCCTCATCCCGAGCTGGCTGCGCTGACGCACCCTGAATGCCCTTGAAATCAAGGGTATTTGTGAATTGCGACGGCGCCCTCGACGATAGTGCTTGACCTTCAGGGCCGTCCGACTAGGGTTCGCGTCGCGCGGTGGAGCAGCCTGGTAGCTCGTCGGGCTCATAACCCGAAGGTCGTAGGTTCAAATCCTGCCCGCGCAACCAAACCCAAGCAGCACCAAAACAGCAAACGAAGCCCTGGCCCTCCGCCGGGGCTTCGGCGTTTCAGGGGCCGGCGAGCGGGGCTCGGGGTGCCGGCGTGAGCTCCGGTTGCTCTCGTCGGTGCGCCGCGCGGCGCGCGAAGGTTGGAGATCCAACGATCTCGGCGGTTCGATGACGCGGTAATTCCGCCGCGAATTGCGCCGATTTTGCGCGGGATCTCGGCCGATTTGCGCTGCTCTGCGTGGTAGGTTCCACGGCGATGCGACTCGGTCCATGGCTCGCCGTCACCGCCGTCGCGCTCTCCGTGACCGTGAGCGCGGCGGCCGATCCAGCGGCGGCCGAGGCCCTCTTCCGCGAGGGCCGGGCGGCGGCGGCGCGCGGGGACTGGGCCGTGGCCTGCGCCAAGCTCGCCGAGAGCCAGCGCCTCGATCCGGCGCCCGGGACGCTCATCAACCTCGCCGACTGCGAGGCGCACCGCGGCCTCGTCGCGACCGCGTGGGCCCACTACCACGAGGCGGCCGATCACCTGAACGGCGACGAGCGCCTCCCCCTCGTGAAAGAGCGGATGGCGGCGATCGAGCCCAGGCTCTCCCGCCTCACGACCGCGCTCGCGCCGGGCGCGCCCGCGGGCACCTCCGTCACGCGCGACGGCGAGCCGCTCGGGCCGGCGAGCTACGGCACGGCCCTGCCGATCGATCCCGGTGAGCATGTGCTGGAGATCGCCGCGCGCGGCCGGAAGCCCGCGCGGATCGTGGTCGCGCTGCGCGAGGGCGAGGCGCGCTCTCTCGACGTCGCGCCCGGCGCGGCGCTGCCCCCCGGGGCGCCCGAGGGCGCGCCCTCCGCCGATCCGCCGTCCTCGAGCGCGGCACTGCGGACGGCGGGCTACGCGGTCGGCGCGGTCGGCCTGCTCAGCCTGGGCGCGGGTGTCGCGACGGGGCTGCTCACCTTGCAGCGCAAATCGGTGGTCGACGCGCAGTGCGTCGACAAGGCCTGCTCGCCGGAGGGCGTGCAGGCGGCGGCCGAGGGCAAGGCGCTCTCGATCGCCAGCACCTCCACCTTCATCGCGGGCCTCGCGGGCGTGGGCGCCGGCGTGACGATGGTGATCCTCGGATCGCGATCGCCGTCGCCCGCCGCGCTCGTCCCCGCGCTCGGCCCCGGCCACGCGGGGCTCGTGCTCCACGGGAGCTTCTAGCAGGAGCGCCGATGCCTCTCCGCCGCGCTTTCCTCGTGCTCGCGCTCGCCGGATGGAGCGCAGGCTGCGCCGATCTGATCGGCGCCGATTTCGACGTGCACCCCGCGGACGCGGGCGCCGGAGCAGGAGGCGGCGGAGGCGGCGGCGGGAGCTGCGCGGACGCGCATTGCGTCGAGGTCTTCGCCGAGCACCAGGCCTACCCGTGGGACGTGCTCGTGCGAGACGGGGCGGTGTACTGGACGGTGGCGGGCACGACTCCATCGAACGGCGCCGTGATGAAGAAGAGCGCAGCCGGGGGCGATCCGATCACCCTGGCGGGCGGGCTGAACGCGCCGAACCGCGTCGCCGTCGGCGCGGGCTACGTGTGGTGGACGAGCTACGTCGCCGGGGGCGGCGTCCTGCGCGTCGCGGCCGGGGGCGGCGAGCCCGAGGTCTTCATCACCGAGCCGGGCGGCGCGCTCGGTCTGCTGATCGAGGGCGACGAGGTCTACTACACCGCCGGCGGCCGTGTCAGGCGGCGCGCCGTCGCCGCCGGTCCGGGCGAGGGCGAGGTGATCTCCGGCGAGCACAACGCGCCGAGCCTCCTGGTGAGCGACGGCCGCTACCTCTACTTCGGCGAGTTCTTCGATCCTGGTCAGGTGATCCGCCTCGATCCGGCGACCAAGGAAGAGATGGTCCTCGCGACCGGCCAGGCGAACCCCGATGGGATGGCCCTGGCGAGCGAGAAATACCTCGTCTTCGCGAACGCGGCCGACGACGGGAGCATCAACCTCGTGGACGTGAACAAGGGCGAGCCGGGCGTGATCAAGGCGCACCAGAGCATGCCCACCACCGTCGCGATCGGGGGAGACTTCGTCTACTGGCCGAGCTTCGGCGCCGGCACGGTGAGCCGCGTCCTCTGGGGCACGAGCGGCACCATCACCACGATCGCCGCAGGGCAGGCGTCGCCAAACGGGCTCACCCTCGACGAGACCCACGTGTACTGGACCAACTTCGACCCCGATGGGGCGGTGATGCGCGCGCTGCGCTGATCGCCGAACGCGATCGATCAGTGCCGGCGATCGAAGGGATCGCTCGGCGGCTCGACCTTCGTCGGAGCGGTCGCGCTCGGCCGGACGGGCGGGCGCTCGACGCGAGGAAGAGCGCTCGCGGTGCCCGGTGCGATCGGCTTCGCGGCCGCGATCACGGGGGCCGCGATCGCCGCGGAAGACGCGCTCGGGGCGGCGGTCGGAGGGGCGGGCGCCTCCATCGCCGGACCCGCGTCTCGCTCCTCGGGCGCGGCCGCGGCGGACGGCGTTTGCCGCGCGTGGAGGAAGCCTGCGCCGGCCGCGAGCGCGCCCGCGAGCACGGCGAGCCCGAGGAGCAAGGCAAAGCGCGATCCCCGCGTGGGAGAGGACGATGCGCTCCCCGAGGCTGCGCGCGCGGCGGCGTCGTCGGGCGAGGAGCGCGCGGACACCATGGTGGGGGAGAGCGCGGCGCCGTCGTTGCGCCGCACGGTCACGATCTCGCTCGACCCCGGCGGCGCGCGCCCGCCGAGGCCCACGAGCGCGCCGCGCACGGCCTCGCGCATGGCCGCGGCGTTCGGGAAGCGCGCGGCGCGATCGGCGAGCAAGGCGCGGTCGACGATCGCGGCGACCTCCGCCGGCGCGTCCGGCCAGAGCGCGCGGAGGGGCGGCGCAGGGCGGGTCATCGCCGCAGCCAGGAGCTCGTTGATCGTGCCTCCGTCGTGCACGAAGCGCCCTGTGAGCAAGGTCAGCATCGTGGCGCCGAGGGCCCAGAGATCGGTGCGCCCGTCGATGTCTTCCCAGCGGCCGCGGGCCTGCTCGGGCGGGAGGAACGAGGGCGTGCCCATGATGCCCGCGCCCTCGGCGGTGAGCCGGGCGTCGCCCGAGAGCTCCTGCAAGCGCGCGAGACCGAAGTCGAGCACCTTGAGCCGGCCGTCGCGCGTGAGGAAGAGGTTCTCGGGCTTGAGATCGCGATGAATGACACCTTTGTCGTGCGCGGAGGCGAGCACGTCGAGGATCGCGTCGGCGGCCTTCAGCACCTCCACCGCCGGCAAGGTGCCTCCGCACCGCTCGCGGCGCTGTTCGAGGCTCTCCCCGTCGAGCAGCTCCATCACCAGGAAGGCGCAGCCGTCGTCGTCGATGTCGTCGTCGAGCACCTTGACCACGCCCTCGTGGCCGATCCGGTTCGACGCATAGCCCTCGTTGACGAAGCGCCTCCGGGCCTCGTCGTTGAACGAGAGCTCGGGGTGGAGGATCTTCACCGCCACGGGAAGGCCGTTGCGGTGCGTGGCCCGGAAGACCGTCGCCATCCCGCCTCCGCCGAGCACCGCGTCGACACGCCATTTGCCGCGCAGCACCGTGCCGATCCGCGCCTCGGCGCGCGCTCGCCGCTCTGCTTCGATCCTGGGCATGAGGACGCTCGGGTGGAACCTCCCGCCCAGGGTTCTTCGCGTCAAGCGGCGCGCAACTATTTCCGTACGAGCTCGTACGGTCTCTGCCTCAGGGCCCGAGCCGCGGGCGCAGCCACGCCGCCATGATCCGGTGTCCCTCGGGCGTGAAATGGATGTCGGGCGGCGGCAGGTAGATCCGGGCGATCCCCTCGCGTTTCACCGCCGATTCGAGCTCGTCCCACGGATCGAGGAACGGCAGATCGAGCGACGCGGCGACCGCGCCCACGTCGCCGCGCAGGCGGTAGTCGCCGGTCTCGCGCGGGGCTCCGCTCTCGAGCGCCGCCCGCGCAGGCAGGTAGGCCACCGCGAGCGGCACGCCCTGCGCGGCGAGGTCGCGCTTCATCGCGGCGAGCAGCGAGGCGAAGCGCGCGAAGCGATCCTCCGCGGCGAGGTCGGGGCCTCTCTCGCGCGCGTGGAGGCGCGTGCCCACCGCGGCGAAGGCCACGGCCGCGCGCCGCGCGAGGGCCGAGGCGCTCGTGGCGACGCGGATCGGGTAGGGCGCGGGGCTCGACGCGAAGAGCGCGCGGCGGCCCGTGGCGCGCCCGGGCGAGGCGCAGCGCGCGGCGGCGGCGAGGTCGAGCAGCGGGCCGTCGGGGCAGCAGGGGTAGCGGCGATCGAGCTCGGCGAGGTCGTTGTAGCCGAACACGTAGAGGATCACGCGGGAGGGCGTCGTGCGCGGCGTCCAGGCGCGCGCCACGAGGAGCTGGAAGTCGGTCGAGGTGGATGAAAATCCCGCGTTGATCTGGTCGATCTCCGGCGTCTGCCGGCCGAGCTCGGCCACGAAGGTCTCGCCCGGCGAGACGCCCGCCCTCGACCATCGAGTCACCGATGTGGAGGATGCGCAGGTGATCCGGGCGCATGCGCGCGGTGCGCTCCGCGAAGGCCGCCGGCAGCGCGTCCGGGTAGAGCGGCGCGCAGGCCCGGCGCGTCCTCGAAGACGAGGCGCGCCTCCTCCGGCGGCGGGAAGGTGGCCGGCGGCGCGGGGAGCGCGCGGGCGACGATCTCCATCAGCGAGAGCGCGAGGAGCGTGCCGGTCGCCGCGACCCCGAGCCGCGCCCCGAGCGCGCGCCCCCCGAGCGCCGATGCGCCGGCAAGCGCGCCGAGGGCGACGAGCATGCCCGCGAGCACGAGGTCCCACGCGCCCACCGAGGGGATCGCCGGGACGAGCAGGGGGCCGGCGGCGAGCGCGGCGATCGCGATCGTCAACGTCGTCAACACATGGAGCCGCCGGCGCGATCGGGCAACGAATCGAAGCGCCCGGGCGAGGAAGAAGCCGGCCGCGAGCGGGACCGCGAGGAGCGCGAGCGCGAGCGTGCGCGGGTGGGCGCTCCCGCGCGGCGGCGCCGGAGGAGGCGCGGGGATCTCCTTCCAGATCGGCGGATCGGCGAGCGCGGCGAAGGCGCGCGTGAGCGAGGCGCGCGCCTCGGGGCCCGGTGCGACGGCCGGGAAACCGAGGCAGAACGGCCCTGCCACCGCGCCCGGGCAAGGCGATTCCGGATCGGTCAGCTCGACGGCGACGCAATGGCGCGCGTCGTCCGGCGGGCAGAGGTTCGCCCACACCACGTCCTTGTCGATGCGCACCGAGGCGAGCACGAGCGAGGGCGCGGCCGCGCGCAGCGCCTCCACGATCCGCGGGCCGGCCTCGGGCGGGAGCACGCGCGGGCCGGCGCTCGCGGGCGCGGACAGGCAGGCGATCGCGAGCGCCGCGGCGATCGCGGGGAGACGGTACGCGGGGTCGGGGTCGTTCTCCACGGTGCCCTGGGCGGTCGCCCGAAGGGTACCGCCAGGGCGGCCTCGTGGTCGAATCGGCGCTGGATCCGCGGGGATCGCGCGATTTGCCATTTTCCCGTGGGACCGCGCCGAAAGCCGTGGCATCGAGTCGCCATGCCCGATTTTGCCGCGCTCGCAGCCGCCTGCTCCATCGCCCGTGGCCTCGCCATCGACGCCGTCCACACCTCGCAGTCCGGGCACCTCGGGCTGCCCCTCGGCGCGGCCGAGATCGGCGCCTCGCTCTACGGCGATCTGCTCCGCCATGATCCGGCCGATCCCCACTGGATCGCGCGCGATCGCTTCGTCCTCTCCGCCGGCCACGGCAGCATGTTCCTCTACGCCTGGCTGCACCTCGCGGGCTTCGGCGTCTCCCTCGACGACGTCAAGCGCTTCCGGGTCTGGGGCTCGAAGACGCCGGGGCACCCCGAGTTCCACGAGACCCCGGGCGTGGAGGCCACGACCGGGCCGCTCGGGCAGGGCGTGGGCAACGCGGTGGGCCAGGCGATCGCCGCCAAGATGATGGCCGCCCGGTACAACACCAAGGAGCACGCGATCTTCGACGAGACCATCTATTGCCTCGCCGGCGACGGTTGCTTGCAAGAGGGCGTGGCCTCCGAGGCGGTGGCGCTCGCCGGGCACCAGAAGCTCGACAACCTGGTGCTCATCTACGACGCCAACGACGTGACCCTCGACGCGATGGCGTCCAAGACCCAGAGCGAGGACACGAAGAAGCGCTTCGAGGCCGAGGGCTTCGAGGTGCTCGTCGTCGAGCACGGCAACGATCTCGCCGCCGTGCATGCGACCCTCTCCGCCGCGCGCTCGCGGGCCTCCGGCAAGCCTCGCCTCGTCATCGTCCGCACCCTGATCGGCAAGGGCATCCCCGAGGTGGCGGGCACGCAGAAGGCCCACGGCGAGGGCGGCGCGAAGTTCGCGCACGAGGCCCGCAAGGCCCTCGGCCTGCCGGAGCAGACGTTCTTCGTGAGCGACGAGGTGCGCGCCTATTTCGCGGGCCACAAGGCCGAGCTGGGCAAGGCCCGCGCGGCGTGGGACGCGACGTTCGCGGCCTGGCGCGCGCAGAACCCGGCGCTCGCGGCGGAGCTCGACGCGGCGCTCGCCCGCGAGGTGCCGGCCGATCTCGTCGATGGCATCCCGACCTTCGCCGCGGACGCCAAGCTCGCCACGCGCAAGGCCGCGGAGACGGCGCTCCAGCATGTGGCCAAGGCGGTCCCGTCGCTCATGGGCGCGTGCGCCGACCTCTACGGCTCGACCTTCAACTACATCGCCGAGGGCGGCGATTTCGACCCCGAGCACCGCGGGGGGCGCAACCTGCGCGCCGGCATCCGCGAGCACGGCATGGGCGCGCTCCTGAACGGCATCGCCTACCACGGCGGCGTCCGGCCCTCGGGCTCGACGTTCCTCGTCTTCGCCGACTACCTCCGCCCGAGCATCCGCCTCGCCGCGCTCGCGCACCTGCCGGTCGTCTACCACTTCACCCACGACTCGATCGGCGTCGGCGAGGACGGGCCGACGCACCAGCCGGTCGAGACGGTGATGGGCCTCCGCGTCATCCCGAACCTCGACGTCTTCCGCCCGGCCGATCCCGAGGAGACGGCCGCGGCGTGGGCGCTCGCCGCGCAGCGCACCTCGGGGCCGACGTTGCTCGCCCTCTCGCGACAGACCGCGCCGATGCTCGCCGCGCCCGCGCTGCTCAAGCGCTCGGGTACGGCGCACGGCGCGTACGTGCTCGTGCAGGAGACGGAGCCGCTCGACACGATCCTGATCGCGACCGGCACCGAGGTGGCGCTCGCCGTCGCCGCGGCCAAGGAGCTCGGCCCGCGCACGCGCGTCGTGTCCATGCCTTGCTGGTCGCTCTTCTCCCGCCAGGAAGAGGCCTACCGCGAGTCGGTCCTCCCGCGGGCCGTGCGCCGCCGCGTCTCGATCGAGGCGGGCGTCACGCTCGGCTGGGAGCGATGGATCGGCTTCGAGGGCAAGGCCGTGGGCCTCGAGCGCTTCGGCGCGAGCGCGCCGGGCCCCGTGCTCTTCGAGAAGCTCGGCCTCACGGTGCACGCGGTCGTCGAGGCGGCCCGCTCCCTCGCGGCCTGACGCGCGATCTCGCGGGCCGTGATGCGCCGGCTTGTCGACCCTGCGCGGGAGGGTCATCTTCCCGCGATGGCCTCGCCCCCGATCGATCGACGCCGCTTCGCGCTCGGGTCGCTGGGCCTCGCCGCCGGCGCGATCGCCGCCGGCTGCTCGCGCTCCTCCCCCGAAGCCCCCGCCGCCGAAAGCTCCCCGTCCATGACCTCTGCCCCCCTCGCCCTCGCGCGCCAGCCCGTGCTCTTCGTCGGCCACGGATCGCCGATGAACGCCATCGAGGACAACGCGTGGAGCCGCGCCTTCGCGGCCCTCGCCGCGCGCCTCCCGCCGCCCCGCGCGATCCTCTCCATCTCGGCCCACTGGTACGTTCCCGGGACGTTCCTCACGAGCAACGACAGGCCCGAGACCATCCACGATTTCGGCGGCTTCCCCGAGGCGCTCTTCGCCATGCAATACCCCGCGCCCGGCGATCCGGCCCTCGCCCGCCGCGTGGTCGATCTCCTCGGGCCCGGCCGCGCGTCGCTTCGCGCCGACTGGGGTCTCGATCACGGCACGTGGACGGTGCTCCACCACCTCCGCCCCAAGGCCGATTGCCCCGTGGTGCAGCTCAGCCTCGACCGGCGGATGCCGCCCGAGGGGCATGTCGCGCTCGGCCAGGCCCTCGCTCCGCTGCGCGACGAGGGCGTGCTGATCTTCGCGAGCGGCAACGTCACGCACAACCTGCGTCACGCCATCATGTCGATGCAGACCGGCGACACGACGATGCCCGCGTGGGCCGGCGCGTTCGACGGCGACGTGGCCCGCGCCCTCGAGCAGCGCGACACGGCCTTCCTCGCCCGGGTGATCGCGACCGAGACCGGGAGGATGGCGCACCCCTCGCCCGATCACTATCTCCCGCTCCTCTACGCCGCGGGCGCAGCCGGCGCCGAGGGCAAGGTCGAGTTCCCCATCACCGGCTTCGACCTCGGCTCCCTCTCGATGCGCGCCGCGCTCTACACGTGAGCCGCCCCGCCTCGCCCGAGGCCGAGCGCGGCGCCTTTTTCGGCGAATAAAAGCGCCCGTGGTAGTGTTCTAGAAGAGCGTGATCCCCCTTCGATCGAGCCTCCTCTTGCTTGCCCTCGTCGCGCTCGGCTGCGACGACGCCGGGGTCGAGGTGGCCGCGCCGGTCAAGCCTCCGCCCGCCGTCTCGGCGCAGGCGCCGAAGGTCGAAGCGCCGAAGCCCTACGTGGCCCGCCCGCAGCTCGACGGGAGCGCCTTCCCGGACAAGGTGCTCGCGCTCACGTGGGACGACGGGCCGGACGCGCACACGCTGGAGCTCGCGGAGTTCCTCGCGGCGGAGAACGTGGCGGCGACGTTCTTCGTGGTCGGCGAGTGGGACGAGCAGGTCTCGTCGGAGCCGGGCAAGGGCACGAAGGTGTTCGAGACGGGGCATGCCGAGCTGCCCATCCTCGGCGACCTGATCGAGCTCGGGCACCGGCTCGGCAACCACACGCTCAACCACGCGCTGTTGAACAGCGTTGACGCTGTGTCCGTCGTCGATCAGCTCGCCGAGAACCAGCGGCGGATCGACCCTTTTCTCACCAACGAGCTGCGCCTCTTCCGCGCGCCCGGCGGCGCCTGGAACGCGGCCGCCTCCGCCGCGGTCGACGCGGAGCCGGCGCTCGCCCGGATCGCGGGCCCCTTCCGCTGGGACATCGATCGCAAGGACTGGGAGAGCTCGCTCTATTGCCGCTCGTCGCGCCCCAAGGTCGAGTGCGACAAGAGCGGGCCCGAGGGCACCCTCCGGGTCAAGCCGCAGGTGGTCGCCGAGCGCTACCTCAAGACCATCGAGGCCGAGGGGCACGGGATCGTGCTGATGCACGATCGGGTGGGTCACGTCGGGTCCACCTACGCGCTCCAGATCGCCCGCGAGCTCATCCCGGCGCTCAAGGCGCGCGGCTTCGTCTTCGCCGCGCCCGTGCTCCGCTTCTCGCCGCTCGCCCGCCGCTTCGAGGGCCCGCTCGGGGGCGTCCCCGCGGCGGACTTCCGCCTGGGCGATCTCGACGGCGACGGGCGCGCCGATCTCTGCGCCCGCGGCCCGCTCGGCGTGGGCTGCGCGCTCTCCTTCGAGCGGCCGGGCACCGCCGCGGACGCGCTGCCGCTTTCGATCTTCCGTGCCCCCTCGCTCCGCGCCCATGCGCTCGGGGACCTCGCCTGGGCGCTCTCCGCCCACGCGCACAGCGTGCAGCTCGCCGATGTCACGGGCGACGGACGCGCCGATCTCTGCGCCCGCGGCGCGGAGGGCCTGCTCTGCGCCGAGGCCGAGCCGAGCGGCCTCTTCGGCCCGCTGCGGAGCTGGTCCTCGACCCACCGCGCCCCCGCCGTCACCCAGGACGAGCCGGTGCCCGATCTCTCCGACGCCGAGGGCTGGAGCCACGACGAGGGCATCTACGAGACCATCCGCTTCGCCGATCTCGACGGGGACAGGAAAGCCGATGTCTGCGGCCGATCGGCGGCGGGGCTCGTCTGCGCGCTGAGCCGGGGCAACGGCTTCTCGCCGGCCCGCCTCTGGCTGCCCGAGCTCGGCGACGCGCAGGGCTGGGATCCACCGGAGCACAGCTTGACCTTGCAGCTCGGCGACATCGACGGCGACGGACGCGCCGATGTCTGCGGCCGGGCGCGCGACGGCGTGGTCTGCGCGCTCGCCCGCGGCCACCGCTTCATGCACCTGCGCAGGTGGTCGAGCGGCGCGGACTTCAGCGACGCCGACGGCACGCCCTGGGCCCGGGACGCCGCGTATTACGGCACCTTCCGCCTCGCCGACGTGAACGGCGACGGGCG
Source organism: Byssovorax sp. (assembly GCA_046351295.1). Classification (GTDB taxonomy): domain Bacteria; phylum Myxococcota_A; class Polyangia; order Polyangiales; family Polyangiaceae; genus JAXLYT01. The sequence goes on from JAXLYT010000002.1 coordinate 305,715, forward strand.
CGCCGACCTCTGCGCGCGCGGCCGCGACGGCCTTCGCTGCGCCCTCTCCACGGGGCGCGCGTTCACCCGGGCGACGGTGTGGCTGCCCGAGCTCGCCGACGGCGCGACGAGCTCCGCGGCCGCGCAGAGCTTGCGCCTCGGCGACATCAACGGCGACGAGCGCGCCGACCTCTGCATCCGGGACGAAGGCGGCATCTCCTGCGCGCTCGCCCCGTGAAAAACAGGGTTTTCAGCGCCGAGATCGACTAGCGCTGTTCACCCCCGGGGCGGCGCGGCAAGATGCCGCGCATGAGCCACCCGACCTCCCCCTCCGAAGGCAAGCCCACCGGCCTTCCCCCCATCGACGTCAACGAATACGGCGGCAAGAAAGACGGCGAGCGGCAGGTGATGAACCGCCGCGTCTTCCTGCAGCTCCTCGTCTTCGAGGTGCCCGGCGACGCGGACGCCGCCGCCCTCGCGCTCGCCCGCGAGCTCCGCGAGCGCAAGATCGGCGCGGTCGTCTACGCCGACACCATGAACCCGCGCGGCCTCGGGCTGCTCACGTGGAGCGAGGATCCGTCCCACTTCGTGCGCCACGTCCGCCCGCTCTTCGCGCGCGAGCCGCTCGTGAACGCCGTGCTCAACCCCGCCTTCGGGATGATCGGGCGCGCCTACGCGACGGGGCACGAGCCCGAGCTCGAGTACACGCTGCTCCGCCGCCCGGTCGAGAACGCCCTCGCCGAGGCCTACCCCTGGCATGTCTGGTACCCGCTCCGCAGGACGGGCGCCTTCGCCCGCCTGGAGCCGCAGGAGCAGTCGGGCATCCTCCGCGAGCATGCACAGATCGGCTTCGCCTACGGGCAGGCCGAGCTCGCGCACGACATCCGCCTCGCGTGCCACGGGCTCGACGCCGAGGACAACGAGTTCGTGATCGGCCTCGTCGGCAAGGACTTGCACCCGCTCAGCCACCTCGTGCAGACGATGCGCAAGACCAAGCAGACGAGCGAGTACATCGCCAAGATGGGCCCCTTCTTCGTGGGCCTCGTCCTCCACCGCGTCGCCTGATCGACGACGAAGCCCCGCGGCTCATCGCTGCGGGGCAGAGCCCGTCAGCTCGCGCTCTTGCTCGTCATCGCGGCGAGCTTGTCGAGCGCCGAGCGCAGGCCCTCGTGCACGGCGCGCACGTCCTCGGGCTTCCACTCGTCGCGCGGCGCGCGCAGGAACGAGGTCTTGTCGACGCGGTTGTCGAAGCGGGCGATCGGCACGTCGAAGGTCGTCCCGTGCGCGCTCACGGGCACGGTCGAGGGCGCGCGCCCGTGCTCTTCGAGCCAGCCCATGTCGTCGCAGCCGTAGTCCTCGAGCATCACGGCGATCGGCACGCCGTGGTGGAGGATCGAGCCCGGATCGTCGGGGTTGGTGCGGGCCTGGTTCTTCCGCCGCGACTCCTCCGGCGTCACCCACACGTAGAGGATGGCGGCGCTCTCGAGGAGCGGCTTCGAGAGCAGCGCGAGCGAGTGCTGGTAGCCGAGCGGCGAAGAGAGCGGGAGCGTCGAGCCGTCGGGGCCGCCGCGGGCGAACTCCACCACGAGCGTCTTGCCCTCCAGCGTGTCGGGGTAGCCGGCGACCTTCTCGTCGAGCTGCTGCCGCGCCTCGGGCTCCAGCTTGTCGGCGAGCGCCCTGCGCGTGGCCGGCGCGAGCTTCGCGAGGCGGGGCGCGATGCCCACCGAGGCGGCCGCGGCCTCCAGCCGATCGAGGAAGAGCTCGGCCGCCGACGCGACCTGGTACGGCTTCTTCGCGACGAGGTCTTCGTAGTCCTCGTTGACGAGGGCGATCAGCGTCCCCCAGTCGCGCCCGTCGAGCATCGGCCGCTCGGGCGACTGAAAGAACAGGCGCTTCTCGCCGAGCGCGGCGAGCTCGTCGTCCGCGCGGCGCATCAGGTGCACGTAGGGGAAATCATCGAGCTGCACCGTCGGGCCCATGTGGAACTCTTCCCGCGCCTGCTCGGGCGAGAGGTGGGCGAGGTAGCGGCGCACCTCGGACTTTCCGGAGGCGGGGAGGGCGAGCAAGAGGACGGTGCGGAGCAGGGTGGTCATGGCGGTGCCGAGGGTATCCCCGTGTCACGGCGACCACAATCGCCCCGCGAAGGTCAGCCGGGCTTGCGGGCGATGATCACCATCCGCCGGCTCTGGAGGGTGAGCGGGGCGCCCCGGAAATCGCCGAACGTGTCGGTGATCGCGAGGCCGGCGGCGCCGAGGAGCAAGGCGAGCTCGGAGAGGGTGTAGAGGCGGATCGAGAAGGGCCGGCGCTTCACCTCCCCACCGCGCACGATGACCCGCTGGTCGACGAGGCGGCCGGTGCGCGTGTCGAAGTGGTGCCGGTCGATCATCAGGTCATCTCCCTTTTCGAGCACCGTGACGGGAGGCAGGCCGCGCACCATGAAGTCGCGGTTGCGCACGTCGAGGCAGAGCATGCCGCCGGGCGCGAGGGTGCGCGACGCGGCGGCGAGCGCGAGCAGGTTGTCCTGATCGGGGAAGAAGCCGAACGCGTCGAAGAGGCAGATCGCGCGGTCGTGCTCGCCCTCCCAGGGCAGGGCGCGGAAGTCGGCATGCACGTAGTCCACGGCGAGCCCCCGGCGCGCGGCCTCGGCCCGCGCGAGGTCGAGGAAGCCCTGGCAAAGGTCGACGCCGGTGACCTTGTGCCCGCGCGCGGCGAGCTCGTTCGCGTGGCGCCCATGGCCGCAGCCGAGGTCGAGCACCCGCATGGCGCTGAGCATCCCGAGCTGCTGCTCCAGAAAATCGACCTGCCCCGGCGTGTCCTCCTCGCGCAGCGTCTCTTCGTAAAAGTGGAGGTAGTCGGCCGGGTCGAACAGCGTGTCGAAGTCGAACCCATCGTCGCGCGTCGTGGACATCATGCTCCCTCGTGATCTCTTGGTACCTTCTGGATCACGCGCCGGGCGGGCGGAGGAAGCCGTTCCGGTCCGGGTGGGCGTAGCGCTCGTAGTCGAGCGAGAAGGGGGTGATCGTCGAGCGGCCGTCCTTGTGGTGGATGAGCAGGGCCATGGGGCTCACCTCGCGGTAGTTGCTCTCGGGGGGCAGGTCGGGGCTCTCGGAGCCGCCGGCCGAGAAGAGGCTGAGCAGCGTCGCGCCCGGCTCCGCGTAGACGGCGCGCAGGCCCTCCACCACGCGCTCGTGCCCGCGGATCATGGTCGAGCAGCCCACCCGCCCGAGGAAGCGCTTGTACTGCGCCCGCCCGAAGGCGAAGCGCGTGCTCACCCGCTGGAGCGAGAGCGGCACATGGTCGGCGTCGCTCGGGTCGCTCCACGCCATCTGCAGGCGGACCTCCGCGTCGTTGAGGGCGGAGAGGTCCTGCCACTTGTCGGCGAGGGTGTCCTCGCGCGGGATGCCGGCGTGGACGAAGAGGAGCTGATCGAAGACGAGCAGGTTGGGGAGCAGCTCGAAGAGGCGCATGTAGCTCGCGAGCAGCTCGCGCGGGGCGAAGCCGCTGATGGAGGCGATGGCCTCGGCCGGCCGCACCGGGGAGATCACGCGGCCGCGGCTCTCGAAGTAGTGCTCGTGGTTGCCGCGGAGCAACACGACGTGATCGGGGGCGCTCAGGTAGAGGCGCAGCAGGGTGCGGAGGATGCCGTCGTAGCTGCGGCTCCCGCGGTCGATGTAGTCGCCGAGGAAGACCGCGATCGGCATCGGATGATCGGCGGGCGCGCGGTGATAGGCCTCGACCTTGGCGAAGAAATCGGCCTGGAGCAGGGCCGCCTTGAGGTTCGCGTAGCAGCCGTGCAGGTCGCCCACGACGAGCAGCTCGTAGGCGCGCCCGGGCCGCGGCGGCACCACCTGCACGTGGCCGTCGAGGAAGGGCTCGCCGCCGGCGAAGGCCCCGAAGCCGTGCGCGCCGGCGAGGCGCCCGCGGGCGCGCGAACGCCGCTCGGCGAGGTCGGCCTCGTAGCGGCGCATCAGCTCCATGTCGACCGCGGCGTGGCGGAGGAAGGTCTGCGCGTCCGTCGTGCGCGTCTGCTCGACGGCGCGGAGGAAGTCGTGATCGGGCAGGCGGGCCGCGAGCCGCCGCGGGGCCTCCAGGGTGATCCCGGGGGGCGCCTTCGCCTCGGGCGGCGGCTCGGCGTGGCCGCTCTTGGCGCCGAGGAGGGCGAGCAGATCCTCGCGGAAGCGCTGCTCCGCCGGGTGCATGATGCCGTCGGCGCGCATGAGCCGATCGACCGTGGAGAGCAGGGGCGCGCGGTTCTGCGGGTGCAGGTGGCCGAGCAGCTCGAAGGAGCGGAGCTTGAGCTTGGCGAGGACGAAGTCGGCCGTGCTCTCGCCCTCGGCCACGCTCTCGGTGAAGTGGGCGCGGACCTCGTGCTCCATCCCCGAGAGCACCTGGTAGAAGTGGGCTCGCCAGCGGTGGAGCGCGCCCTGCCGATCGGCGCTCTCGGCCCCGAAGAGCTCGGCGGCGCGGCGCTCGGTGAGCTCGTCCACCACGTCGCGCACGAAGTCGCGCTCGGCCGCGTCGAAGCTCCCGTCGATGTAGGAGAACGCGACGAGGATGAAGAGCACCGCGCGCATCTCCAGGTCGGCGGCGTGGGCGTCGCGGCTGAAGGACATCATCGTCGCTCAGCCTATCCTGTCTCGGGCGCGCGCTCACGAGGGCTCTCGCGTCGCGCCCGCGTCGACCGCACGCATGCGCTGGATTTGCCGGCGAAACGAAGCCTTTGCAGCTCTCGAAGGCGCGCAAAGGAATTGGCGCCCTCACCTTCTCTCGTTAGCATCGACCGAGCATGGAGGACTTCATGAACGCTGGTCGATCTCGACGAGGACGGCAGAGTCATTGGATGGTGCTCGGTCTGCTCCTCGGGGCGCTGGTCGCCGCCTGCGGCGGGGGTTCCACGAGCAGCAGCTCGAGCAGCACCGGCACGGGTGGCACGAGCAGCACGACCAGCGCGGGGACGGGCGGCACCTCGGGCACGGCGGGCGGCAGCACCGGGACCGCGGGCCAGACCGGCACGGGCGGCGGCGGCGGCTGCGCGACGGCGAAGGACTGCGACGACGACGACAAGTGCACCGAAGACACGTGCGATCAGGGCGCGTGCGGTCACGCCGACGTCTCGGTCGACGACCAGGACGCCTGCACCATGGACACCTGCGACAAGACCGTGGGCGTCGTCCACGCGCCGGTGAACGTCGACGACAACGACAAGTGCACCGACGACGCCTGCGACAAGGCGACCGGCCCGACCCACACGCCGGTCAACGTCGACGACAACAACAAGTGCACCGACGACGCCTGCGACCCGATGAAGGGCGTGACGCACACCCCGGTGGCGATCGACGACAACGACAAGTGCACGACGGACGCGTGCAACCCGATGACGGGCATCACGCACACGCCGGTGAGCGTCGACGACAACAACAAGTGCACCGACGACGCCTGCGACCCGATGAACGGCGTCGCGCACACGCCCGTGAGCGTCGACGATCAGAACGCCTGCACGACGGACGCGTGCAACCCCGTGATGGGCGTCTTCCACACGCCGATCGACCCGAACGACAACAACGCCTGCACGGCGGACGCGTGCGATCCGGTGGCGGGCGTGACGCACCTGCCGATCGACCCGAACGACATGAACGCCTGCACGGCGGACTCGTGCGATCCGGTGATGGGCGTCATCAACGCGCCCATCAGCTGCAACGACAACAACGCGTGCACGAACGACAGCTGCAACCCCATGACCGGCTGCGTGAACAGCGCGGTCGTGATCGACGACCAGAACGCGTGCACGAACGACAGCTGCGATCCGGCGATGGGCGTGACGCACACGCCGGTCAACACGAACGACAACAACGCCTGCACGACGGACGCCTGCAACCCGGCGACGGGGGTGACCCACACGCCGATCAGCACGAACGACAACAACGCGTGCACGACGGACGCCTGCGATCCGGCGCTCGGCGTGACGCACACGCCGATCGTGTGCAACGACAACAACCTCTGCACGACGGACGCCTGCAACCCGGCCTCGGGCTGCACCTTCACCCCGAAGGCGATCCCGCCGGACGGCAACGGCTGCACGACGGACTCGTGCAACCCGGCCAACGGCAGCCCCGTCTACACGCCGATCGCCAACTGCGCCTGCGCCCACTCCCTCTGCCTCGCCAACGCCGGGCCGCTCAACGCCGCGGCGTGCAGCTATGGCCCGCCCGCCCCCAACGACAACTGCGCCACGCTCGTCTGCAACGCCGACCCCTTCTGCTGCAACAGCCAGTGGGACGCCACGTGCGTGAACGAGGCCAAGAACGCCTCGATCTGCCCGACCGGCGGTAACCCGGCGGCCTTCACCTGCGCCTGCGCCCACAGCTATTGCACGGTCGGCGTGAACCTCGCGAACCTCTGCGATCCGTGCGTGAAGCGGATCTGCGAGCTCGACTCGTTCTGCTGCACCAACCAGTGGGACAGCACCTGCGTCGGCGAGACGAACAGCGTCTGCAACATCCCGCTCGGCGCCGGCTGCAAGTAGCGGCGCCGGCGCGGCGCCCACAGGTCGGATGCGCCGCCGGAGCATCGGGTGGCCGGGCGGCATGGTGAGCCGTCCGTGGCCGGCGCTCGCGGCGCGCAAAGGAATTGGCTCGTGCCTCTTCTCTCGTTAGCATCGGGAAAGCATGGAGGACTTTATGAACTTTGATCGCATTCGACTGAAACGACCCAGTCACGTGATGGCGCTGGGGGTGCTCCTCGGGGCGTTGATCAGCGCCTGCGGAGGCGGGGGCACGAGCAGCAGCAGCAGCACCACCGGCAGCAGCGGCACCGGCGGCACCAGCTCCGGGACGGGCGGCACCTCGGGCACGGCGGGCGGCAGCACGGGCACCGCGGGCCAGACCGGCACGGGCGGCGGCGGCGGCTGCGCGACGGCGGAGGACTGCAACGACGACGACAAGTGCACCGACGACACGTGCAACCAGGGCGTGTGCGGTCACGCCGACGTCTCGGTCGACGACCAGGACGCCTGCACGATGGACACGTGCGACAAGACCATGGGCGTCGTCCACGCGCCGGTGAACGTCGACGACAACAACAAGTGCACCGACGACGCCTGCGACAAGGCGACCGGTCCGACCCACACGCCGATCAGCGTCGACGACAACAACAAGTGCACGGACGACGCCTGCGACCCGATGACGGGCGTGACGCACACGCCGGTGGCGATCGACGACAACGACAAGTGCACGGCGGACGCGTGCAACCCGATGACGGGCATCACGCACACGCCGGTGATGATCGACGACAACAACAAGTGCACCGACGACGCCTGCGACCCGATGAACGGCGTCGCGCACACGCCCGTCAACGTCGACGATCAGAACGCCTGCACGACGGACGCGTGCAACCCCGTGATGGGCGTCTTCCACACGCCGATCGACCCGAACGACAACAACGCCTGCACGGTGGACGCCTGCGACCCGGTGTCGGGCGTGACGCACCTGCCGGTCAACCCCGACGACATGAACGCCTGCACGGCGGACTCGTGCGATCCGATGATGGGCGTCATCAACGCGCCCATCAACTGCGACGACATGAACGCCTGCACGGACGACAGCTGCAACACCGTGGTCGGCTGCGTGAACAGCCCGGTGGCGATCGACGACCAGAACGCGTGCACCAACGACAGCTGCGACCCGATGACGGGCGTGTCGCACACGCCGGTCAACACGAACGACAACAACGCCTGCACGACGGACGCGTGCGACCCGGTGGCGGGCGTGACGCACACGCCGGTGGCGGTCAACGACAACAACGCCTGCACGACGGACGCCTGCGATCCGGTGGCGGGCGTGACGCACACGCCGATCGTGTGCAACGACAACAACCTCTGCACGACGGACGCCTGCAACCCGGCCTCGGGCTGCACCTTCACCCCGAAGGCGGTCGTGTCGGACAACAACGGCTGCACGACGGACACGTGCAACCCGGCCAACGGCAACCCCGTGTACACGCCCGTCGCCAACTGCTGCGCCCACTCGCAGTGCGTGAGCGGCGTGAACCTCAACGCCGCGGCCTGCTCCTGGGGCGCCGGCAACGACTGCGCGACCAAGGTCTGCACCGCCGACCCGTTCTGCTGCAACACCGCGTGGGACAGCATCTGCGTCGGCGAGGCCCAGAACGGCTCGATCTGCCCGACGGGGCTCGCACCGGCCAACTTCACCTGCAACTGCCCGCACAGCTACTGCGTGTCGGGCGCCGCGCTCGTGAAGACCTGCGACCCCTGCGTGAAGAAGATCTGCGAGGTCGACTCCTTCTGCTGCACCAACTCGTGGGACGGCCTCTGCGTCAACGAGGTGAACTCCGTCTGCCACATCCCGGTCGGCGCGGACTGCAAGTGACCGCGGCGCCCTGAACGCGGGGCCCGGCGCTCCCGGGCCCCGCTCCTCTCCTCCGCGCCGCGCCAACCATCCCCACCTTCCTCGCTACTTCGAGCAGTCCTCGATGAGCGTCTTGGTGTGCGCCACGCACCGGTCGGCGAGCCTCGCGTGGTTCGCCGGATCCTTCGCCTGCTCGATCAGCCGGCCGCGCAGGTCGTCGAGCGAGCCCTCGAGCTGCGCCTTCATCATGACGTTGTGCGCGAAGCAGATCTGGGCCTGCCGGAAGTATTCGTCGCAGGCCTCGATCCCGATGCTCGGGCCCGCGCCCGGCGCCTGGGCCGGCGTCGGCTGCGGGGCGGGCGCCTGCGCCGCGGAGCCCTCGGTCCGCGCGGTCTCTCCCTTGGGACGCTCCTCCGCCGGCGGATCGCAGGAGCAGCCCGTCGCCATCATCCCCACCATCATGACCAGGATCGTCTTCGTCATGCAGCATCCTCCGGGCGCTAACCGCGCATCATAGATCAGGCGGCGCCCGTTCACGTCTCCATCGGGCCGCTCGGCGGAGCGGCGCTCAGCGCCCTGCGAGGGTGATCACCACGTCCCGGTGCAGCACCGTGTCGGCCTTGCGCGCGAAGGTCTGGAAGCGCTCATAGTCGCGGGGCTGCACGCGCCCGGCGGGCAGGTCGACCAGGCGATCGAGGATCAGGGCGCCGCCTGCCACGCGATCGTTCACCTTGGCGATCCGCGCCTCGTCGCGGTAGAGGCCCGGCTCGAGCGCCGTCGCCACCGCGGCGCCCTTGGGGAGCCGGATGGTGAGGTCGAGGCCCACGCGCGTCGAGATCTGCTCGGAGAGGTAGAGCGGCGTCTCCCGGCTCGGCAGCTCGGCCAGGCTGCCGAGGTGCACGGGGAAGGGCGGCGAGATCACGAGCTCGCCCGGGCGGGCGCGCGCGAAGGTCGACATCTCGAGCTTCATCGACAGGACGAGGGGCAGATCGATCTCCGCGAGGTTCTTCACCTCGACCGAGAGCACCCGCGCGCCCGGCAGCGACTGGGGCAAGAGGCGCGACTCGATGGTCTCCTTGAGCCGCGCGTCCGGGAGCGTCTCGAGCGCCGAGCGGAGCATGATCGCGAGCTTGCCCTCGTAGCGCTGCTCCAGGTCGATCTTGGCCGAGCCGTCGCTCTCCAGGTCGACGACGCCCTTGTTGAGCACGGCGTCGTTCGAGCCCTCGGCCGGCGTCGTGGCCCGCGGCGCGCCGGGGACGAGCACGATCGCGGGCTGGCCGCGCAGCGCGCTCGGCAGGTAGCCGTAGGGCGCGAACTTGTCGCGCACCACCATCCAGCGCGGCTCCGCGCCCGTCTTCACGCGCACCGCGATCGAGCCGAAGGTCTCGGCCTCGCTCATCGGGCCGGTGGGCGGCGGCGCGAGGCGGTCGCGCACCATCCCGAGATCGGCCTCGATCCCGCTCAACCGGCACAGGTAGAGGAACGCCTCGGTGCGGTTGCCCGTCTTGCCGGTCACGATCCGCCGGCCGTCGGACTCTCGCCCGGGCTCGACGTTGGCGGCCACCCAGCGGTAGATGCGCCGCGCCTTCTCGTCGATCGAGAGCGCCTGCGTCGCGCCCGCCTCGCCGCGGGGCGCGCTGCCCTCCGCGAGCAGCGGGCGGGGCGCGCCGCCCTTGCGATCGCGTCCCTTCTCCGCCGCCTCGCCCTCGCGGGCGTCGCCTTCGCCCGCCTCGCCCTCGCGCTTCTCCGCGGGCCTGGCGCTCGCGGCGGTGCCCGCCACGATGCTCTCCGCCAGCCGGAGCAGCCGCGGATCGCGCGGCGTCTCGTCCGACGCGGCGTCGACCATCCGGGCGATCGTGTCGTCGAGGTTGATGCCCCAGCCGATCCGCACGTTGGGCAAGAACTCCTGGATCGGCGCGCTCGCCGGCTCCTCCGGCAAGGCCGGGCTCTGATCGACCCGGTAGCGGCGGATGACGAGCGCCCCCGTCTCCGTCACGTCCGGCTTCGGCACGGGCCCGCCCACCTCGATGTCGAGCGGCTTGCTCTTCGGCGAGATGACGATGAACTCGCTGCGGAAATAAGGGATCTTCTCCTCGCGGAAGAACCAGCGCGGCCCCTCGAAGCGCATGCCGCCCTGCCCGTCGCTGCGCAGCGTGGTCACGCTCTCGGTCTCGATGTAGTCGCCCACCTCGAGGTGCGGCATCGTGATCGTCTGCTTGCCCTCGACGATCTCGGGCTCGAGCGTGCGCCCGTCCCGCTTGATCGTGCGAATCTTCAGGAGCAGGCCGCGCGGGGGGCGCTGCTCCGCATGCTCCTGGATCCCCTCGCGCGACTGGATGCCGATGATCTCGTGCTCCAGCATGCGGGCCGAGCCGTCGGGGTGGATCCAGATCGCCGAGTAGTCGAGCACGCGCGCCGCGGTGCCCGGCATCTCCACCTTCGAGGCCTCGTAGGCCGCGATCACCTTGCGCCCGTCGATCCGGTACGGAGAGAGCTCGGTGCTCCCGTCGACGAGCTCGATCGCCTCACGGAGCGGCCCGGTGTCGGCGCCCGCCTGGATCGCGTCGACCAGGGCCTTGCCGAGCGCGCCCCGATCGCCGCCGGCGAGGCGCGCGTCGGCGAGGCCGAGCCGCGCCTGCCCGTCCTCCGGCCGCTTCTGCACCGCCGCCTCCAGCTTGGCCATCGACTCCTTGGAGAGCGCGGCCCGCGTCAGCATGTCGGCGATCCGGGCGGCGATGTCGCGCCGGTCCTTCCGGACCTGGCCGAGCCGCGTGAGCTCCTTGATCGCGGCCTGGAAATCGCGGCGCGCCACGGCCCGCTCGAAGTCGATCTCCGCGTCGGGATCGAGCGCGCGGATCCGCGCGGCGAGGGCGTCGGCCTCGGTGACCTTGCCCTCCTCGTCGTCGAGGTGGAGCAGCGTGCCGAGCGCCTCCACGTCGTCGGGGAAGCGCGCCGCGGCCTCGCGCACCGCCTTGTCCTGCTCCACCTTCCAGCCGATCCGCCCGTAGATCGTCCCGAGCCCCTTGAGGATGTCCGGCACCTCGCGGAAATGATCGGCGAGGCTCACGAGCTTGGGCGCGACCTCGGGCATGCCGGATTTGTCGGCCTCGTCGAGCGCCAGCCAGAAGCGCGGCCACCAGAGCTCCGGGTCCTTCTCGGCGGCCTGGGCGCGGAGATCCTTGGTGAGGTCGCGCGCGTCGCTCGGGGGGAAGGCCGGGTCCTTCTCGACGAAGATGGCCTGCATCGCGAGGGCGGGGCCGGTCGCCCGGCGCGCGTCCTTCACGAGCGGCTCGAAGAGCACCGAGGCCACGTCGTTCTGCCCCTCGATGTGCGCGATGCCGGCGGCGAGCATGCGGCTGACGAGATCGTCGGTGTCGCGCGGCCCCATCGGCGGCGGCGTGCCCTTCTGCGGCGGCACGCCGGCCGCAGCGAGGAAGGGCGCGAGCAGGTTCGGATCCGGCAGCACCGTGGGTGGCTCGATGGAGTACGGCGGCGCCGGGTCGTCCGAGCTCGGCAGATCGAGCGGCGATCCGTCGGCCGCGAGCAGGCGGATCGAGCTCTCCGGCCCTGCGACGCGGGCGAGGACGCGGTGGCGCCCCGCCCCGAGGCGGAGGCGCGCCCCGAAGCGCGGCCAGATGCCCCACTGCCGCGTGTCGCGCGTGAGCACCTCGGCGTCGTCCACGAACAGCGCGAGGGCCGACTGCGCCGAGACGATCAGCTCGCGATCGGCCGGCAGGTCGATGTACGTCTCCAGGTAGAAGATGCCGCCACCCGCGCCGGGCGCGCGGATGGCGCACCCCGTGCGCTCGGTGGCGAGCACCCGAGGTGGTTTGAGCCGCAACGGATCGCGCGGGAAGACGGGCGGCCACGGCCCGGCGCGCTCGGCCTCGTAGTGCACGCGGTGCGAAGGCCCGGCGCCGTGCCCGAACGGCCCCGCCATCCGCGCCTTGTCGACGCAACCATACTTGCGCGCCGCCCGCTCCAGGAGCCCTTTGGGCTTCTCGTCCTTCGCGTCCGCGGCCTTGTCCGCGCCCTTGTCCTCGGCTTTGTCTGCGCCCTTGTCCCCGGCCGGCGCGCCTTCGCCCGGGGAAGGCTCGCGGAAGCCGTCGAGGCTCCACAGCTCCACGAGCTCGGACCTCGCCCGCCAGCCGATGTTGCCCGGGTGATCGAGCGCGAGCAGCACCACGTCCCGCGCCTGGGCCCAGAGGTTCGCCACGCTGCCCCGGAGGTTCTGGAGGTGGCTCGCCGCATACCAGGCGACGAGCGGCGCGTCCGGATGGGTGCTCGTCCGCGCCGCGGCGATGGCATCCACGAACGCGAGCGCCGCGCCCCGGAAGCGCCCGTGCCCCTCGTCGTCCACCGCGCGCGAGAGCGCCGCGAAGAGCCCCTTCTGCGCGGCCGGGCCGAGCGCATCGAGCCGCTTGCGCGCCTCCGTTGCCTTCTGCGCCGTCCCGCCCGGCGCGAGCAGCTCGCCGAGGAGCAGCCTCCCCGCCGCCTCTCCATCGGCCGGCTGGCCCGCCGCGTCGCGGCGCATGGCCTCCAGCGGATCGACCGGAGCGAGGGACGCAGGCGCGCCGCAGGCCCCGAGGGCGAGGACGGCCCCGGCCGTCGCGAAGGCGCGCGCCAGGGCACGAGGGAAGCGGAGAGGCATCCCCGGGCTCTAACGCGAGGCCGGGGGAGGGGCAATCGGTTGCCCCATCAGCCGCTGCTGGGAGCCCTCAGCCTGCGTTGAACGACAGCTCGATGTACGCGCGCGTCTTGAACTTGCCGGAGAGCTTCGAGAAGAAGGTGCCGATGGCGGATTGCCAGCCGTACTTGGCCTTGATCGCGGCGAGCGCGCGCTCGATGTACGCCGGATCGTCGACGAGGCGCGCCGTGCCCTCGTACCAGGTGGCGCCCGGCGCGACGTTGCCCCGCACGTCGCACGCGGCGGCCTTGAAGGCCGGATTTCGCCGGATGCGCTTGACCTTGTAGGCCTCGCCCTCGGAGAAGACGACGAGCTTGCCGTCGAGCGGGGTGGCCCAGACCGGCGTCTTCACGCCGCCGCCGTCTTTCTTGAAGGTCTCGAGACTGATGTAGCGCTCGCTGTCGAGGGGCGTGCCGGCTTGGGACATGGCGCGAGGATAGTGACGGGCCCGGGGGTCCACAAGGCGAGCCGGGGAGGATTTCGGCTTGACGAGAGGGAGGGGCGCGCTTGACATACGCCCACCATGGCCGCGACGAAGAGCAAGAAGACCGCAAAAAAGAAGGCTCCGGCGGCCCCCGAGCAGCGACCGATGCTGCGCCGCCTGAAGATCCATAAGTTCCGCCATGTGGAGCCTTGCGAGCTGGTGTTCAGCGAGGGGTACAATGTGCTCCTGGGGCTGAACGGGACGGGGAAGACGACGCTGCTCGAGCTTATTTCGGCGGCGCTGCGGTTCGATTTTTCGAAGATGAAGAACGAGCCTTTCATGATTGAATATGAGCTCGGCGTTCGTGATGCGATAGTGAAGGTTTCGGTGAGTCATAAGGCGATTCGATCTGCGGCGCGGTCGATGGCTCGCTCAGCAAAAATGTTCTCGGGACACGGTGTCGCGTACGAGCTATTAATGACACTGACGGTGCTGGGTACAAAAGTTAATGGCGCATTTGTTGTTCGCGCAAACGGTGGTGGAATAGAGATCGACTCTCTCGGTAGGAAGCATAAGATTGGTGCGATTGGTGCAAATGATTTGTTTGATTATCGATTTATGATGAGGTGCTGGTATTATGCTTTTGAGCGTGCCGAAATCGATCGGGCTGGCTTGGATATTTTGTGGGAAATAGGAACTGGATGGCTCAACGGGTTTCGTTTTGATGAGGCGCTTGGATTTTTTGGATCGATCACTGGTGGCGATGAGATTTTTGCTGCCGTTGCGGTTGGTGACACGGATAGGCTAGCGCCCACGTCGCAAGACCATTTTATGTTTTGGACGATCGGCGTGATTGCTGATAGGTATTTGCGTGATCTTGGTGTTGCGGTCGATTCGGTGCTTGTTCTAGATCAGAATAGGTTTCCGGTGCTGTTGAGCGTGGCAATGATGCTTGGTTTTGAAAGTGTAGAGCTTAGATTTTTGCACACTAAAACAGAAGTCGAAGAGGCTCGGCCGTCTAGGATATTCGGTGAGCCCAAGTTCATGCTCCGCCGCTCTGATGGCTCCGTCATCCCCCATACCCTCCTCAGCTACGGCCAGAAGCGAGCCCTCGCTCTCCTCTACTACCTCGAAGCCAACCCACACTGCGTCATCGCCGACGAGCTGGTCGACGGCCTCCACCACGCCTGGCTCGTCGAGATCGTCGAAGCTCTCAACAAGCGCCAATCCTTCCTCGCCAGCCAGAACCCCCTCTTGCTCGACTACCTCGAGTTCGACTCCGCCGAGAAGGTCGCCAAGAGCTTCATCCAGTGCCGCCTCATCAAGAGCAAGAAGGGCGACCGGATGAGCTGGTCCAACCTCTCGGCCTACGATGCCGACCGCTTCTTCGAGGCGTACCAGGTCGGCCTCCAGCACGTCAGCGAAATCCTTCGATCCAAGGGCCTCTGGTGATGGCCGGCCCGGGGTTCATCGCGTCGGTCCTCGTCCTCAGCGAAGACGGCGGCCACCGCGTCGTCCGGGCGCTCGCGAAGCAGATGCTCCGCTTCATTGCCCAGCGCAACCTGCCGGCCGCGATCGACTTCGAGCCGGAGGACGAGGGCGCGCAGGAGGCCATGCAGGGCAACCTCTGGAAGGGCACGAAGACCAGCGGTGGGCACCGGCGGCTCGTCGAGATTGCCCGCGTCGTCGCCACCAAGATCATGAGCCCCACGGGCTATGTCCTGCTCCACGTCGACGCCGATCGCCTGTGGGGCGAGCGTGACCGGCGTCCGAGCGAGAACATCCAGCGGTTCTTCAAGGACATCCGGCTCAACGTCGAGCGCCACGTCGCTGATCTGCTCGCCAGGCAGGGCCGTGCGGCGGAAAAAGACGCCGTCCTCTCGCGCCTCTGCCTCCTCTCGCCGTACTACAGCATCGAATCCTGGCTCCTCCAGAACACGGTCGCGGCGAAGAACCTGAGCAAGAAGCATCGTCGCGGCCAGCACCTCGACCTCTTCGACCGCTGGGAGCGGGACCGGGGGCTGCTGGATGAGGTCCCGGAGCCCAAGAAGGCAACTTGCCTCGGGTCGGGCATGAACCATGAGCTTGCCACCGCGACCTACCCCGCGCGCGCCGTCTACCAGGCCGGCAAGTCCTTCACGGAGACCATCGACCGCATCAAGGGCTGCCACGACCTCGTCCGGGCGCTCGGCGGTACCGCGGACCAGGACCCCGGCTGACCTCGCGGCGCGCTCCCCTCGCGGCGGCGTGCTCTCCCGGCACAAATGCTGGCCTCCCCCGGGCGGTGCACGTAGGCTTCGCCCGTCGCACGACCTTTGCGGGCAGCGCCTCCCCGGGCCGACGACAGCGGAGCGATCCCTCTCGTCCAGCGCGGAGGCCTGCCCTCTCTCGGAGAGCAAGCCATGTCTTTTTCGCGCGCCTTTCGTTCCGTCCTGCTCCTCGCTGCCGTCGCCGCCATGGGCGCGACCAGCACCTTCCTCGGTTGCGCCCAGAGCAACTCGCCCACGAGCGGCGGGACCACCACCGGCGCGGGCGGCGGCATCGCGTCCGCCTGCTATGGCACCCCGCCCTCGTGCGCCGGCCTCGACGACTTCGACTGCCAGACCACCAACGGCTGCATCCACGTCGGCAAGTGCGGCGGGACGGCGATCGACTGCTCCTTGCTCTCGCCCTCCGGCTGCCTCGAGCAGCCCGGCTGCACGCCGATGGACTTCGGCAACTGCTCGGGCTCGGCGCTGCCCTGCTTCAACTTCCCGAGCCAGTCATCGTGCGTCACGCAGCAGGGCTGCAACTGGGACCAGTTCAACTTCTTCTGCAGCGGCAACCCCATCCCTTGCCAGCAGCTCCCCAACGCGTCGTGCTCCTCGCAGCAGGGCTGCACCCTCGCTCAGGCCGCCGCATGCCAGGGGACGCCCACCGCATGCAACACCTACATGGGCGAGAAGGAGTGCAAGACCGGGCTCGGCTGCACCTGGATCTCGAGCTGCGACGGCACGCCCAAGGCCTGCGAGACCTTCGCCGAGAACGACTGCCCCTACCAGCCCGGGTGCGCCTGCGACGGGTGCACCACGAGCTCGTCGAGCTCGTCGAGCGGGGAGCCGCTCTGCAAGGGCCAGGGAGACTGCGATCCCAACGTGGACGCCTGCAAGACGGGCGATTGCATCAACGGCGCCTGCGTGAAGAAGCCGAACTGCCTGCTCTGCGTGAAGCAGGTCCAGTGCAACCCGAAGACGCACCCCTGCCTCACGGGCAACTGCATCGACGGCGCCTGCCAGGCCATCGCCAACTGCCAGGAGTGCACGGGCCCGGCCGACTGCAACAACGGCGTGAACAAGTGTTTCACCAGCAACTGCATCGACGGCAAATGCGAGGTGAAGACGATGTGTACCAGCGGTGACGGCTGTTGCCCCGAGGGCTGCGCCGCCGCCACCGACACCGACTGCCAGTAGCGATCGCGCTCAGCGCGCGGCGCGCTTCCGGCGCGCCGCGAGCCACCCGCCGAGGAGCACGGCGAGCCCGAACACGCTCGATCCACCGGGAGCTCCCGCCGGGCCGACGTCGCAGCTCGCGTCGCCGTTCTGTGCCGGCGTGTTGGCGGAGGGGCCGCTCGCGGAGCTCCCCCCGGACGCGGCCGTCGTCGCTCCGCCGCTGTTCCCACCGCTCGCGCTCGATCCGCCGTTCCCGCTGCTTGCTGGGCTCCCCCCGGAGCCGCCTGCGCCGCTCGCCGCGCTCCCGCCGGAGCCGCCGATGCCGGCGCTGGTTGTCGCGCCCCAGTTCCCGCCGTCTCCGTTGTACCCGCCGGAGCCTCCGCCCGAGGAGGAGCTGGAGGAAGAGCTGCTCGACGACGTGCTCGACGAGCTGCTCCCGCCCATCGGCGTGCACATGCCGGCGATGCAGATGCCGCCCGAGCACACCGTTCCATCGGCCACCGGGGCGCCGCCTCCACCGGGGCAGCTCGCCTGCGCGCCGGTGCACACGGCCGGCGTGTGGCACTCGTCGGCAGAGGGCTTGCACACGGTCCCCGCGGCCATCCACGCGTCGGCCGGGCAAAGGATCGACGCGCCGGTGCACATCTCGGGCACGTCGCATGCACCGGCCTGGGCGCGGCAGATCCAGTTGGAGGGATGAAAGCCGTCGGCCGGGCATTGCGGGCTCACCCCGTCGCAGCTCTCGGCGACGTCGCATGCGCCGGCCGTGGGGCGGCAGGTGACGGCGCCCGTGAGGATGGCGCAGGTGCCGTTCGACGGCGCGCCGGCGGCCACGCTGCACGCCTGGCAATCCTTGGGATCGGAGGCGCCGCAGGCCGAGTTGCAGCAGACGCCGTCCGCGCAAAAGCCCGACGCACAGTCGGCGTTGGCCCCGCATGCCGCGCCCAGCGGGCTACCGGCGAGGGCAGGGAGCGCGGTCGTGACGATGGCCAGGGCGACGAGGGAGCCGACGGTGAGACGGGCGTTCATGAGGCACCTCCGAAACGATCGAGCGTAAGGGGGTGCCTCTCGGGAGACAAGACGCGTTCAGCGCAGGTCGTCGAGCAGCTTGCCCGCGAGGCGCACCAGGTCCGTGTCGGTGATGATCCCGACCAGCGTCATGTCGTCGAGCACGACCGGCAGGCAGCCGATCTTCTCCTTCACCATCACCTCGCAGGCCGTGGAGAGCGGCGAGTCGATCCGGGCGAAGACCACGGTCTTGCGCATGATCGCCGAGGCCTTGGTGGTCGCGTCGACCGGCGGCAGGCGCGCCCCGTCGGGGGCGACGCCGAGCAGCGCGTGGAGGTAATCTTTCTGGCTGATCAGGCCGACGAGCTGCATGTCGCCGCCCACCACCGGCAAGTGGCGGAACCGGAAGCGGGCCATCCAGCTCTCCAGGTCGCCGATCGGCTCGTCCTCGCCGAGCGTGATCACCTTCCTCGCCATCAGATCGCCCACCACCCGCGGCGGCCACGCGGGGGCCGGCATGCTGTTCGTCACGCTCATCGGCGCCGGCTCGTCGCCGGGCGGCGGCGCATGCGAGGCGGCCTTGGGCAGGGGCGGAGGCTCGCCCGGGCCGGGCTCGATCTCGACGATCTCCTCGCTCGACGGCCGTTCGGCGGCGGTGTCGGTGGTCTCCGCGCCGGCGGTCTTCGCCTCGGCGGCCCCGGGCGCTCCGGCGGCCGCGTCCTTGGTGGAGTCTTGCTCGCTCATGCGCGCAAGGTACCACCGCCCCGCGCCGCTCAGGCGATCAGCTTGAGCCCCACCGGCAAGCCCTCGCCGAAGAAGGCCGCGCGCTCGGCCTCGGCGACCGGGACGAGCTCCTCGACCGCGCGCACTTGCTCGGATCGGGCCCCGTTCGCGGTGAGCTTCCGGCTCGCCTCCCGCCGCGCCCGCTCGGACAGATCGCGCGCCCGATCGCCCGTCACCCGGGCGAGGCGCACCGCCGCGTCGATCGCCGAGGGGAGCGTCTCCCATTTCTCCCGCAGCAGGTGGTCGAGCCAGCGCTCGGCGGTGGACGGTGTGATCACCTGGTGCACGCTGGCATACGTTGGTACACGCGCGCCCAGGCGCCCGAGCGCGGCCCACAGGCGGGGGTCGCGATCGGTCCAGGTGCGCTCCAGGATCCACCCCCCGAGCTCGCTCTTCCGGGCCGGCGGCACGCGCTCGAGCGACGAGCACAGGTCGAGCAGATCGCCCTCGGCCACGAGCTTCCAGCCCTTCGGCTTCTTCAGCCGGGCCGAGGCCGGGGCGAGCAGCGGATCGAGCGTGTCGCGCATCGCCGTCTGCGTCGCCTCGTCGAGGCCGCCGGCCATCCGTCGCCAGGCGATCCAGAGCTGTTGCCAGGCGCGCGGCTCGTCCGGGAAGGCCAGCCGCTCGGCGAAGAGCGGGGCCATCAGGGCGATGCGCGCGGGGTCGCCCGGATCGCCGAAGCCGGGCCGGAGGGTGAAGCCCGCGAGCAGCCAGAAGACGCGCTCGTGATCGGCCGATCGCCTGCGGCTCTTCCGGTTCTGCGCGAGCGCGTCGAAGAGGGCGCGGCCCTGCTCGATCGACCATGTGCCGCGCTCGCCGAGGAGGCGCTCGAGCTCGCGGAGCAGGTCCTTCACCTCGCGCGCGCCCACGTCCGCGCGGCCCTTGCCGAACACGCGATCGAGCGCCTCGCGGGCCTCGTCGAGCTTCTTGCCCCGCGCGCCCGCGGAGGCGCTCGCCGCGCTCGCCGCGCTCGCCGCGCCCTCGCCGCCCTCGCGGAGCTGGAGCGCCAGGCGGAAGCGGCGGCGATCGGCGAGCGGCCCGTCGCCCACCTCCACGCAGGCCAGATCGAGCGTGCCGATCGCGCTCAGCTCGCCGGTCAGCTCGACCTTCACCTCGCCGGCCTGCTTGCCCTCTCCCGCGCCCTTCTCGAAGGAGACGGCCACGGGCGGCAGCGCGTCGAAGCGATCGTCGTCGAGGGCCACGATCGCGCCGCTCTCGTGCTCGGCCTCGTCGGACGCGAAGAGATCGAAGCGCACGGGCCGCCCCACGATCAAGGCCAGCGTGCGCCCCGCGGCGAGGTGCGGCACGCCCTCCTCCGCGCCGCGGGGGACGACGCAGATCGCCGGTCGCGGGCCGCCGCCCTGCGGGGCCTCGAGCCCCACGTAGTAGCCGCGCGCCGTGCCTCCGCGGATGCGCGGGTCCCGCCCGGAGAGCGAGAGCGCGTAGGCCACCGCGCCGCGCGCCACGGCCAGATCCGGATCGCCGTTCGGGAGGCGCGCGAGCGCAGGGCCGCCCCAGGCCTCGATCGCCGCGATCAGTCGATCGGCGATCGCCGTCGCGCGGAAGACGCCGCCGTTCAGCAGGATCGCCGAGGGGCCGCGCGCCTCGGCGTGCCGGGCGAAGAAGTGCGCCACATGCCGCGTCACCGCCGGATCGCGCTCGTACGGCAGACCGAAGGCCACGAGCCCACCGCGCGCCCGCTCGGGCCGAGCGTCGCGCGGCGCGGCCGGGAAGAAGCCGTCGAGCACCACCCGCTCCACCTCGTCCCTGCCGAGGCGCGCCGTCAGCGCGCCGCCGAGCAGGCGCGCGCCCTGGCCGAGCACCGTGACCTTCGCCTCGTCCGGCGGGCGCTCGCCGAGCAGGCGCTCCTTGGCCGCGCGACAGGCGAGCACGAGCTGGCCGAAGCGGGCCGGATCCAATTTCGTTGGAGCTGCAACCATCCGCCCCTCGGCCAGGTGCGCGAGCGCGAGGTCCATGTTGTCGCCGCCGAGGAGCAGGTGGTGCCCGACGGCCACGCGGCGGAGCTCGACCCTCTGTCCCGCGGCCCCCGGGCGGACCTCGATCAGCGAGAGATCCGTCGTGCCGCCGCCCACGTCGCAGACGAGCACGAGCGCCGTGTCGCCGCCCTCGCGCTTCGCGTCGAGCAGCGCGCCGAGGCCGTCGCTGCCCGCGCTCGCCAGGTAATCGTAGAACGCCGCCTGCGGCTCCTCGAGCAAGCGCACCCCGAGCCCCGCGCGCCGCGCCGCCTCGACCGTCAGCTCGCGCGCCGCCTCGTCGAACGAAGCCGGCACCGTGAGCACCACGTCCTGCGCGGCGAGCGGCCTCCCGGGGAAGGCCTGATCCCAGGCCGCCGCGACATGCGACAGGCACCGAGCGCCGGCGTCGATCGGCGAGATCCGCGGCAGATCGGGCGCATCTTCGCCCGCGCCCCAGGGGAGGATCGCCGCGCCCCGGTCGACCCGCGGGTGGCAGAGCCAGCTCTTCGACGAGGCCACGAGGCGCCCCGGCACCTCGCCGCCCCTGCGCCGCGCGAGCTCGCCCACCACCCAGGGCGCGTCGCCCCAGAGATCAGCCAGCTCCTCGCCGGGCAGCGGGGCGTAGAGCGCCGAGGGCAAGAGGGGCCGCGCCTCGACCTCGCCCGCCGCGACGAGCTGCGGGACAGGGAAGATCTGCGCCGCCTCATCGCGCTCCGGGTCGGCCCACGCGACGACGGTGTGGGTCGTGCCGAGGTCGATTCCGACGGCGAGCCGAGCGCGGGACATGGCAGAGGCCCCCGGCGGCAGGCGCGCGGGGTGGGGCACTTTACCATCGAGGAGGCTCGCCATCGCCTGTCGCGAGGGAGCCGTCCGGAGCGGGCGCCGGGTCAGCGGCCGAGCAAGGCCTCGGCGCTCGCGCAGGTCACTGCGGAGGCGAGCCAGCGATCGACGACCTCGGCGCGGCGTTCTGCGCGGATCTGCTGCTCCACGTCCTTCGAGACCGCGAGCCCGCGCACCGCGAGCACTTGCAGGATCGCCTCGATCTTGCCCTCGATCTTGCCTTCGGCCTTGCCCTCGATCTTGCCCTCGGCCTTGCCTTCGACCCGGGCAGCTCCGAGCGCCTCCACGATCACGGGGTTCTTCTTGCCGAGCAGCGCGCGGGCCACCGCGTCGTCGGCCTTGCCGGCCTCGGTGAGGGCCCGCAGCGGGAGCGCGAGGGCGAGCGCCCGATCCTCGATGCGCGCGTCGACGCCGAGGATCTCCCACGCGCCCGTCTCCCGCGACCATTCGAGCGCGCGCTGCCGCTCCACATCGATCGCGAAGACGCGCCGCACGCCGCGCTCGATGAGGGCGCGCGCCTTCTTGCCTGCGTGGGAGAGGGCCTCGGTGCTCACCACCTCGAAGGCGAGCTCTTCGAGCCTGCGGCCGCCCGTCTCCGGGTCACGCTCGGCGGGGAAGACGCTGGCGTCGGGCGCCATGTCGTTCTTCTCCGAGGTGCGGGTGAGCATGTCGACGGCGACGAGGTAGTCCCCCGCGACATGGGCCTCGAGCAGCGCGGCGATCTTCGAGTGGTACGTGCCGTGCGGCTCGTCCGAAGGGCACACGTAGTGAATCCTCCCGTCGATGGCCTCGTAGCGGGTCTCCGGCATCACCAGGCGCTCGTCCACGGCGGGCTGGATGATGGGGCGGCCGCCGTGAGGGCGATGCCCGGGGTTGGAGGGGGACGACGTGGTCATCGACCGGCAGGATACCACACCGGCGGGCCGCTTACCTCCTACCCACGGGCGCCGCTCTGCGCCTCATCGGGCCGCGAACGAGGCGACGGCAGGGGGCAGATCCACGGCTGGATCGAGCTCGTCTGCAAAGGTCGTATCGCCCGCGATGGTCACGAGCGCGAACGCGGTGGCGAAGCGGTTGATCGCCGGGTGGGCCTCGGAGGCCGGGATGTTCGCGGCGCCGCATCCATCGTCGAAGGCGTCGAGATCGAGCGACAGCAGATCGAGCAGGTCGCACATGTTCGAGAAGGTGAAGTGCCCGCCGCGGTCGATGCCGACCAGGTAGGCCGGCACGGTGAGCTCGGCGAAGGGCGCGGCTTGCTCGGTCGCGAAGGGCATCGTCTCGTCGAGCAGGCCGCCCTGGATCATCGTCGGGACGGCGATGGCTCCGAACCCCTCGGGCCCGAAGATCGAGGCGATCCCCGGCGCCTGGGGGATCGCGGCGATGAATCGGTCGTCGCGCGCGGACACGGGCGGGAGCGGGCCCTGGCCATAACCGTCGCAGATGGCCGACGGTGACGGGCCCTCGCACTGGGCCGCGAGGGTTTTCACATCGAGGGTCGCGCCGGCGATGCGGAAGGCGGTGAATCCGCCGAAGCTGTGCCCTGCGATGCCGACGCGCGAAGGGTCAGCTTGCCCCGAGAGGAGGCCGCTCGGGAGAGCCGAGCGGTCGAGCAGCGCGTCGAGCGTGCGCGATACATCGATGGGGCGGAGCCTCGCCGCCTCGATGCCGGAGATCGCGCTCGCCTTGTCGACCTGCTCGTGAAATGTATTTCCGACGTGATCGGGCGCGGCGACGACGAAGCCGTGCGACGCCAGGTATTCGGTGAGGTAGATGCTCTGGAAACGCACGCCCCCGAAGCCGTGCGAGAAGATCACGACGGGGTGGGGCGCTCCCCGCGGGTCGGCCGTCGCGTCGCGCACGGCGCCGAGGGGAGAGCCCATGTCGGCGATCACCAGCGAGCCGAGCATGAGCTGGTAATGGGCCGGAGGAGCCGCCTGCGGTGGGGTCGCCGGGTACCAGACCTCGACGGGCAGGGTGCGGCCGCCGGGCTCGCCGTCGGTGGTCTCGAAGGTGGTGACGCCGACGGCATAAGGGCCCTTCTCGCGCGGTGTCGTCGGCGGGAGCGGGGCGAGCTTGTCCGGCCCCGGGGCGATCTCGTCGCCGCACGCCGCGAGCAGCGGACAGGCGAGGGAGAGGCCGGCGACGGCCACGGCGGCCCGTGCGTGGGACAATCCGACGTTGAAGATCATGGGGCTCGACAGTAGCAGGTCATCGTTACCTCTGCCGTCGAGGGGCCGTCTCCGCCACGTACTCCATCACCCCTTTGGCCTCCCCGGGCGCGAGGTCGACGCTCAGGAACCTCCCGGTGTGGAGGAAGAACAGGAGGCGCGTCTGCGTGGACCCGCCGTTCGTCGACACGTACTCGAAATCCCATTCTTTGATGAGGTGGCGATTCACGGTCAAGAGCTTCACGATGGCCGTCGCCTCCGGCCCGCGCTGCCAGACGCGGAGCAGCCAGAGGCCGGGCAGGAAGAAGACGAGGAACATGACCGCGGTGATCGCGTCGCGGCTCATGTCGTGCTGCTCGCGCTCGAGGCCCGCGTACACCAGGGTCCCCGCGATGAGGAGCAGCGCGAGCGCGAACACCGCGACGCCGCGCCCGGAGCGCCGCTCGCTCGCGAGCACCGGGTCGAGGCGAGGGTCGATGGCGCTCATGCCTTCCTCGGCGATTTCGGGTCCTTGTGGAGCTGGATGTCTGCCATGGCGAGGGGGCGATTCGAGCCGTCGTTGGGATCAGGTCGAGCTCGACGCGACTGGCGTTCTCCCGGTCACTCGCACTCGATGGTGGAATAGGTGACCTTGCATGCCTTGGGGCATGTGCGCGACTTGACGAATTTACCGCCCTTGCAGTGGAGGACGGTCTTGCCGTCGGTGGAGCAGGCCGCGGCGTCGTCGCCCTGGCAGGCGGCGTCGGGCTCCTGCACCGAGTCATCGCACTTGATGCTGTTGAACGTGGAGGTGCAGCCCTCGGGGCCGA
This sequence comes from Byssovorax sp., assembly GCA_046351295.1. GTDB lineage: Bacteria > Myxococcota_A > Polyangia > Polyangiales > Polyangiaceae > JAXLYT01. Next base: position 330,180 of record JAXLYT010000002.1, read on the forward strand.
GGCACTTGCGGGAGAGCTTCCACCCGTCGGCCTCGCACTTGAGCGAGCTCTTCTTGTCGGTCGCGCAGGCGTAGTCGGCCTCCTCTTCTTTGACGCAGAAATCGCCGGCGTTCACCGTGGGGCCATCGCAGCGGACGTTGTAGCCCGAGGTGCAGCCGTCCGGGCCGGTGCAGCTCTCGACCTTCTTCCACTTGTTGTCCTTGCACGCATAGAGCGATTTCTTGTCGGCCGAGCAGCCGGCGGCGGCCGTCTTCTTCTCCGGGTTGTTCTCGCAGAGGTCGCCCTCGGCGACGATCGAGGTGTCGCACTTGACGAACATGCCGCTCGCGTCGCACGCCGCCGGGCCGAGGCAGCTCTCGGTGCGGGCCCACTTGCCCTCCTTGCAGCGCATCATGAACTTCTTGTCGAGGGTGCAAGCGAACTTGTCGTTCTTGCCGCACGTCGTGCCCTCGTTGGCGAGGGAGGTGTCACAGCTCACGAAGAGGGCGCCCGCCTCGCAGCCCTTGGGGCCGAGGCAGGTCTCGCCGTGCCACTTTTCCCCGTCGCACGAGAGGCGCGTCTTCGGGTCGAGGCACATCACGCTGTCTTTGTCCTTGTTGCAGGGCTTACCGTCGCCCGGGCTGGTGTTGCAACCGGCCACGAGGACGAGGGAGAGGGGGAGGGCAAAGAGCGAGAGGGCGAGCCAGCGTTTCATGGGCGCCTTGGTGCCCGAGGGGACGCGACAGGTCAAGAAACCTCGGCGATGCTCGCCACATTTCGAGGCGCGATGGCCCCGTGATCCCTCACGCTCCCCCCGCCGCACGCCCCGGCCACCCCGTCGCCGCCGCGTTGCAAAGTGCAACGCCTCCGGCGAATGATGGTACCTTCCCGAGGCCTCGTCCATTCTTCGCCCTGCCGCCCTCACCATGACATCGCTCCCCTCCGCCTCCCCGGGCGCTCGCCCCGCCCTCGCCTCGCTCCTCGCCCTCGCCCCGCTGCTCCTCGCCGCCGCCTGGCCGGGCTGCGCCGGCGCCCAGTCCCCCACGAGCGGCGCCGGGGGCAGCGGCAGCACCACCGGCGCCTCCACCGGCTCCGGCGGCACATCGTGCGGGCCGGGCGAGACCCGGTGCGACGCCGCATGCGCCGACCTCCAGACCGACCCGCTCCATTGCGGCAAGTGCGACACCCCCTGCAACGACGATCAACGCTGCTTCGCCGGCGTGTGCGAGCTCGTCTGCGGGGCCGGCACCACCCGGTGCGGCGACGCGTGCATCGACCTCGACCTCGACCCCAAGAACTGCGGCGCGTGCGGGGCCACCTGCGATCCGGGCGAGGTCTGCTCCGGGGCCAAGTGCGACCTCTCCTGCGCCGGCGGGACGACCCGCTGCGGCGATGTCTGCGTCGATATCCTCGTCGATCCCGCGCATTGTGGTGGCTGCCCGAGCCACTGCGATGCGGACGAGGTGTGCGCCTCCGGGGTTTGCAGCTTTGCTTGCCCGGTGGGCCTCACCGAGTGCGGCGGCGGCTGCTTCGACACGGACGACAACAACAAGCACTGCGGTGGGTGCGGTATGGTGTGCGGGCCGGGCCTCGCCTGCACCGGCGGGAGCTGCGAGCCGACGTGCGAGGGAGGGCAGACGAACTGCGGCGGTGTCTGCACCAACCTCACCTTCGATCCGAAGAACTGCGGCATGTGCGGCATGGGCTGCCAGGCCAACGAGGCTTGTGTCCAGGCCACGTGCGCTCCGCTCACCCCGGCGTCCACGAGCTGCCAGGCCATCGTGCAGAATGGCAATGCCATGGGCGATGGGCTCTACAACCTCGACCCCGACGGGCCCGGGGGCGCGCCTCCGTTTCAGGCCTTCTGCGACATGAGCACCCAGGGCGGCGGCTGGACACGATGCCTCGATTTCGCCAACACCGCTGCGGAGGATGTCGACAACAACACATGGCTCGACACCTGCATCGACTGGTCGATGGCCGCGTGGACGGGGCAAGAGCTGATGGTCAAGCTCAAGGACGACAGCGGCGTCGTCCTGTACACGGCCACGGGCACGCGGCAGAGCCCGTGGACGCATGCCCTCGTGACCTCCTCGGCCGAGGCGATCAATCAATACGACGTGTCGAAGCACGATCACCTGGTGGTGCTCTCGAACGGCGACAAATTGATGATCGCCGGGAACACGGCCGCCAACGGGGGCTGCTGGGGCTCGATC
>JAXLYT010000003.1:0-170000 GCA_046351295.1 Byssovorax sp.
CACCAGCATCCCCTCCAGCGCCCCGCGCAGCTCCCGCGAAACCACCGAAGGCCCCAGCACCCCGACCGTGAAGATCCGGTCGAGCTCCCGCCTCACCCGGAACCCCGTGAGCCACCGGTGGCCCATCTCGATCGCGATCGACCCCGAGGGCGTCTGGCCCTCCGTCATCTGATCGGCCTGCTCGAAGGCGATCAGGAGCCGCGCCCCGATCCCCTCGATCAGCGCCGCGTCCATCGCGCCGCGGCTCGCCACCACGAGGCCGTGGGCGTCCGTGACGAAGCAGACCTCGGCGCGCGCCTCGCGCATGCAGCGGTCGAGCATCTCGTTCCACACGGCCGGGCCGAAGGGGTTGGCGAGCGCCTCCGAGGGCGTGAACGCGGCGGCGGAGAAGCGGATGAAGCCCGTCGCGCCGCGGGGGGGCGCCGTCCCTTCGGCCGCGCCGCGCAGGCGCTGCGAGGCCGCGCGGGCCTCTGCGAGATCATCCAAGGAGCTTGCGTTGCGGTCGGTCGGCATGGCGTTCCTCTCGGGGAGACAGGGTTTCGAGCAGGCCCTCCACCTCGGCGGCCAGCGTGTCGAAGCGGCGCACCTCGGGCGACGGGCGGCCGCCGAGGAAGCCGATGGGCACCCCCTCGCGGCTCGCGCGGGCGAAGACCTCGGCGCGGGGGATCACGGTGTCGAGCACGCCGGAGAAGCCGGTCCAGATGTCGACGAGCACCTCCTGCGCGGAGTCGGTGGTGCGGTCGGCCATCGTGGGGAGGATGCCGAGCAGGGTGAGGTCGGGGTTCTCGGCGCTCCGGACATGCTCGACGACGCGCAGCGCCTGCGAGATCGAGCGCAGCGAGAGCATCGAGGCCTGGAAGGGCAGCAGCACGAAGCGGCTCGCGCGCAGGGCGCCGCGGGTGATCATCCCGAGGCCGGAGGGCGTGTCGAGCAAGGTCAGGTCGAAGGGCGCCTCGAGCTCGGCGAGCGCCTTGTCGAGCACGCCGGGCTCGAAGAGCGCGCGCTCGAGCTCGCAGGTGTCGATCGGATCGAGCCGCCCGCGGGGCAAGAGCGAGAGGCCGCGCAGGTGCGTCGGGATGACCGCCTCGGCGGCCTGGATCTGGCCCATCAGGTAGTCGGCGAGGCCGGGGAGCTCGGCGTCGCCCTTGGCCAGGGACAGGCCGATCCCGCCCTGGGGATCGAGATCGGCGAGGAGCACCGAGCGTCCGCGCTCGGCGAGGGCGAGCGCGAGGTGGAGGGCCACCGTGGTCTTTCCCACGCCCCCCTTCTGGCTCGCGATGACGATTCGTTGGGCCATGGATGTTCTCTCTCCTCCGTCTCCTCTGCCTCTCGCAGATCAGGACGCTTCGGGGACCGAGGAGCGGCCGAAGCCGAGCTGCTTCAACCGCTCCAGGTTGGTGAGGACCTTGGGGTCGTCCGGGTTGATGGCCTTCGCCCGCTCGAAGGCCGCGTAGGCGGCGGGGTAGTCCTTGCCGAGCAGGGCCTCGACGCCGGCCTCGAAGGCCACGTCGAAGTCGCTCTGCGAGGGCTCGACCTCGATCGGCCGCACGCTCCGCCGCGCGCCGCTCTGCGCCCCCGCCGAGATCGGCTCCACGGCCGGGCTCGGCAGGGTGGGCGCGGGCGCGCGGGGCGGCGGCGGCAGCGGCGGCGGGTCGTCGGCGAGATCGAAGCCGAAGGGGTCGTCGTCCGCGATCGCGCGCCGGGCCTTGTGCGCGTTCTCGTCCTGCTCGCGGGCCGCGTCCATGAGCAGCGCCTCCCAGCCCTCGAAGATGGCGCGAGGCCCGGGCGCGTCCCGGAGCACCCGCGCGCGCACCGTGGCGCCGGGCAGGAAGGCGAGCCGGCGGAAGGCCGCCTCTCCCTCGACGCTGCCGTCCTCGGCGGTCCACAGCGTGCCCGCATGGACCACAATGGACCCCTTCGTGTCCGGAGCCTCGATGTCCAGCACGACCGAGCGGTGACCGAGGCAGGCGAGCTGGAGGTAGTCGGCGGGCCCGAAGGGCGCCTCCTCGGCGCTCGTCGCGGCGGAGAGGCGCTGCTCGACCAGGGCCCGCAGCTCCTCGAGCTCCACGGGCTTCTCGCGCACGTCGACGTCGGCGTGCGGGGGGATCTGGGCGGAGTACGCCTTGAGGTAGGCCGAGACGAAGAGGAGCGGCACGCGCAGGCCTCGCCGCCCGAGCTCACCGAGCAGCTCGAGGCCGGATCGATCGGGCAGATCGATGTCGGAGATGATCATCTGCGGCGCGTTCGCGTCGATGCTCTCCAGCGCAGCCTGGAGCGTGCCGGCCTCCACGGCCACGACGCCCGGCAGCTTGGAGATGCCGCGCGCCATGGCCGAGCGGAGCACGGCCTCGTCCTCGACGATGAGCACTCTTGGCATGGCGTTACCCGAGCGAAGGGACTTTGTAGAGATCGAGCAGCACGTCGCTGCCGCACTGGAGGCCCTCGCACCAGTCGAGGAAGCGCCCGACCATCTCCCGGCCGCGGAAGATGGCGCCGTGCTGCGGCGCGATCGTCTCGACGTCCAGCGTTCGCACCATCCTCACCCACGCCGCGAGGACGACGTTCGAGGCCATGTACCGGCGGTGGAAGCCCTCCATGAACTGGATGTGCGCGTCGAAGTCTTTCACCTCGCGGTAGTCCATCCCGAGCGAGGCGCCGAGGTCGCCGCTGAAGAGGATCTTCGAGGTCGGGTCGTAGAGGTGGAGGTTGCCGCACGAGTGGAGGAAGTGCGCCGGCAGGGCGAGGAGCTTCGCGCCCGCGAGGTCGAGCACCATGCCCTCGTCGGGGATCGGGTGCAGGCGCGAGGCGACGAGCTGATCGACGCCGAAGTGGGGGATGAACCGGATCCACAGCGCCGAGGCCCAGGCGTCCGCGTCGGTGGACATCAGCCAGCCGTTGACGGCGGCGACGATGTCCGGATCCTGGTGCGAGAGGAAGATGGTCTTGAGCTCCCCGCCCGCGAGCAGGTGCGACGTCTCCGAGAGCACCTTGCTGTAGATCTTGTGGCCGCCGGGATCGAGGACCATCCCGGCCTTGTCGTGGATGATCACGTACTGGTTGGCCTGCACGGCGCCGCCGGGGCTGAACTCGGGCAGGAGCACGCACTTGTGCCGGCCGTCGTCGAAGAGAACGATCGAGGACATGGCTTCTCTCCTTGAGGCTCGGATCAGAGGATCTTGCGGATCTCGCCGACGGCGTGATCCATGTCGTAGAAGACGAGGCCGAGCTTGGCCTCGCGCGTGGTGAGCGCGAGCAGGAGGGTGCCGGTGCCGGCGCGGGTCATCACCACGTAGCCCTCGTCGCCGCGGATCAAGACCTGCTGGAGCTTGCCGCGCGAAAGCTCGGTCGAGGCGCGCTCGCCGAGGGAGAGGAGGGTCGCGGCCATGCCCGCGATGCGCATCTCCTGGATGTGCTGGGGGAGGGCGCTGGCGATCACCAGGCCGTCCTCCGAGATGAGGGCGCAGGCCTCGAGATCGGGCGACCCCGACTGTAGAGAGCGCAGGACTTTGTTGAGCTGTTCGACGCGGGTCATGAGGGTTCCTCGCTGGGGCTTGGGAAAGGTCGATCGCTGCGCTGCGCGGGCGCGAGCGCAGGCTGGAGGGGGATGTGCAGGGTGATCTGGGTGCCCCTGCCGGGCTCGGAGTCGATGTCCATCGAGCCGCCGGCGTCGCGCAGCGCGCGATCGCAGAGCGCGAGGCCGATGCCGGTGCCGCGCGTCTTGGTGGTGAAGAAGAGCTCGCGGCAGCGGGCCAGCACCTCGGGCGTCATGCCCGCGCCGGTGTCGCTCACCCGGAGCAGGAGCTCCTGGCTGCCCGGGGGGATGTCGGCGAAGAGCACGACCTCGCCCCCCGGCTTGCAGGCCTGCATCGCGTTGGTGACGAGGTTCAGCACCATCGCGCAGACCACCGAGGGATCGAGCGGGAGGAGCGGCAGGTCGGCGATGCGGCAGCGGGTCACGAGGCCGAGCGATTCGGCGCGGGCCGAGAGGATGCTGCACGCCTCGCGCACCGCGTGATCGATCGCCGCGTGGCGCGACGCGCGGAGCGAGACGCCGACGGCGCCGATGCCCTGGAGCGTCAGCTTCATCCGGCGCGCCTCGCGGAGGATCGCGTGGGCCGCCGAGCGACCCTGCTCCTCCGCCGACTCCTCGAACAGGAGCTCGGCGGTGGTGGCGATGGCGGCGAGCGGGTTCTTGATCTCGTGCAGGATGGCCGGCAAGACCTCGTGCACGGTGGCGATCTGGAGCAGCCGATCGCGCTCGTCGCGCGTGCGCTCGACCTCGGTGAGGTCTTTGAGGATCACCGTGAAGGCGGGGCCGTCGAGGTCGCGGAGCTCGGCGATGGAGAAGCCGAGCGTGGCGGCGCGCTTCGTCGGCAAGGTCACGCGGAGCCGGCCCGATCGATCGTCGCACGAGAGGGGGCTCTTGAGCTCGGAGACGGGGGCGAGGTACGACGCCACGGGCGCTCCTTCGAGCTGGGCGCGCGAGCGTCCGAGCACCGCGCAGGCCTGCCGGTTGGCGAGCATCGTGGTGCCGTCCTCGCGCACGACGAGGAGGGCGGCGGGCAGGGCGCGCAGCGCCTCGAGGGCGATGGCGTAATCTGCCTCGCGGTAGCTGCGGCTCTCGGGCGGAGGGCTGGCGTCCGGGTCGACCATCGAGTGATGGTCGCGTTCTGCAAACTCAGGGCCCACGCGATCGACCCGTGAAATCCCCTGAGCTTCGAGGAGAGGAATTCCCTGATTCCGTGGATGGCGCAAGGCGTGCGCCAGTCGGCGCATCGCGTGCGTTGGTGACATTGTGTCAGGGAGTGGGACCTAAACCCCGTTGTTTTAGCGCGAGCAGGACGAAGAGCGGATTGCCGAGCAGGTAGCGCCTGGCGAGCCGCGTCGGCTCCTGCGCGAGCCGGTAGGCCCACTCGAGGCCGAGCTCGCGGATGGCCTCGGGGGCCCGCGGGATGCGGCCCGAGAAGAAATCGAAGAGGCCCCCCACCGTGAGGACCGAGGCCTCGCTCGCGGTCGAGAGGTGCTCCCACGCCCAGCGCTCCTGCAGGGGGCTGCCCATGCCGACGAGGACGACGGAGCGGCCGAGGTCGCGCACCTTCTCGGCGAAGAGGTGAGACTCGGCCGGGGTGAGGAAGCCGTGCGAGACGAGCGGGATTCGAAGGCCCGGGGTGGACTCGGCGAGGCGCTCGGCGCAGCGGTCGGCGATGCCGGGCGCCGCGCCGACGAGGGCGAGCGGGACGTTCTTGTCGGCGGCGTCGCGGCAGAGGAGCGGGAGCAGATCGGTGCCGTTGACGTTGCCGTGGAGGGCGACGCCGACGATCGACGCGGCCACGCGCAGGCCCACGCCGTCGGGCAAGATCGCGTCGGCGCGGGCGAGCCGCCCGCGGTGATCTTCGTCGAACGCGGCCAGGTTGAGCGCGTGCGGGTGGACGAAGTGGATCATCCGCGCGGCGCCGCCCTCGGGGGGCGCGAAGGTGAAATCGAGCGCCTCGCGGTAGGTCACGTTGTCGACGTGGGCGGAGACGATGTACGGCCTCGGCAGGCTGCGCGCGCCGCCCTCGGGCCAGAGCAGGTGCGCGACGGCGCTCCGGGCGACCACGCCGAGCTCGCCGAGCGCGCCCTTCGGATCGAGCTGCCGGGCCTCTTCTTCGCGCGGATCGCCGTAGACGAGGCCGAGGCGCGCGCGGGCCTCGATCGGCGAGACGAGCCCGCGCGGCGCCTCGGGATCGCAGCGGGAGCCGACCAGCGGGGCGCGCCCGCGCAGGACATCGGCGAGGCGGGCGCGGGGCAGGAGCTTGATGGGCGAGGGGCGCGCATGCTCGCGCCGCCGGTGCTGGTGGAGGCTCATGAGCGATCCCGCGCGGCGAAGCACGCGGCGACGAGGCCCTCGACCGTCGCGTCCCAGCTCGACGCCCGCGCGCGCCCCGGGCCGTGCGCGCGGGTGCGCTCGCGCAGGGCGGCGTCGCCGAGCGCGCGATCGAGGGCGCCCTCGATCGAGGCCTCGTCGTGCGGATCGCACATCACCCCGAGGTCGCCCACCACCTCGGGCAGCGCGCCCGTGCTCGACGCGATCACCGCGCGCCCCGCGGCGAGCGCCTCGAGCGCGGGCAGGCCGAAGCCCTCGTGCAGGCCGACCATGATCACCGCGTCGGCGCCCGCGACGAGCCCGGGGAGGATCGCGTCGGCGACGAAGCCGAGGATACGGACGCGCCCGGCGAGCCCAAGGCGCGCGATCTCGGCCTCGATCATCGGCAGCGCGCCCCAGTCGGCGCCGGCGAGCGCGAGCTCGTGCGCCGCGGCGGCGCGGCTCCTCGCGAAGGCGCGGAGCAGGCGGAGGTGGTTCTTGCCGGGGTGCTCGAGGCGCGCGGTGTAGAGCAGGTAAGGCGTGCGGAGCCCGGTCGCGCGGCGCGCCGCCTCGACGCGCGGATCGGCCTCCTCCGGGGGCGTGAAGCGCGCGTGATCGACGCCGTTCGGCACGACGCGCACGGGCGGGCGGCCGGGCCGTCCCTCGCCGAGCGAGAGCACGTTCACCATGTCCTTGCGGGTGGTGTCGCTCACGGCCACGAGCTCGGTGGCGGAGGTGAGGGTGCGCACGACGAGGTGGCGGAGGTAGATGTCGCGGGCGAAGTCGTACTTTCCCTTGACGTGGAACTGCGCGAGATCGTGCACCACCGCGACGGTGGGGATGGGCGAGAGGAGCGTGGTGCGCCGGTTCGCCGCGGGGAGCAGCAGCACGTCGGCGCCGGCGCGCGCGGCGATCTGCCCGGCGGCGGCGAGGTGGAAGAGCGCGTTGACGCCGGGCTTCTGCAGGAGGCCCGGGACGACGATCGGCGCGGCAAGGGAGAGCTCCTCGCGGTAGACGTCGAGCTCGGCCCTCGTCCCGATCGCGAGCATCTTGCCGCCCTCGCTCACGGCGCGCGCGGCGAGGCGCGGGAGGATGGCCCGCGCGTAGGCGCCGATGCCGGAGCGACCGAGGTCGGTGCCGCCGAGGGCCACCGCGAGCTTCATCAGTGGGCCCCCGCGTGGACATAGGACTTCACGTTGCTCTTGTACCACGGCGGGGAGCTCTGATGTCGACGGCGCTTGACCATCGACGTGCGCGGATGCAACCGTGGAAGATCCCATGGGCAGCGCACACCGGAGCACGCCCCGGCGCGGTGGATCGGCGGCGGCGATCGTCTCCTTCGCGCAAGGTTTGCTCGCGCTCTGCCTCGCGACCACGGCCCGCGCGGACGACGCGGCCGAGGCCCGCGCGCTGTTCGACGAGGCTGTGCGCCTGCGCACCGCGGGGGACATCGGCGCGGCATGTGCCCGGTTCGAGGAGAGTGACCGGAAGGTTGCGTCGCTCACCACCGAGCGCGAGCTCGCCGACTGCTACGCGCGCGCCGGGAAGACCGCGACGGCGTGGACGCTGTTCAACACGCTGAGCGCGAAGCTCACCTCGGCCGGTCAAGCGCAGGAGGGCCGCGCCGCGCGGGCGCGCGCGGCCGAGCTCGAGCCGCACCTGAGCCGGCTGCGCGTGATCGTGACCCCGCCCGACGACGATATGCCCGGCCTGCGCGTCGTGCTCGACGAGCTGGTCGTCGGCAGGAACGCCTACGGGATCGCGCTCCCCGTCGACCCCGGGCCCCACAAGGTCAAGGCCGGCGCCGCGCGCCGCCTGCCCTGGGAAAAGAAGGTCGAGGTGCCGGCCGACGGCGCGCTCGTCGACGTGAAGATCCCGCGCCTCGACCTCGATCCGAGCCAGGACGAGGAGGGCGATTATCCCCCCGATCGCGTGGCCGTGGTGAGCCCGCGGCCCGCGGTCGGCCCGGCGGTCGATCCGATCGAGGCGCCGGGCCCCGAGGTCCCCGGCGCGACCTCGAAGCTCGATGGACCGATCGCGAGCGCGAAGCCCGATCGCCGCCCCGCCCCGCCCCGCCCGCTCCGCCGCGTCCGCCCGAAGCTCCAGCGCAACGCCGCGCTCGGCCTCGGCGGCGCGGGGCTCGGCGGTCTGCTGGTGGGGGCCATCACCGGCGGCCTCGCGCTCGCCCGCGGCGCGCAGTGGCGCTCCTACTCGGCCGCGCACTGCAACGGCGCGGGGGCGTGCGACAAGCAGAGCTCGATCGACATCCTCCGGCACATCGAGCACGACCGCGCGGCGTTCGCCGCCACCGCCAACATCGGCCTCGTCGGCGGCACGGCGGCGCTCGGCGGGGCGGTGCTGCTCTGGCTCACGCCCGTGTACGTACCCATCGGCCCGGCCGCGAAGCCCAGGGTCGCCTCGTCGTGGTGGGTCGCGCCGCAGGTCGGTCAGGGCGAGGCCGGGGCGAGCCTCGGAGGGCAGTTCTGAGATGAAGCGCGCAGCAACGCACCGCCGGATCGGGCGCGCAGGCGCGGCCCTGCTCGCGGGGATATCCGCGCTCCTCGGCCTCGGGGCATGCCAGTACCTCGCCGGCCGCGACGTGGTGAGGGGCACCCTCATCGACGGCGGGTCCGGCGACGGCGCAGGCGGCGGCACCGGCGGCAGCGGCGGCGGGATGGCGGCGCCCATCGACTACGCATGCGCGTGGGTCAAAGACTTCGGCGAAGAGGTCGACAGCAAGGTGGCGCTCGCGCTGGACTCGGCCGGCGCGGTGATCGTCGCCGGCGGCTATCGCGGGAACATCGACTTCGGCGGCGGCGCGATCGCGGCGGGAGATCCGGCCGCGCACGACGTGTTCATCGCCAAGCTCGGCGGCGCGATGGGGGAATACAAATGGGCCGCCGGCTTCGGCGACGACGGCTCGACGCAGATCGCCCAGATGATCGCGGCGACCAGCGATTCGATCTTCGTCGCCGGGACGTACCAGGGTGTGCTCAACGCGCCGGGCGCCTGCGGCGCGGTGCCGATGGCCGGCGACGACGACGCCTTCCTGCTCAAGCTCACCCCCGAGGGCGACTGCGTGGCCGGGACGACCTACGGCTTCGAGATGAGCAAGGACCACGCGGCCGCGATGGCCGCGAGCGAGACGGACGTGATGCTCCTCCCCTCGTGTCACGACGAGAGCGAGATGCACGTGGTCCGCTACGACACGAACCTGAGCCAGCTCGACCACTGTGCCTTCGTCGATCCGATCCCGATGATGCCGGCGGTGCTGCACATCCACCCCAGGGCCGCGTCGATCGCCGGGCAGAACGTCTATTTCGCCGGCGGGTTCAACGGCACGATGGTGCCGTGCACGAAGAGCAACTCGGTGTTCAACCAGAGCTTCGCGTCGAGCGAGGACGCGTTCGTGGGGGCGGTCGCCATCCAGAACATCGGCGGGCTCGTCGACCCGTCGCTCTGGACCTTCAACTGGGGTGACCAGGTGACGCAGTCCTTCTCCGCGATCGCGGCCGATCCCGGCGGCGCGATCGTCATGGCCGGCGCGATGGAAGGGACGATGAACTTCGGGGCCACCGTGCTCAGCGCCTCCCCCGGCGGCAAAGACGCCTTGATCGCCCAGGTGAGCTTGAACGGAACCCCGGATGGGCGCTCAGGTACGGTATTCTCGCCGACCAGTCCGGAGAGGCGGTCGCGATCGACGGCAAGGCCTCTCAGGTGGCCTTCGCGGGCAACTTCCTCGGGACGATCTCCGTCGGCGGCGACACGTTCATCAACCCCGGCGGGTACAGCGCGATCTTCCTCGCCAAGCTCCGCGCGACCGACGGCTCGCATGTCTTCAGCCGCGCCTACGGCGACGGGATGCTCGGCGGCCAGTCCGTGAGCGCGATCGCCGTCGATCCGAAGGACGGCGGTCTGGTCCTCGCGGGCACCTACGCGGGCAAGCTCGATTTCGGAGGCGAGTGCGCGGCGCTCGTCAACGGTGACGCGCTCCGGAGACACCTCTTCGTGGTCAAGCTCCTGCCGAAGAAGGTCGAGCCCGACGGGGGCTGAGCAGCGCGGAAATCCGGCCCGATCGCGGCCCGGATATGCGAAGATGAATCCCTTCATGCCGCCCCCGAAACCTCGGGTCCTCGTCGTCTTCGTCGACGCCCTCGGGCCCTCGCAGCTCGAGCGCTTCGGCTCCGAGCTCGGCGTCCTCCCGCACCGCAAGAAGCTCTCGGGCATCCTCGGCTACTCGTCGGGCGCGCTCCCCACCGTGCTCACCGGCGTCCCCCCTGCGGTGCACGGGCGCATGTGCCTCTTCTCCCGCCGCAAAGAGGGCGATCCGTCGATCCTCGCGCCGCTGTCGGTCCTCGGCCTCTTGCCGCGCGTCGTGCACGAGCGCGGGGCGCTGCGGCGCGCGCTGGGCAAGGCGCTGTCGCGGGCGCGCGGCCTCACCGGCTACGTGCAGCTCCACCGGGTGCCGCCCGAGGCCTTCCGCTGGCTCGATCTGCCCGAGCGCGACGACATGTTCCAGGCCGAGACCATCGGCCCGGCCCGCACCTTCCTCGCCGACGCGCGCAAGGCCGGGCTCTCGGTGTACGCCGCGCGCTGGCAGCTCCCCGAGGCCGAGCGCTGGGCCGAGGCGCATGCCGAGCTCCGGAAGTCGCGCCCCGATCTGGCCTTCCTCTACGCGACCGAGCTCGACGGCAACCTGCACGAGCGCGGCAACCGCGATCCGCTCATCGGCGAGGTCGCCGCGCGGATCGGCAAACGCATCGCCCACGCGCGCGAGCTGCTCGCGGACGACGGCGCGAGCTTGACCACGATCGTCGTCGGCGATCACGGGATGGCCGACGTCGACCGGGTGGTCGACCCCCGGCCCGTGCTGCCCTCGCTCGCGCCCGCCCAGGTCTTCGTCGACAGCACGATGATCCGCCTCTGGGGGAGCCCCTCCGCGCTCGACCGCGCGCGGCTCGCGCTCGAGCGATCGAGCCTGCCCGGCGCCTGGCTCGGGCGCGACGATCTCCGCGATCGCCGCGCCCCCACCGAGGGCTCTCCCTTCGCCGAGGCCCTCTGGGTGATGCCCGAAGGCACGCTCCTCGCCCCGAGCTTCCTCGGCGGAAAGGTCAAGGGCATGCACGGCTACGATCTCGGCACGCGCTCGTCCTTCGCCGCGCTCGCGACCGACGACGCCGGCGCCGCCGAGGCGCAGGCCATCACCGACATCGCCGGCGTGGTGCGAAGCCGGCTCGGGCTCGCCGCATGATCAAACAGCTCTTCAAGCAAGCTCTGCAATCGGACATGGCCAGGGGCCTTTACCGGCGGTCGGCGAGCGCGATCGAGCGGAGCCGCGTGGCCCGCACCGTGCTCTTCGGGCGCTCGCTCGGCGCCATCTACGAGGAGCTCGGGTTCCACGTCGTGCCCGCGCATTTCTACCACCCCGTGCCGGCCGGCCGCGATCTGTCCCGCCACGAGGCCCGCTTCGACGAGCCCTCGGCGCTCCCCGGCGTCGACATGCGCCTCCCCGCGCAGATCGCCCTGCTCGACGCGCTCCGCCCCTGGTTCGCGGAGTGCGACTTCCCCAGGGAAAAGCAGGGCGGCGTCGAGCCCGCCTACTACGTGCGCAACGGCTCCTACGGGCACCTGTCCGCGGCCGTCCTCCACGCGATGGTGCGCGAGCTCCGCCCGTCGAAGGTCGTCGAGGTGGGCTCGGGCATGTCCACGCTCGTGACGGCCCGCGCCCTGACGCTCAACGCGCGCGAAGGCGCGAAATGCGATTTCCGCGCCATCGAGCCGTACCCGCCGCCCCACCTCCGCGCGCCGCTCCCGGGCCTCTCCGGCCTCCTGCAGCAGAAGGTCGAAGAGGTGCCGATGGAGGTGTTCACCGCGCTTGGCGAGGGAGACATCCTCTTCATCGATTCGAGCCACGTCGTGAAGACCTTCGGCGACGTGAACCACCTCTACCTGGAGGTGCTACCAAGGCTCCGGAAGGGCGTGACCGTTCATGTCCACGACATCTTCTTTCCCTTCGAGTACCCGAAGAGCTGGGTGATCGACAACCGCTGGTACTGGACCGAACAGTACCTGCTCCAGGCGTTCTTGATGTTCAACAGCGCCTTCGAGGTGCAGATCGCCGAGCGCTACCTGCGCGAAAAAGCGAGCCGGGAGCTCTCCGCGGCGTTCCCGTTCTCCCTCGGCGAAGAGGACAACTTCGACTCGAACAGCCTGTGGATGCGCCGGGTGCGATAGGAGCGTCGCGCCGGGTCGCGTGGGGGTGAAGCCGTGGGCGACGCTCGGGAAGGCCGCCTTCGCGGGCTCGGGGCTTCTGTCGACCGAGGGAAATAGCAGGTTCGAAGAGCCGCCGACAGCGATGCTCGCCCCGGTCAGGGCAGCAGGCTCACCGCGGCGACCGGTCGCGTCGATCGTCGCTCTGGGCAAGGGCTACGTCTGCCGCTCGCGACCGCGCGCGGTTCGGGCGGCGGCGCACGAGCACCGCTTTTCCATCGACCGACATGACCTCCGCGCTCACTCGAACGAGGCCGAGGCGGAGTGGTTCTTGTCGAGGGTGAGGATCTGCTGCTGCTCGCCGACCTTGACGACGACCTGGGTGTCGCCGACGGGGAGGGGATAATCGAGGACGACCTTGCCCTCGTCGCTGGGCTTGGCGGCGGCGAGGAGCTCGTTCCTGACGCTGTAGATCTCGACGGGGAGCTCGACGCCCTGGGGGAGGAGCTTCGGATTGACGGAGATCTGGATACCGGCGGGCCTGGTGGTGGCGAAGGTGAAGTCTGCGGGGATCTTCGCCTTGGCGAGGGAGGTGGGGGCGGGCTCGCTCGGGCCCTGGTCGACATCGGTGGAGACGGAGCAGGCCGGGGCGACGGTGGCCGCGGCCAGGAGGAGCAGAGCCGACGAGAGGCGGAGGTTCATGGGGTTCGTCCTGGTGGTGAGGGTTGTCGAGCCGGCATGCCCGACCGATCGAGCGCGGCAAAGAGGCCGGGCATTGGAGTGCACAGCAAGGGCCGGGCCAGGTGATGCGACCGCCAGAGTCTTCATATCTTGCTGGAAAACCCCATCGCACGTGGTTCGTGGAGGGAGCTTCGTCTCAGGTTGAGAATCGAGACCGCGGTCTCTGCTCGTCTCGGGGCGCGACGCACAAAAGCAGGACAGCCCGCCTCGGTGCGAGACGGGCCGTCCTGTCGGCGCCGGCCGGTGACGTTACTTGAGCCAGACGATCGTCACGGTGTTGGTGTTCGAGGCATGCCAGTGGCTCTGCGCGTTCATCCGCCCGATGCCGTGATCGGTGGAGAGCTGCGGGTCGGAGTTGTTGTCGTTGCAGCCGATGCACCAGCTCGTGTTCCAGCCGCTCACGTCCCAGCCGTCACCGTAGGTCATGGGCTGGCTGCACAGGCTGTGGAAGCCCATGAACATCCAGTCGGCGCTGTCCGACCAGGGGCCGACCTCGGCGCTCTTCGCGCGGACGACGAAGCACGCCGCGCCGATGGTCGAGGAGACGTTGTTCGTGGCGACCGGGCTCGTCGTGTACGACGGGAACTGGGCCATGAGCGAGGACATCGACTTTTGCGGGGAGAAGGTGGCGGTCGACTGGTTCGAGGGAGAAGGCCAGGCGTCCGTCACCTTGAGCTGGGTGAAGGGCACCGTGCTCGAGGCCGACCAGAGGCTGGCGTTGCGGCTCGCGCCGACGCTCGGGTTGAGCAGGCCGGCGGGCTCGCCGAAGATATCGTAGCTGACGCTGGGGGCGGCCGCGAGCATCCAGCCGCCGTTGCCCATGTCACAGTAGACCTGGAAGGCAGCGTTGCCCGAGCCGATGCCGTCGGGGTCGATCCAGTAGACGCCGTTGGCGTACGCCGGGAAGCTCGCGTGGAGCGCGGCGCACGACGAGCCCGCCGCGCCGGCGCTGGTGCCGTCGCTCCCGGCCATGCCGGCGCAGACACCGTTGGTGCACACATCGTTGATGGTGCCGGCGTTGCCGTCGTCGCACGCGGTGCCGTTCGCCTTGGCGGGGGCGGCCGAGCACACGCCCGTCGCGGGCGCGCAGGTGCCTTGATCGTGGCACTGGTCGGGCGCGGCCGGGCAGCTCACGTTGTTGGCCACGCACAGGTTGCAGGTGCCGTCGACCGAGAAGGTGGCGTCGGCGCCGCCGATGAACGAGGCGCTCGGGGGCTGGGCGCCGCCCTGGCCGCTCGTGAAGAGAGAGGCGTTGGTGGGCGACTGATACCAGGTCTGGTTGCTCACGCCGCCGCTCGCGCCGAAGGCCGCGAGCTGGCTGTAGCCCGCGGAGATGTCGACCGACTCGGGCGACCATTTGATGGCCTGGGGCACGTCGAGCACATAGGGGATGCCGCGGTCGTCGACGAAGTGGCGAGCGCCGTTCGAGCCGTCTTGCAGGGTGCCGAAGAGGCCGGCGTTCATGTTCGACGTGCCGGCGTACCCAGGGCGGTGGATCTCGTGGGTCGGCTCCTGCGCCCAGTAGAAGAAAGCGTCGAAGGGTGCGTTCGCCGAGCTGAGCGCGGTCGGGGTCGAGAGGGTGACGACGAGGCGGTAGGTGGCGCCGGGGAGGACGGCGGCGGTCGGGTCGGTGTTGATCTGGCGGCCATCGTTGGCCAGGGCGAAAGCAGCCTTGACGCTCGGCAAGACGTCGACGACGAGGTTGCTCTCGGCGGCGCGGGGCACGAGCGCGGAGGGGGCGCCGTTGCCGAGCTGGAGCGTCACGCTCCCCACGTTGGCGCGGGGGATCGGGAGCTGGAGGGCGAAGCCGTTGTCGTGGCCGCTGCCGGCGGCGAGGACGTTGTAGGTGGCGACGAGCTGGACGAGGTTGCCCGAGGAGTTGTAGGCGAGAGCGTACTGGTAATCGACGACGGCATCGTTGAAGTCGAGATCACCGTGGCCGGGCCACTGGTCCTCGAACATGAGGTTCCGTGGGACCCGGCGGCCGGTCGACCTCCCTAAACAGTGTCGCATCGAGTCGGGGTCATGCGCGCAGTAGCCCGGGGGTAAACCCCCGGGCTACACAAAGGAAGCCGGCCTTCGCCGGCTTGCCTCGTGCTGGATCGGACGCGCGTTCCGCTGCAAATGCGGGCGGAGTGGAAAGCGGACGTACCGACCCACGTTTCAACGAAGCCAGAAGGGTGGAGCGCAAGCCCGCCGAAGGGCGGGCTTCGTCTTGTGTAGCCCGGGGCTTTAGCCCCGGGCGGAGCACGAGGCGATGGATCAGGCGTGGATCCGGATCCATGCGACACTGTATAGCTTCGCGGCCCTCTCGACGCTTTTATCGTCACCCCTTCAGGGCACCTGGCAGACGACGACGCCGTTCTGCGCGAAGCTGGTGCTCTTGCCCTGGCAGTAGTTCTGGGCCCCGAGCGCGTTGGTGTTGTAGCTCGCGCTGCTCGCCCCGTTCACCGTGATCGTGTCCGTGGTGTTGAGGCCGGAGGTGAAGGTCCCCCCGCAGTAGGTTCCGCAGCCGCGGTCGAAGACCTGGAGCGGCGTGCCCGTGGGGAGGCCATGGTTGACGAAGCTCGACGCGCTGCTGCTCCAGACGTTGTTACCGGCGCCGAGGTAGCAGCAGTACTGGTTGCAGTAGTAGCTCGACCCGTTGAACATGTTGGCGCTCGAGTACTCGCCCGCGCTGTTGCTGTTCTGGTTCTGCACGAACCCCTTGCTCTCGCAGTAGGCCTTGTAGTCGGCGTTGCTGTTGAAGGTCGTCCCGGCGGGGGCGTACACGAGGGCGATGTCCTTGCTGCCGGAGTCGACGTGCACGGTCGCGTAGGCTCCGGAGCCGCCGCCGATGTGCCGGATCAGGGGGCGGCGCGAGCACGAGTTGGCGTTGTAGGTGCTTCCGCTCTGGCCCAGCACGCCGCCGCCGCAGGCGCCGCCGTTGTTGTAGGTCGAGACGCCGTAGGAGACGCCGTTCGAGAAGATCATGCAGTGGGTCGACCAGATCGACGGCTTGATGACGTTGTTGACCACGTTGGCGTCTTCGGGGGCGAGCTCCCAGCCCGCGGGGATCGCGTAGAAGCTGGTCGTGCAGGTGTTGATCCAGGCGCCGTAGGCAGCGTTGACGGGCGCGTCGTCGATCGAGGCGTAGTAGTAGCCGCCGTAGGCGATGGTGTTGCTCAGGCCGAAGGCCGCGCCGATCGTCCCGTCGGGCGCGCCGCCGCCGGAGGGCGTGCCGGCGCAGGTGCCGTTGGTGCACACGTCGTTGCTGGTCGAGGCGTTGCCGTCGTCACACGCCGTGCCGTTGGCCTTGGCCGGAGCGGCCGAGCACACGCCCGTCGCCGGCGCGCAGGTGCCCTGATCGTGGCACTGATCCGGCGCGGCCGGGCAGCTCACGTTGTTGGCCACGCAGAGGTTGCAGGTGCCGTCGACGGTGAAGCTGCCATCGGCGCCGCCGATGAACGAGGCGCTCGGGGGCTGGGCGCCGCCCTGGCCGCTCGTGAAGAGAGATGCGTTGGTGGGCGATTGATACCAGGTCTGGTTGCTCACGCCGCCGCTCGCCCCGAAGGCCGCGAGCTGGCTGTAGCCACCGGAGATATCGACCGACTCCGGCGCCCACTTGATCGATTGGGGCACGTCGAGCGCGTACGGGATACCGCGGTTGTCGACGAAGTGCCGGGCGCCGGTGGAGCCGTCTTGCAAGGTGCCGAAGAGGGCGGCGTTCATGGCGGCCGTGCCGGCGAAGCCGGGGCGGTGGATCTCGTGGCTCGCGGCCCCCGACCAGTAGATGAAGGCGTCGAAGGGGGCGAGCGCGGAGGACACGGCGGTGGGCGTCGAGAGGGTGACGACGAGGCGATACGTCGCGCCCGGGAGCACGGCGCTGGCGGGGCGGGTGTTGATCTGCTGGCCATCGTTGGCGAGGTTGAAGGCACCCTTGATGCTGGGGAGCACGTCGACGACGAGCTCGCTGTCGGCGGCGCGGGCGGCGAGGGCGGAGGGGGCGCCGTTGCCGAGCTGGAGGGTGACGGAGGAGACGTTGGCCTTGGGGATGGGGAGGTGGAGGGCAAAGCCGTTGTCATGGCCGCTGCCGGCGGCGAGGACGTTGAAGGTGCCGACGAGCTGGGTCAGGTTGCCGGAGGAGTTGTAGGCAAACGAGTACTGGTAGGTGAGGACGGCGTCGTTGAAGTCGAGGTCGCCGAAGCCGGGCCACTGGTCCTCGAGCATCAAGGTGCCGTGGGAGCCGGCGGCGGGGACGTACACCGCCATGGTGGTGTTGGCGTTGCACGGGAAAGGATACGCGGCGGAGGGGGAATCCATCCGGACGAAGGTGGCGGTGGCGAGGGCGCCGACAGCGCCGATCGCGGTCAGGATCTTGTGGTTGCGCTTCATGGGCTGTTCGAGCTCCTCGGGTTCACATCACGCCGGCATGTCTGGCGGCGCATGGTGCAGGCGCCAGGCGCCGGGTGTTGCAAAAGCAAGGTGCGGGCCAGGTGCGTCGACTGCGAAGTGGAGCGAAGCTGAGCCGAAAAGCCGGGAGGATGATCGGGAAGGGACGGGCGGGCGCCGGTCTCGTCTCAATCTGAGAAACGACGAGGGGGAGATGAGACGGTCCTGGGACGATTCGGCGACGGCCAAGGTGAATCGGCGACAGCAACGGTCGGGGCCGATGGGCCCCCTGGTGACGGGATGGCTGCGCTGGAGTCTCGTTGCGAGGAGAGGATGGAAAGAGACTGGGCCTCGCCCGGAGAGGGGAGCGAGGCCCAGGGAGAGGGCGCCGGAGGAGAGCGCGGCGCCGCCGGCGGGAGCCGGCTCAGTTGTGGATGCAGACGGTCAGGATGTGGCTCGTGCCACCCCACGCGTTGTACGTGGTGCTGTTCTGCACGCCCGGCGAGCAGGCCGAAGCGAGCGTGTTGTTCTGGTTCTCGTGCGGGTAGGTGGCGTTGCTGTGCCAGCAGCCGTAGCTCTTGCCCGACGAGTTGAAGAGGCCGCTGCACGGCGTGCCCATCAGGGCCGGGTTCGGGCTCTGGGGCAGGTAGCAGAGCGTCCAGTTCGCGACGACCTGCTGCGGATCGGCGAGCAGGTTGCCACCGCAGGTCGCGCTCTGGCCACCTTCGAGGTTGGTGCAGCGGACGACGTTGCCGCCGGGGTTGACGCCGTTGGACGTGTTCCCGCTGCGAGCCCACCGCTGAGCGTCGGTCCAGCAGCTCATCGCGCTCCCCCGGATCTGCGAGGTGTTGCCGCTGTAGACGTAGTTCGTCGCGCAGTCGCCATAGTCGAAGATCGTCTTTCCGAGGGCGGCGGCGCCGGCGGCGGTGATGGCGTAATACGTCCCCGCGTAGCCGTCGGGATAGCCGCAGATCTGCGAGCCCGTCTGGCTCAGCGTCTGGGTCGCGCACCAGACCGTGCCGTCCGACGCCACGGCGCAGCCGACAGGCAGGTTGCCGCCCACGGGCGTCCCGGCGCAGGTGCCGTTGGTGCACACGTCGTTGCTGGTCGAGGCGTTGCCGTCGTCACACGCCGTGCCGTTGGCCTTGGCCGGGGCGGCCGAGCACACGCCCGTCGCCGGGGCGCAGGTGCCCTGGTCGTGGCACTGATCCGGCGCCGCCGGGCAGCTCACGTTGTTGGCCACACAGAGGTTGCAGGTGCCGTCGACGGTGAAGCTGCCATCGGCGCCGCCGACGAAGGACGGGCCCGGGGGCTGGGCGCCGCCCTGGCCGCTCGTGAAGAGAGGCGCGTTGGTGGGCGACTGGTACCAGGTCTGGTTGCTCACGCCGCCGCTCGCGCCGAAGGCCGCGAGCTGGCTGTAGCCGCCGGAGATGTCGGTCGACTCCTTGGGCCATTTGATGTTCTGAGGCACGTCGAGCACATAGGGGATACCGCGGTTGTCGACGAAGTGCCGGGCGCCGGTGGAGCCGTCTTGCAGGGTCCCGAAGAGGGCGGCGTTCATGGCCGCGGTGCCGGCATAGCCGGGGCGGTGGATCTCGTGGCTCGGGGTCTGCGACCAGTAGAAGAAGGCGTCGAAGGGGGCGCCGGCCGAGCTGAGCGCGGTGGGCGTCGAGAGGGTGACGACGAGGCGATAGGTGGCGCCGGGGAGGACGGCGGCGCTGGGATCGGTGTTGATCTGGTGACCGTCGTTGGCCAGGTTGAAGGCGGCCTTGATGTTCGGGAGGATGTCGACGACGAGCTCGCTGTCCGCGGCGCGGGCGGCGAGCGCGGAGGGTGCGCCGTTGCCTTGCTGGAGGGTGACGGAGGAGACGTTGGCCTTGGGGATCGGGACGTGGAGAGCAAAGCCGTTGTCATGGCCGCTGCCGGCGGCGAGGACGTTGAAGGTGCCGACGAGCTGGGTCAGGTTGCCCGCGGAGTTGTAGGCGAACGAGTACTGGTAGTTGACGACGGCGTCGTTGAAGTCGAGGTCGCCGAAGCCGGGCCACTGGTCCTCGAGCATCAGGGTGCCGTGGGAGCCGGCGGCCGGCACGTAGACGGCCATGCTGGTGTTGGCGTTGCACGGGAACGGATAGGCTGCGGACAGGGAATCCATCCGGATGAAGGTGGCGGCGCAGAGGGCGCCGATGGCGCCGATCGCGGTGAGGATCGTGGAGTTGCGCTTCATGGTCTGTTCGAGCTCCTTGAGATCAGAGGTTGGGCCGCCGATCACTCGAACGAGGCCGAGGCGGAGTGGTTCTTGTCGAGGGTGAGGATCTGCTGCTGATCACCGACCTTGACGAC
This sequence comes from Byssovorax sp., assembly GCA_046351295.1. Taxonomy (GTDB): domain Bacteria; phylum Myxococcota_A; class Polyangia; order Polyangiales; family Polyangiaceae; genus JAXLYT01. Next base: position 19,508 of record JAXLYT010000003.1, read on the forward strand.
GACCTGGGTGTCGCCGACGGGGAGGGGATAATCGAGGACGACCTTGCCCTCGTCGCTGGGCTTGGCGGCGGCGAGGAGCTCGTTCCTGACGCTGTAGATCTCGACGGGGAGCTCGACGCCCTGGGGGAGGAGCTTCGGATTGACGGAGATCTGGATACCGGCGGGCCTGGTGGTGGCAAAGGTGAAGTCTGCGGGGATCTTCGCCTTGGCGAGGGAGGTGGGGGCGGGCTCGTTCGGGCCCTGGTCGACATCGGTGGAGACGGAGCAGGCCGGAGCGACGGTGGCCACAGCCACGAGGAGGAGAGCCGAGGAGAGGCGGAGGTTCATGGTGTTCGTCCTGGTGCTGGAGGTTGTCGAGCCGGCGTGCCCGGCGGGGGTGCGCGGCGAGGACCGGGCGCCGTACCGCAAAAAGCAAGCGTCGGGCCAGGCGCGATGGATGCCACGGAGAGCGGGGATTTGCGGCGAAACGGTTGCGCACCGGACCGCGTCGCAAGGTGGACGAGGTGTCTCGTCTCAAATTGAGAAGGCGTGAGAAAGGAGCCGCGGGCGAGACGGGGGATTGCTCCTCCTGAAATGCACCGGGCCCCATCTCCAGGAAGAGACGGGGCCCGGCGAGGCTCGCGCGGAGCCGAGGGGAGCGACGATGCGCGCTTACTTCACGTACCACTCGTAGCGGTAGGAGATCCCCGAGGCCCCGTTGGTGTTCCCGTTGTGATCGCTCCCGATGGCGGGCCCGGTGCCGCTCCCCATCACCCCGACGGAGTTGGTCAAGCTGGCGTGACGCTGCGGGTTCGGGTAGGTGTCGATGAGCAGATACGAACCGGCCTCGGTGTCGTAGCCCGAGCTGCCGTCCATTTGCAGGCCGAGCCCGCACATGGAGTTGTTGGCCCAGCGGTACCAGATCGACATCCGGAAGGCGTCGCCGGTCGGCTCGCAGTTGCCATAGTACGAGTTGGTGTAGATGTCGTTGCCGCCCTGCGTGAAGGCGTCGTAGGGCGCGGGGGAGCCGCTGCTCTTGATCCCGCTGGTCATCTTGGTGCCGGCTCCGGAGTAGCCGCTGTTGCAGCCCCCCGTGGCGTTGGCCGAGAAGCTCCCCAAGGCAGGGGTGAAGAAGCTGTTGAACTTCATGGTGCCGTTCAGGTTCCAGCTCCGCCAGCCGGCGATCGCCCCGCCCTCGGCCGTACCGGAGTTCCGGACGACCAGGAGGAGCTTGGTGCCGAGGAGGGTCTCGGCGGCCAGGCTCTTGTAGTCGTTGGTGAAGCGGCTGGCGAAGGAGCCGGAGGCCCCGGCGGTCGTCCAGATCGCGTCGTTCAGCGACGAGATGTGGCCGTCCGAGGTGTTGAGGTTCATCACCAGCGTCCAGCCGCCGCCGTCGGTGGTCATGTCGCAGTAGTCGTTGAACGCGGCGGCACCGCCCATCCCGTCCGGATCGATCGAGTAAACGCCGCTCGGCGAGCCGGGGCTCCCGGCGAGGATGGCGGAGCATGCCCCCGTGTTGACCGACCCGGCGCAGACGCCGTTGGTGCACACATCGTTGATGGTGCCGGCGTTGCCGTCGTCGCACGCGGTGCCGTTGGCCTTGGCGGGGGCGGCCGAGCACACGCCCGTCGCGGGCGCGCAGGTGCCCTGATCGTGGCACTGATCCGGCGCGGCCGGGCAGCTCACGTTGTTGGCGACACAGAGGTTGCAGGTGCCGTCGACGGTGAAGCTCGCGTCGGCGCCGCCGATGAACGAGGCGCCCGGGGGCTGGGCGCCGCCCTGGCCGCTCGTGAAGAGAGAGGCGTTGGTGGGCGATTGATACCAGGTCTGGTTGCTCACGCCGCCGCTCGCGCCGAAGGCCGCGAGCTGGCTGTAGCCGCCGGAGATGTCGGTCGTCTCCTTGGACCACTTGATCGACTGGGGCACGTCGAGGGCGTTGGGGATACCGCGGTTGTCGACGAAGTGCCGAGCGCCGCTCGAGCCGTCCTGCAGGGTGCCGAAGAGGGCGGCGTTCATGCTGGAGGTGCCGGCGTAACCGGGGCGGTGGATCTCGTGGCTCGGGGCGCCCGACCAGTAGATGAAGGCGTCGAACGGGGCGGCGGCGGAGCTGAGGGCCGTGGGCGTCGAGAGGGTGACGACGAGGCGATAGGTGGCGCCCGGGAGGACGGCGGCGCTGGGATCGGTGTTGATCTGGTGACCGTCGTTGGCGAGGCTGAAGGCGGCCTTGATGCTCGGGAGCACGTCGACGACGAGGTTGCTCTCGGCGGCGCGCGGGACGAGCGCGGAGGGGGCGCCGTTGCCGAGCTGGAGGGTGACGGAGGAGACGTTGGCCTTGGGGATGGGGAGCTGGAGGCCGAAGCCGTTGTCATGGCCGCTGCCGGCGGCGAGGACGTTGAAGGTGCCGACGAGCTGGACGAGGTTGCCCGCGGTGTTGTAGGCGAGCGAGTACTGGTAGGAGATAACAGCGTCGTTGAAGTCGAGGTCGCCGTAGCCGGGCCACTGGTCCTCGAACATGAGGGTGCCGTGGGTGCTGGCCGAAGGCACGTAGACGGCCATCGTGGTGTTGGCGTTGCACGGGAACGGATAGGCCGCCGACGGGGCGTCCATCCGGATGAAGGTGGCGGCGCAGAGGGCGCCGACGGCCCCGATCGCGGTGAGGATCTTGTGGTTGCGCTTCATGGTCTGTTCGAGCTCCTCAGGAAAGGGTGGAGATACGGGGGGCCGGGCCGCTCACTCGAACGAGGCCGAGGCGGAGTGGTTCTTGTCGAGGGTGAGGATCTGCTGCTGATCACCGACCTTGACGACGACCTGGGTGTCGCCGACGGGGAGGGGATAATCGAGGACGACCTTGCCCTCGTCGCTGGGCTTGGCGGCGGCGAGAAGCTCGTTCCTGACGCTGTAGATCTCGACGGGGAGCTCGACGCCCTGGGGGAGGAGCTTCGGATTGACGGAGATCTGGATACCGGCGGGCCTGGTGGTGGCGAAGGTGAAGTCTGCGGGGATCTTCGCCTTGGCGAGGGAGGTGGGGGCGGGCTCGCTCGGGCCCTGATCGACATCGGTGGAGACGGAGCAGGCCGGGGCGACGGTGGCCGCAGCCAGGAGGAGGAGGGCGGAGGAGATGCGGAGGTGCATGGTGGTCGTCCTGGTGTTGGAGGTTGTCGAGCCGGCGTGCCCGGCGGGTGCACGGCGAACTGCCGGGCGATGGCGTCGCAAAAAAAGCAAGAGGCAGGCCACGTTGAAGGAGAGAGGAAGAGCGCGAGATCTTCGCGCGATCGACCCGAACGCAAGGAGCGCGAGCGACGCGCATGGCTCGTTCTCGTCTCACTTTGAGAAACGGATGAGACGGGGTTGTCGTCGAGGTGGTTTGCAGGTGGAGGGCGGTCCAGCGTTCGTCTCAGGATGAGAATCGGCGCAGCGGACGACCTCCAAACGCGCGCGGGCCCCGCCTCCACGAGGGAAGCGGGGCCCGGCTCGGAGGGCTCGCCGGTCAGGCCGGCAGGCCGTGGCTCAGGGCATCTCGCAGACCACGACGCCGTTCTGGGAGAAGGCGTTCGATTTGGCCGCGCAGTAGTTCGAGCCGCCGCCGATGGCGTTCACGTTGTAGCTCGCGCTGTTCGCCCCGTTCACGGTGATCGTGTCGGAGGTGTTGAGGTCGTTGACGAAGCTGCCCGAGCACCACTGCGCGCAGCCGCGGTCGAAGACCTGGAGCGGCGTGCTCGTGGGGAGGCCGTGGTTGACGAAGTTCGAGGCGCTGTTCGCCCACACGCTGTTGCCCGAGCCGAGGAAGCAGCAGTGCTGGTTGCAGTAGTAGCTCGACGCATCGTACATCCCGGCCGTCTGGTACGGGGCGGCGCTGTTGCTGTTCTGGTTCTGCTTGAAGCCCTTGCTCTCGCAGTAGGCCTTGTAGTCCGCGTTGCTGGAGAAGCTCGTCCCGGAGGGAGCGTACACGAGGGCGATGTCCTTGGAGCCCGAGTCGACGTGCACCGTGGCGTATGCAGCGCTGAAGGCGCCGTTTTCGAGGTTGGTGCAACGAACGACGTTGCCGCCGGTGGCCTGGCCGTTGGTGCTCGTCCCGTTGCGGGCCCAGCGCTGGGCGTCGGTCCAGCAGCTCATCGAGCTGCCCTGGATCTGAGCGCCGCTGTAGTAGTTGGTGGCGCAGTCGCCGTAGCCCACGATCGTCCGGCCGAGCGCGGCGGCGCCGGCGGCGGTGATCGGGTAGTAGGTGCCCGCGTAGCCGTCCGGGTAACCGCAGATCTGCGAGCCCGTCTGGTTGACCGTCTGCGTGGCGCACCACACGGTGTTGTCGGAGGCCAGGGCGCAGCCGGCCGGCAAGGCCCCGCAACCGGTGCTGATCGGCAGGAGGGTCGAGGTGCCGCCGCTCGACCAGTTGAAGACATAGAGGGTGCCGTTCAGGTACTCGAGGCCGGAGGCGCGGCGGTTGGCGCCCGAGGTGGCGACGTTCGGGTAGCTGCCGAGGACAGCGCCCGAGGTGGGGTCGACGCGGTAGAGGTTGATGGGAGTGTCGGTGTTGGCGTCCGGGGTATAGCCGAGCACCCAGAGGGCCGCGCCGTCCCACGCCATGTCCTCGATGCCGCCGATGCCGGGGCTCAAGGTGGTGATGATGCTGTCCGGCGTGCCCACGTTCGAGACGCGGATCTGGGTCAGGTTCGTCCAGTCGTAGGTATTGGAGATGATGCTCCCGCGGTAGAGCCTGCCGTTGCCGACCGCGAGCGGATAGCCACCGTACGCGCTGACCTCGTTCGACGCCTGGCTGGCCGACCCGCCCGAGGTGACGCTCCAGAGATCGATGCCGCTGTTGTTGCTGGTGTAGTCCGCCACGAAATAGCGGCTGTTCCCCGGATCCCAGGCGATGCCGGTGGTGTGGTTCAGGCCGTTGCTGATGCCCGTCGACGACACCAGGGCGCCCGTCTGGGGGTTCATCAGCCGGATCTGCTGGGTGCTCTGCAGCACGACGGAGAAGCTCGTCCCGTCGGCGGCGAGGCCCATGCCCTGCGGGTGGAAGTTGCTCGGCGCGGCGGCGAAGGACCCGGCGAGGTTGACGGCGGCGCCGACCGAGAGCGAGCCCGGCGTGCAAGGGCCCGACGACGGCGTTCCGGCGCAGGTGCCGTTGGTGCAGATGTCGTTGACCGTCCCGGAGTTGCCATCATCGCACGACGTGCCGTTGGCCTTCGCGGGGGCGGCCGAGCACACGCCCGTCGCGGGGGCGCAGGTGCCCTGATCGTGGCACTGATCCGGCGCGGCCGGGCAGCTCACGTTGTTGGCGACACAGAGGTTGCAGGTGCCGTCGACGGTGAAGCTCGCGTCGGCGCCGCCGATGAACGACGCGCCCGGAGGCTGGGCGCCGCCCTGGCCGCTCGTGAAGAGCGAGGCGTTGGTGGGCGATTGATACCAGGTCTGGTTGCTCACACCGCCGCTCGCGCCGAAGGCCGCGAGCTGGCTGTAGCCGCCGGAGATATCGACCGTCTCCTTGGACCACTTGATCGACTGGGGCACGTCGAGGGCGTTGGGGATACCGCGGTTGTCGACGAAGTGCCGAGCGCGCCGCTCGAGCCGTCCTGCAGGGTGCCGAAGAGGAGCGGCGTTCATGCTCGAGGTGCCGGCGTAGCCGGGGCGGTGGATCTCAGCTGGCTCGGGGCGCCCGACCGAAAGTAGATGAAGGCGTCGAAGGGGGCGGCGGCGGAGGAGAGGGCCTGCGTCGGGGTGGAGAGGGTGACGACGAGGCGATAGGTGGCGCCCGGGAGGACGGCGGCGCTGGGATCGGTGTTGATCTGGTGACCGTCGTTGGCGAGGCTGAAGAGGCGCGGCCGGCCTTGATGCTCGAGAACGCGTCGACGACGAGGTTGCTCTCGGCGGCGCGCGGGACGAGCGCGGAGGGGGCGCCGTTGCCGAGCTGGAGGGTGACGGAGGAGACGTTGGCCTTGGGAATGGGGAGCTGGAGGCCGAAGCCGTTGTCATGGCCGCTGCCGGCGGCGGGGACGTTGAAGGTGCCGACGAGCTGGACGAGGTTGCCCGCGGTGTTGTAGGCGAGCGAGTACTGTTGGGAGATAACAGCGTCGTTGAAGTCGAGGTCGCCGTAGCCGGGCCACTGGTCCTCGAACCTTGAAGTTGCCGTGGGTGCTGGCCGAAGGCACGTAGACGGCCATCGTGGTGTTGGCGTTGCACGGGAACGGATAGGCCGCCGACGGGGCGTCCATCCGGATGAAGGTGGCGGCGCAGAGGGGGCGCCGACGGCCCCGATCGCGGTGAGGATCTTGTGGTTGCGCTTCATGGTCTGTTCGAGCTCCTCAGGAAAGGGTGGAGATACGGGGGCCGGGCCGCTCACTCGAACGAGGCCGAGGCGGAGTGGTTCTTGTCGAGGGTGAGGATCTGCTGCTGATCACCGACCTTGACGACGACCTGGGTGTCGCCGACGGGGAGGGGATAATCGAGGACGACCTTGCCCTCGTCGCTGGGCTTGGCGGCGGCGAGGAGCTCGTTCCGGCTCGCTGTAAGATCTCGACGGGGAGCTCGACGCCCTGGGGGAGGAGCTTCGGATTGACGGAGATCTGGATACCGGCGGGCCTGGTGGTGGCGAAGGTGAAGTCGGCGGGGATCTTCGCCTTGGCGAGGAGGTGGGGGCGGGCTCGCTCGGGCCCTGATCGACATCGGTGGAGACGGAGCAGGCCGGGGCGACGGTGGCCGCAGCCAGGAGGAGGAGGGCGGAGGAGATGCGGAGGTGCATGGTGGTCGTCCTGGTGTTGGAGGTTGTCGAGCCGGCGTGCCCGGCGGGTGCGCGGCGAAGGGGCCGGGCGTCGAGCACGCAAAAAGCATGAGCCGGGCCAACTGAAAAAATACGTTGGATCCCGAGGGATCGCGGAGAGGCGCGCCGGAGGCGCGGGGCGGGCCGTCTCATCTTGAGAATGTCGATCGCGAGACGCAGGGTGAGATGAGACCGGCCCTACATGACAAGGAGGCCGGGGCTCTCATAAGGAACGCGCGCGCGTTCGTTATATCCAAGCTCCCGAGGGGGTGGTCTCACGGTGAGAAAGGAGCCGGCCGCGGAGGGCCCGAGCGGGCCGGCGGAGCATGAGAAGTCGCTGAATTCGCCCCACGCGCGGGCGCGTCTCAAGTTGAGAATCGCGACGCCGTCTCAGCTTCGGTGCTGCGGAGCGGGCGCGGGAGAAGGGGACGACCCGCGGCGTTTTCGCCGCGCGCGATCGGCGCCGCGCCTGCCCGGGAGCGGTGGCACGGTCCTTGTTTAGAACGTCCACGCGCAGCCTGACGATCTGCCGCGGTCTCATGGTGAGATCGCTCGGTGGGGCGTCGCGCGCGAGCCGAGGTCGCTGTGTCCGGAGAACCCTCTGTCCTGATGGCGAGCTCACCTCCTTCTCCTCTCAAGAAGAGGAGCGAGGGAGATCGCCTTCGCGCCCGGCTCCGGCGCGCTCGCCTCGAGCTCCGGCTCCGCCTGCGTGACGCGCGCCCCTTCGTCCGCCGGACCATCGATGTCCTGGCCGCCGGCTTTGGCCTCCTCTTCCTCGCGCCCTTCCTCGCCCTCGTCGCGATCGCGATCAAGCTGTCGAGCCCCGGCCCCGTGCTCTTCCGGCAAGAGCGAATTGGACGCCATGGGCGGCGCTTCGGGATGCTCAAGCTGCGTACGATGATCGTGGGCGCCGACGCCAAGAAGGCCGTCCTCGCCACGGCGACGGCCCAGGGTGTGCGCTTCAAGATGAAGCACGATCCGCGGATTTTCCCGCTCGGACGTTACCTGCGCAAGTTCAGCATCGACGAGCTGCCTCAGCTCTGGAACGTGCTCATCGGGGAGATGACGCTGGTGGGCCCGCGCCCCCCGCTCCGCTCGGAGGTCGAGCGGTACAACCCTTACGAGCTCCGCCGGCTGGAGATGACCCAGGGGCTCACCTGCTTCTGGCAGGTGGGCGGCCGGAGCGACATCCCCTTCACGGAGCAGGTGAAGCTCGACATCGAGTACATCGACCGGTCCACGCCGATGGACGATTTTCGGCTTCTCACCAGGACGATCCCCGCTGTCATCACCGGGCGCGGCGCCTACTAGAGGACACCGATGCACGCTGTCATCCATCGATCAGAGAAGGCCTTCGGAGCCGGGATGATGCCGGTCGCCGGCAAGCCGCTCATCGCGCGCCAGCTCCAGTGGCTGCGCGCGTGGGGGCATGGCCCGGTGGCGGTCGAGCTCGGCACCGACAGCACGAGCGATGAGATCGCGCGCTGGCTCCAGGAAGAAGACGCGATCGGCGTCGGCGTTACCCTCGTGACCAGCCGGCGCGCCCTCACGCCGCGAGAGCTCGCCCGGCGCGCCGGCTTCTCCGAAGATGTCTCTCTCCTGGCCGTGCCCGAGGACGTGGTGATCCTCGGCGACCTGGGCCCGGCGCTCGACGCCGCGGGCGAGCGAGGCGCGTTGATCCGAGCGTTCGCTCCCGGCGCGCTCGACGGCGCGCTGGAAGGAGCGGAGCTGTCGATCGTGTCGGGGGCGGGCGACGATATCGAGGTATCCATCACCGCCGAGGGCGGCAATGCGGTCCGCGTCCGGACGCCGGCCGACGCGCTCTCCCTGAGCGTGGCAGCGCTCCGCGGCGATCTCGGCGACGGGGCGAGCGCCGCGCGAGGCATCCTGATCCACGCGGCCGAGGTCGAGCCCGGCATCTGGATGGGGCGGGGCGTGCTCGTGGAGCCGGGCGCGGTGCTCCGCGCTCCTCTGCTGCTCGGCGCCCACTCGGTGGTGTGCCGCGGCGCCGAGGTCGGTCCGTCGGTGTGCGTGGGAAACCGGGCCGTGATCGAGGCCGAGACCAAGGTGCGATCGAGCTTGATCCGGGCCGGGACGATCGTGGGCGAGGAGCTCTGTCTCGACGGCCTGGCCGTGGATCCGGAGGGCGTGATCGATCTCTCCACCGGCGCTCGGACCCTGGTGTGCGACTCGTTGATCCTGGCGTCGCGCGACGCGGGCCGGATGGTGGAGCTGTCTCCCCTCGTGCTCGAGATCGTGGTCCTCGTGGTCGTCACGCCGCTCACGTTGCTCGTGCAGCTCGTCACCCTGGCCTTCGCCGGGGCGCGCGAGGCCTTCCCCCTGGAGATCGGTCGGGGCAGCGATCCCGGCTACGATCCTGCCTTGATCGAGCTCTCGTAATCGCAGGCCTAGAGCTCCGCAGAGATCGGCGCAACGACCCCAAAAGATCGCGCGCAGCGCCATCTTTTCGGGGCCTTTGGGTCTCGGATGCAATGCGCCGATTTCCGAGCCAACGTGGCTGGTGGTCCTGGGGCGTTCGCCCCGGGCGACCAACATCGTGCCGTCGTCGTGAATGTCGAGAGAGGAAGAGCGGGCGGAGCGGGACGCTTTACGCGGTCTCTTGCTTGCTGCGGTCGCCGAGGCGGCGATACAGGGTCGCCCGGCTTATCCCGAGCAGCTTGGCGGCGTTGCCCACATGGCCGTTCGCGCTCGCGAGCGCCTGGTCGATGGCGCTCCGCTCGACATCGCGGATGGCCACCTGATCGCCCGGCGCGTCGCTCTGGGGCGCAGGCTTGGCGCGCGCCACCTTCCTGGCGAGGAAGGACGGCAGATCGGCGAGGGTGATCTCGCCGTCCTGGCAAAGCAGCATGCTCCGCTGGACGACGTTCAGCAGCTCGCGGACGTTGCCGGGCCACTCGTACCGGGCGAGGGCCTTGAGCGCCTCGGGGTGAACGCGGGGGGCCTTGCTCCCCGCCTCGGCGGCGACCTTCTCGATCAGCGCGGAGACGAGCATGGGAAGGTCGTCGCGCCGCTCGCGGAGGGGCGGGAGCTCGATCGGATAGACCACCAGCCGATAATAGAGGTCCTCCCGGAATCGCCCCTCGGCCATCTCGGTCTTCAGGTTGCGTCTCGTGGCGCAGATGACCCGGACATCGATGGAGATGTCCTCCGTCCCACCGACGCGGCGGATCGCCCGCTCCTGGAGGGTGCGGAGGAGGCGCGCCTGGGTGGAGGCGCTCATCTCGCCGAGCTCGTCGAGGAACAGCGTGCCGCCGTTGGCCTGCTCGAAGCATCCACGCCGCTGGGCATGCGCGCCGGTGAAGGAGCCGCGCTCGTGGCCGAACAGCTCCGAGTCCTGGAGCGACTCGGCGATGGCGGCGCAGTTGATGGCGACGAAGGGCTTGTTGCGGCGCGGGCCCGCGGCGTGGATCGTCCTCGCGACGAGCTCCTTGCCCGTCCCCGTCTCTCCGAGGATGGCGACGGTGATGTCGCTCCGGATCACCCGCTCGATGGAGCGCCCCAGATCCATCATGGGCGTGCTCTGGCCCACCAGCGTGCTCATCACGGCGTTGGAAGGGAGACCAGGGCCCTGGAAAATGCCCGAGACCGGGCCGTTGTCGATGGGGTTTCGCTGTGACTCAGGGCTCTGTTCGATCGAACGCAGTCGGCTCATTCATCCCACCTCTTGACAAAAAGGCCCTCTATCGGGCCCGAGGGTCCCGCAATCTTTGCGTTGCATGAGCTCCCGGCTGGCCCGTCCTCGTTGCCACGTGGACCATGGCGCCGCTCTCCGCACCGCGAACCGAAACTGACAAAAACCGCAGCGGCATGGACACTAGCTCCCGGGGTAGCCAGGGTGGTAATTAAAATTTCCAGGGAGAGCGTGTCTCTTGGCTTGCTTGAGCATGTGCAAGCCAAGTCCTCGAATTTACTTCTGTTTAATGGTGATTAGCGATCTCTTGCGGCGGCGTCGGGCGGTGTGGGTGAGGCCACCTCGGCGCGGGAGAAGAGGGATGTTCCCTATCGGAATGTTGATGGGCTCGCTCAAGAAAGGGCGCGCAAAGCCGTTGGTTGTCGATGGACCGGCGCCGTGAGAGTGTTCATGGGGCGGTGCGTTTGCCCTTGTTTCAGCGGCCGATCCTGCGAGGTGCGCTCATGAGCATTCATCCACGATACGCGAGGTGCCTCCACGCCGCCGGTCTGCTCCTCGGGCTCGCGGCCGGGCTCCTCTGCGCCGCATGTGCGCGCGAGGAGAGCGGCGGCCTGGAGAGCCCCCGCGGCGACGGCCCTTCGGCGAAAGCCGCGCAGGCGCTCAGCTCCTCGCAGGCATGCATGGACCTCCGCCGCGGAGGCGCCGGCGGGGCGCGCGACGCGCAGATCGTCAGCAGCCTGTCGACCAAGAACTTCGGGTCGAGCCAGGACATGAGCGCGGGGACGATCAGCGGCTCGAAGCGGCAGATCCTCCTCGGCTTCGATCCGTCGCCGATCCCGGCGGGGCCGGCGACGCAGATCGACAGCGCGGCGCTCTCCCTGAGCGCGAGCTCGTTCACCGCGGGCGCGACGCTCGATCTGCATGCCGCAGGCGCGCCGTGGAGCGAGGGCACCGTCACGTGGAAGAGCTTCAACGGGGCCTACGCGCCGGCGGTGCTGGCGAGCGCGCCCGTGAGCTCGCCGGGGCTCGTCATCCCGTTGCCGCCGGCCGTCGTCCGCGCCTGGATCGACGACCCCACGCACAACTACGGGCTGCTCCTCGACCAGGTGGGCGCGCAGGGGATCAGCGTCTTCTCGAGCAGCGAGAGCGCCGCGACCGCCGCGGTGCGCCCCACGCTCCGCGTGTGCTTCCACCTCACGTGCGCGCCGGGCATGGGCGACTGCAACCAGAATCCGTTCGACGGCTGCGAGACCGACCTCGGGACCTCGCTCGCGAGCTGCGGCGCCTGCGGCGCGGCATGCGCGCTCCCCCACGAGGCCGCGAGCTGCCAGGGCGGCGCCTGCGTGCCCGGCGCGTGCGCCGAGGGCTACCTCGACTGCGACGGCGATCCGCTCGACGGCTGCGAGCCCGCGCCGTGCGCGCCCGGATCGCACTGCGCCGCGGGCCAGGACTGCCGGAGCGGCTTCTGCCAGGGCGGCGTGTGCACACCGCTCCTCGCGCCCATCCCTCCGACCCACCTCGCCGGCTACTGGCCGCTGCGCGGCGACTTCGCGGACGCGACGGGCGCCCACGCGCTCACCGCGCTGCGACCGGGCGGGTTCACCGCGAGCGCGGTCACCGGTGGGGAGGGCGATCTCGAGTACGGACCGACGGCGCAGGCGAGCGACAACGGGGCCGTCGGCGCGAGCTTCACGTCGCTCGACGGCTCGCAGGGGCTCACCCTCGAGGGGTGGTTCGTGCTGCCCGACAACGACGGCTCCGCGGTCCTCTTCGGCTTCTCCGGCGGCGAGACCTGGGGGCAGCCCAAGCTCTTCGTGGGCGCCGAGTGGGGCTACGTCACCGTGCGGGGAGGCAGCACCGAGGACAGCGTGAGCGTCCGCTACGGCCGCTTCGGCGATCACTGCTGGCACCACGCGGCCCTGGTCCTGCCGCCCGGCTACAACGCCGGCGCGCCCTTCCACCTCTACGTGGACGGGGAGGAGCAGGCGCCCAGCTTGATCGATCGCAGCCCGACCGGGACCGCGGCCTTCACCGGCGCGCAGCTCTTCGGCGAGCCCTTCGTGATCGGTCGCTTCTCCGGCTTCGCGGGCGGGTACATGCGCGTCGACGAGGTGCGCGCCTGGGAGCGCGCGCTCGCGCCCGACGAGGTGCGCGAACTCGCGACCGCGAGCGGGACCGGCGATCGCTGCGTCGAGCCGCCTCCGCCCGCGTGGGCGCCCGGGCCGCTCTGTGCCTTCCCGTCGCCGCTGCCCGCCCCCGAGCCCGAGATCGGCGTGCGCTTCCTCTCCGACGACACGCTGAGCGTGGTCGTCGATCCGACGGCGTGGCTGACGAGCCGGATCCTCGCCGACTGCGGCGCCTACCTCGCGGCCATGGAGCAGCACCGTGCCGAGGTCGACGAGGGGCGCTACCAGGCGGCCTACGCGACGGCCGCGCTGTGGACGCTCCAGACCTACCGCGCGCCGCTCCTCGCCGCGCTCGAGCAGCTCGGAACGTTTGAGCTCCAAGGACCGGGCGGCGCGCCGATCGCCCCGTCGAGCCAGCATGTCTGGCCCCAGGCGACGCGCGAGCTGCGCGTGCCGAAGCTCGGTGGCTCGGGGCAGGAGGCCGACGAGATCATCGTCCCGCAGGCGGAGGAGATCTTCTTCTCGTACCTGAAGCTGCCGGTGCACCTCGCCCCCGGGCAGCCGTACGCGCTGCACCATCCGTGGGGCGCGCCCTCGCCGGTGGTCTTCGATCCCGCGTCGTCCATCTCGTGGGCGCTCAAGGTCGATCAGGTGGGCTACCTCCCCCAGGCGGGCCGGAAATACGGCTACCTCGGGGCCTGGCTCGGGCCGGGCGGCGCCCTGGACCTCGCGTCGGTCAGCGGGGCGCCCTTCACGCTGCGCCGCGAGAGCGACGGCCTCACCGTGTTCACCGGCGTCATCGCGCCGCGGATGGCGGACCAGACCTACGCGGGGGCGCCCCTCGTGGGCGAGTCGGTGTACGAGCTCGACTTCTCGAGCTTCTCCACGCCGGGGCGCTACTACCTCCGCGTCGAGGGGATCGGCCGCTCCTTCGGCTTCCCCGTCGCGCAGGACGGCCTCGGCGAGGCGTTCTACACGCATGCCCGCGGGCTCTACCACCAGCGCTGCGCGCCCCTCGATCCGGCGCGCACCGCCTGGCACCGCGGCGACATCCACGCGGTCTTCCGCGGCGGCTTCCCCCCCGAGCAGGACGACTACGCCGATCATTCGGCCGAGGGCTGGGGCTTCCGCGACGCGGCGGGCGCGTACGCCGCGTACGACACGCCGACGATGGTGGCGATCACCGCGACGAGCGAGCCGCTCCCGCAGATCGTGGGCGGCTGGCACGACGCCGCCGACTTCGACCGCGGGAGCACGCATGCCGAGGTGGTGCGCGATCTCGTGACGAGCTACCTGATGTTCCCGGCGAGCTTCAGCGACGGGCAGCTCGACCTGCCGGAGAGCGGCAACGGCGTGCCGGACATCCTCGACGAGGCGGCGTGGGGCATCGATCACTGGCGGCGCGGGCAGGAGGCCGACGGCCGCGTCGCGACCTGGATCGAGGCGACGAGCCACCCGAAGATCTTCGACCCCGGCCTCGACACGCAGCCCTACTACCGATCGCTCGCGACGCGCCGATCGAGCCTGCTCTACGCGGCCCACGCCGCGCTGCTCGGCCGCGCCCTCGCCCAGGCCGGCGACTCCGCGCGGGCCGCGCTCTTCGTGCAGAGCGCCCGCGACGCCTACGCCTTCGGCGTGCGCACGGATCTCCGGGTCGTCACGTCGTTCGTCGATCCCGCGAGCGGCGCTCTGCGCACGTGGAGCGAGCCCGCCGCGGTCGACGCGACGCGCCGCCTCTACGCGGCGATCGAGCTGTGGCTCGCCACGGGCGATCAGGCGTTCCGCGCCGCGCTCGACCTGCCCGAGGTCGCCGCCGCGTTCCAGCAGCAGCTCGCGTCGTGCTACTGGCAACCGCTCGCCTTCCCGATGACGAGCGTGGCCCTCGGCCCCCAGGGCTTCCCCGCGGGGTGGAGCGACGCGGCCCGCGCCGCGATCGTCGCGCAGGGAGACTTCTGGCGGGCGAAGATCGAAGAGAACCCGTACCGCAAGGCCTGGTACGCGCCGGGCGACGGCTACTTCCCGCTGATGAGCTGGGGCGCGAACGGGTTCAACCACCTGCGCTGGCTCGTCGCCGCGCACCGCCTCACCGGCGATCCACTCTACCGTGACGCGGCCCTGCTCGGCGTCGACTGGATGCACGGCGCCAACCCGCAGGGTCGGGTCTACACCACCGGCCTCGGCCACAACACGATGGCGAGCGTGCTGCACCTGCCCTCGTTCGTCGACGGCCGCGCGGAGCCCGTGCCGGGCATCACGGTGTTCAACATCACCGGGGGCATCCCCTTCGAGGCGCGCACCGAGGTCTACGGCCTGTTCGGCGCGCCCGATCTCGGGTTCGGCTACCCGGGCGCCGCGCTCGCCGGGCTACCCGCCCCGTGGCAGAGCCCGGGCCTGACGAGCGCGCAGGTGGGCGCGGAGCTGTACAATATCCTCCCGCTCTACCGGCGCTTCGTGCTCCTCGAGAACCAGAACGTCCCCCAGACCGAGTTCGGGGTCACCCTCCAGGGCAACGCCGCCGCGGTCACCGGCTGCCTGATGGGCCCGGGCTGGACGCCGGGCGCGGCCCTCCTCGGCCGGCAGCCTCGCTCCCGCGCCGAGCTGCGCGACGCGATCTGGTACGAGCCCTGACAGGCGCGGAGCGCGGCGCTTTCCCCGTCGGCGCGCCGAAGGTAGAAGGGGCGTCGAGGCGAGGCGCGCCCAGGAGGACCACGTGGGTTACAGCGATGCGCGAGGAGTCGAGCAGATCCGGCAGCTCTTCGATCTCGTGCGCTACAAGATCGAGCACCGCGGGCGCTTCGCCGACATCAAGTACCGCTCGTTCTGTCGGATCCGCGAGGTGCTCGAGCGGGAGCTCGGCGGGCTCGCCGGCAAGCGCCTCGTCGAGGTGGGCTGCGGCCAGTGGCAGACCAACGTGCTGCTCTTCTCCGCGCTCGGGGCCGAGGTGATCGGGATCGATCCCGAGCTGCCGCCCGACGGCCCCCTCGGGTACCTGGGCTTCGCGCGGGAGGCGGGCCTGCAGCGGGCCTTCAAGACGGCCGCCAACGAGGTGCTGCTCCGGCCGAGCTTCAACCGGCGGCTCGAGGAGCTCTCGGGGCTCTCCCTCCGCGGGAGGCGGCCGCGGCTCTTCCGGCGCGGGGGCGAGGCGCTCCCCGCCGAGGAGGGGAGCGTCGACGCGGCCTTCAGCGACGACGTCTTCGAGCACCTGCCCGATGTCGCCGCGGTGACCCGGGAGATGGCGCGGGTGCTCCGTCCGGGCGCGCCGGCGCTCGTGATCATCCACCCGTTCACGGCGTACAGCGGCGGTCACCACCCGGCGACGATGTACCACGGCGGTGAACGAAAGACGTCACCGGTGCCGCCCTGGGATCACCTGCGCGACAGGCGCTTCCCGAGCGGCGTCTACCTGAACGGGGTGCGCGAGGCCGAGTACCGCTCGATCCTCGGCGAGCACCTGTCGATCGCCTCGTGGGAGCGCCTCGGCCCCGAGGGCGAGGAGCACCTCACCGAGGAGGTGCTGGCGTCGCTGCCCGGCTACGCGCGGGACGAGCTGCTCGTGGGCAAGATCGTCTGCCTCGCCCACAAGCGGTGAAGGCTCCCGCGTCGTCGAGGGGCGGCCTCGACGGGAGCCGCTAGAGGCGCCCCGCCCTGAGCTTGTTCTGGGTCGCGGGCCCCGGGGTCGCGGGCCCCGACCGGAGGCTGGCCGAGGCGATCGAGATCGTGTGCGTCGGGTCGAGGAGGTAGCCGCGGCGATCGTGGATCACCACGTCGCGCAGGCCGAGATCGCGCAGGGTGGAGAAGGCGACGCGGAGCCGGTTGAGGGCCGAGGTGCGCTGGAGGCGCTCGCCGGGCCAGCAGATCGCGATGAGATCCGGCGAGCTCAACCCCGCGCCGGGGGAGCGCTGGTGCAGATCGACCAGCGCGCCGAGGAGCGTCCGCAAGGTCGTGCGTCGCTCGAGGCTGACGAGCCCGCCGTCGCCGACCTCGAACCAGCTCCCGTCGGCGGCGGCGACGAGGCGGCCCGGCGGCCCGGCGACCCGCGCAGGGCGTGGGGTCGGCGACGACTCGGGCTCGATCGCCTTGGGGGGCGCGCTCGCGGCGATCGCGCGGTTGAGGATCCTCGCGGCGATCCGCGCGTCGTCGGAGATGTTGACGATCGCTCGCTTGGGGCCGCCGCACGCGGCCAGCTCGGAGTCCTCGGTGTGCGCGGCGGCGGCGCGCGCCGAGGCCGCGGCGCGGTGGATCTCGGCCTGCTTGTGGTTGCCCCGCGCCTCGTGCTCCCTCGCGTGCCAGAGGTCGAGGTGCCCGTGGTGGATGATCGCCACCCGGCCCCAGAAGAGGTGGGAGGCGAGCCGCGACCGCGCTTTGTCGAGCTGGACCTCGGCCTCTTCTCCGCGACCCAGGGACGCGAGCACCGCGCCGAGGACGGCGCGCTGGTTGCCCTCCGTGATCCCGTAGCCCGCCGCGGTCGAGAGGACGAGGGCCCGGCGGAGCGACTCCTCGGCCGCCGCGAGATCGCCGCGGTCGAAATAGAGCAGGCCGATGTAGCCGTGGATGAGCATCTCGTTGCGCCGGGCGCCGATCCGCCCGGCGATGGCGAGCGCGTTCTGGTAGTGCCCGAGCGCGAGGTCGAGCAGGCCGCGCTCGAGGTGCAGGGTGCCGAGCCCCGCCTCGCCGAGCATGGTGCCGAAGGGGAGGCCGTGCTGCGCGCTCGCGCGGAGGATGTCCTCGTAGCGGCGCCGCGCCTCCACGAGATCGGTGGCCGAGTGGAACGCGTTGGCCTCGGTGCGCATGGTCTGGATCAGCGCGACCCAGTCGCCCCGCTTGCGGTGGGCCCGCCGCGCGATCTCGAGGATCGGGAGCGCCTCGTCGAGGCGGCCCACGTCGAGCAGCACCTCGCCGAGCGCGCTCCGGGCGAGGCCGACGAGGCCGGGATCTTCGATCCTCTGGGCGAGGGCGAGCGCCTCCGACGCATGCGCGAGCGCCCGATCGTGGCCGGTGCCGCTCTTCTGGTTCACCGCGCAGACCAGGTGCGCGGCGGCCAGATCGGCCGGCGGCGCCTGGTCGCCGAGCAGCGTGATCAGCGCCTCGGTCGCGGCGAGCTCGGCCTGCCTGAGCCCGGCGCCCTCCGAGGTCGCGTCGAGGATCACCGCGGCGCGCAGGCCGGCCCACCCGATCGGCGAGCGCGGATCTCCGGACGCGGCCGCGCGATCGAGGATGCTCTGGTAGTTCTGCCGCTTCCGGGCGATGTCTTGCGGGACCTCGGCCCACGCCCCCCGGACGATGGACAGATCGACGCGCTCGGCGAGCTTCAGGTAGTAGGCGGCGTGGCGATCCTGGAGCTCCTCGGCGAGGCCGCTGCGGCGGAGCTGGTCGGCCGCGAACTCGCGGATGGTCTCGTAGGCGGTGAACCGGGGCACGTCGCTCGGCGTCGCGGGCCGGACGATGCGCAGGAGCGATTTGTCGCGGAGGGCCTCGAACGCGGAGAAGATCGGCGGCGCGCCGGGAGGCCACTGCTCGGCGAGCACGTGCTCGGCCGCGTCGAGGGTGAAGGCGTCGTCGAACACGGCGCACACGGAGAGGGCGAGCTGCTCGTACGGCTCGAGCTGCGTCCAGGACCAGGCCACGGCCTCGTACATGGTGGCGTGGTGCGCGGGCTTGTCGTCGGCGGGCGCCGCCAGCACCGCGAAGCGCTGCTCCAGCCGCGCGAGGAGCTGGGTGAGCCCGAGGATGCGCGTCCGCGCGGCGGCCAGCTCGATGGCGAGCGGGATCCCGTCGAGGCGCTCGACGATCGCGCGCACGACGGCGGGGTCGGCCATGTCGGGATCGGCGAGCGCGCCGGCCTCGCGCATCCGCTGGAGGAAGAGCGCCTCGCCCGCGTCGAGCGGCTGGAGATCGAGCACCGCCTCGTACGCGAGCCGCAGGCGCTCGCGGGAGGTCACGAAGAAGAGCGCCTGCGAGCCCTCGATCCACCGGGTGATCGAGCGGGTCGCGCTCGGCACCAGCCGCTCGAAATTGTCGAGCACGATGAGCATGGATCCGCGCGCGGCCAGCGCGAGGCCGATCACCGAGCCGCCGCGGCCGCCGGTGAGCGACTCGGGCACGAGATCGAGCTCCTTGCCGAGCGCGCGGCAGAGCGCCTCCTCGTCCTGCAGCCCGGTGAGATCGCAGAAGATGGTGGGCGTGATCGGGCGCGTCCGCTCCGCGTGGCGCCTCGCGAGCGTCGTCTTTCCCATGCCCGCGGGGCCGGTGATCGTGACGAGCCGCGCGCCCTGCTCGAAGCGATCGGCCAGGGCGAGCAGATCGGCCGCTCGACCGAAGAAGCGCCCGCGGCCTCGCGTGGAGATCGGACCCTCG
Organism: Byssovorax sp.; assembly: GCA_046351295.1. GTDB lineage: Bacteria > Myxococcota_A > Polyangia > Polyangiales > Polyangiaceae > JAXLYT01. The sequence continues at coordinate 38,379 of JAXLYT010000003.1, forward strand.
CCCGCCGGCGGATCATGGGGGCCCGCGCCTCCCATCCATCCTTGCTGCGAAGGTGGAGGCTCGGCGACGGTGGGCGGCGCAGGCAAAGCGGGGATGGCGGGGCGAGGCTCCCTCATGATGCATTCCGTGATGCTTTATTTTTCGCACGGTGGGCTGCGCTCCCAAAGGGAAATTTTTTGCGCAGCCGCGACCGAAATCTCACGATGAACATTCACGTCCTGACGTACGATGGTCTCGGATCGTGCACGTCCTCTGGATCAACGAGCGAGCCCTGGGCATGGGCGGGGCGGAGCGGTATGTGCACGAAACCGCGGCGCTCCTCCGCGCGCGGGGGGTACGATCGACGCTCCTTTATCAGGTAGAAAGCCGCGTCGACCCCGCGTACATCTCCCCGTTCGAGGGGGCATATCCCCTTGTGGACCTCGCTACGCAGCTCGCGGAGCTCCGCCCTGACGTCGTCTACGCGCACAGGCTCGCCGAAGGCCCGCTGATCGACGCGCTCGCTTCGTCGTCCGTGCCTGTGCTCCGCTTCTTTCACGATCACAAGCTCTTCTGCCTGCGCGAGCACAAGTACACGGCCGTGGGGCATCACACCTGCCGCGATCCCGCGGGTCTTCGCTGTTACCCCTGCCTCGGATTCGTGCGGCGAGGCTCTGGCAAGCTGCCGGTCGAGCTCGTGTCGCTCGGCGCGCTCCTCCGCGATCAGCGGAGAAATCAGGGTCTCTCGGCCTTCGCTGTCGGCTCGCGCTACATGCGTGGTCAGCTCGTCGAGCACGGCTTTTCGCCCGACAGGGTTCGCGTCCTGCCGCTCTATGTCACGCCGCCTTCGTCCGTCCCCGCAGCCCGCCGCGAGCGCGATCTCGTGCTCTTCGTCGGACAGCTCGTGCGTGGCAAAGGGGTCGATCTCCTGCTCCGGGCCGCGGCCGCGGCGCGCTCGCGGCCGCGCCTCCTGCTCGTCGGTGATGGGCGACAGGCGGACGAGATCCGCGCGCTCACCGGCGAGCTCGGCCTCGGATCGCGCGTGGAGATGATCGGCGCCGTGGCTCCGTCCGCGCTGCCGGAGCTCTATGCGCGCGCGCGCTGCCTCGCGATGCCGAGCCGTTCGCCTGAGACGTTCGGTCTCTCCGGGCTGGAGGCGATGGCGCATGGGCTGCCGGTCGTCGCCGCCGATGTCGGCGGCATCGGCGAGTGGTTGCGCGAGGGAGAGGGTGGGGTGTTCTTCCCCTCGGGCGATGTCGGCGCGCTGGCGCGGGCGATCGATCGGATGATCGAGGAGCCGGATCTCGCCGAGGAAATAGGGCGCCGCGGTGTCGAGGCGCACCGGCGGCGCTTCTTGCCCGAGCACCACCTGGCGGCGCTGCTGCCCGCGCTCGAGCAGCTCGCGCAGCTCTCCAGGGAGGGCGCGCGATGAGCGATCGGCGCTTCGGTCGGCTCACCGCGCTCGGGGGCGAGGCCGTCGAGCGCGAGGTGACCGCGCTGGTGCGCGAGGCCGGCGAGCTGGTCGAGCGCCACCTCGATCGGCGCGACTACCGCGCGCTGGTGCTGCTCGGCGGTTATGGCCGCGGCGAGGGCGGGGTCGAGGAGCGCGACGGCGTGGAGCGCCCGCACAACAACCTCGATCTGCTCCTGATCACGCCCGGCTTCGGGGGCGCCCGGGGCACCTCGCTCAAGCGCCGGCTCGACGAGCTCTTCCGCCCGCTCGCCGCGCGGAGCGGGGTCGGCATCGACACGGGGGTGATCGGCGAGCTCAAGCTGCGCACCTCGCCCTGCCTGGTGATGTGGTTCGACATGCGCTTCGGGCACAAGACCGTTGCCGGCGACGCCTCGCTCGTCCCGTCGCTGTCGCGCTTCCGCAAGGAGCGGATCGAGCCGGCCGACATGCTGGCGCTCCTCGTGAACCGCGGGAGCCTGCTCGTGATCAACCGCGCGCTGCTCGAGCGCCCGTCGCTCGGCACGCGCCCGTCGCTCGGCGAGGACGCGCGGCGCACGATCGTGAAGCACGCGATGAAGGCGATCATCGGCTACGGCGACGCGCTGCTCTTCGCGATCGGCGACTACGAGGCGAGCTACCTCGAGAAGCAGCGGAGGATGCGCGCCCGCAGTGACGTGGCGCCCTCGATCCGCGCGCTCTACGAGGAGGCGCTCTCGTTCCGCTTCCGCCCGCGCTACGCCGACTACCTGTCCCGCGATCTCGGGGCCTTCATGGACGATGTCGAGGCCGCGGTGGAGCCGATCCACCTCCGCTTCGAGGCGCATCGCCTCGGCGTCTCCGCGCTCGGCGTCCCCGCGCTCGGCTGGGAGGGCTACCCCGCGCTTGCGCTCCGGCATGCGCTCGTCGCGTCTCCGCGCTCGCCGCGCGCCCTCGCCCGCAAGGGCAAGAACCTGCTGTCGAGCCTCCGCGCGAGCCGCGCCCTGCCGGGCGACATCGTCGAGCTCGGCCTCGCATGCAACGGCCCGAAGAACAACCTCGGCGTCGCCTTCCCGGCGGTCCTCTACGAGGGCGCCCGCGCGCGCTTCGGCGATCTCGCCGCGCGGATCGTCGGCGCCCCCGACGCTTCGGTCGCCTCGCTCCGGCGCGCGTACCTCGAGCGGTGGGGCGAGCACGGGGACAGTAACTTCAACGCCGTCGCCGAGCGCCTCGCCCTCGGCGGGGCTGAGGTCCCCTCATGATCTGCCTGACCGGCGACATCCACCACACGAGCCTCGGCACGGGCAACCAGCGGCACAGCGACGTGCCCGAGGTGCGCGTCGCCGCGCGGTACCTGCGCATGCTCGAAGAGGCCGGGGTCAAGGTCACCTTCTTCGTCTCCGGGCGCCTCGTGCTGGAAGAGTGGCCCGATCTCGCGCCCATCTGCGCGAGCGAGCAGGTCGAGATCGGCGGCCACAACGTCTCCTGCCTCACGCCCGAGCTCTTCCACCGCGCGAGCAAGAAGCTCCTCGGGAGCTACAACGGGCCGGCCTGGGTACAGCGCCTCGACGCGCGGCTCACGCGCGACATCATCCGGCGCCGCGCCGGCCGGACCATCCGCGCTTTCCGCAACCACATGTACATGCACGGGCCGCACACCGAGTCCGCGCTCGCCGCGGAGGGGATCCGCTTCTGCTCCGACGGGGTGAAGGCCGCCTCGACGGGCCCGGAGTGGCACCCCGCCGGGCTCTTCAACGTGCCTCTCAACGTCATCCCCGACCACGAGCACCTCTACCACGCGGAGCGCACGCCGGCCTGGGTCGCGCAATGGCAGCGGCGCTACCATTTCTCCGACGACTTCGGTCCCGCGTCGTACCACGTCGAGGAGTGGACCGACCTCGTGCTGGATTGTTTGAGGACCAACGAAGCGCGCGGCGCCGTCTCCACGATGATCATCCACCCGATCACCCTCTACCTCGCCGACAACTTCCGGAGCTTCGGGCGTATCCTCGATTTCGTGGCAGCGCGGGAGACGGTCTTCATGAGCGATCTCGACAGGAGCGATCTCGGCACGAGCGATCGCGGGGAGCAGGCCCGGTGAAGGTCTCCATCATCATGCGGTCGAAGAACTCGGACTGGGTGATCGACCAGGCGCTCGCCGGGCTCTTCGCGCAGAGCTACAAGGACTTCGAGCTCTGGGTCGTCGACTCCGGATCGACCGATCGGACGCTCGAGATGGTGCGCCGCCACCCCGCCAAGATCGTCGAGATCCCGGCGAAGAGCTACGTGCCCGGGTCGGTTCTCAACGCCGCGATCGCGCGCACCGACGGCGATCTCGTGGTGTTCCAGAACTCCGATGTCGTCCCGCTCTCCCCCGACACGCTCGCGCGCCTGATCGCGGCCTTCGACGATCCCGCGGTGGACGCGGCCTTCGCGCGCCAGATCCCGCGGCCCGAGGCCCACGGGTGGGTGAGGCGGGACTACGCGACGAGCTTCCCGGAGCACGGCCCGGCGCCCTCCTTCATGCCCTACTCGCTCCCCCTCGCCGCGATGCGGCGGAGCGCGTGGGAGAAACACCCCTTCTACACCGATGCCTGGGGCTCCGAAGATGCGGAGTGGGGCTTCTGGGCAAGGCGGAACGGGCTCGTGATACGCTATGTCTCTTCGGCGATCGTGATGCACTCCCACAACTACACTTTGAAGGAGATGTACGGGCGCCGCTTCATCGAGGGGGAGGCCGACGCGTTCATCCACGGCGGCGCGGACTCGGTCGGTGGGCTCGTGCGGCGGGTGATCGGCGCGACGGCGCGCGACGCCCTCTACTGTTTGGGCGCGCGCGATCTCGGCGGGCTCCTCGCCTCGCCGGTGCGGCGGGCGGCGTACCACGCCGGTTACTTCGCGGGGCACAGGCACGGTGAGCGGCGGAGGGCGCGGGGTGACACCGACATCGGCAAGGGACAGCGCATCGTGCTCGAGCAGCTCGGCGGCGCCGGGACGCGGGAGGCGCGCTGAAGAGGTGAAGATAGAAGCTGTTCGGTCCGCGAATCGTCGGTCGGTCTCCCTCAAAATCGCCGAGGATTCCTCGGTCGACCTCCCTGGCTTCGCGGTCCTCTCGACGCTTTTATCGTCACCCATTGAGCCCGGCGTGAAGGCGGAAGGCGCGGCATCCCGGTGACGCTCTCCGAGCAGGGCTCGCCGATGGAAGCGGACGGCCCCGAGGGCCGGCCGCCCGCGGGGTCGCGCTCGCTCGCCGGTCGGATGTCGCTCGACGTGCTGGCCGCGATGGGCCGCCACGCGGCGGTGGCGATCGCCGGCCTGCTCACCATCCCGCTCATCTCCCGGCGGCTCGGCGCGGACGGCCTCGGCGCCTGGGCGCTGGTCGGGACGTCGAGCTTCCTGCTCGGGATGAGCGACCTCGGTCTGACGACGGTGGTGCACCGGGCCGCGGCGGTGCGCGCGGAGCCCGAGCTCGGGCGGCGGGCCGTGGGCCTCGCCCTGCTCGCGATCGTGGTGGTCGGGCCGGTGCTGGCGATCCTCGCGTACCCCTTGCTGCTCGATCTGCCCGGCGCGTCACCGGCGCTCCTCCGCGACATGGCCCACGCCATGCTCATCGCCTTTCCGGCGGGGCTGGTGGGCGCGTTCGGCGGCCCGTTCCGCGGCTTCGCGCTGGTGCGCGGCGCGATCGGGGGCCTCGCCCGCGCGCGGATGATGGCGTCGTTCGCGCAGGTGCTGGTGACCGCCCTCGGCCTGTGGATGATGCCCTCGCTCATGGCGCCTGCGCTGGGGCTCCTGGCCTCGTCGCTCGTCGAGACCGGCATGTGCCGGCGCCTCGCCCGCTCGATCGATCCCGAGATCCCGCTCGGCCCGCGCCGCTGGTCGAGCCGGGCCGAGCTCCGCGACGCGCTGCGCGACGGGGCGGCGACGCTCGCGCTCAACCTCGTGCTCGCCGCGGGGACGCGCGCGGACATCCTGATCCTCGCGAGCGCTGGATCGCTCCCGATCGTCGCCGGGTACAGCGTGGCGTCGCGCGCCGTGGAGCAGTCGTTCACCCTGGCCAAGCAGACCAGCACCGCGATGGTGCCGCGCCTCGGCGACGCGGAGGCCCGCGGGCAGGCCGTGCGCTTCGGGACGGGGCTGCTCGGCGCGCTCGTGACGGCCGGGCTGACGGCGCTCGCGGTGAACGGGCAGCCGCTGCTCGTCCTCTGGGCCGGGCCCGCCGCCGAGGGGTCGGTGACGCTGACCGCCTTGCAGCTCCTCGGCCTCGCCTCGGCGCTCGCGTCGACCTACGAGATCGCGGCCTCGGCGCTCACGCTCGGCGGGCGCACGGCGTGGGAGGGGGCGATCCCCATCGGCACCGGGTGCATCGTCAACGTCGCGATCTCGATCGCCGGCGTGAGCCACTTCGGGGTGTGGGCCGTGGCCGGCGGCACCGTGGCCGGCAACGTGATCTCCTGCGCGATGACGTGGCGCGGCGCGCGGCGGCTGCTCGCCTGGCCGTGGAGCGCCGTCCTCGTCACGTACCTGCCGTCGCTGCTCGCCGGCGCGGCGTCGCTCGGCGCGGGCCTCGCGCTGCGCGCCGTGCTCCCGCCGAGCGCGGGCGCCTCTTTCGCGGCCTGCGTGATCGCCACCCTCGCCGGGTGCGGCGCCGCGGCGCTGCTGGTCCTCCGCGCGCGCCGAGGAGGATCGCCGTGACCCGATTTCCTCGTCGATTCACCCATGTTTCCGCCCCAGGAGCATGCCGATCATGACCCTCCACCGCCCCTCGCTGTTACCCCTCTACCGCTGCATCTCCTGCGGCGGAACGCTCGCCCCCGAGCCCCTCGCGTGCACGGCCTGCGGGCGCGCCTACGCGACCTACGAGGGCCGCCCGGTGCTCATGGACATCGCGCCCGTGCCCGCCAAGCACAACGCGGTGGTGCACAGCCAGGCCGTGGAGCGCACCGGATCGACGCGCTCGGGCCTCGCCGGCCTCGCCGATCGCTTCCGGGCGGCCACCACCGTGAGGATCTTCGCCGACGACAACACCCAGATCCCGCTCCTCGTCGACCGGGTGAAGACGTACCTCCCGCGGCCCGGTCTCGTCGTCGATGTCGGCGCGTGCGAGCAGTACTACCGGGCCCAGCTCGAGCGGCTCGGCGAGGTGGTGGCGATGGACGTGTCCATCTACGGCCCGACCGATCTGCTCGCCGACTGCCACGCGCTGCCCTTCCGGGACGGCGTGGTCGACGCGATCTGCGCGGTCGAGGTGATCGAGCACCTCTCGCGGCCGTGGGTGTTCTTCGCCGAGGCGGCGCGGGTGCTCAAGCCGGGCGGCGTCCTCTTCGGGGTCGCGCCGCAGTACATCGGCACCCACGGCTTCCCGTACGATTTCTTTCGCTACACCGAGTCGGGGCTCCGGGCGCTCGGCGAGCAGGCCGGCCTGTCGCTCGCCGAGGTATGGTCGATCGGCGGCGAGTGGGGGACGCTGCTCCACTGGTACTGGTCGAACCGCTCCCGCGAGAACCCGCTACGGCGCATCCCCGGCGTGAGCCTCGCGTACCACGCCTGGTTCCAGCTCGTGGCCGCCACCCTCGATCGTGTCGACGGCTGGACGGGACGCGGCGCGGGCCCCTCGGTGAAGGAGCACAACGATCACGTGGGCTGGAGCTTCGTGTTCAAGAAGCCGGAGGCGAGCGCCGCGCCCGCGGCGGGGTGAGGCGATGACGATCTTCCTGGTCCGCGACGACGATCCGAACGCGACGACGAGGCCCGAGCGGCTCGCGCGGGCCTACGCGCCGCTCTTCGACGCGGGCGTCCCCGTGAGCTTCTCGGTGGTGCCCGAGGTGGCGCTCGACACGCGCGCCCCCGATGGCCGGCGAGAGCGCTTCCTCGACGAGCAGAGCGAGGACTGCGATCGCACCGTCGAGCTCGCGTGGGACACGCCGCTCTCGGCCTGGTTGCGGGAGAACGAGGGCCTGGCCGATGTCTTCGTGCACGGCCTCTCGCACCGGAGGATCCGCGAAGGGACGGAGTTCGGCGCGCTCGATCGAGGCGAGGCGGAGGCGAGGATCGCGCGCGGGCTGCGCATCATGGAGAGGGCGCTCGGGCGGCGGCCGGCCGGCTTCGTGCCCCCGTGGGATCGGCTCTCGGCGGGGGCCGTCCAGGCGGCGACCGCGGCCTTCGATCTGGTGTCCACCGGCTGGATCGATCGCGCCCGCCTGCCGCTCTCGGCGTGGCCTGCGTTCTTCCTCGAGCGGCTCGGACAGCGCGAGGCCTTCCGGGTGGGGAAGAGCTTCCTCGTGCGCCACCGGGGCGGGAAGATCTCCGACAAGACCCGCCCCGAGGATGTCCCGGCGATCATCGAGAAGCTCGCCGCGGGGGCCGAGGTCGCGGTGATCGTGCTGCACCACTGGATGTTCTGGGACGACCCCGAGCCGCACCCGGTCGTCCGCGCGCTCGCGCAGGCGCTGCGATCGCGCACGTCGTTGACGGTGGGTAACACCGTGCGCCACCTGCGCGATCGGCCGCCCCCGGGCCTCGGGCAGCTCTCGCGCGAGGCGCTCAGCGCGCTCCGGTTGCTCGGCTCACGCCGGCCGCGCGCGCCGCTGCGGTGAGCTCGCGCTCGACCGCGCCCACGTAGGCGTCGAGCGAGGCGTGGGCGCGCACGGCGTCGAGGGCGCGGCGGACGAGGTCCCGCGCTGCGTCGGGGTCGGCGAGCAGCGCTTGCAGCTCGTCGGCGAACGCGGGGCCGTCGCAGCGGGCGGCGCGGCGCGCGATCGGGTGGCGATCGAGGAACTCGCGCGCGCCACCGCTCGGCGAGGCGATGACGGGCAGGCCGCAGGCCATCGCCTCCAGGTAGGTGAGCCCCTGCCCCTCGTGCTCGAGGAGCGAGGCGAAGAAGAGCACGTCGGCGCCGCGGTAGAGGTCCGGCAGCGCCTCGCGGGCGACCTTGCCGAGCCAGGTGATCCTGGATGCGATGCGTTGCGCCTCGGCGCGTTCCCGCAGCCCGGCGGCGTAGGCCGGATCGCTCGCCTCGCCCGCGAAGGTGAGCGCGGCCTCGACCCCGCGGCGCGCGAGCTCGCCGAGGGCGTCGATCGCGGCCTCGGGTGCCTTGCTCGGGTGGAGGCGCCCAGACGAGGATCAGGGCGCGGCGCGCATCGGGCGAGGGGCGCGCGGGGAGAAGACGGAGAGGTCGACGCCCTGCGGCTCGACGACGCCCGTGGGCAAGGGCGCGCCGGCGCCGAGCATGCGCCCGGCGGACGGCGTCCGAGAGGTAGATGACCTGCGCGATCGACAGGCCGCGGAAGGTCTTGGTGGCGAGCAGCCGGTGATCGACGAGTGCGCGGAGCGGCCGAGCATGCCGCGCGCGGGCGGCGGGCAGTAAGCCGCGGGCCAGTCGTCGTTGACGGTGAGGACGATGGGATCTTCGCTCGCCGAGGGCCCGCAGCGCTTGCGTCGAGCGCGCCGCTGGCTCATCCCGAGCACCACGTCGGGGCGCGCGCTTCGCGCAGGAAGCGGCGCACGGCGAGGCGAAGCTGCGCGGCCGCGGGCCAGGCGCAGCCGACGGCCAGCGGCGCGCTCCCGGAACGGCCGCGACAGGCGCAGCGTCCGGTAGATGGTCTCGCCCTCGCGCTCCACGCCGCCTGAGCCGGTCGAGGATCGTCACCTCGTGGTCCGCGCGCGCTCAAGGCTCTTCGCGAGGTCGCGGGCGAGCAGCTCGCAGCCCCCGAGCACGTCCGGCGGGTACAGGTTCGAGACCAGGAGCACCCGCATCGTCAGCCGTCGGGCGTGCGTACTCGGCGCGGACGCCGAAGAGGTAGACGGGGAAGCTCGGATCGCTCGTCGTGAGCTCGTCGTGGCGGAGCTCCTGCGCGGCGAGGCCGGAGAGCGAGGCGATGCACGACAGGACGTTGCCGTACGGCGTGACCGTCACGGCGGAGGCGCCGAAGGCCTCGCCGAAGAGGGCCTGGCACGAGGCCCGGGTGAAGCGCCAGTAGTCACCGTCGAGGTACGCTGGATCCGATCGTTGCACACCGGGGACGACGGCGAGGACGACGCCCCCCGGGCGGAGGATGCGCCGGGTGTGGCGCAGCGCCGCCGGCACGTCGCGGATGTACTGGAGCGTCTGGACGAGGAGGAAGCAGTCGAAGCGCTCGGAGGGGATCGCGTCGGCCGCGGCGAGGTCGGCGAGGATCGTCGCGCGCCAGTTCTCCGGGTCGATGTCGAGCACGTCGACCGGGGCGTCGGGCGGCCCGAAGCGCTCGGCGTAGCGAGTGTCGCGGACCTCGAGCAGGCGGCCGCGGATGTCCTGCTGGTGCGCTCCGAGGAAGCGATCGATGTAGTGCCGATCGATGGGCGTGCCCCGGTCGAAGCCCCACGCGTCGCTGAGCGGGCTCGTGCGCCGGAGGGTGCCGAGGCGGGCCGGGCGGACGAGCCTCCGCGCGCGCTGTTCGAGGAGCAGCTTCAGCGTCGAGAGCGAGGGCAGGCGATCGCGCAGCGGCATCCACGATCAGGGGTAGCCGAGGGGTGCGCGGGCGTCCATCGCCGCCCCTTCGCTCGGGCATTAAATCGCTTGACCCTGGCGCAGGGCCCGGCCGTTAATCCTGCTCATCGAGCCCAGAGCATGGAGCTGAAGCACTTCGTCTTCATGTTCGCCGTCCTCGTGGTGGTGCCGATCGGCGCGTCGTTCGCCGCGCGCCGCCCATGGATCAAGGACGCGCTCGCCTTCACGCTCCTCCTCGGGACGACGCGCTTCGATCTCCAGGCGATCAACTTCCTGAGCCGCGAGTGGTACCGGGGCACGACGCGCGGCATCGAGCTCTGCTGGCTCGATCTCGTCTGGATGATGATCCTCCTCGCCGAGCTCCGGACCCGGCGCCCCGGCGCGCCCGGCCCCCGGTCGCCCGTGCTCTACGCGATGCTCGCGTTCGTCGCGTACAACGCCTTCAACGTGCTGGCGAGCGACCCGCACCTCTTCGGTGTCTTCGAGCTCACGAAGATGATCCGGGCCGTCATGGTGTTCGTCACCGTGGCCTACTACGTCAAGAGCGACCACCACCTGCGGGTCATCGCCTGGGCCCTCGGCGCCGCGATCGCCTACGAGTGGCTCGCCGCGGCGTACATGCGCTTCGTCCACGGGCACAGCCGCTCGGAGGGGACGCTCGATCACGCGAACAGCCTCTCGATGTACAACCTCATCGGGGTGCCGGTCCTGCTCGCGATCGCGCTCTCGGACACCGATCCTCGGCTCAAGCGGATGGCCACGATAGGTTCGTTGCTCGGGCCGATCTCGGTGCTCTTCACGGTGTCGCGCAACGGCCTCGTCACCATGGGGCTGCTGCTCTTCGGGGTCGGGGTCACCTGCGGATCGCTGAAGATCACCGCGAAGAAGGTGGGGATCGCCTTCGGGGTGATCATCGTGGCCGCCGCGGTGGTGGCCAAGACGTGGAGCGCCTTCGAGGCCCGCTTCGCGTCGGAGGGGGCGATCGAGAAGGAGTACCAGGGCAAGATCTACGAGGGGCGTGGGGTGTACCTCACGCTCGCGAAGATGATCGTCAAGGATCACGCGCTCGGCTGCGGGCTCAACAACTGGTCGTACTGCGTGTCGGCGCACTACGGGCCGCTGGTCGAGCTCTACTACGTGCCCTATCCCGGGCCGGACGAGCGCCCGCCGGACAAGATCCGCATCCCGGCGCACTCGCACATCGACGACGCGCATGCGCCGCCGGGGCACAGCCTCTACGCCATCACGCTCGGCGAGACCGGGTGGCCGGGCGTGCTGCTCTTCGGGGTGGTGTGGGTCGCGTGGCTCGTCATGGCGGGCAGCTTCCTCTGGAAGCGCTCGCCCTCGCTGCGATCGCGCTTCGGCACGGGCGTGTTCTTCGGCCTGTGCGGGGCGTTCGCGCAGAGCTTCACGGAGTGGGAGTACCGGCAGACGCCGCTCCTGTTCCTGCTGCACGTGCTGCTCGGCGCGACGGCGGCGACGTACCCGGTGCGGCCGTCGCTCGGCCTCGAAGGGCAGCCGGCGACCCGGAGCAAGTGATCAGGGCTTGATGAGCGCAGCGGCGACGCCGGCGGCGGCGAGGGTCGGGGTGAGGCGGTTGACGAGCTGGGTGGCGGTGGCGAACCAGTGCTCGGTGACGAAGACCACGTCGCCCGGGGCGAGCTCGACATCGCCGGCCTTGCCGGCGACGAGGGCCTTGAGATCGGCGCGGTAGACGCGGGGCGCGGAGAGGGGCCCGCGGATGACGCGCACGTCGGCGTCGTCGGCGTCCTTGGTGGTGCCGCCGGCCATCGCGAGGGCCTCGGAGAGGCGGAGCCCGCGGCGGAAGGAGACGACCTTGGGGGAGCGCACCTCGCCGAGCACCACCACGCGGCGGCCGCGCGCCGGGGGCACGTAGAGCAGGTCGCCCGCGTGCAGGCGCACGTTGTGGAGCGGGTCGCCCTGGACCGCGCGGGGCAGGCTCACGGGGAGGGCCGTGCCCTCGCGGACGACGCGGGCGGCGTCGAGGTCCGCCACCTCGATCGACTCGCCCTCGGCCTCGATGGTCTTGAGCCCGCCGGCCTGGGCCAGGAGCTCGGCAATGCGGAGGTTCGGTTTGACCTCAAACGAACCGGGGTGGCTGACGGCGCCGAGCACTGTGGCCCGCTGCCCCGCGGGCTTCGTCACCGAGAGCATCACCCGGGCGAAGCGATCGTGGGGGTGGAGGGCTTCTTCCACGCGCTTCTCGGCCTCGCTGATCTTCACGCCGCCCACGTCGACCTCGCCGGCGAGCGGGACGTGGAGGCGACCCGTCGGGTCGACCTCCGCGTCGGGGATGTCGATCGGATCGACCGACGTGGTGTGGAGGTGGAGGACGTCGCCGGGGAGGATGACGTACGGAGCGGGCGCGTCGTTGGGCATGCCGGGGAGCTCGACGGCGGCGGGCTCGGCGAAGGCGGGGTCGTCCTGCGGCTGCGCGGGGGAAGGCGGGAGCGAGGCGCTGCACGCCGCGCACGCGAGGAGCGCGACGAGCGCGGCGGCGAACCGGGACGCCGCGGCCGCGCGAGGAGAACGAGGTGACCGGGGAGACCGAGGAGACCGGGCGAGCCGGGGCCGCTCCTCGGGGTGGCCCGATCCGGCGGGGTTGTTGGGGCGTCCGGCCATGGTGCGCTATGATAAGACGACGGCCCGACGGAGCACGAGGCCCCCTTGTTCGACCCCGAGGACATCAAGGCCGGATCGCCGGCGACGCGCGCGGCGCCCGTGCCTCCCGGGGCGCCGGCGCGCGCAGGCGTTGCGCTCGATCCGCGCCGCCTCTTGGTCGCCCTGCGGCGCAACGTTCGCACCCTCGCCGTCGCGACGCTGGTGAGCGCCGCCGCCGGGGTGGTGGCCGCCAAGACGCTGGTGAAGCGCGAGTTCGAGGCGCAGATCATCCTCCAGTGGGCGCCCGAGAAGACCACGGGGGGCGAGGACGACGCGCGCCAGCTCAAGACCGTGCTCGACAGCGTGAAGCTCCCCGGGAACCTCGAGAAGGTCCGCGAGAAGCTCGCGATCACCTCGACGCTCGAGTCGCTCGGCCAGCGGATCGACGTGGTCTCGTCGAGCGAGTCCAACGTGGTGACGATCAAGGCCAAGGCGAACGACGCCGAGGAGGCCGCGAAGCTCGCCGACACGACGTCGCAGGTCTTCCTGGACAACCGGATCGAGGTCGAGCGGCGGCACCTGCTCGCCCAGGTGGGAGAGCTCGAGGCGAGCGTGGCCGAGGCGCGGGCGGCGGTGAGCAAGGCCCGGAGCGACTACGACGCCTTCCGCGCCGAGCACGGGATCGCCGATCTGCCGGCGGAGACGCAGGCCGCCATCGAGCAGGCGGCCAAGCTGAGGTCGCAGGCCGACATCGCGCGGGCCGAGTCGCAGGCGGAGCTCGCGCGCGCCGAGGCCCTGCGCAAGGCGGCGCTGGCGCAGCAGCCGACGACGGTGCTCAACGAGACCGAGGTGCTGCCCGACCAGCGCAAGCTCGCCGAGGCCAAGGCCGAGCTGTCCACGCTCAAGGCGCAGCTCTCGGACGATCACCCGCGCGTCAAGGCGCTCGAGGCGCAGATCGCGTCGCTCGAGAAACGCATCGCCGAGGCCCCCAAGGCGGGGCCGGCGGAGCGGACGGTGGGGCGCAACCCGCAGTGGGAGTCGGCCAAGCAGGGGCTGACCGAGGCCAACGCGCAGCGCGAGGCGGCGCTCAAGCGCGAGACGGCCTACACCGAGCTTTTGAGCTCGGCGCAGGCGATGATCGACAAGCTCTCGAAGATCGAGGGCGAGGCGTCGACGAAGCTCTCCGCGCTGCGCGTCGCGGAGAAGCACCTCGGCGATCTCGAAGAGCAGCTCGCCAAGGCTCGCGACGCGTCGCGATCGCCGCCCCGCACCTTCCGCGTGCTCGCCCCGGCGAAGGTGCCGATGATCCCCTCCAAGTCGCGGCGCACCCTGGTCGCGGCGCTCGGGCCGGTGATCGGCCTGCTCCTGTCGTCGATCGTCGTCCTGCTGCGCGCGGTGCGCGGGCTGCGCGTGTGCACCGGGGACGAGCTGTCGTTCTGGGGGCAGGGGCCGGTGCTCGCCACGTCGCCCTATCCCCGCGAAGAGAAGGCGCTCGACGATCTGGTGGCGGACCTCGCGCCGTGGCTCCGCGCCTCGTCGGGGACGACGCTGCTCCTCGGGCTCGGTCCCGGAGAAGAGCCCGCCGTGGACGCGCTCGCGCGGCGCTTCGGGCTCGCGCGTGAGGAGCCCAAGGCCGCCGCGCCGAAGCCCGAGGCCAAGGGGAAGGGCGGCAAGAAGAAGGGGGCGCCCGCGCCTGCTCCCGCGCCGCCTGCGGCCGCGCCCGCGCCTCCGTCGCCCCGCCGCGCCGACGCGCCGGCGCTCATCACGTTGCCGTCCACCACCGCCGCGCCCGCGCTCCGCCGCGCCGCGCGCGAGGCCGACCGGGTGCTCGTGCTCGTGCGATCCGGCGAGCACTCGGCGCTCGGCTTCTCGTCGCTCCCGGTGCGCCTCGGCCGCAGCGACAAGATCGGCTTCGTGCTGCTCGGGATCGGGCAAGAGCTGCTCAGCCTGGCCGATCGGGTCGGCGACGTGGACGCGTTCTGGGAGCGCAGCGAGCCGCCTCGCGCGTCGGGCCGGCCGGAGGCGCCGATGGCCACGCCCGAGCGGGCGCGGTCCTAGCGAGCGCCGCTCTTAGCGCCGCCTCGGCTCGGCGAGCACGTCCTCGTAGAGCGCGATCAGCTTGTCGACGACCACGTCCCAGCCGAATCGGCGGCGGATCAAGGCCTGACCCGCGTCTGCGGCGGCCCTCCGCGCCCCGGCGTCGGTGAGGAAGTGGCGGATCGCCTCGATCCAGGCGGCCTCGTCGAGCGAGGGCAGCACCGCGGCGTCGTCGTCGAGGGCGGCGGCGATGTCCGCGAGGCCGGTATGGCGCGGGAACAGCACGGCCTTGTCGGCGGCCCAGCCTTCGAGCACGGCGAGGCCGAAGGACTCGTGGGTCGAGGGGACGATGACGAGCGTCGATCGGGCGAAGAGGTCCGGGATCTCGCGGTTCGGATCGAGGTTGCCGAGCAGGTGGACGCGGCGCTCGACGCCGAGGGCGCGCGCCTCTTCTTCGACCTCGGCGCGGTAGCCGGTGTCCGTCTCGGCGCCGGCCAGGCAGAGGTGGTGATCCGGCGGTGCGCCGCGGGCGAAGGCGCGCACCGCGAGGACCTGGTTCTTCTGGTGGCAGATGCGCCCGACCAGGGTGACGGCGGGGGCGTCGCCGAGCATCGGGAAGCGCTGCCTGGCGCGCGCGGCGTCGCCCTGCGCGAGGCGCGCCACGTCGACGCCGTGATCCATCCGCACCGCGCGATCGCCGACGCGCGCGGCGAGGGCCCTGCGCTCGTCCTCGTTGAAGGTGATGACGCGCGCCGCGTCGTCGATCACCCGCCGCGCGCCGAGGAGCGCGCCGAGGGGGCTGCCGAGATCGACGAGGCCGCGGTGGCGCTTCTCGGTGGCGTCGGCGACGAGCTTCTGCTCGGCGAGGAGCAGGCCGTGGATGGAGACGACGTAGGGCCGGCCGCTCAGGCGCATCGCGGTGCGGACCGCGCCCCCGATCCGGCCGAGCGTGTGGGTGTGGGCGAGCGAGATGCGCCGGTCGCGGAAGAGGCGGAGCGGCTCGTCGATCGACGCGATGTTGCCGGCGTTGGCGATGAGGCCGCGGCGCTGGGCGGCGTCGCCGACGAAGGGGAGGAAGGCGCGGTAGCGGCGGAGCTCGACGCCCGGGGCGAGCGCGCGATCGGGCGCGGTCGGGCCGCGGGGCGCATGCACCTCGGCGCCGACGCCGCGCGCGACGAGCCCGCGCGTGACGGCGACGACATGCGTCTCGGTGCCGCCCCACTCGGCGGGGTCGTACTTGCGCAGGACATGGGCGACGCGCAGCGAGCTCATCTCACCTGTCGCCGGCGGTGCGCTCGAACGAGAGGATCATGTACTTCAGGAGGTCGAGCCGGCCGAGCCACTCCATCCCGCTCACGCCCCACCAGGCGGTGCGTTCGTTGACGCCGGTGTCCGGTGTGACACGCCGGAGCACAGGGTAGGTCGGGAGCGTCTTCTTGGTGATGTCTTCCTCGTGGAGCAGCCGGAGGCCCTCGGCCTCGGCCATCGCCTTGTAGCGGGGCAGGGTGACGCTGAGATCGGTCGGGCCCACGACCTTGCGGATGTAGTCGCCGAAGAGCAGGTCCTGCACGTGGAGGAGCGGCTCGCCCAGGCGGCTCGGCATGAAGTCGGACAAGGCGAGCAGGCCGCCCGGCCGGAGCACCCGGCGCACCTCGGCGAAGAAGCGGGCGCGGCTCGGGAAGTGGAAGGCGCACTCGACGGCCAGCACCACGTCGAAGGACGCGTCGTCGAAGGGCATCTGGCATGCGTCGCCCTCGCGGAAGGTGACGGTGTTGCCGGGGCGGGCGCGCACCGTCTCGCGGCACCGCTCGAGCTGGCGAGGATCGATGTTGAGCCCCGTGAGCGCGACATCGTGGAGGTGCTCGTTGAGGCTCGCCACCGTGCCCCCGAGGCCGCAGCCGACGTCGAGGATGCGCTGGCCGTCCTTCACCTCGCCGGCCTCGCACACGCGGCGCGTGAGGCGTTCGGCGGCCTCGACGAAGTCGGCGAGCGTGCCGTCGGCGCGATCGCCCTCGCCCCAGTAGCCCCAGTGGACATGCCGGCTGAAGCCCTGGACGAGGTGGGGCCGCTCCTGGCTCAGGCCCTCCAGGAGGACGTCGAAGTAAGGGAGATCGATGGGCGGGCGCATGAAGGCGCGCACCCTACCAGGGGCGCGCGCCCCTGTGCGGCCGAAAGCGCTCGCGCGCGTGGACCTCAGCCCGCGGCGAGCTGCGCGCTGGTGCGTCCGTAGCGGCGCTGCCGGCGGCCGTACGCGGCGATCGCGTCGTCGAGCGTCGCCTCGCTGAAGTCGGGCCAGAACTCTTCGGCGAAGTAGAGCTCGGCGTAGGCGCACTCGAAGAGGAGGAAGTCGCTGAGGCGGCGCTCGCCGCCGGTGCGGATGATGAGATCGGGGTCGGGCAGGGGGCTCGTGGTGAGGTAGGAGCGCAGCGACTCCTCGGTGATCTCCTCCGGGATGACGAGGCCGGCGCGGGCGCGCACCGCGAGGGCGCGCATGGCGTTCACCATGTCGCGGCGGCCGCCGTAGTTGAGGGCGAGGGCCAGCGTCATCTTCGTGCCGGAGGCGGTCTCCTCGACGAGGCGGTCCATCGACCTCCGTGTCTTCGTGGGCACGTCGTCGAGCTCGCCGACGATCTGCACGCGCACGCCGCGGCGCACGAGGTCCTCGCGCTCACCGTCGGCGAACTCGGTGCAGATGCGCATCAGCGCGTCCACCTCGTCCTTCGGGCGGGACCAGTTGTTCACGCTGAAGGCGTAGAGCGTCAGCGTCTCGATGCCGCGATCGCAGCAGCTCCGCACGGCCAGGCGCACGGCGCTCGCGCCCTGCTCGTGGCCCGCGGTGCGGGGGAGGCCGCGCTGGGCGGCCCAGCGGCCGTTGCCGTCGAGGATGATCGCGATGTGCCGGGGGAGGGTGGGGTTGTTCATTCGACAGTCCGACTATGCGCCCGTTCTTCTACGGTGGCGCGGGGCGAGCATGGAGCTTTTGTGGAGAATCCTCTCCCGCGTCCAGGGCGCGCGGGCAAAGACCTCGGTCGCTGACGGGAAAACGGCACGAATTGCGGGCTTTTCGCGGATGGTAGGGCCTGCCGCGCCGTGTCAAGCGGCGGGGAGGGTGATCCGGAGCTCGACCTCGGGCGGGCCGAAGGAGGTGCACTCGGCGGAGCCGCTGTGGGCCTCGGCGACGGCGCGGACGATGGCGAGGCCGAGGCCGGTGCCTCCGCGATCGGCGCGCGTCGTGACGAAGCGACGGAAGAGGCGCTTCTGCACGTGAGGCACCACCTGGCCGGGGTTACGCACCCGCAGCGTGACCTGACCACCGGCGCGCGCGATCTCCACGCGGATGGGACCCTCGTCGGCTTGCCCGTGGGTGCGGGCGTTGTCGAGCAGGTTGTCGACGGCGCGCGCGAGCCAGCTCGGATCGCCCTTGACCATCGCGAAGGCGGCGCGCTTGACCTCGATCGTCGCGCCGCGATCGCGGGCGCGGGAAGCCGCCTGCTGGACGAGATCGCTCAGGTCGACCACCGCGGCGTCCTCGACCCCGCGGGCCTCGATGCGCGCGAGGGAGAGCAGATCGCCGAGCAGGGCCTCGATGCGCCCCGTGGCCTCCTGGATGCGGGCGACGAAGCGCGCGGCCTCTTCGGGCTCGTCGAGCGCGCCGTCGGCCAGCACCTCGGCGCTCGCGCGGATGGCGGCCACGGGGTTCTTGAGCTCGTGGGAGAGATCGGCCGAGAAGGTCTCGACGAAGGGCCGGCCTTCGAGCTGGCGGCGCATGGAGTCGATGGCGCGGGAGAGGCGCTGCACCTCGCGCCCCGCGGCCGGGGGAGGCACGGCGCGGCGCTCGCCCTCGGCGACGTGGACGGCGAACTCGGTGAGCGACTCGAGCGGGCGGGCGATGGAGCGGCCGATGAAGTCGGCGGAGGCGGCGGCGGTGACGCCGAGCACGACGCTCACGGCCAGGATGAAGGGCGCCATGTCGGCGAGGGCGCGCCGGATCGCGATGGTCTGCTTGACGATCCGCACGGCGCCGACCGCCTTGCCGCGCGCGATGATCGGCGCGGTCGCGAAGACGGTGTTCGGCTCGCTCGGCGAGAGCCCGGCCGCGAAGACCGGTGCGCCCGAGGGATCGAGCAGGGCGAGGCCCCGCTGCGGCTCCACGCGCCGATCGCTCCGCGCCGCCGCGTACTTGCGCGCCACCTCGTCGAGGCTCCCCCCGCGCACCTCGATCTCGCCGCCCACGAGCGCGGCGATGGCCTCGGCCTCCTCGCTGGCTGCGCCCTCGGAGATGAGCGTGGTGCGGGCCTCCAGCCGGTCGAGGACGAGCACGCCGAGGCCGAGCGCGAAGGCGCCCACGATGCTCGCCAGGGCGAGGAAGAACTGCATCCGGATGCTCAGCCCGCGCGATCGCGAGCCCATCAGGCGCGAGGCGATGAACGCGACGAACAGGATGAGCGCGACGGCCATCCCGGCCGTGACGAGCATGCGCGTCATGCGAGGTCGCTGCCCGGATCGCGCGGCGCGGGCCGATCCGTCACGCGGTAGCCGACGCCGCGCACCGTCTCGATCAGCGCGGCGTCGCCCCCGGCCTCCGACACCTTCTTGCGCAGGCCTTTCACGTGCGAGTCGACGGTGCGATCGGTGATGGCAAAGCCGTCGCCCCACACCCGATCGATGAGCTGGGCGCGGGTGAAGACGCGCCCCGGGGCGCCGAGCATGCAGGCGAGCAGGTCGAACTCCACGCGCGTGAGATCCATCGTCTTGCCGTGCACGGTGGCGCGCCGCGTGGCCTCGTCCGCGCTGAGGGGCAGGGCGCCCGCGCTCGGGGCCGGGGGCGCGCCGGCCGGGGGCGAGGCGCGGCGGAGGACGGCGCGCACGCGGGCCACGATCTCGCGCGGCGAGAACGGCTTGTTCACGTAGTCGTCGGCCCCCGTCTCCAGCGCGGCCACGCGGTCGGCCTCGCCGTCGCGGCTCGACAGGACGATCACCGCGGTGCCCGCGCCGCTGCGGCGGATCTGCCCGATCAGATCGAAGCCGCTGCCGTCCGGGAGCATGAGGTCGAGCACCACCAGATCGACGTGGGCGACCTCGCGCTCCGCGGCGGAGAGGGTGGGGGCCACGTTGACGGTGAAGCCGTCACGGCGCAGCGAGTAGGCGATGGACTCCGCGATCGCCGGCTCATCCTCGACGACCAGGATCTTGGGCATGGCTCTCTTCGTCCACCTCTACCGCCCACCCTCGGCCCTGTCCACCACGGCCGAGGAGCAGGCCGCGTCAGCGCTGGGGGTACGGCGCGATCGCCTTGTCGACCAGGGCTCGCACGATCCGGAAGAGCCGATCGTAGCCGGTCGGCGTCGGGTGGAGGCCCGCGTAGTAGAGCACCAGACCCCCGGCCCGCATCTCCAGGTGGCCGGAGAAGCCCCAGCCGGCGATCAGCTTGCGCAGGCGCGGGTGGAAGGCGGCCTCGGCCTCGCGCGGAGAGGCGGCGAGCGTGGTCACGTGGCGATCCCAGAGCGGATCGCCGATCGTCACCGTGGGGGGCGGCGGGCTCTCCAGGTACGCGACGCGCGTGAGGAAGTGCTCTCCGGCGCGGATCGCGGCCCTGCGCGTGAGGAGCGGGTGGTGGGCGAAGGCCATCACCGCGCGCTGCAAGGGCTCGGCGTCCTCGGCCGCGTACCAGGGCTCGACCAGGACGACATGGCCGGGAGACGCCATCCAGGTGCACGAGTTGAAGAAGAAGCTCGGCGGGGCGATGGTGTCGTGCGGCTCCCAGCGGCGGAACCACGGCTCGTCGGGGAAGGCTTCGTAGCCGAGCCCGCTCATCGCGGCCCACTGGGCGATCTCGCTGGATCCGGGCGGAGAGGCGAAGGGCACGGCGCAAGGGTAGGGCCCCGCGGGCGGGTCGCAAAGGGGATGCGGTCACGCTGTACGGGTTTGCGATCCCGACGTGCTCAACGGGCTTGCGAAGCGCCCCGGTCCTCTGCTCCCCTAGCGCGATGCAACAGCCGCCTGGAGTGCCGCCTGGAGGAGGATATGGCCCGCCCGGAGGAGGAGGCTACGGTCCTCCCCCCGGGGGTGGGTTTGGTGGGCCGCCGCCCGGAGGTGGAGGCTACGGCCCGCCGCCCGGTGGTGGAGGGTTCGGTGGTCCTCCGCCCGGTGGTGGAGGCTATGGCCCTCCGCCCGGAGGTGGAGGGTTCGGTGGTCCTCCGCCCGGCGGTGGAGGCTATGGCCCTCCGCCCGGCGGTGGAGGCTACGGCCCTCCGCCCGGAGGAATGGGCCCGGGCATGGGTCCGCCCATGGGGATGCAGCCCCCGCCGCAGAAGGGCGGCACCAACATCGCGCTGATCATCGTGATCGCCATCGCGGTGCTCGCCGCGACGGGCCTCGGCGGCTGCCTGCTCTGCACCTGCATCGCCGCGCGAAGCGGCTCGACCGCCAGCAGCGGGTCGGGCTCCGGGAGCAGCCCGTCGGGCGACAGCGGGTGGATCACGAGCGAGCGGCCGTACGTGAAGTTCCTCAGCCCGCCCGGGTGGAACAAGAACATCAAGGGCGACTGGGGCGTGTTCCGATCGCCCGACAACGCCGCGGTGTTCGCGTTCACGACCTTCAACCAGCCCGGCGAGTCGACGACGCGCCTGATGGACGCGGCCGGGGTGCTCGGGGTCACGGGCATCGACTGGCGCTCTCCGCAGCACGGCAACGTCGGCCGCGATGGGTTCCCCGCGCGCATGGCCGAGGGCTCGTGCAACTTCGGCGGGCCCGGTGGGTACATCTGGTATGCCACCGTCAACGCCGGCACGTCCGATCAGATCCTGCTCATCTACACGGTGAGCAGCCGCGGCACCAAGGCCCACAAGGACGCCGCGCTCGCCTCGATCAACTCCCTCCAGAAGCGCTAGTGCCCCGCGGCGGGGCGCGCCGCATCCCCTTGCCCACGCGATCTCCCTCTCCTCCCGAGGAGCCCTTTGGCCCGGTCTCCGCGGCCGGCGTCGGCATCCCGGCGCTGCCGGAGGAGGGGATCGCCTCGTTTCTGCCGGGCCTCTGGGTGCTGCGGCACTACCGGCGGAGCTGGCTCGGCCGCGATGTCGTGGCGGGCCTCGTGCTCACCGCCGTGCTCGTCCCCGCGGGGATGGGCTACGCCGAGGCCTCGGGGCTCCCGCCCGTCACCGGGCTCTACGCGACCATCGCCCCGCTCATCGCGTACGCGATCGTCGGTCCATCGCGCATCATGGTGCTCGGGCCCGACTCCGCGCTGGCCGCGATGATCGCCGCGGCGGTGGTGGAGCGGGCGGGCGCCGATCCGGGCCGCGCGGTGGGGCTCGCGGGGCTGCTCGGCCTGCTCACCGGGCTGCTCTGCATCGCCGCCGGCCTCGCGCGCGCCGGCTTCCTCACGGACCTGCTCTCCAAGCCCGTCCGCGTCGGCTACATGAACGGCATCGCCCTCACGGTGCTCGTCACGCAGCTCCCCAAGCTCCTCGGCTTCTCGGTGAGCGCCGCCGACATCCTGGAGAGCAGCTCCGGCCTCATCCAGGGCATCTTCGCGGGCAAGGTCAAGATCGAGGCGGCGCTGATCGGCGGCGGATCCGTCGCCACGATCCTCGCCCTCCGCGCCCTCGCGCCCAGGATCCCCGGCGTGTTGATCGCCGTCGTCCTCGCCACGGTCGCCGTCGCGTGGCTCGGCCTCGACGCGAAGATCAGCGTCGTCGGCGATGTCCCGCGCGGCGTGGCGCTCCCGTCGCTCCCCGCCGCCGGGCTCGCCGACGTCGGTCCCATGTTCCTCGCCTCGATCGGGATCGCCCTCGTCTCGTTCGCCGACACCAGCGTGCTCTCCCGCACCTTCGCGGGCCGCCACGGATACCGGGTCGATCCGAACCGCGAGCTCGTCGGCCTCGGGGTCGCGAACCTCGCGGCGGGCCTCTTCGGCGGCTTCCCGATCAGCAGCAGCTCCTCGCGCACCCCGGTCGCCGAGTCGGCCGGCTCGCGGACGCAGCTCACCGGCGTGGTGGGCGCGCTCGCGATCGCCCTGCTCCTCATCGCGGCCCCGAGCCTGCTGCGGCACCTCCCCGTCGCCGCGCTCGCCGCGGTCGTGATCGGCGCAGCGCTCCGCCTCTTCGACGTGGCCTCGCTCCGGGTCTTCTACCGCGTGCGCCGCTCGGATTTCCTGGTCTCGATCATCGCCTTCCTCGCCGTCGCCCTCTTCGGAGTGATCACCGGGATCGCGGTGGCCGTGACCGTCTCGCTCCTCGACTTCGTGCGCCGCGCGTGGCGCCCGCACGACGCCATCCTCGGCCGCGCGGCCGGCGTGAAGGGCTACCACGACATCACCCGCTACCCGGGCGCGGCGCAGGTGCCGGGCCTGCTCCTCTTCCGCTGGGACGCGCCCCTCTTCTTCGCCAACGCCGATCTGTTCCGCGCGCGGATCGTCGAGTCCGTCGACGACGCGCCGAGCCGGATCCGCTGGGTCGTCGTGGCCGCGGAGCCGATCACCGACGTCGACACCACCGCGGCCGAGACGCTCGAGGAGCTCGACAAAGAGCTCGCCTCGCGCGGCGCCGAGTTCGCGTTCGCCGAGATGAAGGACCCGGTGCGCGATCGCCTGGAGAGCTACGGGCTCCAGAAGAAGATCGGCCGCGAGTTCTTCTTCCCGACCCTGGGCGTGGCCGTGCGCTCCTACGTCGATCGCAACGGCGTCCCGTGGGACGATCCGGTGGAGTGAGGTCGCGTGACATGAAGACCTGGCTCGAATGCTTCCCACACTGGGCCGATCCGGTGGCCGTCCACCCGGCGCTCCGCGACGTCCTCGACGAGGGGCCGCGCGACGAGGACGAGCTCGATTTCGCCCGCTTCGTCGACGCGCTGCCCAAGACCGAGGTGCATGTCCACGCCGAGGCCGCGGTGCCATGGAGCTTCTACGCGTCGCTCGGCGACGGCCCGGCCCTGCCGCCGGCGGGACAACCGTTCCGCGACTTCCACGACTTCGGCGAGCGCTGGCTCGGCAACATCGCCCGGATCCGCAGCTCCTCCGACTACGCGGCCCTCGCGCGGGCCTTCGTGGCCCACCGGCGCGCGCTCCACATCGTGGCGACCGACTGCCACGTGAGCCTGCTCGACACCTCGGTATACCGGCCCCGCTTCGCGCCTGGGATCCCACCGCTCGATCTCGGCGAGAGCCTGCGCGCCTTCGTGACCGGCCTGCGCGAGGCGATGGCCGAGGCGCCCGGGATCGACGTGCGGGTGATCGTCGACCTCGTCCACCTCGCCGGTCAGGCCGATCTCGACGCGGCCTACCGGGCGCTCCGCCCCTTCGTCGGCTCGGCCGACAACCGCGACGCCCGTGGAGACGCGATCGTGGTGGGCATCGGCCTCGGCGGCCCGGAGCGGCCGGGCCGGGCGTCGTTCTTCGCGTCCGCGCTCGCCCGCTTCCGCGCGCTCGGCCTGCGCCTCGATCTGCACAGCGGCGAGCAGCCCCATGTCTCGCCGGCCGATCATCGCGCGGCGCTCAAGCTCCTCCGCCCCGATCGCGTCGCGCACGGGATGCGCGGCGCGCCCGAGGGCTTCTTCTTCGAGGGACCGATCGCGGCATGCCCGATCAGCAACGTCTTGCTCGGCGGCCACGCTGGATCGCTCTCGACCCACCCGATCGGCGAGATGGTGCGCCGCGGCCTCCCCGTGTCGGTGAGCACCGACGATCCGCTGCTCTTCGGCACCACCCTGGTGATCGAGCACGTCGCGCTGCGCCGCGCCTTCGGCTTCGATCGCACCTTCGTCGAGCGCGATCAGGAGCGCGCGCGGGCGCAGCGCCTCGCGTCGCTCAGAACGTCCCCGAGACGATGAGCCCGCTGCCCTGAGGCCCGGTGGTCGGGGTGACCGTGATGCTCGCCTTGGGGGGCACCGAGCTCGCGGGCAGGGGCTTCGGCTTGTTGGCGATGAGCTGCCAGGCGAGCCCACCGGCGGCCGCGGCCAGCCCGATGCCGAGCAGCGCGCCGCCGGCCGCCGCCTGCGTTCGCCCGAGGTTGCCCTTGTCGGCGGCCTCGGTGGAGCAGTTGACGCGGCCGGGGCAGAGCTCTTCGGCGCCGGAGATGTTGCCGAGGCCGACGGGGAGGAGGATCGCCCCCACCACCGCGAGGACGCCGCCGCCGCCGGCCACGAGGAGCGGCGTGATGCCGAAGGGACGAGGTCCGACCGGCGCGTCGGGCGGGGTCGCGCTCGGCGCGGCCGAGGCCGAGGGGGCCGCGGTCGTCACGCCGTTGCCGCTCGGGGCCGTCGACGCGGAGGGCGACGACGTGACCGTCGGCGTCGGCTGGAGGGAGGCCTTGAGGTTCTTGACCTTCTCCTCGATCGTCGCGTCCGCGCCGGCCCGCTTGAGGTACGTCTCGAGCGCCACGATGGCGGAGGCCTTGTCGCCCTTCTTCTCGTACGCGTTGGCGATGTTGATCAGGACGGGGTGGGCGTTGCAGTCGAAGGTGTAGGCGTCGGTCCAGTAGCGGATGGCCTTCTCGTAGTCGCCTCGATCGTAGAACTGCGACGCGGCCTTGTGTGCGCCCTTCGCGCCCTCCTGATCGGCGGGGCTGGTCTTGCGGGTGCACACCGGGTAGGGGCTGACCGGATCCGTCGCGAACGCGAGGCCGGCGCTCAGCGCGATCGCTGCGCCGAACCCGAAATGCCAATACCGAAGCACCTGCATGCGCTCGATCCTCCGAGGGGTGGACTGCTGGGCCGCCAGCATACTGATCCGCCGCGCCGGCCGAGAAAAATTTCGACCTCGGGCCGCCGGGGCTCCGTACGGGCACCCCGGCGGCGTCTCCCTGCCGCGTCCTGCCCTCGCGCCGCCCGGGTTCTGCTAGGCTCGCCCGGGTGATGCCCCCCGAAAAGAAGCAGATCCTCGTCGTGGACGACGAGGCCAACCTGCGCAAGGTGCTCGTGGCCCAGCTCGGCCGCGACGGCTACGACGTTCACGCGGCGGAAGACGGCGAGGTCGCCCTCGCTTTCCTCAAGGAGCACCACATCGACCTGGTGATCACCGACCTGCGCATGCCCAAGGTCGACGGGATGGAGCTCCTGCGCGCGGCGCTCCGGGACGACCCATCCCGCCCGGTCGTGATGATGACCGCCTACGGCACGGTGGACGTCGCCGTGGAGGCCCTGAAGACGGGCGCCTTCGATTTCATCACCAAGCCGTTCGATCAGAACGAGGTGCGGATCATCGTCAAGAAGGCGCTCCGCACGCGCGATCTCGCCAACTCCGACGCCACGCGGGAGATCGCCACCGCCTCGCTCTCGACGAAGGAGGGCGCGGCGCGCTTCGGGATCATCGGCGAGAGCCCGCCGATCATCGACGTGTACACCATCCTCCAGCGGGTTGCGGACACGCCGACCACGGTGCTCATCACCGGCGAGAGCGGCACCGGCAAAGAGCTCGTCGCCCGCGCCTTGCACGAGAACAGTAGCCGCCGCGACAAGCCCTTCATCAAGGTCAACTGCGCCGCGATCCCGAAGGATCTGATGGAGTCGGAGCTCTTCGGCTACGAGAAGGGCGCCTTCACCGGCGCGGTCGGCGCCAAGCCCGGCCGCTTCGAGCTCGCCCACGAGGGCACCCTCTTCCTCGACGAGATCGGCGAGATCCCGAACGAGATGCAGGTCAAGCTCCTGCGCGTGCTCCAGGAGAGCGAGTTCGAGCGGGTCGGGGGTATCAAGACCATCCGGGTGGACGTGCGTCTCGTGGCGGCCACGAACCGCGATCTCAAGAAGGAGATCGCCGCGAGCGCCTTCCGCGAAGACCTGTTCTACCGGCTGAACGTGGTGCCGATCGCGCTGCCCGCCCTGCGCGAGCGCAGGGGCGACATCCCCCACCTCGCGCGGCATTTCATCAACAAGTTCAACGCGCGCCTCAAGAAGAACGTCGAGGGCATCGAGCCCGAGGCGATGGAGCGGCTCAACAACTACGGGTGGCCCGGCAACATCCGGGAGCTCGAGAACGTGATCGAGCGCGCGCTCCTCTTCGCCGACGGCGCGCGGATCCGGCTCGACGATCTGGCCTACGAGCTGCGCGGGGCGCCGGTCGAGTCGCTCGGCCGGGGCACGCCCACGCCGCCGCCCGCGGTGATCGGGGCCTCGCTCGCGGCGACCGAGACGTCCGATCACGGCCCCACCTCCGAGGGCGACGGGCTCAAGGAGCAGGTGAAGGCGGCGATGAGCCGGCTCGAGCGCGATCTCATCATCCGCGCGCTCAAGCAGACCCAGAACAACGTCACCCACGCCGCCCGGCTCCTGAAGATCTCCCGCAAGGGGCTCCAGCTCAAGATGAAGGAGCTCAACCTCCGCGAGCGCGATCCGGAGTAGCGCGCTTCGCGGTCATGGGCATGCCGCGCGCTCTTCTCGCCGCTTTGCTCGCCGGCCTGTGCGCATGCCGGCCGGGGAGCGGCGGGGGCGCGCCGGACGCAGGGCTCGATGGAGCGCCGCCGTGGGCCGCCTCCGAGCCCGAGCCTCCGCCTCGCCCCGGGATGGTCTTCATCCCCGGAGGCGTGCTGATCGCAGGCACGCCTCCCGAACGGCTGCCTCGCGTGCCGGACGAGGAGATGGCCGGTGAGCAGGTCGTGATGCACGGCTTCTATGTCGACGTCTTCCCGTACCCGGACGAGGTCGGCGCGATCCCGACGACGAACCTGACCCGCGACGAGGCGCGCGAGCTCTGCGAGAACCAGGGCAAGCGGCTGTGCACGGAGCTCGAGCTCGAGCGGGCGTGCAAGGGGCCCGACAACCACACCTACGAGTACGGCGATGTTTACAAGCCCGCGATCTGCGGCACGGGCGTCGCGCGCGCGCTGATCCCCAACGGGTACAACACGAGCTGCAAGAGCGCCTTCGGGGCGAGCGATCTCCACGGCGGCGTGTGGGTGTGGACCTCGAGCGCCTGGAACCGCGGCGGCGACAAGCAGGGGCTCGTGGCCCAGCGGGGCGGCAACGGCACGGCCGGCGAGCTCGTCGGCCGCTGCGCCAACGGCCGCGGGATGAAGCCCGGGACGCGCAAGGAAGACGTCGGCGTGCGCTGCTGCGCGGGCGAGCCCAACACGTTCGAGGTGGTCCTCTCGGTGACGCGCGGCGAGCCCCTGCGCTGGGTCCCGTCGGACGAGAAGATCGCCCCGCAGCTCGAGAAGCTCCTGCCCGCCGAGGTGCGCGCGTCGCTGCCCGGCCAGCGGCCGGAGGATCAGTTCAAGGTCGAGCGCGTCTGGGTCTGGCACCCGCTCGGCAACGAGGAGCTGTGGATCGGCGGGGGCTGCGCGCGCGTCGGGGGAAACGCCGCCAAGCGCCGGCGGGTGACCCGGGAAGGGGCCGCCACCTGCGGTGTCCTGATCGGCCGGATCCGCGGGGAATCGCCCACCTTGCTCACCTTCGTGCCGTCCGACTGGTGGACGCCGACGCTCGCCGAGGGGGGCTCCGCGCGCGAGCTCCTCCTGCGCGGGGGCGACCGGAACGGCGCGTTCCACAAGCGGATCAGCTACGCCTGGGGGCGCATCGCGGTCGGCGACAAAGAGCGCTCGGCGCCCAGCAAAGGGGAGCGCGATCCCGGGGAGTAGCGCTATAACCGCCCTCGCCGTGACGTCCTCGCCCACGCCCGAGCCCCGGGGAGACAGGGAACGAAGGCGCGCGCGCTTTCGGGGCGCGATCGCGCTCGCCAGGGCGCGCCTGCGCGGGCAGCTCTCGGTCCGCCTCGGCGCGGCGCTCGGCGCGCTCGCCACGGGAGGGCTCGCCGTGGCGGCGCTCGTGCTGCGCGGCGACGGCGGCGGCGAGGCCTCGCTCGAGGGGCTGCTCGGGGTCGCTGCCCGGGTGCTCACGTTCACGGCCGCGGCGCCGATCGCCCTCGCCGCCGCGGCCGATCGCGAGGCGATCGATCAGCGCGACGGCGTGCTGGCCCTCGGCGCCTCGCGCGGCCTCTCCGCGCATGCGCTCGCTTCGTCCCGGGTCGCCGCGGCCATGCTCGAGGTCGGCCGCGCGCTCTCGATCCCGCTCGGCGCGCTCTCGCTGCTCGTCGTGGCGCTCTCGGGCACGGCGCGCCTCGCCCTCGCCCGGATCGCCCTCGCCGCGGGCCTCCTCCTCTTCGTGCTCTCCGCGGCCGTCGTGCTCGGAGGGCTCGGCGCCGCGGCGGGGCGCGCCGGCCGCGAGCGCGGCCCCTGGCTCCTCGTCGCGCTGGTGGTCGGGCCTTACCTGCTCGCCGATCTCGCCGGCCTCGGCGCCTGGTCCATCCCCGGCGCGCTCTCCGCGCTGCTCGATCTCGTCCTCCGGATCGGAGCGCGCGCATGAGCGCAGAGGCCCCTCGCGCGCCGCTCCTCCTGCTCGATCGCGTGCAGGCGCGCGACGCCTCCGGCCCGGGAGGTCGCGCCCGCGGCCTGATCACCGCGATGAGCGCGCAGCTCGGCGCCGGCGCCCACGCCTTCCTCGGCGCGCCCGAGGACGGGACCATCGCCCTCCACGAGGTGCTCTCCGGCGCGCGATCGCCCTCGCGCGGCGCGGCGCGGGTGGTCGGGGTCGACCCGGCCCGGACGCCCTCGATCCGCGCGCGGATCGGCGCCCTCGGCCCCGAGCCGCGCCTGCCGCCTGCGCCGACGGTCGGCGACGCGGTCCGGCTCGTGCTCCAGGCCCGCGGCGAGCAGGGGCACCGCATCGACGCGGTGCTCGATCCCTTCGGCCTCGGGGCGCTGCACGCGCGCCCCCTGCGCTCGCTGAGCTTCGCCGAGGCCCGCGCCGTCGAGCTCTCCCTCGCGCTCACCACGCCGGCGCCGCTCCTGATCGTCCTGCACGAGCCCTTCGCCGATCTCGCCTTGCCCGAGCCTGCCCGCGCGGAGGCCGCGCTCGCCGATCTCGCGCGCGCCGGCGCCTGCGTGGTCGTCACCACCGCCTCACCCGCCGACGCGCGCCGACTCGCCGCGCGCGTGTTCGTGCTCCACCAGGGCCTCGTGGTGCGCGAGGCGACCGGCGACGACAACCGCTTCACCCTCGGCGACGCGCGCCTCCGTGCCTTCGTCGCGCCCGGCCCCGACGGCGTGCGCGCGCTCGCGGCCCGCCTCTCCGCGCACCCCGAGATCCGCGCGCTCTCCTGGGAAGACGCGCCCGCCGCGGCGCCCGGCCTCGCCGTCCTCGATCTGCGCGGCGAGAGCGTGGAGGCATGCTCGGGCGCCCTCATCGACGCCGCGATCGAGGCCGGCGCGGCGATCGAGGCCTTCGCCCCCGCCGCGCCCGACCTCGGCGAGGTGCGCGCCGCGACCGACACGCTCGTGCGCATGCGATGGGCCGCGCTGCGGTCCTCGGCCGCGCGCCCTGCCCCGGCCGCGCCGCCCGCGCCTCCTCCTGTCGCGCCCGCCGCGCCCGCTCCTCCTGCGGCCGATCCCGCGCCGCCTGCTGCTCCATCGGCCGAAGCCTCCGAGAGCGGGGAGGCGCAGCCATGAGCGGCGACCGTATCTCCCTCGACGCGGTCGAGCGCGCGACCATGCCCGGCCAGCGACCCGGCGCCGTGCTCCGCGTCCAGCTCGAAGCGCCCCCGCCGGCCTCGCCGCTCGCGGGTCTCCGCGCCGGCGCCTCCATCGCGATCGCGCGGCTCCGGCGCCGCGGCGCCGCGCTCACCGCCCGGCACGGCGCCGCCCTCGTGATCGTGGGCGCGCAGATCGAGCTGCGCGCCGGCACCTCGGGCGCCGTCGATCGCGCCCTCACCGGCGCGTTCCGCCTGGTCATCCCCCTCGTCGTCCTCTTGATCTCCGCCGAGGCCGCCGGCCGTGGCAACCTGCGCGAGGGCCTCTGGCCGCTCGCCCGCTACGGCGTAAGCCGCCGCGATCTCGCGCTCGGCGTGGTCGCCGTCAACCTCGGCGCGGCCGCGATCCTCGCCGCCGCGCTCGCGGCCCTCGCCGTGCTCGTCGCCCACGGGCCGAGCGCTCCACCCCTCCTCGCCGACGCGGCGGTGAGCGCGTGGATCGGCGCCCTCGCCGGCATGGCCCACGCCGCGACCTTCGCCCTCGGCGGGGCCTTCGGCAAGCGCGGCTGGGCCCGCCTCGTGCCGTTCTTCGCGCACTTCATGCTCGCCGGGTCCACCTCCTTCGCGGCGGCGCTCCTGCCCGGCGCCCACGCGCAGAGCCTCCTCGGCGGGGCCGCGCCCCTCCACCTCTCCCCGCCGGGGAGCTACGCCGCCCTGCTGATCCAGAGCCTCTTGTTCACCCTGCTCGTCGCGCTCAAGTGCCGGGAGTGACCATGGACCGCACGACCTTCACCATCGACCCTCCCTCCCGCCTCCTCGTCCACACGCGCGCCGAGGGCCTCCTCGCCCGCCTCGCCCACGACCTCGAGCTCTCCTCGAAGGAGATCTCCGGCACCGCCTCGCTCGACGGCGACGCGTGGACGGCCGAGCTCGATGTCCCCGTCCGTTCCCTTACCGTAGAGGGAGTGCTTCGCGGTGACGTCGTGGACCATGCTGCGCTCTCGGGCGGCGATCGGGAGCAGATCCTCAGCAAGATGCGCGAGGACGTTTTCGGCACGACCACCAACGTCGAGGCCCGGGCTCAAGGGAGCCGGCGCGATCGGGGTGAAGCGATCATCGCCTGCGGTCGCGCCTCGATGCGCGCGCCGATCACGCTCTCGGTGAAGGGGCGCGAGGGGGGAGCGCTGCATGCCTCGGGGAGCTTCGAGGTTTCGATCAAGGCACTCGGCGGCAAGCCGGTGAAGGGGCCGCTTGGCGCCTTTGCTGTGAAGGATCGGGTGACGATCCGGTTTGCCCTGACGTTGATTCCCGGCTGAGCGCCGCGGAGGGAAGGGGAGGAAGGGGAGACCGCCGTGAGGCAGTGCTCCCCTTGTCGTTCAGCTCGGGTGGGCGAGCTTGGTGTTGAGCGCCTGGATCTTGGGGGCGACGTCGGTCGCCCCCTTCTCCTGCGCGTTCTTACGGCGCTTGCTGCTGCAACGTCGAGAGCTCCGCTGCGGCGTCGGCGACCTTCTTCTGCGCCGCGAGGAGCTTCTGCTGGTACTCCTTGGCCTTCTTCTCGGCGGCCTCGTTCGCGGCGGCGGCCTCCTCGGCTTTCGCCTTGGCGAGCTTGCCGCTGAGCTCGTCCACCAGTGCCTTCGCCGCGTCGAGGCGGGCTTGCAGCTCCTTGATGCCGGGCTTCTTCTTCTTCTGGTCGCGCACGAAGAAGCGGTCGGCGAAGTTGCCGGGCAACATCAGCTCGGGGTGCGAGTGCGCGATCTCCCCGAGCGCGCCGTGCGTCGCCTTGCGCTTGGCGTTGAGCATGTCGACGAGCGTCTTGCGCGCGCCCTGCTCCCGGAAAGTCTTGAGGGCCTGCGCGGCGGTGTCGAAGGCGGCCTTGGCCTTGTCGGCGACATCGACCGCGGCGTTGAGGAGGGGTGCGAAGGTGACGAGCGCCGGATGGGGCGAGGCGCTGAGCGGATCGATCCACTGGCGGACGGCTTCCAGCTCTTCGTCGAGGATCGGATCCTTGAGCTCGCCGGGGGTCTTGTCCTTCAAGTAGAAGGTGTACAGATCGCTCGTCCGGTCTCCGCCGGTGAGGGTGAGGAGCGTGTTGACGATGCCGTCAATCAGGCTGTCGATGTCTTCGTCGGCGAGGAAGACGCGCACTTCGGCGCGCTCGAGGTCGAGGACGAGCTTGCGCTCGGTCTCTTGGGTGGTGGTGATGTCGGTGAGGAGCGCAACGAGCGCGGGAGCAAGGCCGGCCGTGAGGGGCCGGGCCTCGCAGCGTACGAGGGTGTAGGAGATGTCACCTGTAAGCTCCTCGTAAGAGGTGCTCACGGCGAGGGTGCTGATGGTTGCCATGCCCCGACAGACGGAAAAGGAGGGATTGTCAATCCAATTTGAGCACGAAAGCGACGGGCTGGGCTGGGATGGGGATCGGTCTGGGGGTGGGGACTCCGGAAAAGAGGGGAGCGCGGGGGAGCAAGGCGCCTCGGAAGGCGGATCGGCGGGAGGGATCGGCAGGTGGGTGGCGCGGGAGTGCCCTTCGGCGGGAGGGATCGGCCGGCGCCCAGCGGAGGGATGTCCTCCGGCGGGAAGGAACGGCCGGCGTCCGGCGGAGGGAGGTCCGTCCGGCGGGAGGGAGCGGCCGGCGCCGCCGGAGGGAGGTCCGTCCGGCGGGAGGGAGCGGCCGGCGTCCGGCGGAGGGATGCCGGCCGGCGGGAGCCGAGCGGCCGGCGTCCGACGGAGGATGCCGGCCGGCGGGAGGGAGCGGCCGGCGCCGCCGGAGGAGGTCCATCCGGCGGGAGCGATCGGTCGGTGGGCGGCCGAGGGGACGCCGTCCGGCGGGAGCGATCGGTCGGCGCCGCTGGAGGAGGCGGTCCGCGGGAAGGATCGGCCGGCGTCCGGCGGACGGGATGCTATCCGGCCTGGGGGAGCGGTCGGCGCCGCCCGAAGGGAAGGATCGGCTCCTCTTTATAGAGGAGGTGCCGGCGCTCAGGCCGAGGAGCCTACCGGGAGGATGCGATAGGAGGACGGGTCGGGCCGTTCGCCGAATCGAGCACCCGATCGGTCAGCTCCTGGGCGTCGAGGGCGGCGGCTTCGGCGGCGCGCCGCCGGTCTCGAAGGTCTTCGGCGCTCTTACGCAAGTCTCCGTGATCCTCTTCTCCCAGCGCCGTCATCACCCGTTCGAGCGCTCG
Source organism: Byssovorax sp. (assembly GCA_046351295.1). GTDB lineage: Bacteria > Myxococcota_A > Polyangia > Polyangiales > Polyangiaceae > JAXLYT01. The sequence continues at coordinate 71,555 of JAXLYT010000003.1, forward strand.
GGCCACAGCCAGCACCTTCACGAGGGTGCTCCTGCCCTGCGCAATCGCGGCATGCCGGAGGGCACCGCCGCTCTCTTCCGCCGGGATGAGCAGGGCATCGCCTGCGTCACCTCGCCTGTCGCCCTTCATCTCCTCGTTCAACATCCCCATCTCCGTCATCACGGTGTCCAGCGCAGCGACACGACCGTCGCGTTGTCCGGCCCGCCCGCGTCGTTGGCGCGCGCGATAAGCCGCCGTGCCGTTGTCCGAAGCTCACCCGCCTCGGCGAGCATAGCCGCGATCCACCTCAGAGCGATCACCTTCGAGATCCCGTCCGTGCGATCATCATCACATCCCCCGACGTGACGTCAGTCAGTCGGGCGCGTTCACGTCGATCGCAGCGTGGAGCCCGAGGGCGGCGCCTCGCACGGGGCGCGAGTTCCACGCCCGGCGGAACGGCTTGTCCGGAAAGCCATCAAAAATCGACACGGCCGCGCCGATGATGTCGGAAAGCCGCCCCGGCTCCGACAAATACCCAGAGAGAGGACCACATCATCGGTGGTGACGCGCTGCTTGCCGCGGATCGGCGACGGCGACGGCAACGGCGGGTTAGCGTTACAAGGAGCTGCGTTTTCAGGTTTTTCTGAGCAGGCACCCGACAATGTCCGATCGCCGGCGTGCTGTCTTGACGGTGGCCGGGCCTTGTCCGAGCCTCGTGGTGCGGGAGGTGATTGTGAAACCCGAGATGACGATCCGAACGTTCTGGCGGCGTGCCTGCTCGATCCTGGCCCCGCTCGTGCTCTTCCTCGCCTGCGTGCTTGCCCAGGGCGGATGCACCTGCGGGCCCGACCTCGTGATCCCCGAGCGGCGCCCGCTCCTTATCTGTCGCCCGCATACGCCCCCACGTCCGGCCGCGGCGCCCATCGTCCCCAAGGTGACGACGGTGTCCGCTGGCACCATCCCGCACTCCTTCTCCATCACCCCGACCGGTGGTGCTTCCCTGGTGATGCCCCTCACCGCCGTCCCCGGCCGCGCGGGGGTCGAGCCCGACCTCGCTCTTACCTACAACAGCGAGGCCGTCAGCAATGACGGCATCCTCGGGGCGGGATTCTCCATCACCGGCCCCGCCGCCGTCACTCGCTGCGCGAGCACCCTTGCCGAAGACGGAGAGATCCGCGCCGTCCGGTATGACGCGGCAGACAAGCTCTGCTGGGGCGGGCAGCGGATGGTCGTCGTGGCGAGCGCGCCCGGAACGCTCGAATTTCGCACCAAGCCTGACAGCTTCACCAAGATCGTCGGCCACTATGCGAGCGAGGTGGCCAAGCCGGGGAATGCGCTCTCGTTCGAGATCTACCTCTCTTCAGGCCTCGTGATCGAGGCCGGCACGACCGGGGCCGGCGCGCCGCTCGCCAAGGGCGGGGCGGTTCGCGCGTGGCTGGCCGAGAAGGTTCACGATGGGCGGGGTAATACGATGACGTATGACTACTGCTTTGCCGAGGATCCGGACGAGGGGTACACCGCAGAGTATGCTCTCGACGAGATCCGCTATACCGCCTTTGAAGGAGAGCCGGCGCTCCCGGCGTCGCGGGCCGTCAAGCTCGTGTATGGGACCAAGCACCCGAGCGACATCCGGACGCTCTACTCCGGCGGGAGCGCCTTGCAGAATTCACTGCGCCTCGACGAGATCCAGATGCTCGGCCCGGAGGATAAGCTCGTCCGGCGCTACGCGATGACCTACGATCTCAGCGAGAAGACGCACCGGACGCGTCTCATCCAGGTGGAGGAGTGCGCGGCGGACGGGGTGTGCAAGCCGCCCATGCGCTTTCAGTTTTCGAGCAACGAGCCGGGGTTCGAGAAGATCGAGGCGGACCTGCCGCGGCCGACGGCCGAGAAGGCGGTCCCCATGTTGCTCGATCTCAACGCCGACGGCCTGGCCGACCTCGTCGTGCCTGACACCGATCCCGCGCTCAGCACGGCATCGAACCCCATCACCCGATGGCTCGTGGCGAAGAACCATGGCCCGAGCGCCAAGGCACCTTATTTTGCGCCGCTCGCGCTCGGCTACTCGGAGGAGTGGCCCAGCATGCCGGAGCCGGTGTTCTCGAACGACCCGGCCGGGCTTCAGCCGGAGATGGGCGCTGCCATCGACTACAACCACGACGGCCGGATGGACATCCTCCTCTATGATGTCAACGACAACCTGCATACCTGGCATATCCTTATCACCCAGCAGGATGGGACGTTCGAGCTCCAGGACACCGGCATTGCTCGGCCTTTTCCGCTCCGCGACATCCCGAAGCCGCCCGTCATGACGACCCCGGATGCGTCAATGCACCTCGCCGATCTCGACGGCAACGGCGTCCCCGATTTGATTCACTGCGAGGACCATCATACCGCAATCTCGGAAGACCCGAGCTCGCCCGCCTGGACGCTCCACCTCTGGAAGCCGGCGCACGACGGGACCCCGGCCGGCTTCGATCCGGAGGCCGTGCCCATCGACGTGTTCCATGACCTCCCCTGCAACGATGAGATGCACACGGTGGACCTCGACGCCGACGGCAAGGTCGATCTGGTGGTGGTGGCCACGCTGACCTTCGGGGATGGCACAAAGACCGCCGCGGGGGATTACAGCGCTGTTTCCCGGAGGGCAGACGGGACGTTCGAAGTGTGGCGCACCCATCTTCCGCTCCACGGCCCCCGCGACGATGCTCGCACGCTCTTCATGGACGTCAACGGGGATGGCCTGCCGGATGCCGTGGAGTCCGGTTTTGACCAAGGCGACCTGCGCGTCTACCTGAACCATGGGGGAAACTTCTCCCAATTCCCCATCCCTGGGTTGCCGCCGTCGATCTCCCTGACCTATGACTATGGTTTTCCCACGGCCATCCCGATCGACTTCAACGGCGACGGCCGGCAAGACCTGCTCATGTCCATCCCGGCGGAGATCCTGCCGGACGGTGACTCCCGAGCTCCGCTCGGGGTCATCCTCGAGGCGACAACTCCCCAGGATCCGGCGGCGTTCCGCATTGTCAACGTCGGCTTGCCCGCCGAGATTTCAATAAGCTCCGACCATATAGCGACTTATCTGCCGAGGCCATCCTCCAGCGATCTCGATGGAGACGGCGCCGATGACCTCCTCCTCACGATCAACGGGTTGGGGGCGATCTTCCGGAGCAAGGCGGCCGATCAGGATCTCTTGATAGGCGTCTCCGACGGGCTGAACGCCCACGATCCGGATGACAAGGGTTTTGTGCCCAACGTGGCGATCACCTATGGGCACCTCGGCGATTGGGCGATGACCGAGGGGCTCGATCCGGCGGACCCGGCCCGCGAGGGAATGCTCTATCTGTCGCGCGCGGACGCGAGCAACGACTGCGACTATCCGCGCTCCTGCGCAGTGGGGCCGTTCCGCGTGGCCTCGGGCTACACGCTGAACAATGGCTCGGACGGAGAGCGGCGCTTTGCCCTCCGCTACCGGGACGGGCGCTTCGACCACCGCGGCCCGGGCTTCCTCGGGTTCGGCGAGCGGATCACGATCGACCTCGACACGGGGGCGGGCTCCGCCGATTTCTACGATAACCGGACGTTCGACGAGGATCTTGCCAGCTACCCGAAGCTCGGGCAGACCGTGCGGGCGTGGCACTGGGCTCCGGCCCTCGCAGCGGAACCGAACCCCGACAAGATCTCGCTGACTTTCACCGATCTGGACCTCACCGTGACCCCGACCTCCGAGCAGAAGACGTTCTTCACGCTCCCGACGCACCGGCGGCTGCGGCGGATGGAGGGCGTGCTGGGCAGCGGCTCGGCCGAGGCCTTCGCGGCGAAGGTGGAGGCGACGGGCGCGGGGGCGACGTTGCTGCGCGACGCCCATGTCGACGTCACGGACTTCGATCTCTTCGGCCAAGTGCTCAAGGAAGACGTGATGATCGAGGGGGTCGACCTCACGTTCCACGTCGATCGCTTCTTCAAGAACGACACCGGTCGCTGGGTGCTGAGCCAGCTCAAGTACCAAGAGGAGTGCAGCACCGCGGCGATGCTGACCCAATGCCGCACGCTGGACCGGACGACGACGATCTACGGGGAAGTGGAAAGCGAGAACATCGCGGATGGTGATGGAAGCCCGGATGTGGTGCTATCGACGGTGTACGGGCGGGACTTATTCGGGAACGTCGAGACGATCACCGAGGATGACGCGTTCGGCCATCATCGGGTCACGACGACGACATATGAACCCGAGGGGATTTACCCGTACCAGCACACCAACGCCGAGAAGCATATCTCGATCACGGAGTATGACCCGGCGTTCGGGGTGATGACCAAGCTCACCGATCCCAACCAACTCGCCACGACCTGGGATTATGACGGTTTTGGTCGGCTCGGGAAGGAGACTCGTCCGGATAAGACGGAGACGATCATCACCTCGGCGCGGGCGAAGAAGGGCGGGGACTGGGTGACAAGCGAGCGGACGAGCACCGCGGGCGGGGCAGACGACGAGGTGGTACTCGACGGTAAGGGCCGAGTGATTCAGCGCTTTTGGCATGGCCCGGAGCCGCAGAAGGGCACACCACGACTGATGCAGAAGGTCGTCTTCGATGCGCTGGGCGAGCATATCTCCGGGCGCTCGGTGCCGGTGCGCGAGGGGACGCCCGAGGCCGAGCTACTCTTCGATGCCTACGTGCAGGATGCGCTCGGCCGGGAGATCGAGCATACGACACCCTGGGGCCTTCATATCGAGACGGTCTATGACGGGTCCAAGGTGACGGTCACGGATTCCGCCGGGCACGAGGTGGTCTCGACGCTCGATCCGATCGGCCGCCCCCTCGACGTGATCGACGCGGCGAAGGGGGCGACCTCTTACAGCTATGGGCCCTTCGGCTTCTTGCACACGGTGACCGACCCGGGCGGCGCGCTCACCCGGATGACGCGCGACGTGCTCGGGCGCGTCCGCCAGCTCGACGACCCCGACCGCGGGACGACGGTGAGGGGGTATGACGGCTTCGGCGAGCTCGTCTCCACCACAGATGCGCTCATGCGCATGAACACATATGAGTACGACGGCCTCGGTCGCCCCCTCTCACGCACCCCCCAGGGGCCCGGCGCGTCGAAGGCCACGACCTGGACGTGGGACACGGCTGCCTACGGGATCGGCAAGCTCCAGGCGCTGGAGGGGCCGGACGGGACCAAGACGTACACCTACAACAGTCGCGGCAAGGCCGAGACGCTCACCGTAGCCATCGACGGCCAGGGCGAGACCTTCACAGCCAAGCTCGACTATGATCCGCTGGGGCGGGTCTCCTCTATCACGTACCCCACGCCCGCAGGGGCGCCGCCCTTCGTGGTTGCTCAGGACTACGACGCGCACGGCTTCCTGCTCGCCGCGCGCGATCCCGCGAGCGCTCTTACCTACTGGCACCTCGACGAGGTGGACGCCGCCGGCCGCTATCATAAGGAAGCCCTCGGCAAGGAGATCTCCACCACCCGGACGTACTACGCCGACAAGCAGGGATTGAAGAGCATCTTCTCCCAGGGCAGCACGATCCTTCAGGATCTCACGTATGACTATGATCCGCACCGGAACCTCAAGAGCCGCACCGACGCGCTCCAGCAGCAGAACCCGGTCGAGCGCTTCCGCTACGACTCGCTCGATCGGCTGACCTGCGCCTACTTCGGGATGGTCGAGAACCCGGGCTCGCCCTGCGCGACGGGCTATGACTATGATCCGAACGGCAACCTCATCTTCAAATCCGACGTCGGGGCGCTGTCGTATGATGACCCTGCGCACCCGCACGCGGTCACAGGCGCAGGCGGCGCGAGCTATGGCTATGACGTCGTCGGGAACCAAACGAGCCGCCCCGGCGGGATGGTCGTCACCTACACCGCCTTCGATCTCCCCGCGACGATGACCCAGGGGTTGAGCTCCTTCTCCTTCGGATACGACGGCGACGAACAGCGGATCCGCAAGACCGCGCCGGAGGAGGAGACGCTCTACTTCGAGGGCCTCTACGAGCGCGTGACCTCCATCAACGCCCCGGTCGAGCACCGCTACTACGTCCGCTCGCCCGAGCGAACCGTGGCGATCGTCACCCGCGGCGGCATGCAACCAGGCACGCGCTACCTGCTCGCGGATCACCTGGGGTCGACCGACGTGGTCGCCGGCGAGGACGGCAAGCTCCTGGAGCGCCGGAGCTATGACGCCTTCGGCCAGCGCCGCAACCCCGAGTGGGGCAAGCCACCACCGGCATTCTCTTCCGCGCTGACCAGCGTCGGATTCACCGGTCACGAAGCGGACGAAGACCTCGGCCTCGTCAACATGAAGGGCCGCATCTTTGATCCAAAGCTCGGTCGATTCCTCACGACCGATCCGCTCATCTTATCGCCGCTCTCAGGCCAGGCGTGGAACCCATACTCGTACGTGATGAACAACCCGCTCTCGCTGGTCGACCCAAGCGGCTTCGACAGCGAAGAGCCGCGCCCCAGGACGGGGTGGATCAGCGTCGAGAGCCCGACGCACGTGACCGTTCACGGCACGCCGCGCCCGCCCCCTCCTCCCCCTCAGCCGAAGCCCGATCCTGATCCAGAGCAGCTCCGCGCCGCCGTCCCGCCGGTGGACACGAGCCCGACGGGCATCACGGGGCCGGGAACGCCGCAGGCGGAGAACGGGACGAAGCCGGACTGGACGCAGCACCCGGTGGTGCAGGTAGGAGGCGGCATCCTCGGCGGTGTATTCCTGGGGCTCGTGCCCTTCGCCGGGGTGGGGGAGCAGTTCGCTGATGCGCTCGGCGTGCTGCCCGACAGCACGCCGGAGGCGCGGTTTGGGCTGGCGCTCGGGCAGATGATCGGCGGGGCGATCGCGACGGCCGGCGGGCTCAGTGGAGAGGTGATCGGTGGGATCACAAGCGCGACGGGGTTCGGAGCCGCAATCGGGGTGCCCGCGATCGCGGTGTCCACGGCGGTCGTCGTGGGAGGGGTGGGGAATATGGCGGCGGGCATTCGCGCGATGGCGACCCTCGGGTCGGGGAGCGGAAAGGCTCCTGTTCATCACGTGATGACCAACAAGAACCCGACGTCGACGGATCGGGGTGGGCCGTGGACCCCTCGGTTTGAGGCGATGGCCAAGGAGGCTGGAATGACGCTGGAGGACGCGGCGAACAAGGTCGAGGTGCCGGGACACCAAGGCCCCCATCCCCAGCAATATCATGAGGCCGTCTTTCAGCGTTTGCAGGCCGCTACGAGAGGCCTCTCCGGAGACGCCTATACAAGAGCGTTCCGAGCGGAGCTTGAAGCGATTCGAACAGAAGCGGCCACGCCGGGCTCTCTTTTGAACAACCTTCTCACGAGGCAATAATGAGACGTTTTTTTGAGCTCATCGATGACATGCTAGTTTCCGACCGTCTGCACATCGGAAACTTGTTTCTTCCTAACGGCGCCGCGTTGAAATTGAAGTTCGGCGCAACGTTCGCAAGAGAGCGCGCCGAAGACCCGGTCGTCGAGAAGCGGGTTCATGTGTCTCCTTCCGTACCGCAGCTTGTTGCAGAAGTGATTCGCCCTGGGCGCTCTCTCGACTTTTGCCTTACGAGCTTCGGGGATCCCCTCGCTCGGGAGCCATTGGCGCGCGCGATGGTTGAAATTGTGGGCTCAGACCTTCAATGCCTCCCCGTTCGTGTCGGCGACGATAAGGAGTTCAGCTTGCTCAACGCCATTCGCCTGGTTCAGTGCTTCGACGAGGAGCGTTCCGAGTTCTTAAAGTGGACTGAACGTGATAACCGGCCAGATAAGCTCGGCGAGTATCGGATGGTGACTAGGCTTCGGTTGGACGCGCGCAAGATCCCTCCGGACGCCCATGTCTTTCGTGTAGAGCTCTGGCCCGTGGCGCTCATCGTGTCTGAGGTCGTGAAAGCCACGATGGAGCACGTCGGGTGTTCGGGTGCGAAATTTCGGGAAGTTACGGGTGCCGAGGAGCTGAGCTGATCGAGCTGACGTGCTTGGGGACAGCCGGTGACGAATCTGGCTGTAATCCCGAGCGAGCCATTTTGAGAGCAACGAGATGAAACCGAAACCGCAATTCATACGTGAAGGAGACTGGTTCGCTGTGCCTCTGGAAACCGGCGGATACGCGATCGGCGTGGTGGCGCGAAAAAGCAAGGGCGGCGTGTTATTGGGGTATTTTTTTGGACCTCGAAGGGAAAAGGTCCCCACGATCGAAGACACGAAGGATCTATCCGTCCACGGCGCCGTGCTGGTGGGGCGTTTTGGCGACTTGAGCTTGCGCGATCGAACGTGGCCGCTCCTCGGGCCGCGTCCGGGGTGGGTCCGTGAAGAGTGGCCCATGCCTAGATTTGGCCGCGTTGAGCCGTATGCCAATCGAGGCTGGATCGTCATCTACGGTGATGATCCTAGCGATGTAATTCGAGAGGAACGGTGCTCCATGGAAGACGCATCGAAACTTCTTCCAGATCGCCTCGCCGGCGCAGGTGCCGTCGAGTTCAGGCTCACTAAGCTTCTCGCAAAAACATAGAGTGTCACATGGGTACGCCCTCATCGCCGATCCGCTCATCTCGTGGCGGCTCACCTGCTGCGTTCCGAGCCGACGCAGAGGTGATTCGGACTGAGGCGGCAACTGCCGGAACGGTATTGAGCGATATGCTAGCGAGGCAATGACGATGAGGCGCTTTTTTGGTCTGATAGATGGTTTGTATGTGCCTGACCGCTGGCATCTTGGCAAAGTGCTCGCAGAAGACGGCGCCGAGCCGCTGTTCGACGACGGAGCTCCGTGCGAGCGCTCCTTACTGCTGGCGAAGGTGACGCATCCTGGTCGAGCGCTAGATTTCTGTGTGTCCGCATTCAATGCTCCCATCGCGCGAGACTCTCTTGCGGCTGCCATTGTCGCTGTCGCCGGAGCCGACCTGCAATCCATTCCGGTTCTCGTCGGTAAGGAGAGTGGATTTCGTGTTCTAAATGCGGTGCGCGTAGTCCGCTGCATCGATGAGGATCGCTCTGAGTTCGGAAGATGGACAGAGAAAGACAACCGGCCGGACAAGCTCGGCAAGTACCGTGGGGTTCCGAAGCTCCGCCTCGATCCGCGCCTTATCCCGGAAGACGCCCACTTCTTCCGGCTCAAGGATTGGGAGGTGGTGCTTGTCGTCTCCGAGCAGGTCAAAGCGACCATGGAACGGGCTGGCTGCGTTGGCGCAAAGTTCCAGGAGGTCACCTGCCCGGAGGAGCTGAGCTAGCCAATCGCAGCACGAGCGCTGCGAGCCTTGCCGTTGTGCGGTTCGAGGTTTCCACCAAAGCTCTCGGGGCGACGTGGCCGAGGGACTGCTCTGCCCTCACCGTCGTGGCCGTTCTTCTCTCGAGAAGAACGACGGGCTGTCGTCGCCCTCATCGCGAGCTCCACCGGCGGCCTGGCACGCGCGCTGACCTGATCCCGCCCGGGCGCATGGCGGTCATGCGCGCCGAGTTCGAGGCGGCGTACCCGAAGTGACCCCGCTCTCCGGCCTGATCACTCCCCGCCGGGGGCAGGCGCGGCCACGTCGGGCGCGGCCTCGCCGCGGTGGCAAGGCCCGGGGATCTGGTACGGCACGCCGCGGACCCGCTTCGCCAGGGTCGCGCCTCGCCACGCGGCGTAGCCCAGGCTGAAGCGCGCCACCTCATCGGCCGCGAGGTAGGGGTTGTTGGTCTTCGCGAGCGCCACCAGGGCCAGCACCTGCTCGGCCACGCTCACCGGGCACCCCTCGAGGCGCAGCACGTCGGCGTTCTTGGACTTCGCGAGCTTGCTCGTCACGGTCACCATCTTCGCGATGATGTCGTCGTGCTTCGCGTGGTACGGGTCCTTCTGGCTCCGGTCCTTGTACAGGCTCTCGATGCTCACGAGCTTGTCGTTGATCGTCCCCTTCCACGTCGCGCAGTCGCCGATGAAGATCACCTTCTCGCCGGGCTTCGCGGGGATCGGCCCCTCGTACGCGCCGAGCACCACGTGCATGCGGGGCATCTTCTCGTCGCACTCCTTGTCGTAGAGGCGCAAGATCTCGATCGCCTCCTCGAGCGCGCCCGGGCAGCCGCCCCAGCAGTAGTCCGTCTTCTCGCTCTCGGGCGGCGCGCCCGCATACGCGCTGATCTTCGTCCCCTCGAAGTACTTCTCCACCCGGATGAGGCCCACCTTGAACCCCTTGGCCTTGGCGCGCGCCTGCTCGAGCGTCACGTCGCCCGTGATCTCGATCTGATCGAGCGAAAGCGGGCCGAACCCGCGCTCGTGGGCGAGCCGGAGGTGATCCACGGTCCTCGGATCGACGCCGATGATCTGGCAGCAGACCGCGTCGAAGGCCGTCTGGCAGTTGCCCATGATGACGAGGCCGAGGTCGAAGGGGATCGGCGTCAGCATCCGCCCCTCGCCCGCGGTGATGGCGTCGATCACGATGAATTGCGGCTGGATGATGTACTGGAGATCGGCGATCTTCTCGTTCAGCCGGTGATCGTGGTCGATGAGCCGGTGCCGGTCGTCCTGGATCCCGATGTAGTTCTTCATCGAGAAGGTGACCGTCGTCCACGGGTGCGACTTGAACTTCGGGCAGTTGACGAAGAAGTCGGCCTTGGCGATGGGCTCGGGCGTGAACACGTAGTCGCGCAGGCGCCCCTCGTGGGTGTAGCGGATCTCGACCTGGGGCTCCTCTTCGAAGTGGTAGTGCTTGACCCCGGTGCGCTTGAACATCGGGTAGTACTCGGCGCCGTCGAAGGTCACCCGCGTCGGCATGGTGATCCCGCTCCGCTCGCCCACCGCGAGCTCCTTCATCTTGCCGTCGTCGCGATCGCGGAGCGCGCCGATCACGCCCTCGATGAACTCGGGGCGGGTGTAGGCGTCCTTGAACGAGGGCCCGGAGGCGACCACGTTGGGCTTGATCAGTGTGCGGCCATGGGGGCGAAGATCCAGCTCTTCCAGGCCCTCACGCACGATGGTGCGGATGCGGTCGATGTCGTAGCTCGGGCAGCGGCGGAGGATGACGCGGGGGCGAGCAGGGATCTTCATGGCAGGTAGGGTAGGGCGCGTGAGAGCGGGGGGCAATGCGCTCGGACGAGGTCGCGTGCTGCTACGCGCGAACGCGGCGAATGGATCGGCGACTGGCGACCGGCTCAGCGGGGTTGGATCTTGTAGAGGCCCAGGTGGAAGGTCGGGGCGTCGCCGTAGTAGTCGAGCCAGACATCGCCGCGGTTGGGGAGGTCTTTTTCGATCACCGGGGTGAGGGTGAAGCGCTCGCGCATCTTTGCGCAGGCGGGCTGCTCGTGGGTCCCGGCGGGGGGAGGGGTGCCCTCGTCGCGGAAGTCGGCGTAGCAGCGCATGCCGAGGTAGAAGTATGCGGGGCTCGCGAAGTCCGGTTCGGCCATGAAATCGCGGATGGAGGAGACGCGGCCCTCGGCGACGGGCGGGTGGAGCAGGTAGTCGGGGAAGTGGAAGTGGGTCGCGTCGGAGCCCACGCGATCCTCGCGGGCGATCCGGACGAGGGTGAAGCGATCGCGGAGCGGCAAGCGGGGCAGGGCTTCTTGCAGGAAGTCCTCCTCGGCCTGCTCGTTCGTGGGTTTCCAGAGCATCACGCCGGTCGGGATGGCCGAGCCGATGACCGCGAGGACGAGCAGCGCGCGGGGCATCTTGCCCGGGAGCTTCTCCCAGGCGAGCGAGAGGCCGGCCGAGGCGAGCACGACCGCGAGCATCGCGCCGGGGACATGCACGCGGGCCATGTTGGCGCGGCAGAGATCGACCATGTAGAGGCCGATCGAGAAGATCGTGACGGCGAGGAGGAAGAGGCGCGCGGCGAGCTGCTTTCGATCGCGCACCACGAACGCGCCGAGCGCCGCGATCGGGAGAGCGATCGGAAAGAGCGACGGCCAGAGCACGGTGTTGTAACGCCACAAACCGCGCCCCAGCTCACCGAGACCGAACCGCCCGTAGCTCGGCAAATTCCCTGTCTCGCTCAGGTGCGCCGTCGCGCCCCGCACGTGGATCGCATGGGGGACGACGAGGATCGCCGCGACCGCGAGGCCGATCCACACGGCGCGGTCGCGGAGAGGATCGTGCTTCTTCTCCGCGAGCAAGGTGGTGGCGATCGCCCAGAGGGGAACCAGCACGGGCATCTCCGGCCTCCCGATCCCGCCCAGGATCAGGAGCACGAAGCTCCCCGCGAGCGCCTCTCGATCTCCGTCCTTCAGCGCCTCGATCCACAGCGCGAGCCCGCCCGTGAGCCAGAGCAGGCAAGGCACGTTGTTGGCGTCGGAGTTGTCGTTGCGCACGAAGAGCGGAACCGCGGCGAGCAGGAGCGCCGCGATCGCGCCCGCCCTTCGATCGCGCAACACCCCCGCGACAAAGGTCCCGAAGAGCGGGACGGCGAGCACCCCCAGCACCGCGTTGATCCACATCAACGTCCGGTGATCGCGCGGCAAGAAAGCGAAGAGCGCGTGGTAGAGCGACTGCGATCCCACCCCGTAGTGCGACGCGGCCGAGAGCTCGATGGCCCGCTCGGTGGCGATGTAGCCGATGTACATCGTCGCGATCCACCGCGGGAAGATCAGCCAGCGCAGGACGGCCGCGAGCAGCGTCGCGCCGAGCACGACCTTGCGGAGCGCCTGGTCCTCGATCCACACGCGGTGGGCGCGCCCGTAGGCGAGGGCCAGCGCGGGGAGGGAGAGGCCGAGCAGGACGAGGGCGATCAGGCACTCGGCGTCGGTGAGCCAGTCGCTCATGGGCGCGCCGGTCAGGCCTTCTTGGAGCGCCGGAGGAGCCGCATGGCCAGCGCGCCCGCGGCCGCGGCGCCGAGCGCTCCGAGCGCGAACATGCGCGGATCGGTGAAGGCCTGCCGGGGCTGCGCCTCGGGGGCGGGCGGCGTCGAGGGCAGCGGATCGAAGAGCTCGTCGTCGGGCGGGGCGGGCATCTTCCCCTGCGAGACCGCAGTGAGGCTCTCCAGCATGCGCTTTACCCGGTCTTGCTTCGCGTCGTTGATCGGCACGCCCTGCGCGTGGAGCTTGTCGATCATCGCGAGGTACTTCTGGATGTCCTCGATCGAGCGCTTCAGGTTCACGCGCTGGAAGATCTCGGCACGGCAGTAGTACACGTCCGGATCGTTCGTCGCGAGGGGGATGGCCTGCTCGATCAGCTTCTCGGCCTCGGCCTGGTTGCCGAGGCGGAAGTTACTCACCCCGAGGTACACGTAGAGGCGAGGCTCGCCGTCGAAGCGCGGGCGCGCCCGGGTGAGGTACTTGATCGTCATCCTGTACAGCTCGGCCTTGGCCTCGCGGGTCGGCGCGCGCAGGTGCCCGCAGTAGTGCGCGGCGACGCCCGCCACGAACTGCGCGAGCATATCGTCGGGCTTCGCGTCGGCCTCGGCGGCGAGCTTGTCGACCGTGGATCGCTCGGGCGCGGTGGACGCGAGCGAGGCCACCACCATGCCCATCACCCCGTGATCGGGCACCGTCTTCGCGAGCTCGTGGAACAGCTCGAAGGCCTCCTGGTACTTCGCCTCGCGGAAGAGCTTCACCCCGGCGACGAAGCGCTCGGACTGCTCGGGGGTGAAGCCCGAGGGCTGGTCGGTGGAGGGCGCGACCGGCGTGTCGCCCACCGACGCGAGGCCCGGGCTCTCGGCCGAGATCCAGCGGAAGCGCTCCTCGCGGGCCTTGATCCGCTCGGCGAGCGCGCTCATCAAATCGGCGGGCGGATCGCCCTTGGGAACGAGGGCGAAGCGGCTCGTGCGCGACGGCGCGCTCTTGGCGTCCGAGGGGTGATGGAGCTCGACCACCACGTCGCGACCGCAGTCGTAGTGGGCGACCACCTGCGTGCGATCGATCGAGGCCGAGGCGAGCTTGCATCCGCCCGGGAGAGATTCTCCCGTCCCCAGCATCTCCGCGATGAGCTTCTCGTTCCCCGGGGCGATGACCTTGACGAACCCATCGCCCTCCGCCGCCGCGGGGAAGGCCAGGGCGAGCGCTGCGACGAGCGCGCCGAGGGAGGACCAGCGCATCATCGGGCGACGGTACGCCACGGCCCCGAGGCCGTCAAAACCTGTGCGGTTGGTTCCAACCCGTTCCCGTTCCCGAAGTGCGGAAGACGGGAACGGGAACGTGAGAGCAGCCGCACATGTCGAAAAATCTTCTGCAATCGCGGCAAAAGTGGCGTTACGATGCCCGGTCCTCGGCTCTCGCCGCATGCCCCCCAGAGGAACCTTGCCATGAGCGATGTCTTCACCATCAAGTCCAGCGCGCTGCCCGGAGAGACCCGGGTCGTCGGCTTCCGCGGGCACGAAGAGATCTCGCGCCCCTACGCCTTCGAGATCTACCTGGTGATGCTCGGCGACGAGGGCGCCGTCTTCGACATGGCCGACGCGATCGGCGCCAAGGCCACGCTCTCCATGCACCGGGGCAGCGCGGCCTCGCCCTACGACTACCACGGCGTCTTCTCGACCATGGAGCTCGTGCACCAGATCGAGGATCGCGCGCTCTTCCGCGCCGTGCTCGTGCCGCAGCTCTGGCAGCTCAAGCTGACCTACCACAGCCGCATGTTCACCAAGATGAACGTGCCGGACATCATCAAAGAGGTCCTCGAGGACAGCGGCTTCACGACGGACGACTACGAGTTCAAGTTCAACCCCGGCGAGTACGCCGAGGAAGAGCATGTCTGCCAGTATCAAGAGAGCAACTTCGACTTCATCTCCCGGTGGATGGAGCGCGAGGGCATGTACTACTTCTTCGAGCAGGGAGAGGACCGCGAGAAGCTCGTCATCGCCAACAAGGCGAGCGCGCACGATCACCTCGTGCACAAGCACTTCCGCTACCACCCGGTCGCCTCGCGCGACGTGACGGCGAGCGAGCATTTCGACGCGTTCACGAGCCGCCACGTCTCGCTCCCGGCCACCGTGCGGATGCGGGACTACGACTACCTCAAGCCCTCGCTCGACGTCTCCGGCACCGCGCCCGTCTCGCCCAACGGCCTCGGCGAGATCAACGTCTACGGCGCCCGCTTCTTCTCGCCCGACGAGGGCAAGCGCCTCGCCAAGCTCCGCGCCGAGGAGCTCAAGGCCCGCGAGGTCGTCTTCGTCGGCTCGGCCGCGGCCTTCCACCTCCGCTCGGGCTACCTCTTCGATCTCGACGATCACCCGCGCGCCGCGTTCAACGCCACCTACCTCACCACCAGCGTCGATCACTACGGCAACCAGTCGGCCACCACGGCCGAGCTGAAGAAGATGACCGGCCTCGACTCGAGCGACGTCTACCAGGCGAAGATCACCGCCATCGCGAAGGACGTGCAGTTCCGCGCCGAGCGCGTCACGCCCATCCCGCGCATCTTCGGCATGGAGAACGCCGTCGTCGACGGCCCCGCCGAGAGCGAGTACGCGCAGATCGACAAGGAGGGGCGCTACGCCGTCAAGTTCAAGTTCGACGAGAGCGACTACAAGGACGGCAAGGCCTCGACCTGGGTGCGGATGCTCCAGCCCCACGGCGGCGGCAAAGAGGGCTTCCACTTCCCGCTCCGCAAGGGCACCGAGGTGCTCGTGATCTTCCTCGGCGGCGACCCCGATCGCCCGATGATCGCCGGCGTGGTGCCGAACGCCCACAAGCCGAGCCCGGTCATCGCTGCGAACCACACGAAGAACGTGATCCAGACCGGCGGCGAGAACCGCATCGAGATGGAGGACCTCGCCGGCAACCAGTACATCAAGATCACCTGTCCAACGAAGGAGACGATGTTGCACCTCGGGCAACCGCACAACCCGACGCACAACATCCAGCTCGAGACGAAGGGCAACTCCCGCTTCAAGTTCGGGACCGACTGGGACATCACCGTGGGCGGCCACCTCTTCGAGGAGGTCACCGGCGACGTGAAGGAGACCTACAAGGCGACGCAGAAGACCCATGTCACCGGGCTCGTCGAGGAGACGTACGACGCGAGCCAGGAGACCAAGGTGACGGGCCACCAGAAGACCGTCGTCACCGCCGACGTGAGCGAGGACTACGGCGGCACGCTCAAGACCCACGTGAAGGGCGCGGTCACCACCGACTTCGACTCCGGCCAGACCTTCACCATCAAGAGCGGCGGGCAGAAGGAGACGATCACCGGCCCCCACACCATCACCCTCACCGGCAGCCGCACCGAGACGATCACCGAGAACCTCACGCAGAACATCAACGGCGCCGTGGTGATCACGACGCCGCAGACCTACACGATCAACTGCCCCTCGGTGACCATCAACGCCTCGTCGGGCCACACGATCATCAACCCGGCGCAGCACGTCGAGGTCCACGGCTTCTGGGACAAGTCCGCGTGGACGGCGACCGAGAAGGTGGGCCTCAAGTTCTCGCTCTTCGGCGTGAAGATCGACGTGGGCGCGGTGGCCGTGAGCCTCCAGGCCGCGAAGATCGACACCACCGGCGTCAAGGTCGACAACTACCTGGCGAAGAGCGACTGCGGTCCGATGAAGCTCTCGACGCACGGGACGAAGCTCCGCAACACGGCCCTCGCGCTCTACCTGAGCGCCGTCATCCTGATGTCGTAGCGCCGGGACTGCCCTCGCTTCATGAAGGTCATCAAGCCCCAGAAGCTCGGGATCATCACCCGGGTCTTCGAGAACGGACCGGAGTGCTATTTCACGGTCTCGCTCCTGGTCTTCTTCTCGTTCGACGCGCCGAGCGCGCTCCTGCCCGAGGTGGCGCTCTGGAAGCTCGTCGGTAAGGAGCTCGGCAAAGAAGGCGTGCTCGACATGGGCATGCCCAAGCCGCGCGCCGAGGTGCTCGTCGACGGCTCGGCGTACACGCCCGGCGGCGCGCCGAGGATCGGCTGCTCGGTGCGCGCGAGGGTCGGCACCATCGACAAGTCGCTCTACGTGGTGGGCGACCGGCACTGGAAGCTCGGCGGCGTCGCGTCCGATCCCGAGCCCTTCACCGAGATGCGCCTCGGCTGGGATCGCGCGTTCGGCGGGCCCGGCTACGCGCAGAACCCGCTCGGCAAGGGCTTCGCGCCCGCGGGCAAGGGCGAGATGCACCCGCTGCCCAACATCGAGCTCCCGAAGCAGCTCGTCCGCGCGCCCGGCGATCGCCCCCCGCCCGCCGGCTTCGGCGCGTACGATCAGACCTGGCCGCAGCGCTTCTCGAAGATCGGCACCTACGATCAAGAGTGGCTGAAGGAGCGCTTCCCCGGCCTCGCCAAGGACCTCGATCCGACCTTCTTCAACGCCGCGCCCGACGATCAGCAGATCGACGGCTACTTCCGCGGCGACGAGGTCTTCGCCCTGGAGAACCTGCACCCCTCGCGCCCGCTCGTCGAGGGCGCGCTCCCCGGCGTGCAGACCCGCGCCTTCGTGACGCAGAAGACGGCCGAGGGCGACGTGTGGAAGGCCATCCCCACGCGGCTCGACACGGTGCGCCTCTTCCCCCACGCGGAGCGGGGGATCTTGATCTTCCGCGGCCTCCTCAAGGTGGCCGAGGACGACGGCGCCGACATCGTGAACCTGCTCATCGCGTGCGAGGACATGGGCGCGCCGAAGCCCGTCGAGCACTACCAGAAGGTCCTCGCCCAGCGCCTCGATCGCGAGAAGGCCCACCTCTTCGGCTTCAAGGACTCCGACCTGATGCCCGCGCCCCGCCCCGGCGCGCCCTCGCTGCCGGAAGACAAGTCCGACATGACGGGCCTCATCGAGATGGAGAACCTCCACGGCAAGGCCATCCGGCGCAAGGCCGAGCGCGAGCGCGAACAGACGCGGGCCGCGATCGCCGCGCTCGGGCTCGATCCGGCCAAACACGAGCCCCCGGCCCTGCCTCCGGAAGAGTCACCGCCCGATCTGGAGAACCTCGAGGTCTTCGTCGATCAGCTCAACACGATGGCCGAGGAGCAGAAGAAGGCGGCCGAGAAGCAGAAGGCCGACTCGATGGCCCAGAGCCGCGCGATCTGCGCCGAGCACGGGATCGACTTCGACAAGGTGTTCGCCGAGTCGAGCGAGGACATCGGCGGCCCGCCCCAGTTCTCCGCGCGCGAAGAGATGGACAAGCTCCGCGCCATCCGCGAGGAGTTCGTCCGCGCCGGCAACACGAGCCCCGAGCTCGACCGGATGCTCGTCGATCCCGCCCTCCGCGAGCGCCTCGAGGCCGCCGAGATCCGCCTGCGCGACGCCTACAAGCAGTCGGCGCATGTGCTCTCGCCCGCGCGGCGCATGAAGGGCCCGCGCGTGGCCGAGGTCCGCGCCGAGGTGCTCGCCGCCGTCGAAAAGAAAGAGAGCCTCGCCGGCCGCGACCTCACCGGCGCCGATCTCTCCGGCCTCGATCTCTCCGGCGTCGATCTCCGCGAGGCCTTGCTCGAATGCGTGGACTTCCACGGCGCGAAGCTCGCCGGCGCCGATCTCACGGGCGCCGTCCTCGCCCGCGCCGATCTGAGCGACGTCGATCTCGACGGCGCAAAGCTCGCCGGGGCGAACATCGGCGGCGCCGTGCTCGCGCGGACGCGCCTCCGCAGCGCCGATCTCTCCGGCGCCGTGCTCTACAAGGCGACCCTCGACGGGGCCGATCTCGAAGGCGCCGAGCTCGGCCGCGCCGACCTGCTCGAGGCCGTGTGGAAGGGCTGTAACCTCCGCGCGATCAAGGCCAAGGAGACGATCTTCTTCCAGGGCGATCTCACGGGGATGAGCTTCGCCGGCGCCGACCTCGAGAAGTGCACCTTCCTCGAGGTCACCGTGATCGACGCCGACTTCGACGGCTGCAAGATGGGCGGCGCGGTCTTCGTCGGCGCCAGGGGCGATCGCGCCCACTTCCGCGGCGCCTCGGCCCCGAACCTCCGCCTCGTCAAGGACTGCTCCTTCCCCGAGGCCGACTTCAGCGGGGCCACGCTCACCCTCTCGAACTTCCGCGAGACGAAGCTCGGCGGCGCGAGCTTCGAGGGCGCAAAGCTCGAAAACGCGGATCTTTCCGGCTGCGATCTCTCGCGCGCCAGGCTCGCGCGGATCGAGGCACCCGAGGCGCGCTTCATCCGCACCGACCTCGGCCACGCGAACGTGACCGCGGCCAATTTGATGAACGCGATCCTCCAGAAGGCCACGATCGAGGCCGCCGATTTCACGGGCGCGAACCTCTTCCGCGCCGATCTCGCGAAGGTCAAGGGCAAGGCCCACAGCGTCAAGGACGCGAACCTCGTGCAAGTGCGCTTCGTCGCCCGGAGGGACGCATGACCCGCGACGAGCTGCTCCGCCTGGTCAGCGAAGGCGAGGTGATCCAGAAGGTCGACCTCGGCGGGGTCGATCTCTCCGGCGCCGATCTCGGCGGCGCCATCCTCGAAGGGGTGAATTTCTGCCGAGCCAACCTCACCGGCGCGCGCCTCAAGGAGGCGACGATCCTCGGGTGCGACTTCACCGAGGCCAAGCTCGACAAGGCGAACCTCCACCACACCCTGACCGAGAAGTGCCTCTTCTCCGGGGCGAGCTTCAAGGGCGCCTTCCTCGCGGTGACCAAGCTCATCAACGCCGACCTCGGCGCAGCCGACTTCACCGGCGCCGAGCTGCCGATCGCCGCGATCCTCAACTCGGACGCGAGCGACGCGATCTTCGCGGGCTGTAACCTCGACCGCACCGCGATCATCGACAGCAAGGTGAGCCGGGCCGACTTCCGCGGCGCGCACCTCAAGCAGACCGTGATGATGAAGTCGGACCTCGCCACCGCGATCTTCGCGGGCGCCCGCTTCGAGCTCGCCGTGCTCAGCGAGAGCAACCTCGCCGGACAGGCCCTGCCCGGCATGGAGCTCGGCCTGACGCAGCTCATGGGCGCAGATCTCGCCGGATGCGATTTTTCCGGCGCCACGATGACCCAGTGCAACTTCAAGGACGCCCGTCTCGAAGGGGCGAAGCTCGATCGCGCGAGGCTCGGGAGCTGCCTCTTCGTGGGCGCGAAGCTCGCCGGGGCCAGCCTGCGCGAGGCGCACCTCTACCAGTCGATCTTCATCGAGGCCGATCTCGCCGGGGCCGATCTCGGAAAAGCCAACGCCGGGCAGTGCATCTTCACCCGCGCGCAGTGCAAGGGCACAAGGTTCGAGGGCACGGATCTGACGTACGCGGACTTCACGCACGCGGATGTGTCCGCCGCGAATTTCACCGGGGCGACCTTGTTCCGCGCCCGGTTCCACAAGACCATCGAGACGGATACCATCGGCAGGAGCAAGGCCGTCGCCCTGGGCGACGACGAGAAGCTTGCCGAGGCCGAAGCGTTCCAGCAAAAAGTGAGAGCGATGCCGGGAGGCAGCCATGGATAATCTCGCGCGAACGATCGAACAGACCGGCATCTTCCAGGCCACGGGCGAGGTGATCCGCGTCGAGGGCCCGGTGTTCACCGTCCGCAACGACGACGGCGACTACCGCGCCCGCCGCGCCGTGAGCTGCCTCGTCGAGCCCGAGCGAGGCGACGAGGTGCTGCTCGTGGTGCGCGAGGGCGCCTGCTTCGTCCTCGCGGTGCTCACCCGCGAAGAGCCGGGCAAGACGCGCCTCTCCGCCGAGGGCGACCTCGAGGTGAGCCTCAAGAAGGGCCGCTTCGTCGTCGCCTCGCAGGAGGGCATCGATCTCGTCGCCGCGAAGGACGTGTCGATCACCTCCGGCCGCGTCAACCTGCGCGCGGCCGAGGGCAACATGATCATCGATCGGCTCTCGATGCTCGGGACGATCGCCCGCGCCGAGATCGAGAAGGTCAAGCTCCTCGCCGGCTCGCTCGACTCCGTGCTCGACCGCCTCCACCAGAAGGTCAAGCGCTCCTACAAGCGCGTGGAAGAGGTCGATCAGGTCAAGGCCGGGCAGATCGACTACGTGGCCGACAAGACGATGTGCCTGCGCAGCGAGAACACCGTGATGACCGCCGAGGAGCTGGTCAAGGTCGACGCCGATCAGGTCCACCTGGGCTGAGCGAGACGAGACGAGAGGAGGTCCGCATGTTCGCGAACACGCAGATGATGGGCGTCGATCTAGGCTTCCCCGACGTGTGCCTCACGCCGATGCCCGCGCCGGTGCCGATCCCTTATCCGAACATCGCGCTCGGCCCGATGGGTGTCCCGGCGGCGTACAACGTGCTCTTCACGTGCACGCCGGCACACAACATGGCCACGACGGTACCGTTGACCAACGGTGACAACCCGGGCGTCGCGCTCGGCGTGGCGTCCGGCCTCGTGATGGGCCCCTCGCGCCACCTGACCGCGGCCTTCACCGTGCTCGTCGGCGGCCTGCCCGCCACGCGCATGACGAGCGTCTCCCTTCAGAACTCGACCAACTGCCCCGGGATGCGCCTCGTCCCCAGCCAGCCCAAGGTCATCCTCCTCGCGCCCTGATTGCCCGATCGATGCCGGGCACCGTCCGTCCGCCTTCCTCCGCTGCGATCACCCCGCCCGGCTCCTCGGGCCCGGTGAGCGCGCGCTTCTCGCACGATCCCAGCGCCGAGACGGCCTTCGCCTCGGCCGCGGAGGGCAAGGCCTCCGCATTGCCCAAGGTCTGCCCGACCTGCGGGGTGCGCTACCCGGCCGAGTTCCGCGTCTGCCCGCGCGACGCCGCCGAGCTCGACGAGCCCGCCGGCGAGGTGACCGACGCGATGGTCGGCCAGACCTTGAGCCAGACGTACACGCTCACCCGCGTGATCGGCGAGGGCGGGATGGGCCGCGTCTACGAGGCCCGCCACACGCGCATCAGCGGCAAGCGCTTCGCCGTGAAGATGCTCCACCCGGAGTTCGCGCGACAGCCCGAGGTGCTGAGCCGCTTCCAGCGCGAGGCCGAGGCCGCCGCCGCCGTCGAGAGCCCGCATGTCGTCGACGTGTAC
The DNA here is from genome assembly GCA_046351295.1 of Byssovorax sp. GTDB lineage: Bacteria > Myxococcota_A > Polyangia > Polyangiales > Polyangiaceae > JAXLYT01. The sequence goes on from JAXLYT010000003.1 coordinate 93,332, forward strand.
GACGTCGATCGCACCGCCGACGGGCGCCCCTTCATGGTCGGCGAGCTGCTCCAGGGCAAGGAGCTCGCCGAGTACCTCGCCGAGGTCGGGAAGATGCCGGTCGGCCCCGCGGTGCAGGTGGTGCGACAGATCTGCAAGGCCCTGCGCGCCGCGCACGAGAAGGGCGTCGTTCACCGCGATCTCAAGCCCGAGAACGTCTTCCTCACCGGCGACCCCGCGCACCCGGTGGCCAAGGTGATCGACTTCGGCATCTCGAAGCACGGCGACAAGCCGGGCACCGCGCTCACCAAGACGGGCATGATCATGGGCACGCCCTCGTACATGGCGCCCGAGCAAGCGCGCGGCGAGCGGGTCGATCACCGCGCCGACATCTACGCCACCGGGGCCATCTTGTACTGCGCGCTCACCGGGCAGCGCCCCTTCGATCGGGGCGATCCGACCGCGACCCTCACCGCCGTGCTGACGCAGGATCCGCCGCGCCCGCGCTCGATCGAGCCCTCGATCCCCGAGGGGTTGGAGATGGTGATCCAGAAGGCGATGGCCAAGCAGCCCGAGGATCGCCACGCGAGCATGGACGAGCTCGACCAGGACCTCTTGCCCTTCGATCCCGGCCCCACCTCGCTCTCGCTCCGCCCGTCGTCCTCGCCGGGCCTCGATCCGACGCGCCTCTCGATCGGGTCGATCCCGGGCCTCCGCCCGTCGTCCTCGCCGAGCCTGGCGCGCCCGCTGATCCTGCTCTTCGGCGCGCTCGGCACGGGCTTCGTCTTCGCGAGCCTCTCGACCGCAGTGGGCGCGCTCCTCCGCCTCTTCCGCGGCGGGACGGTGGCCTCCAACCTCAGCGGCACCGAGGCCACCCTGCTCGTGATCGGCCTGTTCCTCGTGCTGCTCACCCCGGCGTTGCTCGCCGGCTACCAGGTGAAGAAGACCATCTGGGACAACAGCGTGAAGGCCGTCGACCTGGCCGATCGGCTGCGCGCGCCGGTGCTCACCGCGCTCGTCGCCTACGGCGTGGCCTCGCTCCTCGTGCGCGTGCTCGAGACCGTGCTCCTGCGCCACGCGGCCGGCGTGGCCTGGCCGGTGTGGGATCTGCTGTTTCTGGTGATCGCGCTCCTCGCCGCGGGCGGGGCCTTCGCGCTCCATGAAGAGGAGCGGAGGAAGCGGCGCTGAGCACGCCACCCGGGCGAGGAGGGGGCCGTTCCGGCGGGGGCCTTTCTTTCGAAATCGAGATGGTTCATGCTCCCCCTCGAGCCTGCGATGAGCCTCCAGTGCAGCGAATGCAAGAACGTCTTCGACATGCCGGCAGTTCGCTGCCCGCACTGCGGCGAGCCGCCTGGTGTCTTCCCCAACGTGTGGGCGGCGCAGCAGCAGGAGAACGTCGACGAGCTCGATCGGCGCTTTCAGGACGCCCTCGCCGACGCGAAGGCTCGCGGCTGCGAAGCGATCGCGCTGGCCTTCCTCGCCAAGGTGGCCGATTCGAAGGCCGTGATCGCTCGGCAGATCCACGACATCGAGCGCCTGTCGTACAGTGATCGCGAGCTATACGCGACGTACCACCAGCAGCTCAATGCGCAGATCCGACTGCCCTACGGTGACGAGTGGGACGAGTTCCGCCGTTCCGCGGATGAAGCGCTGTTCCCTGGCTACAAGGAGGAGATCCGCTTCGCCGCCCTCTCGCTCGGCGATATCGGGGTGAGCAACTACGGCGATTGGTCCATGATGCTCCGGACGCCGTTGATCCAGAAGCGAGCGTCCGCGTTCGTGGAGAACTCGCTCGTCTTCGTGCGAGATCGAAAGGTTCCAATCGCCGAGGCGAAGAGAGCATTTATCGGCTACCGGGCATGCTGGGCCGACCGGGCAAAGCTGAGCGTGGCCAAGCTGGTGCGCAAGATGACCGCCGCGACGACTGTGGCAGATCTCCCGGGGCTGCTCCTGGAGCAGGCGCCGCCCGGGAAGTCAGCCGACGATCGCTTCGTCGAGGTCCATATCTTCGGGCCACTGACGATCCGTACCGTGGAGAAGGTGACGCTCGTGAAGGCACGCGACAGCCGCCGCTTGGCCAAGGCGTCGCGCCTGCGGGCGATCGAAAAGAGCCTCGCCAAGATGAACGTGACGCTGGGGGTGCAACCATGAGCCAGGCCATTCTTTCCGGGAGCGCTGGGGTCGCGGTGCTCAGCCACGAGGGCGGGCTGTTCTACATCGACATCGATCGGCTGGACGATCTGGTGCCTTGTACTTCGCGGGACATCCCTTACCTGTTCGGCGAGGCGCGAGATCAGCAGATCCTCGAGCATGCCGACCCGGCCGGGGTGAAGCGTGCGCTCGACCAGGCGTTCCGTGGCGCGGAAGCGCTTCAAATCGCGCTGATTTTGCTCGATGACGAGATGGACGACGAGACGCGGGCGATGGCCGCGATGGACCTGGAGGATTCGCTCGCCGCGCCGGATACGCTCTACCACGTGGAGAGTGTGCTTTCGTCGACGTCTCTGCCGGCATCGGCAGATCTCGAGGATGCGCGGATTATCGCTGCGGAGATGAACGTGTCCGCCGTTGGTGGGTTGCTCTCGCAGGTTGGACGCTGGCAGCGTGCGATCAGGGAAGTATGGGCCGCGTTCGAGGCGGTGCCGGCGAGGCTCTTCGGCGTTGATGATGGGGATCGGGCGCGGGCACGGGCTGCGCTGGTGCGCGAGGGGGCGTTCCGGGAGCTGGTGGTGGCGCGTGATAAGCGGCAGGGGGTTGGGGGAGTCGTGGCTACGTTGCTGACGCGGCCGGGCGTGAAGGCGATCCGGAACCATGTGGCGATCATGCAGGCGTGGATCAAACCGCTGAGCGTGGGGTCGGTGGAGCGGCCGAAAATTGAAGCAGAAGCGTGGTCGGACGAAAGGAGGAGCGGCAAGATAAGAAGCAGCGGAGCAGCACCGGGGATCGATCGGGCGAAGGTGCTGGAGAAGGTCACCGCAGAAGCAGATGATTGGGGTGCCCTTATGCGTGGCGATGGAGCCGGCGCGGGCGCTGCGGACGAGTTGGCTGAATTCTCAGCTCAAGAACGGTCCCCCGCTGTTCGCGGTGAAGTCGCTGCGCGATCTCGCTATGGAGGCCCAGCGTCGCCAAGATTTGCGTTTCAGGTCGAGCTGCTCCAAAGAGCCGTCGGACTGAAGGGAGATGATGCGTGGAGCTGGGCGCAGCTTGGGACGGCGTTGCTCAACGTGGGTCGTCACCATGATGCGCTGGCGGCATATGAGAATGCGCTTGCTTATGGATCCGGAGTGATCGCGCAGACTGGTCATGCGGAAGTCCTCAAGGCGATGGGAAGGCTGGACGAGTCCTGGCCTTCTATGATGCGGTTCGCAAGGCGCACCCGGGGAATGTGTTTGCGCAGAATGGTCGCGCGGAAGTTCTCAAGGCGATGGGAAGGCTGGACGAGTCTCTGGTCTCTTATGATGCGGTGCCTGCAAGGCGCACCCAGGGGATGTGGTTGCGCAGAATGGTCGCGCGGAAGTTCTCAAGGCGATGGGAAGGCTGACGAGTTCTGGCTCTTCTTATGATGCGGGTTCGCAAGGCGCACCTGGGGGATGTGGTTGCGCAGAATGGTCGCGCGGAAGTTCTCCAAGGCGATGGAAGGCTGGACGAGTCTCTGGCCTTTATGATGCGGTTCGCAAGGCGCACCCGGGGATGTGGTTGCGCAGACTGGTCGCGCGGAAGTTCTCAAGGCGATGGAAGGCTGGACGAGTCTCTGGCCTCCTTATGATGCGGTTCGCAAGGCGCACCTGGGGGATGTGGTTGCGCAGAATGGTCGCGCGGAAGTTCTCAAGGCGATGGGAAGGCTGGACGAGTCTCTTGGCCTCTATGATGCGGTTCGCAAGGCGCACCCGGGGATGTGGTTGCGCAGAATGGTCGCGCGGAAGTTCGGCGATGGGAAGGCTGACGAGTCTCTGGCCTCTTATGATGCGGTTCGCGGCGCACCTGGGGATGTGGTTGCGCAGAATGGTCGCGCGGAAGTTCTCAAGGCGATGGGAAGGCTGGACGAGTCTCTGGCCTCTATGATGCGGTCCGCAAGGCGCACCTGGGGGATGTGTTTGCGCAGAATGGTCGTGCGGAAGTAAGCGAAGGCGATGGGAAGGCTGGAAGAATTTCTGGCTCTTATGATGTGGTTTGCAAGGCGCACCCGGAGAATGTGGTTGCGCAGAATGGTCGCGCGGAAGTTCTCAAGGCGATGGAGGCTGGAAGAGTCTCTGGCCTCTTATGATGCGGTTCGCAAGGCGCACCCGGGGGATGTGGTTGCGCAGAATGGTCGCGCGGAAGTTCTCGGCGATGGGAAGGCCGGACGAATCTCTGGCCTCTTATGATGCGGTTCGCAAGGCGCACCCAGGGGATATGGTTGCGCAGAATGGTCGCGCAATGGCTCTGGTAGCCCTAGGCGGTTTCAAGAGGCGCTTCAGGGATTGCCGGAGGCTCACCCAACTTCGATGGATGATTGGGTTGGTTATCATATTCGCGGAATGATTCTTCTTCGCAAGGGCGATCTTCGCGCGGCCGAAAAAGTTCTCGATCACGGCGTTCAGAGCTGTCCGTTTCCTGCGCAGCGTGACTATTTCCGCACCGCGCTCGCCGCCGTTCGGCTGCGCCGCCATAACCTCGACGGCGTACTCTCGCTCCTCCAGCAGGTGACGCTCCCCGCCCTTCTGGTGCCGGCCAACGTCCTCTATACCCACACCCTCGACATGCAAAATAAGCGGGATCTCGCCGCCAAGGCATTCGCGCGCATTCCTGCCAACGACGCGCCGCTCCTGAACGACATCCGGGAGGAGCTCCGGCGCCGCATCCAGGGCAAGCCTCAGCGCTACGACGACGACAAGCTCATAAGCCTCGAGATTGACCTGCTCGTCCAGGCTGCCTGAAGGGCCCGGCGCAATCCTCACCCACACAAATCCCGTCGGCAGGGCCCGGCCGATTGGCCTTGGACCAGAGGGCATCCCGACGTTTGCCGGTGAGCGGCCCTCGCCCGAGCGTCAGGTCTCGGGTGGGAGCGTGAGCGAGCGCGCGTTTCGACAGCGCTTGGCGGAGAGGTCGACGCCGAGCGCGTCGAGGCCGAGCGCGTTGGCCACCGCCAGCACGGTGCCTCTGCCGCAGAAGGGGTCCACCACCAGGCGAGTCGCGGTCTCCTGGAGCAGGAATTGGCAGGCGAGCCGGCAAGCCTCGACGCCCATCGCCTTGGGCCAGACCATCAGCCCCGCGTCGGGCAGCACGTCGGGGCGCGGCCGGCGCGGGCGGAGGGGGCTCCGCGAGAAGCAAAGCAGGTGGGAATACGAGGCTCGACCCTGGCCCAGCGTGCCTGGGGGCTTCCGGCAAACGATGGTGTGCTGCAGGAGCAAGGAGCCCGTCGCTTCCGCGGCGCGCTGTACCAGATAGGCCTTGTCCACCCACAGGCCCCGATGGCGGATATCGCTCTGGTAGAAGATCGCCGCGCCCTCGTCGGGCACCCAGCGGAGCACGGCCGCGGCGGCGTCGACGAACCATGCTTTCCACGCCTCCAGGCTCTTTTCCGGGAGCTCGCAGAGGTCGGGGAGGGAGGTGATCACGCTGGTGCCCGGCTCGGCGGGGGTCTGGGCGAGCCAGGCCAGCGCCTCGGCCTGGATCACCCGCCTCGTGGGGCGTGGGGGCGAGGGCGCAGGGAGCTCGGGCCCAGGGCTCGCGGGCGGATCGGGGAGCGGGTCCACGCGAGCACGGTCGGCGGGCTGGGCGCGGTGGTCAATCGCTCAGCGCAGGTTCGTGCTCCGCGCCTCGATCGCGCTGATCGCCGCGGTGAGATCGGCCCGGTTGCCGAGGCACGCGTAGCAGTCGGTCGGCCGGAAGAACTTCTTGCAGCCCGCGGTCGAGACGAGGGGCTTGAGCGCCGGGAGCGAACGCGCGTCACCGACCTCCTTCGCGCGCGCGAAGAGCGCCTTGCGCGCGCAGGGGAGCGCCGCGGCGAGCTCCTGGGCGATCTGCCGCGCCTCGGAGCTCTTCGCCTTCATCGCCGGCGTGTCCGCGAGCTTCTGCGCCCTGTCCTTGATGGCCTTCGGGAGCGCGCCGTCGTCGCCGGCGATCTCGTCGAGCAGATCGGGCCCCGCCTCGCCGGGGATCGACGCGATCAGCTCGAAGAGCGCGTCGACCGTCTCGGCAGGGCCGCTGGCGAGGCGCACGAAGACGCGGCGCACCGCGGGATCGCCCGCGCTCTCCGGGCTCAGCGCGAAGAGGCGCCGCGCCGTCTCGACCGCCGCGCCGAACCGCGGCCGCTCCAGCGCCTGCGCCAGCAGGAGAGCCTTCTGTACGGCCGGATCGCGCGGGTGCTGGGCCGCGAGCGCTTCCAGCGCGGAGAGGCCTCCGTGGCGGGCCGCGTCGAGATCCGCCGAGGAAGCCAGGGCCGGGAGATCCGCCGCTGCGCTCCCCGTCGCCGTGGCAGCACCCTCCGCGCTGATCCGCTCGGGACCGCCCGCGCCTTCTTCCTCCGGCACCGCGATCGACTGCGGGCTGCGCACGAGGATGGCGAGGGCGATCACCGCCGCGATCGCGCCGAGGCCGGCCCAGGCGAGCGCGATCGCCGGCGGGAGCGTGCTCGCGGACCGGGTCGGGGCGTTCATGGCGGGCATCTTACTCCCCGGGCGGCGCCCGCGGAGATCTGGTGTCACCGCCCCGCGCTCGACGAGCGAGGGGTGATGAGGGCGGATGGGATCAAGGCGAGGCGAGGCGGCGGGTGAGCTGGTCCTCGAAGAGCGACTGCGGCTCCAGCATCGGGCCGATGTCGGCGCCCTCGAGGTAGTCGGTGGGCGACGTGCCTTGATCGGCGAGGAAGAACGAGTCGATCGCGTCGGCCACCACCCGGGGCGTGATGTTCACCGTCCCGATGATGTAGCCCATGCCGAACTGGTACGACCGGAGGATCGAGTCCGGCGTCCCGCCGCCCGACGTGTTCCAGAAGACGTTCTGCGTCGACGTGTGGCCCGAGTACGAGCTGTCGGTCGTCCGGTTCAGGGCCATGAAGCCCGAGCTGTCGTGGCAGCTGTCGTAGAGGTTGGCGATCGCCAGCCGGTGGTGGAACTCCGAGGTCCCGGGCGTGGAGAACGTCGGGTTGACGGCGATGTCGTTGTCGGCCGTGCAGCGCAGGAACACGAGCCCGCTCGCCCCGAAGTCCCAGTTCTGGATGAACGCGTGCCGCACGTCGTCGGCGATGTCGTCCTTGAAGAGCACCTCGTTGCTCATGCTCGCCTCGAACGCGTAGCCGGCGCCGCCGTCGCCGTGGTTCTGGGCATGCTCCATCGTGCAATTTTGCACCGTGATCCGCTTGTTCTCCACGAGGTACACGCCGCCCGACTGGAGGTGGTAGCCGGCGACCGGAGCGCGGGCCGAGGCGTAGCTGCCCACGTCGCGGATGAAGCCGTCCGTCACCCGCTGGAACCAGAAGGCATGGCCGCGCGGGTTGGCCGCCGCGGCGGCGGCCGTCGTCACCGTGTTGACCGAGAGGTGCTCGATCCCGATCTCCTTGAGCGCGCCCACGTCGGGCCGGATCGAGGCGTCGTCACGGGTCTTCATCGGGTAGCGGATCGGCACGTCCAGCGTGATCTTGTTGGGCGACACGCTCGCGTCGATCGCCGTGATCGTCCGGCGGAAGAAGTCCCTGCGCAGGTTGAGGGCGTTGTTCCCCGCGTTGTCCCAGAGCCCCTGCATCCCGTGCTCGTTGATCCAGGCCTGGGTGATCACGATGTCGATCAGCACGTCCTGCCCGACGGAGAAGCTCGCTGCGCTCTGCACGTACACGTCCTTGCTGCGCGGCACGGCGTCGGACGCGAGCGCCACGCGCCCGGCCGTGGTGGGCTCGGTGCCCTGGAAGATGAACCCGGCCTGGGCGGTCGTGATCTTCGAGAAGAAGAGCTTGGTGTTCGCCCGGCTCTGCCCGCGGATGAGCAGGTTCGACGCGTTGATCGTGATCGGGGACGAGATGATGTACTCCCCGTCGGGGACGTAGACCACGCCGCCGCCCGCGTTCTTCACCGCGGTGATCGCCGAGACGAAGGCGGCGCGGCTGTCCTGCGCCGTGTTGGGGTGCGCGCCCTTGGTGTTCACGTCGACGACGATGCCCGGCCAGCTCGACGGGAGGGCGGCCTCGCTGCGGTGGTAGCCGGCGTAGCTGAAGTCGTGCAGGAAGAGGCCGTCGGCGGTGGTGAAGGCCGGCGTCCAGTCCGCCGGGTAGAGCGCGCTGCGCCAGCTGCTCGCGCAGGGGCCGCCGAGGTCGGTGAAGAGCTCGCCCTGGTTCTTCACGCCGTCGGAACACGTTGGTACCTGACAGACACCGTTGTTGCACACCTGGCTCTGGCAGTCGCTCGCCGCCGCGCAGCCGAGCCCGTCCGCGCATGCCCCGCAGGGGCCGCCGCAGTCGGGGCCCGTCTCGACGCCGTTCTTCACGTGATCGTTGCACGAAGGCGCCGCGCAGGAGCCGCCGAGGCAGACCTGGCTCGCGCAGTCGCCCGCGCCTCCGCAGTGCGAGCCGTCGGTGCAGGGCGTCGGCTCGCAGCCGTTCTGTGCGTTGCCGTCGCAGTCGTACGAGCCGGCGTCGCACGCGCCGAGCTTGCACGTGCCGCCGGCGCAGATCGCGCTCGCGTTCGGGAAGGAGCAGACGTTGCCGCAAGCGCCGCAGTTGCCGGTCGTCGCCAGATCGGTCTCGCAGCCGTTCTGCGCGTTCCCGTCGCAGTCTCCCCGGCCGGCGTCGCATGCGCCGGGCGCGCAGGAGCCGCCGGCGCAGGTCGCGCTCGCGTGCGGGAAGGAGCAGACGTTGCCGCATGCGCCGCAGCTCTGGGGCGAGGAGAGGTCGGTCTCGCAGCCGTCGGCGGCGTTGCCGTTGCAGTCGGCGTGGCCCGCGTCGCAGGTGACCTTGTAGCAGACCGAGAGGAAGGGCCGCTGGCCGGCGAGCGCCCACTCGTGGCTGTAGAAGCGGGTCAACGACGGCTCGCTCTGCTCGATCAAGAACCCGTTGTTCTGGGCCGTCCCGTTCACCCACGCCTGCACCTGCGGGCCCACGGGGAAGACCATGTTCGCCGACGCGTTGCTCACCGAGCCGAACGAGGGGCCGAAGGTGCTCCCCAGGCTGTTCCACGTCACCGTCGCCTCGTCCCACGCCGCGCCGACGAGGTGGATCTTGGCCGTCCCCGGGCCGGTGTTGTTCTGCGTCAGGCCGAGGCCCGCGCTCGTCACGGTCGCACCATGCGGGATCGCGCTGAGATCGAAGCGGAAGAGCGCGCGCGTCGCCCCGCCGACCTTTCCGGTGATCCCGGCGAAGCTGCTCGACCCGTAGCTGTTGTTCTTCTTCTCCTCGCTGACGAACGTGTCCCAGGCCTTCTGGTGACCCTCGCGGCGAAAGGTGACGCAGGTGAGCGGCGTGCTCCCGGCCTCGACGGCGGCGGCGAGCGGGCCGTCGGTGGCCGGAGGCGGGCCGTCGCCGGCGGGCCCCTCGCCCGGCGCGGGCGCTTCACCGCAGCCGGCGAGGGCGACGACCAGCGCGCTTAGGGTCGATAGGCGAGCGGTCCGCCATGAGGCGGCGTGACCTGTGGAACCCGCCCCGCTCCGTCCCCCTGCGCTGTCGTCGGCCATGTGCATGCTCGTGCTCCTGGGGTCGGGCGCCCGTTTGGGTAGAAGAATGAAAAAGCCCGATTGTCGCCGACCCTAGGCGTTCAGCGGCTTCCTCGTCAAGCGCGCCGGCTCACCGATCAGCCGAAGGGCAGCCGAAGAACAGCGCGACGAAAAAGATTTGCGATGCGAAGACGATCGGCGGCGCGGGGACGAGGAGCGCGGCGGCCGCGGTGCTACGCAGGGAGCCGATGACCACCCGCCACGCCTCGTGCTCCTGCGGCCAGCTCACCCTCACCGCCGAGGGCGAGCCGATCCGGATCTCCATGTGCCATTGCCTCGCCTGCCAGCGCCGGACCGGCAGCGCCTTCGGGATCCAGGCGCGCTTTCCGCGCGATCAGGTGGCGATCGAGGGAAGCTCGTCGGTGTACGCCCGCACCGGGGACAGCGGGACCACTGCCACGTTCCACTTCTGCCCGACCTGCGGGGCCACGGTGTACTACGACCTCGAAGGGATCGACGCGATCGCCGTGCCGATCGGCGCGTTCGCCGACCCTTCGTTCCCCGCGCCGCGGGTGTCGGTGTACGAGGTCCGCCGGCACCCCTGGGTGTCGGTGCCGGAGGACGCGGAGCACTACGATTGAGGGATGATCGGGGGGAGCCGCGGCGGGCTTCAGGACGGGGAGGAGGAGAGGCAGCTCAGCGGAGATCGAAGCGATCGAGGTTCATCACCTTGGTCCACGCGGCGACGAAATCGCGCGCGAGCTTCTCTCCGCCGCCGCGGCTCGCGTACACCTCCGCGAGCGCGCGGAGCTGCGAGCTCGACCCGAAGACGAGATCGGCGCGGGTGGCCGTCCACCGGGGCTCACCCGTCGCGCGGTCTCGCCCCTCGAAGACATCGCCGGCGCCCGGCGCTCTGCTCCACACCGTGCCCATGTCGAGCAGGTTGACGAAGAAGTCGTTCGTGAGCGCCCCGGGGCGCTTCGTGAGCACACCGTGCGTCGCGCCGCCGGTGTTCGCGCCGAGCGCGCGCATGCCGCCGACCAGCACCGTCATCTCGGGCGCGCTGAGCCCGAGGAGCTGCGCTCGATCGACGAGCATCGCCTCCGCCGGCGCGTCGAGCCCGGCCTTCTGGTAGTTGCGGAAGCCGTCGGCCAGCGGCTCGAGCACGGCGAACGAGGCCGCGTCGGTCTGCTCGGCCGACGCATCCATGCGGCCCGGCGTGAAGGGCACCTCGATGTCGTATCCCGCGCTCTTCGCCGCGCGCTCCACCGCGGCCGAGCCGCCGAGCACGATCAGATCGGCGAGCGAGACCTTCTTGCCCCCCGTTTGCGCTGCATTGAAGCTCTTCTGGATACCGCCGAGGACGCCGAGCACGCGGGCGAGCTGCTCCGGCTGGTTGACCTCCCAGTCCTTCTGCGGCGCGAGGCGGATGCGCGCACCGTTCGCCCCGCCGCGTCGATCGGAGCGGCGGAAGGTGGACGCGGAGGCCCACGCCGTCGCCACGAGCTCCGCGGTGGAGAGCCCTGAGGCGAGCAGCTTCTCCTTGAGAACGCGGATGTCCGCCGCGTCGACGAGCGGATGATCGACGGCGGGGATCGGGTCCTGCCAGATCAGATCCTCGGCGGGCACCTCCGGGCCGAGGTAGCGGGCGCGCGGGCCCATGTCCCGGTGCGTGAGCTTGAACCAGGCCCGCGCGAAGGCGTCGGCGAACTGATCCGGGTGCTGGTGGAAGCGCCGCGCGATCGGCTCGTAGATCGGATCCATGCGCAGCGCGAGGTCGGCGGTCGTCATCATCGGCGCATGCCGCTTCTCCGGATCGTGCGCGTCGGGGACGAGCGTCGCCGCCGCGGGATCGGCCGGCGTCCACTGCCACGACCCGGCCGGGCTCTTCACGAGCGTCCACTCGAAGCCGAAGAGCGTGTCGAAATAGCCATTGTCCCACTTGATCGGGTTCGGCTTCCACGCGCCCTCGATGCCGCTCGTCGTGGCGTGCGGCCCCTTGCCCGTCCCGAAGGCGTTCTTCCAGCCGAGGCCTTGCTCCTCGATCGACGCGCCCTCGGGCTCGCGGCCGACGAGCGCCGGATCGCCCGCGCCGTGGGCCTTGCCGAAGGTGTGCCCGCCGGCGACGAGCGCCACCGTCTCCTCGTCGTTCATCGCCATCCGCGCGAACGTCTCGCGGATGTCGCGGCCCGACGCGACCGGATCGGGCTTGCCGTTCGGGCCCTCGGGGTTGACGTAGATGAGGCCCATCTGCACGGCGGCGAGCGGCTGCTCGAGCTGCCGATCGCCCGTGTAGCGCTCGTCGCCGAGCCACGTCTTCTCCTTGCCCCAGTAGATGTCCGCCTCGGGCTCCCAGATGTCCTCGCGCCCCGCGCCGAAGCCGAACGTCTTGAAGCCCATCGACTCGAGCGCGCAGTTGCCCGCGAGGATCATCAGATCGGCCCAGGAGATCTTGCTGCCGTACTTCTGCTTGATCGGCCAGAGCAGGCGGCGCGCCTTGTCGAGGTTGCCGTTGTCCGGCCAGCTGTTGAGGGGCGCGAAGCGCTGCGCGCCGGTCGAGGCGCCGCCGCGGCCATCGCTCGTGCGGTAGGTGCCGGCGGCGTGCCACGCCATGCGGATGAAGAGCGGCCCGTAGTGACCGTAGTCCGCCGGCCACCAGGGCTGCGAGTCGGTCATCAAGGCGTAGAGGTCCTTCTTCAGGGCGTCGAAATCGAGCGTCCTGAGCTCGGCCGCGTAGTCGAAGCCCGCATCCATCGGGCTCGACGCGGGCGAGTGCTGGTGCAGGATCTGGAGGTCGAGCTGGTTCGGCCAGAAATCGCGGTTCGATCGGCCCGCGCCGTTCGCGCGGGTGGCGACGTGGTGCATCACCGGGCACTGACCCGCGCTCTTTCCCTCGGCGGGGGGCGCGCTCGGGTGGTCGGCGTTCGGCTTCTTTTGCTCGGTCATGAGGTTCCTCCGGGTTCGTATTGAGAACAATTATTGGTTGATAGTTTTTAGTAACGGAGAGAATAACCAAATGTTCCGTTAAGTCAACTCTGGCTAGGCTCGCGTCGTGCAACCTGCTTCCATTTCCCTTCCCGCCCCGTTGCTGCTCCTGATCGCGCTCGGGCTCGGCAGCGCCTGCGGCGCCCGATCCTCGCTGCCCGGCGACGAGCTCGACGCAGGGATCACGGAGGTCCCCGCGGACGCATCCACCGGCGATGCCTCCCCGGCCGAGCGCGCCTGCCCTCCCGAGTGCGCCGTCGGCCACGAGTGCTGCGCCGGGAGCTGCCTCGGCCCGCCCGTCCCCATGCCGAGCGATTGCTGCACCTGCCTCGAAGGCGAGGTGAGCTCCGCAACCTGCCCCCTCGGCCGCTGCGTCCCGTGATCGCGCGATCGCGGCGCGTGGATCAGCGATCGGCCGCGCGCACCGTGACCGGGATCCCGTTGAGCACCGAGACGCCCGAGACCGGATCGACGCGGCGCTCGTCGGTGAGATCGTTCGCGCTCACCCCCGCATGCGCCGAAGCGATGTCGAGCTGCACGCCCGGCCGATCATGCCCGAAGCCGTGCGGGAGGCTGACCACGCCCGGCATCACCTCGTCCGAGATCGAGAGCGGCGCGATGACCGACGAGACCTCCGAGGTGATCGTCACGCGCTGCCCGTCGACGAGCCCACGCGCGGCGGCGTCCGCAGGCCCCATGAGCAGCGTGCAGCGCGGCGGGCCCTTGATGAGCCGCCGGCTGTTGTGCATCCACGAGTTGTTGCTCCGCAGATCGCGCCGGCCGATGAGGAGCAAGCGATCATCGACCTCGGCGCTCGGCGGATCCATCGCCCGGCGCAGACGAACGAGGTCGTCGAGGATCGCCCTGGGACCGAGATCGATCGTGCCGCCCGGCGTGTGCACGACCTCGGCGATCCGCGGCTCGAGCGGGCCGAGATCGACGCCGTGCGGGGCTTGCAACAGATCGTCGAGCCGCACCTTCCCGCCGAGCCGGAGCAGCGCGCGGAGCATGCCTTGCGGGCCGATCTTTCCGAGCGCGGCCGCCTGCGCGCGCGCCGCGAGCGCCGCGAGCCCGCCGCGGTGGAGGCCGATCTGCTCGATCAACCCGAGGAAGATCTCCCAGTCGTGCCTCGTCCCTGCGGGCCTCGGGAGCGCGGCGCGGGCGTAGTGCGCGGTGTTGCGCACGGCGAGGGCGTGGAAGAGCAGCGGGTAATGATCGCGCTCGAGGGCGAAGCTCGGCGGGAGGATCCACGTCGCGTGGCGCGTCGTCTCGTTCCGGTAGAGATCGATCGAGACCATGAAATCGAGGGACGAGAGCGCGCGATCCATCCGCCGTCCGTTGGGGAGCGAGAGCACCGGGTTGCCCGCGAAGGTGACGAGCGCGCGGATCTGCCCCGGCCCCGGCGTCTCGATCTCGTCGGCGAGCGCCGCGACCGGGAGCTCGCCGCCCTGCTCGGGGAAGCCGCCGACCCGGCTCTTCCAGCGCCCCGACGCGCCCGCCTGGCCGAGCATGCGCGCGAGCTTGCCGAGATCCACCGCGGGCGAGGCGAACATCGATCCGCCCGGTCGATCGAGGTTGCCGGTCACGATGTTGAGCGCGTCGAGGAGGAAGCTCGTCGTCGTCCCGAACGCCTGCACCGTCGTCCCCATCCGCCCGTAGGCGGCGGCCGCGGGGGAGCGCGCGAAGGCCTGCGCGAGCTCCCGGATCACCGGCGCGGCGATCCCGGTGGCCGCGCTCACGGCGTCGAGGTGGAACGGATCGAGCGCCGCGCGCAGCCGATCGAGACCGGTGATCCGCGGCGCGAGCGCGCCCGGCGAGGCGAGCCCTTCTGCGAGGATGGTGCGGATCATCGCCGCGAGCAGGAGCGCGTCGGTGCCCGGGCGGACGAAGCAGTGCCGATCGGCGATCGCCGCCGTCTCGGTGCGGCGAGGATCGATCACCCACACCTTGCCGCCGCGCTCGCGGATGCGCAGCAGCCTCTTTCGCGCGCCCGGCGCCGTCATCGTGCACCCGTTCGAGACCACCGGGTTCGCGCCGACGATCAAGAGCAGCTCGACGCGATCGAGATCCGGGACGGGGATCGTCGCCTGGTTGCCGTAGAGCAGCGTCGAGGCCAGAAGGCGCGATCGCGTGTCGACCGAGCTGGCGGTGTAGAGGTTCTTCGTGCCGAGGCTCTGGCCGAAGAGCAGGCCGAAGAGGAGCGCTGCGTAGCTCTGGGCGACGGGCGTGCCGGAGTAGATCGCCACCGCGTCGCGCCCGTGCCGCCGCTGGATGTCGGCGAGCGCCCGCCCGATCGCCGGGAGCGCCTCGTCCCAGCGCGCCTCGATCCACCGCGATCCCTCGCGCCGCATCGGGGTGACGATCCGGTCCGGATCCTGGTGGATGTCGGGGAGCGCCGTCGCCTTGGGGCAGATGTACCCGCGGCTGAAGGGATCATCCTCGTCGCCGCGGACCTTGGTGAGCCGGCCGCCCTCGACCTCCACGGTGATGCCGCAGATCGCGTCGCAGAGCGGGCAGATGGCGTGGTGCGTCTCGGCCATGAATCGCTGGGCGCTCCGTCGACCCGGAGCACCGCGCGCATGATACGCGCGGCCCGCGCGCATGCCGAGATCACCCCGGCCGTGGTAAGCCACCCCCATGGCGGAGCACAAAGCGACGATCCTCTGGAATCGACCGAGCCCTGATTTCCTGCGCGGGCGCTACTCGCGCGAGCACACGTGGACGTTCGACGGCGGCGTCACCGTCCCCGCCTCGTCCAGCCCCTCGGTGGTGCCCGTGCCCATGTCGAACCCGGCCGGCGTCGACCCCGAAGAGGCGTTCGTGGCCGCTTTGTCGAGCTGCCACATGCTGACGTTCCTGCACCTGGCGCGGCTCGCGGGCTTCACGATCGAGCGATACGAGGACGAGGCCGTCGGTCACATGACCAAGAACGAGCGCAAGGTCCCCTGGGTGAGCTCGGTGACGCTGCACCCGACGATCGTCTACGCGGGTGACCGGCGTCCGACCGCCGAGGAAGAGGCCCACCTGCACCACGAGGCCCACGAGCAGTGCTTCATCGCCCAGTCGGTCAAGACCGAGGTGAAGGTCGCAGGCGTGGCGTAGCGCGCCGCGAAGGTCGATCCGGGGTGCCGCTCGTGTCGTTGCTCGCCCTTCACTCGACCAGGCGGATCTCGGTGTGCGCGGCGTCGAGCACCGGTGGGACCTTCGCCCTCAGCGCCTCGAGCAAGGGCGCGATCACCTTCTCGGGCTGGAACGGGCCCTCGATCATGTAGTCCACCTTCGCGGGGATCGAAGCGTCGTCCTCGCCGTCGTAGCCCAGGCGCTGCTCGACGAATTGCAGCACCTCGTAGCTCTCTGCGCCGAGCGCGCACCACCAGGTCGTGATGGTCTTCCGCGTCAACGGATGGCGCTCGCGCTTCGTCGTCGCGGACTTCCCGAGCGCCACGAGCCCCGCCGGAAACGGCTTCGGATCAGGCATCCAGAACGCGGATTTCGGGGCCGCGAGGTGCGCGCGCTCGGCCTCGGCCACCTCGGCGTTCAGCGCGCGGACGCGATCCGTCGAGACCGACCACTTCTTCTCGATCGCGCGCGACTGCGCCGCGAGCACCGCGACCGCCCAGGCCGGCACGGCGCGCCCGAGGTCGCGCTCGAGCGCTGCGAGCGCGCGGATGGACAGCGTGGCCGCGGTCTTGTCCTTCGAGGCCGCGCGGATCTTTCCGAGCATGTCGATCACGATCTTCGGCGCCGTGAGCAGCCCCGGCGCGCGCGCGCATTCCTCGACGATCGCGCCCGGCAGCGTCGCCTCGACGCGCGCGCTGGTCACGGCGCCGAGCCCGAGCGTGGCGGTCAGCACCTCGGTCCCGAAGAGCGCGATCCCGTCGCAGTCGGCCCATGCGGTGACGAGCCCGCGGGCGTCGAGCTGCACCGCGTCGACCGCGCGATCCGGCCTCCGGAGCAGCGCGAGCCATCGATCGCCGTCCTGACGGGCACACAGCACCGTCGTTCCCGCGGGGAGCGGCCAGGTCCAGCGCGCGACGCCGTCGAGCCCGCACGCATCGATCCGCGCGCCCGTCGCGACCAGCACCTCGGTCGCGCCGAAGAGCACTGCATCGGGTCTCCGCGAGAAGTCGAACGTGACCTCCGTGACCCGATGCCCCGAGGGCAACACCGTCACCTTCGACGGCGACTCCGTGCGCGGAGCGCCGTACGTCGCCACCACGGCCCCGTCGCTCGCGCGATGGATCCGCACGGACGCGTCGTCCACCCACGCGAAGCACGCAGGGTTCTCCGCGTCCCCGAACAGACGCCCTCCGCCTGCGCGGAGCGCCGGGGCGATCTCGTGCTCCGGAACCTCCGCGCCGGTCGCGGCGTCGAGCAGCCGCGTCGGACCCGCACCGTACTTCTTCACGCCGCGCATCGACAGCAGCGCGCGCCCGCCGGCGTGAACGATCGACAGCCCCGACATCCACCGCGCGCTCGTCCGCCAGCGAACCTCGCCGGACCTCAATTCGCGGGCGACGACGTCCTTGAGCCCCGCCTCCACCATCAGCTCCGCGCCCCCCGCCCGGACGAGCACGGGTCGCGTGAGCGGTTCGAGCGCCACCGTGCGAACGAGCGCACGCGCGCGCAGGTCGTAGAGCCGACCGCTCGGGAAGATCAGCGCGAGGTCACCGAGCAGCAGCGCGCCGTCCGATCGATCCATGGCAGGGAGCTCCATCGGGTCAGCCCTCAATCCAGCGCGCGGCGCGCCGCAGCGATGTTTGCTTTGATCTCCTTCGACAGCGCGCCGCCCTCTGCGAGCGCGAGCGCGCGCTCCAGCACGCCGAGGGCGGCGCCTTCCTTCGCGAAGACGCTGCGGAGCATGCGCTTTCCATGGAGGAAGAGCGCCTCCGCGAGCAGCGCCGGATCGCCGAGGAGCTGCGCGCCCGCGACCGCGAGGTTGACCAGCGCGCCCTCCTCCCCGGGCTCCTCGCGCATCAGCCTCCTGGCCTCGGCGAGCTGCGATACGACCTCCTCGCGCGGCGGAGGCGCCGTGAGCCCGACCAGGGCGACCGCGAAGCGAGGCTCCTTCGCGAAGAGCGGCTCGCGCTCCCAGAGGCGGCGCCCGGCGCCGGGATCGTTCCGGCAGAGGATCGTGAACGGCTCGAGCGCGCCGTCGATGTCCCCGAGCCCTGCCAGGAGCCGGGCGAGCGAGGTGCGCAGCACCTCAGGGTTGGCCCCGAACAGCGATCCCAGCTTCTCGCGCTCCAGCGTCGCGAGGGCCTCGCGCAGCGACGTCACGGCCTCTCGCTCCTGGCCGATCTCGGGGCACGCCTTCGCATGCTGCACCAGCAGGAACACGCGATCGGTGGCGGTGAGCGCGTGCCCGCCGTGGAGGATCTCCGCGCTCGTGCGCGCCATGCCCGCGAAATCCTTGGCGCGGTCCTGCGCCATGCAGCGGTGGAGAGCGGCCTCGCCCAGCAACGAGAGCCCATTGTCCTTCACGCGGTAAGCAAAGCGCTCGAACGCAAGCTCGGCCGCGGAGGGCCAAGGTCGTCCGAGGCAAGCAACGCCCCGCTGGAACGCAGACGTGCTGCCCTCGAGATCACCCGTCTTGCGGAGCGCGCCGACCAGCGCAAAGAGGACCGCAGGCGACGTGTCGAACCGTCTGGCAGCCTGCTGGAGGAGCGCGCGCATGGTCGCATTTCCGGCGGTCGAAGGTGTCAGATCCGCGCGCAGCATCCGGCCCGCATAGAACGCGATCTCGTCCCTCCGCGCGGCGGCCTGCTCGGCGAGACGGGCGATCGCCTTGCCCGGAATGGAAGGCTCGTCGAACGCCGAGAAGACCTCGGCCATCGGCGCATCGAGCGGCGTCTCGTCCTCCGGGAGCCTCGGGCCGATCCGCGCGAGGATCACCTTCGCGGCGCCGCTCTTGTCGATCGCCGTCGCGCCCGCCGCCCAGACCGCCGCCGGCCAGAGCTCCCCTTTCCCTTCGAAGGCCTGCGCCCGCGCGACGAAACGCGCCGCCTTCTTCATCTTCGAGCCGGCGGCAGTGAGCGCGAGCACGTCGTCCCATCGGCCCTCCGCGAGCAGCGCATCGACCGGTGTGCCTACGGCTCCAGTGACCTTCTTCGGCGCGGCTTTCTTCGAGGCGATCTTTTTCGGCGCGGCTTTCTTCGGTGCAGGCTTCTTCGGCATGGCTTTCTTGGACCTGGTCTCTTCTTCGGCGCCCTCGTCATACACGAGCAGGCAAATCTCCTCGACGATCGCGCTGCTCTCCTCGCACACCACGAATGATCGATCCATCGCGCACGCGGAGGATCTTCGCCTCGCCCCAGCCGCCGAGCGCGAGCAGATGACCCTGCGCGCCGAAGGAGCCCTCCGTCGGAGAGAAGCTGGTGACGTCGAGGGTGCGGGCGAGAGACCAGGAGCGCCGCGGCATCAGGCCCTTCTATCACGCCCGGATCGACCCTCGTGCGGCGCAGCGCACCTCACGGCGAGCGCGTGATCTTGACCCCCTCCCCCTCTCCGTTTACCTTCATTTCATGGCCTTTGCAGCGCGCGTCGGCGACATGGTCAAGCAAGATGCCCCGCACTGCCACGCGCCCATCCACCCGCCGGCGCCGGTGCCCACGCCCGTCCCGCACCCCGGCCTCCCGCTCACCATCATCGACGGCTGCTTCACCGTCATGATCGGCAACATGCCGGCGGCCACGCTGGGCAGCACCACCACGCCCTGCATGCTCCCCGGCTGCGTCCCCGGGGGCCCGGGCAAGATCCTCCTCGGATCGTTCACCGTCCTCGTCGGCGGCAAGCCCGCGGCGCGCGCCAACGACATGAGCATGCACGCCTCCTGCGTCGCGCCGATCCCCTCGCCCGTGGGCAAGGTCATGCCCCCCGGCTGCCCCACCGTGATGATCGGGCCGTAGTGAAGCGCGCACACTTCGAGGCCATCGCGCCCATCTGCGCCCTGTGCCGGCAGACGAGCGGCAAGGAGGCCAAGCTCTCGATCGGCCGCGTGATCGCCGAGGAGAACGGCGACATCCGCGAGGGCATCCTCGTGTGTACCGACCCGGGTTGCCAGCGCGAGTATCCGATCCTCGATCACGTGCCGATCCTGGTCCCTGCGCTCCGCGCGTACGTGGCCCAGAACGTCTTTCATCTTCTGCGTCGTGACGATCTCTCGCCGGTCACGGAGAGCCTCCTCGGCGACTGCTGCGGCCCCGGCTCGGTCTTCGATCAGACGCGCCAGCACCTCTCCTCGTATGCGCATGGTCACTACGCCGATCGCGATCCGGGGGACGCCGCCTTCGGTACGCGCAGCACCTTGCTCGGCCTGCTCGACCAGGGCCTCCCGCTCGCGGGGCCGCCGCAGCAAGGGCCGATCCTCGACGCCGGCTGCGGGGTCGGGCGGAGCACGTTCGAGCTCGCCGATCGAACAGGCGCGCTCGTCGTGGGCGTCGATCTCAACTTCTCCTTCCTGAGGCTCGCTTCCCGCGCGCTGCGCGAGGGCATCGTCCGCTACGACCTCCGCAAGGTCGGCCTCGTCTACGAGGAGCGCGCCTTCCCCGTCCGCTTCGATCGCAAAGACCTCGTGGATTTCTGGGCCGCGGACGCACTCTCGCTCCCCTTCGCCGCGGGCTCGTTCGGCCAGGCGCTGAGCCTGAACCTCCTCGACTGCGTGTCCTCGCCGTACGACTTGCTCGCCTCGTTCGCGCGCGTCCTCCGGCCGGGGGCGCGCGCCATCCTCGCCTCGCCGTACGACTGGTCCCCGGGGGCGACGCCGATCGAGGCGTGGATCGGCGGCCACTCGCAGCGCGGCCCGGAGCAGGGCTCACCGGAGGCGGCGCTGCGCAGCCTGCTCACCCCGGGCGCCCACCCGGCCTCGCTCGGCACGCTGCGCCTCGTGGGCGAGGCCGCGGCGCTCCCCTGGGCGGTGCGCGTCCACGATCGGAGCACGATGCTCTACGGCGTCCACCTCGTGATCGCCGAGCGCACGGCGGAGCACGAAGGGACCCAGCGTTGACGGGCGCTACCCGTTCGCCGGATCGGCGGCGCGAGGCTTGCGGCTCACCTGCACGAGCTGCTCGGGCGGGCCTACCGGATCGGCCGCGTCGAGGTCTTCCACGACGAGCGTGAAGAGGCCGCTGTCGAAGGGGAGCCCCTCGGCCGCGGCGGCGGGGACGAGGCGCTCGCGCTTGCCCTCCGCGGCGAGGCTGCGGGCGCGGTAGTGGCAATACGGGTTGTTGCCGGGCCGGCCGAAGAGGGCGTGCGCGGTGAAGGTGCAGCCGCCCATGCAGACCTCGGCGAAGGGGCAGGTGCGGCAGTAGCCCCAGAGGTCGTCCACGGTGCGGGTGCGGGTGAAGGCGAGCTCGGCGCTCCTGTTCCAGATCGACGCGAGATCTTGCTCGCGCAATGAGCCGCCGATGTACGGCCGGCTCTGGAGCGAGGGGCAGCCCTTCACGCTGCCGTCGGACTCGATGCCCATCACCAGCCTGCCGGCCTGGCAGCCGTGGAAGTGATCGCGTCCGCCTTCGTGGAAGGAGCGGAGCAGGGCCTCCTCCGGGCCGAAGTAGCCGAGGTTGTTGCCGGGCATGAGCGTGATCCCGTCCCGGTAAGCCTGCTGCTTGAGCGCGGCGATCCGCGGCACCAGATCGACGAGATCGTACGGCTGGAGGAGCATCTCCGGCCGGTCGGCGGCCCGCCCGAGGGCCGAGGTGATCTGCACCTGCCAGGCGACGATCCCGAGCGAGCGGAGGAGCGGGTAGAGCGCCTCGAGGTCGCCGCGGTTGATGCGGTTCAGGTTGGTGTTGGAGGCCACGAGCAGGCCCGCCTCGCGCAGGTGACCGAGCGCGGCCGTGGCGCTCGCGAAGCTGCCCCTGGCGCGGCGGATCCGATCGTGCGCGGGGGCGAGGCCGTCGATGCTCACCGAGATGCTGTGCAGGCCGGCGTCGCGCATCTGCCGGGCGAGCGCGGCGTCGATGCCTCGCCCGCCGGTCGTCATCGTGGGGCGAATACCGGCCGCCGCGAGGGCGTTGATGATCTCCAGGAACCCGGGATGGAGGTACGCCTCGCCGCCGATGAGCACCACCTCCTTCGCGCGCATGTCCGCGAGCTGCTGCACGACCGAGAGCGCCTCGGCCGTGGAGAGCTCGGTCGGGCGCGGGCCCCCGGCGCGCGAGCCGCAGTGGGCGCAGGGCTGGTCGCAGCGCAGGGTGATCTCCCAGACCACGTAGGCCGGGAAATGCTCGCCCGGGACGAGATCGAGGCGCCGGAAGGCCATGGCGCACGATACTCTGGGCGAGGAGCCGCGACCATCGGCGTCGCCCGCGCGGAGCCGGGGCTCGATCGGCCGAGGGGACCACGCTCGCAACGAAAGAGGCAGCCGCGGTGGTGACGACGAGGAAAGGAAACGACACGCGCTGGAGCGCCGCCCTCGACGCGGCGACCCGCCTCGCCCCCGCGGAGGACTGGCGCGAAGGGCTGGCGCGCTCGCTCCACGAGGCCCTCTCCGCCGATCTGGTGCACGTCATCACGTGCCCGCCCGGCGACTGGGGGCAGCACTTTCACGCCAACACCTACCCGCACGACTATTCGATCCTGACGCGCGCCGCGCAGAGCTTCCTGCCGCGCATCGAGCAGAGCGGCGAGGGCTTCCGCTACGCCATCACGCACCACGGCCTCGTCTACGCGCCCCTCGACGTCGCCCGCCACCGCCCGCTGGCCGAGGAGATGCGCGCCGCCGTGCTCGCCCCCGCGAGCCTCACCGGCTGGGTGGTGACGTCGATCATCGACGAGGGCGGTGCGCTCCTCGGCGCCCTGGCCGTCGGCACCTCGCGCTCCTCGTTCGACGTGATGGATGAAGCCCAGGGCCGCCTGATCGAGGTCGCCGGCGCGGCCTCGCGCACGCTCTCCGGCGCGCTCCGGCTCGCGCAGGGGTGCCTGCCGAGCCAGGCGCGGCCGAGCCCGCCCCCGGGACCGGAGCCGGCGCTGCCCTTCCACCTGCTCACGTCGCGCGAGCGGGACGTGGCCGCGCTCGTCGCCGAGGGGCTGCGCAACGCCAACATCGCGGCGCGGCTCGACATCTCCGAGGCGACGGTGGCGGTGCACCTGAAGCGCATCTTCGCCAAGCTCGGGATCACCACGCGGGTCGACCTCGCCACGAGCTTCCGTCGAGGCGCGACGCAGGTCGCGCGCTGAGGGGCGATCGCGCAGCGCCCTCATTTCTCGTGATTCGCCTCGCTCGCCCGGGGTGGCGATGGACGGCGTTCTCAAGCGGGAGGACCCGGGATATCGTCGAGCTTCCTTGCCGGTGGGGTGGTCACCGGCGTCGGCGAAAGGGGTCCTCATGCTCAGCGCTTGTCCGTCGTGCTCCGGTTTCGTCCCTCCGTTTCGATCGTCCTGTCCCAACTGCGGCGCCGAGGTGTCCTCGGCGCGCAGCGTGGGGCTCGTGCGCGGCATGTTCGCCGCCGCGACCGGGGGCGTCACCGCCCTCACCCTGATGGCCTGCTACGGCGTGGCCCCCTGCGATCCGGACGCGTGCAGCGGCTCGGGCGGCAGCGGCGGAGGCACGACCACCGGCACCACCACGACCACGACGACCTCGGGGACCGGCGGCGCGGGCGGGGGCACCGCGTGCACGCCATGCGCGGACGCCATGACCAAGCTCGCGACGGACTCGAGCACCGTCTGCGCCGATCAGCGCGACGCCTTCAGCGCGCTCGTCACCTGCGGCTGCACGACCCTGTGCGCCGCCGATTGCGGCGACAACACCTGCAAGGGCGGAGACATCACCGCCGGCTGCCAGGCGTGCATCGACGCCTCGTGCGTCAACGAAAAGAACGCCTGCCTCCCGGCGAAGTAGCGCGCGCGGCCGGGGTGGATCGCAGCGGATTCACCCCGGCACTCCCGCTCCCGTTCCCGTTCCCGCTCCCGCTTCCCCCTGCCCATCGAGGCGAGGGCAACGGGAGAGGGCTGCGGGAACGGGAGCGGGAGGGGGAAGAATCACCGCTGCGATAGAGCCGCACCTGGCGCTGGATCAGGGCGCGCTGGCGATCCCCACCTCACCCATCCCGACACCGCCCACCGCGACCGGCGCGGTCCACGCGCCGCCCATGTAGCGCGCGTGGTAGACGATGCCGTCGACCTTGGCGAACGCGAGCTCCGCCGTCGCTCCGCCGACGCCGTGCGCGAGCGCGGGGCTCCCGGTGACGAGCATGTTCGGCGCGACCAGCGCGGGGATCGACCACATCCCGCCGCCGGCGTACGACGAGCTGTAGAGCAGCCCGTTCTGCCCGCGGAAGGCGAGCAACGCCGCGCCGTTCGGGAGGGACGTCACGCTCACCCGGTTGTCCGTGGTGGCGCTGGTGATCGGCGCCGCGGCGGACCACACCCAGTTGTTGCGGATCGCGTACATGATCTGCGCGTCGCTCCGGACGAAGATCACCATCAGCTCGCCGCCGGAGGTGATGGGCACGAGCTCGGGCGCGAGGTTGAAGTTGGTGCCCGTGAGGTCCACGGGCTTCGCCGCTGCCCAGCTCCCCGCGATGCGATCGCGCGCGTAGACCTGGTTGATCCCGCCGGCCCCGTTGATGAACGCGATGGTCGCCTCCGTCCCCGCAGGGACCAGCGGCTCCGCCACGATCTGCGGCGGCGAGGGGCCGAAGCTCTGCCCTGCGCCCGCGCCGATCTGCTCGGCCATCGGCGACCAGGCGCCGCCGGTGAAGGCCGCGTAGTAGTACTTGAAGTCCTCCCCGTGGAAGGCCGCGTGGGCGGTGGTCCCCTTGGCGCGGATGCTCGGCTGCTCGCGCGTGGTGATGCCCGGCCCCACGTCCGCGAACGGCGTGAACATGCCCGGCGACCAGAGGGTGTAGCGGAGCAGCTTGCCGTTGTTGGAGCGGATCAGGCCGACGCCCTGGCCGGTCGAGGTGATGGCGATCGACGGGCCGTACGAGGTGGCGTCGGAGAGCGAGGTCGCCGACCACGCGCCGCCCGGATGGAACTCGGCCGCGAGCACCGAGACGCCGTTCCCGCCGCCGAGGACGAGCACCGTGGGACAGATGGGACAGCTCCCGCCGCAGTCGACGCCCGTCTCGCTCCCGTTCTTGAGCCCGTCCGAGCAGGTGGGTGCCTGGCACGATCCACCCTGGCAAATGCCGCTCGTGCAGTCCGAGCTCGCGCTGCAGGTCTTGCCGTTCGCGCACTTCGGGCAGGTCGGGCCGCCGCAGTCGATGTCGGTCTCGGTGCCGTTCTTCATGGCGTCCATGCAGCTCACCGGCAGGCACTGGTGCGCCTGGCAGACGGTGGGCGCCATGCAGTCGGCGTTGCCGTTGCACTCGACGCACGTCACGGCGCCGTCGCAGACCTTGGCCTTGGGGTGAGCTGCGTCGACGCATGCGGCTCCTGCGGCGAGCGGCGCGTTGACGATCGAGCCCGCGGAGCAGGTGTCCTTGGTGCAGGGGTTGTTGTCATCGTGGAGGTCGGCGTCGTCGGGCTCGGCGCCGACGCCGCCGTTGCCGTCGCAGATCGCCGTCTTGCAGTCGCCGGTCTCCTGCTGGGCGAGCGGCGTGCCGATCGGGATGTTCATGGTGCTGCATGCCCCGGAGACGCAGATCGCCTGGATGCACACCGTCGCAGGGGGAGGGCAGTCCGTCGCGGGATTGGTGCAGCCGCCGCCTGCGCCGCCTGCGCCGGTGGTGGTCGTTCCGCCGCCCGCGCCGCCTGCGCCGGTGGTGGTCGTTCCGCCGCCTGCGCCGCCTGTTCCGGTGGTGGTGCCGCCGCCCGCGCCGCCCGTGCCTGTGGTGGTGCCGCCGCCTGCGCCGCCTGTCCCCGTGGTGACCGCGCTGCTCGTCGTGGTGGTGGTCGTGGTCGTGCTCGTCGCGTGTCCCCCGCCCGTGCCGCTCGACAGGCCTGGATCGGAGCAGGCGCCGCCCGCCGCCGAGAGCCCCACGACGCATCCTCCAACGAAGACAACCCTGGCAGATTTCAAGCTCATCGATGCTCCTCTGCCGGCCCCTGACCGGTGACCGTCCGCGCAGCACAGGGAAGGGGGCGGCCGGCGTCAACCCTGCAAATCTGCGAGGCGCGAACGGGGCATGTCGTGGCCCCGTTGCCCACCGGCCTCCGCCCTGGTAGCGAATCGTCCGTGATCCGGACCCGAGATGACTTCGAGGCCAGGCTCGCCTCGGGCCTCGGGTTCGAGGCCGAGGTCATCGAGGACATCGCGATCGATGGCGTCGTCGCCGAGGGACAGACCTTCGCCGGCGCCGTGTTTCGCAGGGTCCGCGCGCGCGGGGCGAGCTTTTCTGCGTCGATCTGGTCGGGCGCCCGGCTCGTCGAGGTCGACTTCCAGGGCGCGGATCTGTCGCGCTCCGCGGCCGTGGGCCTCGACGCCTCCTCGGCCGGCGGCGAGCCCCCGAGCGATCTCACGGGCGCATGTCTCGACGGAGCGAGCCTCGCGGGCGCCCGCTTCGACGGCGCGAAGCTCGACGGCGCGGGGCTCGCGGGGGCGATGCTCGCGGGCGCCTCGTTCGCGGGCGCGTCGATCCGCGGCGCGAGCCTCGGCGGGAGCGTGCTCGCCGGGGCGCGCTTCAACGGGGCCGACGGCGCCGGCGCCTCGCTCGATCGCGCGGTGATCACGGGCGCGGATCTCGACGGCGCATGCTTCGACGGCGCCTCGTTCCACGAGGTGAGCTTCGAGGGCGCGATCCTCGGCGCGGCGTCCCTCGCCTCGGCCGATCTGATGCGCGCCATCGCCCTCGGCCTCGATTTCGCCAAGCACGGCGCGCCGCGCGATCTCACCGAGGCGCAGGTGATGGGCGCCTCCTTCGCCGGGCTCGATCTGCGCGGCGCGCGCCTCGCCCGCGCGCGTATGGCCGGGGCCGATCTCTCGGGGGCGCGCCTCGACGAGGCCGACGCGACGTCCGTCGATCTGCGGGGCGCGCAGCTCTCCGGCGCGCGCTTCGATCGCGCCGTCCTCGCGGCCGCCAACCTCCAGGGCGCGAAGCTCACCGGCGCGTCGCTCCGCGGGGCCGACCTCGCCTCGGCCACCTTCAACGACGCCGATCTCACCGGCGCGACGATCGAGGATGCGCGCCTCGAAGGCATCTCCTGGGTCGGCGCCGACCTCGGCGGCGCGCGCTTCGGCGCCTCGTCGCTGCGGGGCGCGGGCTTCGCCGGCGCGCGGCTCTCCGGCGTGCGCCTCGACGGCTTCGACCTCGAAGGGTCGAGCTTCGAGGCCGCCGACCTGAGCGGGGCGAGCCTCCGCGGCGCCCGGCTCGCGCACAGTAACTTCGCCCACGCCCGCCTCTCCGGGGCCGACCTGCGCGACGCGATCTTCGACGCCACCCTCCTCGATGGCTCGGACCTCTCCGGCGCCGATCTGCGCGACGCGGATCTCCGCACCTCGACGCTCGGCTACTGCACCATGACCGGTGCCGATCTGCGCGGCGTGAAGATCAAGAAGCAGACGCTCCCGGGCCTGGATCTGCGGGAGGCCAAGCTCACCGGCGCCTCGATCACCAAGAGCTTCCTCGATCACCTCCGCGCCCCCGGCACCGATTTCTCCGGCTGCACCCTCGCGGAGTGCACCTTCGAGAACGCCGACCTCGCGGGCGCGATCCTGCGCGAGGTGCGCGCCTCGCACGCGAGCTTCCTGAACGCGGACCTGCGCGGGGCCGACCTGCGCGGCATCCTCGCCGACGGCGCCGACTTCACCGGCGCGAAGCTCGACCGCGCCGACCTCGGCGGCGCGAAGCTCGACGGGGCCAAGCTCGACGGCGCGTCCCTCGACGGCGCCCTCTTCCCTGGAGCCGATGGTCATGAGCGTTGACGGTGTGACCCAGCGTGCTCCCGGCGCCGACGCGGCCGGGATGGAGATCCCCTTCCGCCTCCCGATCGGGGACTGGCCGCGCGCGCTGTTCCGCAGCGATTTCGGCTACAACAAGGCGCGCCTCACGCTCGACGGCGCGGTGCTCGTCGAAGCCGAGACGCGCGCCGAGCTGGAGCAGGGGGTCCAGGGCAGCCTCGCGGGCGGCGAGCCGATCTCGATGAAGCTCGTCACGCGCGGCGGCAAGCGGGAGGTCGAGGTAGTCGTGGGCGGCGAGCTCGCCGCCGAGGAGGGCCGCATCTGGGCGAAGCCCACCCGCTCGGCCTGGATCCACGCGTTCATCGCCCTCGGCGGCTCCGCGGCGGGATTTCTGGCGAGCTACTTCTACCTGGTCAAGGCGGCCGAGCTGCACAGCGACTGGGCGCAGAAGATGGGCAACCACACCGCCGGCTGGCACCTGCTCCTGACCTTCACGCTCTTCCCCGCCTCGGTGTGGGGCCAGCGCCTCGGCATCCGCGCGGTGCAGCTCGTGAGCCTCGTGTTCTTCTTCATCCACGTCGGCATCGCGCTCGCGAACTCCGAGGTCGACACCTTCGGGATCGCCTTCTTCAACGCCCTCTCCGGCGTGCTCTTCCTGGCCTCGCTCCTCTACGGAAACCGCGCCCACCGCGACATGGATCCGGTGGCCGCGCTGCGGGCCGGGCGCGCCTGAGCGAGCCGCGCTCGCGCGCCGCGATCCGTGTTCCGGGGCGCGCGCCGAAGTGCTACGAGCGCGACCATGAGCTCGTTCTCCTTCACCCAGGCCGATGGCTCCTCGCGGGTCGTCCGTGGCTATCGTTACGCGCCCCCGCCCGCGCAGGCCAAGCGCTTCGCCGGCGCGGCCGGGCCCTCGCGCGCCCCGTCCAAGGTCGACCTCCGGTCCTTCATGACCCCCGTGGAGGATCAGCAGAGCACCAACAGCTGCGCCGCCAACGCCACCGCCGGCGCCTACGAGTACCTCGTCAAGCGCAACCTCGGCGAAGAGGCGTACGACGTGAGCCGCCTCTTCATCTACTACAACGCGCGCGCCGCCGACGATCCCGACAACATCGAGGACGAGGGCAGCGTGCTCTCCTCGGTGATCGACGGCCTGAAGGAGAACGGCGCCTGCTCCGAGGAGACCTGGCCCTTCGATCCAGGGAGCGTCAACGAGCAGCCCTCGGACGAGGCCTACGAGGAGGCCAAGGGCTTCCAGATCGAGGACACCGAGCTCGTCCCCACCGATCTCGGGGCGTGGAAGGCGGCGCTCGCCGCGGGCCACCCGATCATCTTCGGGATGAAGCTCTTCGGCTCCTTCGACAAGCAGAAGAAGGCCGGCCTCGTGCCGATGCCGTCGCCCAAGGAGGCCGGCCGCGAGAGCCATGGCGGGCACGCGATGCTGTGCGTCGGCTACTCCGATCCGGACGAGGTCTTCATCGTCCGCAACTCCTGGGGCCCGGACTGGGGCGACAAGGGCTACTGCTACATCCCGTACCGCTACTTGATGAACGAGCAGTACAACTTCGGCGACTCGTGGATCATCAAGCAGGTGGAGGTGCTCCCGCCCGACGAGAGCACCTGGTCGGACGACGACGCGTCGGTGCTCGAAGACGTCTCGGGCATGCTCGCCGGGATGAGCGACGAGGAGCACCGCGAGCTGCTCGATCGGATGGGCGAGACGCCGCTCGAGGTGCGCTTGAGCCAGCTCTTCCTCCGGGCGGCGGGCGCCGACGGCGAGGTCGCGGACGCCGAGCTCGCCGCGGTGGCCGAGCACATCGCCCCGGTGCTGGAGCAGATCGGATCGCGCCAGAGCGCGGAGAAGGTCCTCCGAAACACCCGGCGGCTCCTCGACAACGACGACCTGCTCGAGGAGACGATCGACATCTTCGGCGAGACCTTCCCGCAGGAGGTCTTGGCCTCGATCGCGGGCGAGCTCCAGGAGATCATCGAGGCCGACGACGAGGTCGCGGACGAGGAGCAGGAGCTGGTCGACGCGGTGATCGAGCGCTGGCAGATCGAGCCCGCGGACGGCGAGGACGACGAAGAGGACGAAGACGAAGACGACGAGGACGAGGACGAGGACGACGAAGACGACGAGGACGAGGACGAGGACGACGAGGAAGAGGACGAGTAGCGTCCACGTCGCCGATCGATCGCGTCCGGGGGTGATGGCAAGCGCGGCGACCGGGTCGCGAATCGAGGGAGAATGGCCCGCGATTCGCGACCCTGGATGCCGCGCTCACCACGACATCAGGTGAGGTTCGGGCCGGGGATCTGGCACATCGTGGCAGGGGCGTCGCAGACGTTGAGATCGAACACATCGCCCGGCTTGCTCTTGCCGACCGCGTCGAAATTGCCGTTGCCGTTGGGGATGATCCGGTAGGGCAGCACGCCCGCGCCGACCCCCTCCGGGAACAGACCGTTGTACGGCGCGGGCACCGGGTTCTCGGCGTCCGGCGAGTAACCGATGACCATGTAACCGCTGCCGTACACGCCGCCCATCAGCGCGTCGTCGGTGTCGAGCTTGCCGTTGTCGTTGAGATCGGCGACGACCGCCACCGCGCCGACGCCGAGCTTCGGGTTGCCCGTGCAGGGGCACATCGCCTCGTCGTTGCAGGCCCGCGGGCAGAGCAGGTTCTCTTCGTTGGGGAGGGTGATGCTCGCGAGGGGGATGTCGATCGTGGTGGCGTTCGGATCGAAGGGCACGTCGTAGGCGACGAGGGGCTGGGGGTCGGGGCCGTCGTCGTTGAGCTGGAACCAGATGACGCCGAGGCGGCCGGCGATCGTCGGCCCCGCGAGGAGCTTCACGTCGAAGCAGAGGTGGCCGTCGGCGCATGCAGCGGCGCCTCCGCCGGTGCCCATGCTGCCTCCGGTGCCGGTGCTGCCTCCGGTGCCCGCGCTGCCTCCGGTGCCTGCTCCCGAGCCGCCCGTCCCCGTGGTGCTCGTCCCTCCGCCGGTGCCTGCGGTCGTGGAGGTCGTGGTGCCCGAGGTGCCGGAGGGGGAGCCGTTGTCGCCGCACGCGAGGGTCAACGTCGAGAGGAGCACGCCGAGGGAGACGCTCAGGCCGAGCGCGGCCTTGTTCGCGAGAAAGCAGGACATGAATGTCACTCCGTGGTGGGGTCGTCTCGCCCGCGCCCGCGTGATTGCGGAGGGCGTGAACGACATCGGCGCACCACCATGCAACCGTCGTGCTCGACTGGCGATCGGCATCTGCCCTGCGACCTGCGGAGCGACGGCCAGCGCGGTGGACGACCTCGCGCGCGCGCCGGCAGGATGGATCAGGCCGATGGAAGGAGCGCGAGCAGCTCTTGCCGCACCGCGCGGGTCGCGTCGAGCAGGCGCCCCTCGATCACGAAGGCCTCGCCCTCGCGCCGGCAGCGGGCCACCTTCACCTTCACGGGAGAGCCGCTCGCGAGCGCGCCCTCGGGGCGGGAGCCGGGCGCGGAGGGCACCGTCGAGCGCAGGGTGATCCGGTCGTCGACGAGGATGACGAGATCGGCCTCGCCGCCCTTTTGCCAGCGGATCATCGCGCTCACGAGCGCCTCGCGCTGGTCATCGCGGCCGGGCCTCGCGCTCCGCGTCGCGCTCCTTCAACCGACTCGCGCTTGTCGACGGCCTTCTTGCCGCGCGCGAGGGCGAGCTCGGCCTTCACCCGCCCGCCCTTGAAGTAGAGGCGCGTCACCGCCACCGTCATCCCGTCGCGCGAGACGGCGCGCGCGATGTCCTCGATCTCCTTCGCGTGGAGCAGGAGCTTGCGCTTGCGCTTGGCCTCGTGGCCGAAGGCGGCGCCGGGCATGACCGGGATGTTCATCCCGAGGAGGAAGGCCTCGCCGCGCTCGATCGCGCAGTAGGCGTCGGTCAGGTCGGCCACGCCGGATCGGAGCATCTTCACCTCGCTCCCGATCAGGGCGAGGCCGGCCTCGTAGCGGTCGCCGAGCTCGTACTCGAAGCGCGCCCGCTTGTTCCGGACGATCAGCGTCTCGTCGGCCTTCTCTTTCTCTTTCTTCTCCTTCGCCACGGCGAGGGGTGGCTACCGCGGGCTCCTCAGGCTGTCCACCCCGGCGTGCGCCTTCGGGCCGGGTGGCCCGCCCTTCTTCGGGGCGCGGGGCAGCCGGGGCACATGCTCGAAGAACGCGCGCACCATCCGGAGGCGCCGGCGCTCGGCGAGGCACACGGCATGCTCGGTGTGCTCGAGATCGGCGTCGAGGAGGGGCACCGTCGCGAGCCGCGCGTCGGGGCCGTGCTCGGCCTCGATCACCACCCCGGCGCCGAGGCCCGCGGCCACGGCCTCCTGCACGGCCTCGCGGCTCCCGAGCTCCATCACGATGTCGGGCGCGATCGCCGCCGCCGCGAGCGCGCGCTCGAAGGCCCGCCGCGTGGCCGAGCCCGGCTCGCGCATCACCATCGGTTTGCCCGCGAGCTCGCGCAGGCGCACCCCGCGCCGGCTCGCCCAGGGGTGATCGCGCGGCACGAGGAGCACCTGCCGGCTGCGGGAGGCGGCGACGGCGAACAGGCGCGGATCGCCGGCGCGATCGGAGAGGACGGCGACCTCGGTGTGGCCGTCGAGCAGCTCGCGCAGCACCGTCGCGGAGTTGCCGAGGGAGAGCGAGAGCTTGACCGCGGGGTGGGCGGCGCGGAACGCGGCGAGGATGGGCACGACCAGGAACGGCGCGTCGGCGCCCACCTGGAGGTGGCCGGTGAGCAGCGCGCCGGCCTTGCGGAGCAGCTCGGCGGCCTCGGCCTCGAGGGCGAAGAGCGGGCGCGTCGCGTCGAGCAGCGCGCGGCCGAGCTCGGTGGGCACGGCGCCTTGCCTCGCCCGCGCGACGAGCTCGACCCCGTAGGATTCTTCGAGCGCGCGCACCTGCATGCTCACCGCGGGCTGGCTCACGCCGAGCGCGCGCGCCGCGCGGGTGAAGCTCTGGGCGGTGGCGACGGCGTGGAAGGCGCGGAGCTGCGGGTAGCTCGGCGCGCCGGGCGGGAAGGCGGGCGGGGGTTGATGCATAAGCCAAGCTTATACTCACCGTCAGGAGAGGTGCTTGGACCTATGCCTCGCGGCGACCCAAGGTTAGCCCATGAGAAACGCGCGGCGCCTCCAGGCGGTGATCTTCGACTGGGCCGGGACGACGGTGGACCAGGGCTCGCTGGCCCCGGTGGCCGCTCTCCAGGAGCTCTTCCGGCGGCGCGGGGTCGCCCTCTCGGCGGCGACCGCCCGGGGCCCGATGGGCATCCACAAGCGGGCTCACATCGAGGCGCTCTGCGCCCTGCCCGAGGTGGCGGAGGCCTTCGAGGCGAGGGCGGGCCACAGGCCTGGGCCGGCCGACGTGGACGCGATGTTCGCGGAGCTCGTCCCCCTCCAGCTCGCGCTCCTGCCCGATCACGCCGAGCCGGTGATCGGCTGCTGCGAGGCGATCGCCGCCCTCCGCGCCCGGGGCCTCCGGATCGGCTCCACCACCGGCTACACCCGGGCGATGATGGATGTCCTCGCGCCGGCGGCGAGGGAGCGCGGGTTCGCGCCCGATTTCATCGTGACCGCCGACGAGGTCGCGAGGAGCCGGCCCTTCCCCGACATGTGCCTGAAGAACATGGCCGCCTTCGGGATCCGCGATCCGCTCGCCTGCGTGAAGGTCGACGACACGCCCGTGGGCATCGAGGAGGGGCGGCGGGCCGGGATGTGGACCGTGGGGGTGGTGATGACCGGCAACGAGGTGGGCCGCTCGCTCGCCGAGCTCGAGAGCATGCGCCCCGAGGAGCGTGCGAGGCTCCGGGCCGAGGGGATCCTGCGCCTCGCGGGCGCGGGCGCCCACTGGGTGATCGACGGCATCGCCGATCTGCCCCGCGTGATCGCGTCCATCGAGGCCGAGCTCCGCCGCCCCGCGGCCGCATGACCCGAGCTTGCCCCGAGGACGGGGGTTCCGCGTAGAATCCCGGGGCATGCTCCCCCTCTCGGTCCTACGCCTGCGGTGCCGCGCATGACGCGCGATCTGTTCCAGCTCGTGGGGACGGTGGTGGAGGGGAGCTTCCTCGTCGACGCGCTGGTGGGCGAGGGGAGCTACGGCATCGTCTACCGGGGGCTCCACCTCGTCCACATGACGCCGATCGCCTTCAAGGTGCTGCGCATGCCGGCGCAGATCGGCGCGATCGCCAAGGAGGCGCTCTTCGCCAAGTTCGAGGAGGAGGCCGAGGCCCTGATGGAGCTCTCCGAGCGGCACCCGGCGTTCGTGCGCGTCATCGACAAGGGCCTGCTCCCGGGGCCGAACGGGCCCGTCGCGCCCTACCTCGTGATGGAGTGGCTGAACGGCGAGACGCTCGAGTCGGAGATGGCGCGCCGCCGGGCCACCCGCGCGCCCGGGCGGAGCCTGGACGAGACGATCAACCTCCTCACGCCGATCGCCGAGGCCCTCGAGCTGTCGCACCACGAGCGGATCGTCCACAAGAACCTCACGCCCGCCGACGTGTTCCTCGTCGACCTGCCCGACGGCGTGAAGGCCAAGCTGCTCGACGTCGGCGTGGCGCGGATGATGAGCGCGCTCGAGAAAGTCGCGCCTCCTCTGCAGAGCAGCGGGCCGGGCTTTCCGATGCGCTACGGCGCGCCGGAGCAGTGGAACGTCTCGTATGGCCAGACGGGCGCCGCCACCGATGTCTACGCGCTGGCGCTCATCTGCGTGGAGGTGCTCTCCGGCAAGCCGGCGCTCGGCGGCGACGAGCCCGGGCAGCTCATGGGCGCGACGATCGATCCCAACGATCGGCCGACGCCGCAGTCGCGCGGCGTCTCCGTCCCGATCGGCGTCGAGCTCGTGTTCCGCCAGGCCCTCTCGCTCCCCGTCAAGAACCGCTACCCCAACGCCGGCCTCTTCTGGGACGCGCTCTGCGACGCGGCGGGCTCGAACGCGCTCGGCCCCAAGTCGAGCAAGCGGCCCCCGAAGGGCTCGCCGAGCAGCGTGCCTCGCCCGATGCACTCGGGGGCGCCGCCCGCGCCGCGCGTCGCGCCATCGACGCCGTCGCCGGCCGCGCCGGCCGCGCGCAAGGTGCCGCGCGCCGCCCTCGTCACGGCGGGTGTGATCGTCCCGCTCGCCGCGCTGGCGGTCGGCCTCGGCATGCGATCGCCGGGCGCGGCGCAGGGAGAGGGCGCGCCCTCGGCCAGCGCGCAGGCCCCGGCGCCCGTGCCCGCGTCCGCCTCCGCACCCGAGCCGGCGGCGTCCACATCGTCCACAGCGTCCACGATGTCCACGGCGTCGACAACGTCCACGGCCTCCGCGCCGCCTCTCGCGCCTGCGCCGTCCGCGACCGCGCCGGCCGCGTCGTGCCCCGAGGGCATGGCGCTGATCGAGGGCGGCACCTTCGTCATGGGATCGAGCGACTACGCCGACGAGAAGCCACCGCACGAGGTCAAGGTCCCGGCCTTCTGCCTCGATCTGACGGAGGTGACGGCCGGCGCCTACGCCGCCTGCGTGGGAAGGCATGCCTGCCGCCCCGCCGAGGCCAAGAGCGCGGTGTGCAACGGCGCGCGCGGCGATCGCCTCGATCACCCGATGAACTGCGTCGATCACCCGCGCGCCGACGCCTACTGCCGCGCCCAGCAGAAGCGGCTGCCGACGGAGGAGCAGTGGGAGTACGCCGCGCGGGGCGGGAGCGAGCGGCGCACCTTCCCCTGGGGCGACAAGGAGCCCGCCGAGCAGCAGCTCTGCTGGAGCCAGTGGAACGGGACGAGCCCGCTCGGCACCTGCCCCGTCGGATCGCACCCGGCGAGCGACGGCCGCTGGGGCGTGCACGATCTGGCCGGCAACGTGTGGGAGTGGACCGACACCTGGCTCTGCGCCGACTACACGAAGAAGAGCTGCCCGAGGAAGCTCCACGTGCTCCGCGGAGGGAGCTGGTCCGTCGGCCTGCCGCCGCTCGTGCGCAGCGCCTTCCGCGGCGGCCCGGCCCGGGCGAGCGGCGGCGACGACGTCGGCTTTCGCTGCGCCAAGCCCCTCTGATCGCAGCGCGACGATCAGGGCAAGGCGTAGCCGAGCAGCCCTTCTCCGGTCTGCCCCT
Source organism: Byssovorax sp. (assembly GCA_046351295.1). Classification (GTDB taxonomy): domain Bacteria; phylum Myxococcota_A; class Polyangia; order Polyangiales; family Polyangiaceae; genus JAXLYT01. The sequence continues at coordinate 128,772 of JAXLYT010000003.1, forward strand.
CGCAGCCTGGATCGGGGCTGATGAAGTGATCGGCGCCGCCGCCGAGGCTGCACCGGTAGAGCGCGATCGAGCCGGGCTGCGCCGCCGTGTAGATGTAGCCGACGGGCCCGAGCGGGAGCTGGTTCTCGCAGCTCACGGCCTTGGTGATCAGGTTGTGCTGCCCCACCGCGCACTCGTAGAGGAGCTCCGTGCCGGGCGCGGGATCGCGGAGCAGGTGGAACGACTGCTCCGCGTTGAAGCCCGGCGGCGCGATGCGGGACGAGGCCCAGTGCCCGCGCGCCGCGTTGTAGCTGCGCGTGAGCCGCGTGTACGGCAGCTCCTCGAACCCGCAATCGAGCTGGGGCGGCGAGAGATCGTCGCGGTTGGCGAGGGCCCACACGCTCCAGGCGGGCTTCGCGACGCCGTTCTCGTCGTGCAGGCCGACCCCGAGCCCCGCCGCCGTCTCGGCCGGATGGTCCTTCATCCGGTGATAGATGTAGCTCTCGATCCCCGGCGTCCCGAGCACGTTGCGGAACGAGTCGCAGACCCCCTTGGCCTGCGCGGCGCCCGACGATTTCGGGCCGAGTGAATTGACCCCGCTCTCGGTGAGCTGGATCTCCCAGGACGAAGGCACGTTGGGGAAATTCTTCCGCAGCCAGCCGCCGAGCGCGCCGATGTTACCGTAGGTGATCCTGGGCCAGTCGTCGGCCGTGAAGACGGGGGAGAGCAGATCCGGCGGGTACGGGTGGTACGCGATCCGGAAGGCGCGCCCACCGGTCTTGGCCGCGAAGCCCGTGAGGAAGGTGGCGCCGGAGAGGAGCGGGCTCTGGGCGGCGGGCGCGTCGAAGCTCGGGCCGAAGTGGTGCTCCAGCGACACGAGCACCTTGGCCGTCGGCTGCGCGGCCATCACCGCGTCGAAGGCGGCGTTGTAGTCGTCGGCGTAGGTGCTTATCCACGCGTCGGGCGAGCATGGCGTGCCTTGCCCGCAGCCCACGTCGAACCAGTCGTTGCTGTTGACCTCGTTGTGGATCACGAAGTCGGCGATGCGGCCGTGGCCGTGCTTGCCGTCGTAGCGGCGGGCGAGCATCCCGGCGAAGCGCGCGTAGTCCGCGGCGGAGGTGGGGGCGCAGAAGATCTCGAAACCCGGGGCGACCGGCGAGCATGCGGCGATCCTCGCCCAGGCCGGGACGCCGTAGACGATGGCCGTGACCACGACGCCCTTCTGCGTCCACTCGGCGATGGCGGCGTCGACCGGGCCGTCGACCTTGAAGCAGTGCCCGTCCTGCTCCTCCTCGCTCGCCGCGTCGCACGGCGGCGCCTTGGGCGAGGGCTCCCAGAAGGCCCACACCAGGTTCATCGAGACGCCGCCCGCGTTGTTGCCGGCGACCTCGTCCTTGTTCGGCCAGAAATCGGGCTGGAGGCCCTTGATGCGGTACGCGCTGCGGGTGGGGTAGGGGAGCGGTGGATCGATCGATCCGCCTGCGCCGCCTGTGCCCGTGGTGGTGGTCGTGCTGCTCCCGCCGGTGCCCGGGGAGCCACCGGTCCCCGATGTGGTGGAGGAGGATCCACCGTTGCCGCCGTTCCCTCCAGTACCGGACGTGGACGACGTGGACGATGTGGACGATGTGCTCGCTGCCCCTCCGGCGCCGGTCGTGGAGGAGCTGCTCGATGGGCTCTGGGCGCTGGAGCAGGCGGTGAGAGCGAGGAGGGCGAGGAGGAGCGGGGCGCGGTTCACGCGGCCATGGTAGGCGAGATCAGCGGCCGCGGCCGCGGCCGGGGATGGTCCTCGCGAGGGCCATGGCCCGGAGGGCGAAAGGGGGCGCTCTCTCGCGTGAAGAGCCGCGGAGCGCCGCTTGCGCCGTAGGCGTCCGGCGGCGCGGGCCGCGTGGCGCGGATCACCCTCGACGCGCGGCGCTCCTCCGAGGTCTCATGCCGCCATGGACCTTTCGGCCCTCGAACGGAGCCTCTGCCGGGCGCGCCCCGGCGTGGTGCTCGTCGACGCGCGGCTGCTCCGCCGCGTGATCAAGCACCACCGGCACCTCGCCGGTGTGGGGCTCGCCGTCCCGCACACGCGCTCGTACGCGGTCGCGCGGGAGGTGCTCCTCGGCGTCGTCGAGCCCGAGGAGATCGGGCGATCCCGCGACGACCTCCCGGCCGAGGTGATCCTCCTGCCGAAGCCGGACGCCGAGGCGCTCGCCCACCGGTCGATCGACGAGCTCGCCGCGGAGCTCTGGCGCTACGCCTTCCACGCCGAGGTGCACCTCGCGCTCGAGCGGCGCGCCCGGGGAGGCGAGCTCGGCGACGCGATCGTGCGGCAGCGGATCGGGAGGATCGGGCAGACGGAGATCGACGAGATCCGCGCGGTGCTCCGGCAGGACGGGCTGCTCCTGCCGCCCGGCGACGACCGCGAGGTGTACGTCGAGCTGTGCGCGATCTGGTTTGAGCTCAAACTGTTCGACCCCGCGCTCCTCGGCCGCATGTTCCCCTCGGTGCACGACGGCAGGCGGATCGAGGCCCTGCTCGGCCTCGACGTGGACGCCGCGGCCTTGCTCGAGCGGAGCCGGCCCGAGGGCGTGACGGCGCCGCGCCTCCCGGAGGCGCCGCCGGATCGATTCGCGGAGCGCGCGGCGGAGGTCGACTTCGCCGCGCTCATCGAGGCGCCCGGCGCCCGCGGCGGCGCGGCGGCCGGGGCGCACCTGCCGGATCGCGGCTGCGCGACCTCCGGCGCGCGGCCCTCGCCCGCGAGCGCCCGCAGCGCACCGTCGATCCGGTAGGCTTCCTCGGCTCCTTCGGCCGCCGCAAGATCGTCCGCGATCTCCCGCTCACCGCGCCGCTCCGGGAGATCCGCGCCCTCCACCGCGCGCAGCGCAGGGCCGCGCACCTCGATCTCCCGGCGCCGGAGCGCCGCGCCCTCTCGTCCGCGCTCCACGAGGCCATCGCCCGCGCCGAGGCCCGGGCCCGCGCGCTCCTCCGCCCGCCGATCGCCGATGCGATCGCGGCCGTGGGGCTCGTCCCCGAGAGCGCGCCGGAGCGGGTCGCGCGTCACAAGCTCGTCGAGGAGCTGCTCGATCAGGCGATCGCGCAGGGCTCCCTCACGCTCGGCCCGCTCCGCGACGCCCTCTCGCGCAACCAGCTCAAGCTCCACGCCCTCGGTGGGCCGCGCGAGCTCGTCTGCGGCGACGCGCTCCTCCGCGCCGATCGCCTCCTCGCCCGCTCGCTCGACGGCGTCTACCGGGGCGGCGAGATCTACCTCCGCCTGCTCCAGAAGATCTCCTCCCTCTTCTTCGGCACGAGCCCCGGCCGCCTCTTCGTCCGCTACGTGGCGCTCCCCTTCGGCGCGGCCTTCGTGCTCCTCGAAGGCCTCTCCCACGTGGTCGGCCCCCTCGTCCACCACCTCGCCCACCGGCACCTCCACCTCTTCTCGTGGCCGGCCTTCGGGGTCACCGGCGTCGTGATCTTCGCGCTCATCCACAGCGAGGCGGTGCGCGGGGCCGTCCTCCGCGTTCTCCGGGCGATCGGCGCCCTGCTCAAGGCCCTCTTCGTTCGCTTCCCACGCTGGGTCGCGGGCCGCCCCCTCGTCAAGGCCCTGCTCGCCAGCCGCACGGTGCGCCGCGCCCTTCGGTTTGGGCTCAAACCATCGATCCCGGCCGCCTTGCTCGTCGCGCTGACGCCGCTCCGCCACGCCGGGCGCCCCGCCGCGATCGGCGCGGCCGCCGGCGCCTTCGTCCTCGCCAACCTGCTCCTGAACTCCAGGGCCGGCGCGCTCGCCGAGGAGCTCGCGCTCGACTGGTCCTCCCGCCAGTGGCACTTCGTGAGCCGGCGCGTCCTGCCCGGGCTCTTCCACCTGATCGTCGATGTCTTCAAGGCCCTCCTCGAAGGTCTCGAGCGGCTCATCTCCCGCATCGACGAGCGGCTGCGCGCGCGGTCGGGCGAGGGCGCGATCTCCCTCGTCTTCAAGGGCTCGCTCGCGTTCGTGTGGTTCTTCGTCTCCTACCTGCTGCGCATCTACATCAACCTGCTCGTCGAGCCGCAGGTGAACCCGATCAAGCATTTCCCCGTGGTGACGGTGGCCGCGAAGATCCTCGTGCCCATGTCCCCGGCCTTGATCCAGGGGCTCACCGCCTCGCTCACCCCGCTCCTCGGACCGGTCGCCGCGCCGGGCATCGCCGGCCCCACGGTGCTCCTCCTCCCGGGCTTCTTCGGATTCCTGATCTGGGAGCTGAAGGAGAGCTGGAAGCTCTACCGGGCGAGCCGCCCCGAGCACCTCCGGCCCGTGTCGATCGGCCACCACGGCGAGACCATGGGCGCCCTGATGAAGCCCGGCTTCCACTCGGGCACCTTGCCCAAGCTGCACGGCAAGCTCCGGCGCGCCGTGCGCAAGGGCCGAGGCTCGGCCGGCCAGCTCGAAGAGGCCCTGCGCGAGGGCGAGGAGTCGGTGCGGCGCTTCGTCGAGCGCGAGCTGATCGCGCTGCTCGCCGAGGCCACGCGCTTCACCTCGGGCCCCATCCACCTCGGCGCGGTCGAGCTCGGCTCGAACCGGGTGCGCGTCGAGCTCCTCGCCCCCTCGCTCGCCGGAGGTCCCGCCGCGATCGCCTTCGAGGAGCAGTCAGGCCTGATCCTCGCCGGCGTCGCCGAGCCGGGCTGGCTCCCGTCCTTGCCCGAGCGCGATCGCGTGATCGTGGAGAACGCCCTGTGCGGCCTCTACCAGCTCGCCGGCGTCGAGGTCGTGCGCGAGCAGCTCGAATCCCTGCTCCGCTTCGGCGATCGCCTGCCGGAATACGATATCTCCGAGGAGGGCCTCATCGTCTGGCCGAGGCGCGATTACCGCGGTGAGGTCATCTACGATCTCCGCAAAGGCCCGGTGTTCTCCCCCCGTGTGCGAGGCGAGGCGCCCGCCGAGGCGGTGAAGGACCTGCGCGAGGAAGAGGTCTTCTTCTCGAAGCAAAAGGTCCGCTGGACCGCCTGGGTCGACGCGTGGAAGGCAGCCTCGGAGGGAGAGGGCCCGACCCCAAGGCTCTCGGCGGGAGCGCCGCTCTTTTCCTAGGAAACCGCTCGATAATTTGAACGGTGGGATTTAAACGCAAAGTCGCCAAGGCGCAAAGACGCAAAAAAGAAGAGAACGAGACCCTTTTTCTCCTCTTCTTGCGCCTTTGCGCCTTTGCGCCTTGGCGTTAAAAATGGCGGCAACCAGTGTCCAGATAACCTGGACGCCGTGGGAAGCTCGAGATGAGAGGGGATCCCCCGTTCCCGCATAGCGCGAGAACGGGGGTGGGGAGGAGGGGGTGATCAGGCCGCGCGGCGGAGGTCGCTGCCGCTCTTGCGGCGGCGAGCGAGGACGAGGAGGCCGAGGCCGAGCCACAGGCCGCCCGTCGTCTCCGAGCCGGTCGTGCGGCAGCCGCAGCCGCCTTGCTGGCCGGTGACATCGCCGCCGGTGGTGGTCCCGGTGGTGCTGCTGCCGCCGGTGCCGGTCGCGCCGCCCGTGCCGCCGGAGGTGGTCGTGGTGGAGCCGCCCGTGCCACCGGAGGTGGTCGTGGTGGAGCCGCCCGCGCCGCCCGCGCCGGTGGTCGTGGTGGTGGTCGTCGTCGTGGTCGTCGTGGTCGTCGTGGTCGTGCCCGCGCCGGAGCCGCCCGCGCCGCCGGCGCCACCCGCGCCGCCCGCGCCGCCGCCGTCGTTCTTCACGCAGGCGCCGCTCTGGCAGGTGCCGTTCAAGCAGGGCGCGCCGTCGTCCTTAGGCGGGTTCGAGCACGCGCCGTTCGCCGGGTCGCACGCGCCCACGTCGTGGCACTCGTCCTGGGCCACGCAGATGACCGTCGGGCCGGGCACGCAGTTGCCGGCCTGGCACTTGTCGTTCTGGGTGCAGGCGTTGCCGTCGTCGCACGCCACGAAGTTCGCCTTCGGGACGTAGGTGCACATGCCGGTCACCGGGTTGCAGTTGCCCGGGTTCTGGCACTGGTTGGGCGGCGCGCAGACCACCGCGGTGCCGATGCAGATGCCGTTCGTGCAGGTGTCGTTCTGCGTGCAGGCGCTGCCGTCGTTGCAGGACGTGCCGTCGACCTTCACCGGGTTCGAGCACTGGCCCGTCGCCGAGTTGCAGACGCCCGGATCGTGGCAGGTGTCGGACGCCGGGCAGGACACGGGGTTGCCGCCCGTGCACGTGCCGTTCTGACAGGAGTCCACCTGGGTACACGCGTCACCATCGTTGCACACCGTCCCGTTGGGCTTGGCCGGGCCGGAGCAGAGGCCCGTCGCCGGGCTGCAGGTGTTGGACGCGTGGCACTGATCGGCCGCCGGGCAGACGATCGGGTTGGCCCCCGTGCAGGTGCCGTTCTGGCAGGTGTCCGTCTGCGTGCAGGCGTTGGCGTCGTTGCACGCCGTGCCGTTCGCCTTCGACGGGTTGGCCGGGCAGGCGCCGGTGGCCGGGTTGCAGACGGCCTGATCGTGGCACTGATCGGCCACGGCGCAGACGACGGGGTTACCGCCGGTGCAGACGCCGGCCTGGCAGGTGTCGCCGGTGGTGCAGAGGCTTCCGTCGTTGCAGGCCGTGCCATCGGGCTTGTTCGAGTTCGGGCAGAGGCCCGTCGCCTGGTTGCAGATCGAGGCGTTGTGACACTGGTCGGCGCCGGGGCAGACCACGGGGTTCGCGCCCGTGCAGACGCCGTTCTGGCAGGAGTCCGTCTGGGTGCAGGCGTTGCCGTCGTTGCACGCGGTGCCGTTCGCCTTGATGGGGTTCGAGCACACGCCGGTCGCCACGTTGCAGACGCCCGGATCGTGGCACTGGTCGGGCTGCGCGCAGACGACCGCGTTGCCGCCGGTGCAGACGCCGGCCTGGCAGGTGTCGCCGGTGGTGCAGGCGTTGCCGTCGTTGCAGGCGGTGCCGTTGGCCTTGGACGGGCCGCCGCAGACGCCCGTCGTCGGATCGCAGGTGTTGGAGGTGTGGCACTGGTCGGGCGCCGCGCAGACGACCGGGTTCGCGCCCGTGCACACGCCGTTCTGGCAGGTGTCGGTCTGCGTGCAGGCGCTGCCGTCGTTGCATGCCGTGCCGTTCACCTTGTTCGGGTTGGCCGCGCAGACGCCGGTGGCCGGGTTGCAGGCGCCCTGGTTGTGGCACTGGTCGGGCGCCGGGCAGACGACGGGGTTGCCGCCGGTGCAGACGCCGGCCTGGCAGGTGTCGCCCGACGTGCAGAGGCTGCCGTCGTTGCACGCCGTGCCGTCGGCCTTGTTCGAGTTCGGGCAGAGGCCCGTCGCCTGGTTGCAGACCGAGGCGTTGTGGCACTGGTCGGCCACCGGGCAGACCACGGGGTTCGCGCCGGTGCAGACGCCGTTCTGGCAGGTGTCGGTCTGCGTGCAGGCGTTGCCGTCGTTGCACGCGGTGCCGTTCACCTTGATGGGGTTCGAGCAGACGCCGGTGGCCGCGTTGCAGACGCCGGGGTCGTGGCACTGATCGGGGTTCGGGCAGACCACGGCGTTGCCGCCCGTGCACACGCCGGCCACGCAGGTGTCGTTCGTGGTACAGGCGTTACCGTCGTTGCACGCCGTGCCATCGGGCTTGTTCGAGTTCGTGCAGACGCCGGTGGCCTGGTTGCAGACCGAGGCGTTGTGGCACTGGTCGGCCGCGGGGCAGACGACGGGGTTGGCGCCGGTGCAGGTGCCGTTCTGGCAGGTGTCGGTCTGGGTGCAGGCGTTGCCGTCGTTGCACGAGGTGCCGTTCAGCTTGTTCGGGTTCGAGCAGACGCCGGTGGCCGGCGCGCACACGCCCTGGTCATGGCACTGATCGGGCGCCGGGCAGACGATCGGGCTCGCGCCGGTGCAGACGCCGAGCTGACACGTGTCGCTCTGGGTACAGGCGTTGCCATCGTTGCACGCCGTCCCGTCCGGCTTGCTGGTCGGGTTGCAGAGGCCGCTCGTCGGGTCGCAGACGCCCGCGCTCGACTGGCACTGGTTCGCCGTGCAGACGACGGGGTTCGCGCCGGTGCAGACGCCGCCCTGGCAGGTGTCGGTCTGGGTGCAGGCGTTGCCGTCGCTGCACGCCGTGCCGTTGGCCTTCTGCGGGTTCGAGCAGACGCCGGTGGCGGGGAGGCAGGAGCCCGCGGTGTGACACTGGTCGGGCGCCGGGCAGACGACCGGGTTCGCGCCGGTGCAGGAGCCGTTCTGGCAGGTGTCGCTCTGCGTGCATGCGTTCGAGTCGTTGCACGCGGCGCCGTTCGGCTGGTTCGGGTTCGAGCAGACGCCGGTGGTCGGGTCGCAGACGCCCGCGACGTGGCACTGATCCTGGGCCACGCAGTTGATCGCGTTGCCCGGGGTGCAGGTGCCGTTCAGACACACGTCGCTGATGGTGCAGGCGTTGTTGTCGCTGCACGCCGTGTTGTTGGCCTTGATCGGGTTGGTGCAGATGCCCGTCGCCGGATCGCAGGAGCCCACGGTGTGGCACTGATCGAGCGCCGTGCAGACGACGGCCGCGCCGCCGCAGACGCCGTTCTGGCAGGTGTCGTTGGTGGTGCACGCGTTGTTGTCGTTGCACACCGTGTTGTTGGGCTTGTTCGGGTAGGAGCACTGGCCCGTCGCCGGGACGCAGGAGCCCACGTCGTGGCACTGATCGGGCGCCGCGCAGACCACCGGGTTCGCGCCGGTGCAGACGCCGGCCTGGCAGGTGTCGTTCTGCGTGCAGGCGTTGCCGTCGTTGCAGGCGGTGCCGTCGGCCTTGAGCGGGTTCGTGCACACGCCGGTGGCCACGTTGCAGACGCCCGCGGTGTGGCACTGATCGAGCGCCGAGCAGACCACGGGGGCGCCGCCGGTGCAGCCGCCGTTCTGGCAGGTGTCGTTGGCGGTGCAGGCGTTGCCGTCGTTGCAGGCGGTGCCGTTGGCCTTCTGCGGGTTGGTGCAGGTGCTGGTGGCGGGGAGGCAGGAGCCCTGCGTGCGGCACTGATCGGGCTGCGGGCAGACGACGGGGTTGGCGCCCGTGCGGATGCCGCCCTGGCAGGTATCGGGTTGGGCAGCCGTGCCGTCGTTGCACGCGGTGTTGTCGGGCTTGAGGGTTGGCCGCGCAGACGCCGGTCGCCGGGTCGCACGCGCCCTGCGTGTGGCACTGGTCGGGCACTGGCAGATCACCGGGTTACCGGCAGATGCCGTTCTGGCAGGTGTCGTTCGTCGTGCAGAGGTTGTTGTCGTTGCAGGCGGTGCCGTTGGCCTTCTCGCGGGTTCGAGCAGACGCCCGTCGCCACGTTGCAGACGCCGGCGTTGTGGCAGTTGTCCGGGTTCGGGCAGACCACGGGGCTGCCGCCGACGCAGGTGCCGGCCTGGCAGGTGTCGGTCTGGGTGCATGCGTTCGCGTCGTTGCAGGCGTTGCCGCTGAAATTGGTGCAGGTGCCGTTGGCCGAGCTGCCGGTGGCGATGGAGCAGCCATCGCACACGCCGCCGTTGCAGGCGGTGTTGCAGCAGTAGCCGTCGACGCAGAAGCCGGACTGGCACTCGCCGTTGGCGGCGCAGGCCACGCCGGTGATGTTCGGGAAGTAGAGCTCGGCGAGGTTCAGGCTCGTGTTGGAGACGCCCTGGCCGCCGGTGATGAGCACGACGTCCTGGGAGAGCACGCGGGTCGCGCCGTGGTTGAACCGGGAGGCGAGCATCGTCGAGGCGTTGGCCCAGGTGCCCGCGGTCGGGTCGTACACCTGCGCGACGTTCTGGCCCGTGCTGCCGGCGAACGTCTGGCCGCCGGTCACGAGGACCTGGTTATTCCACAGCAGCGTCGCCGTGTGGAAGAAGTGCGCGGTCGACATGTTGCTGGTGAGCCCGAAGACGTTGTTGACCGGGTCGTAGAGCTCGCAGATGCTGAGGCCGCCGTTGTTGTTGTAGCCGCCGGCGATGAGCACCTTGCCGTTGTTGAGCAGCGTCGCGGTGTGCCCGTAGCGCGTGTAGCTCATCGACGGGCCGGCCGACCAGAGGCTGGTGAGCGGGTCGTAGATCTCGGTCGACGCGTAGTAGGAGCCGCCGTTCCAGCCGCCCGCCACGAGGATCTTCCCGCTCGGGAGGTTGGTCATCGAGTGGTAGTAGCGCGACGTGCTCATCCCGCTCGCGATCGACCAGGTGTTGGTGGCCGGATCGAAGAGGTTGGCGGTGTTGGTGGCGCTGTTGTTGTAGCCGCCGGCGATGAGGACCTTGTTGGTGTTGGCGCCGGTGGTGATGATCTGCGCGGTGTGGAAGGCGCGGGAGCCGGAGAAGCTGCCGCTCGCCTGCCAGACGTTGTTGATCGGGTCGTAGAGCTCGGAGCTCGTCAGGTAGCCGTTGACGGTGTTGTAGCCGCCGGCGACGAGGATCTTGCCGCTCTGGAGCAGGGTCGCGGTGTGGCCGTAGCGGGCCGTGGCGAGCGAGGAGGCCGCGACCCAGGTGTTGGTGGTCGGGTCGTAGATCTCGGCGGTCGCCACCGCGGTGCCGTTGTTGTGACCGCCGGCGACGAGCACGCGGCCGTCGTTGAGGAGGATGGAGATGTGCTGCTGGCGGGCGCCGGTCATCGCGGCAGCGGCGAACCAGGTGGGGTCGATCAGCACCGCCTCGCCGTTCGCGTCGGCGCGCAGCTCGATCGTCGAGCCCCGCACCGAGAGCGCGGCGTCGACGGACCGGCCGCGGGCGGCGTAGGCCGCCGGGGCCTTGACGATGATCCGCGGCTGGCCCTGCTCGTCGATGAGCTCGACGGTCTTGTCGCCGGCGGGCCGGAGCACGGCGCCCTCGACATCCCAGGAGGCGATCACCACGTCGCGCTTGGCGATGCCCGCGTCGATCATCAGCCACTCCTCGTAGCCCTGATCGGTGATGGACCAGTACGAGGTGCCGCCCTCGCGCGGGTAGGCGACCGCGCGGCCCGCGAGCATGCCCGGGCCCGTCATGCCGCTCTCGTGGACCTTGACGGAGAAGTCGCCGGGGAGGTCGAGGTGGACGGCGTCGGTGCCGAGGCGCGGCAGCGTGACCCGCAGGCTCCGGTGCTCGTAGGGTAGCCGCTCGGTGGGGACATCGAGGGTGAAGCCCCCGGCCACCTCGGCGAAGGGCTCGGTGCCTTCCAGCACCTGCTTGGCCTGCTCCGGGAAGCGCAGGCGGAGGACATCGGCGTCGTGCGACTCCGGCTCACCGCCGCAGCCGACACAGCCGGATGGCGCGAGGACGAGCGCCGTGATGAATGCAACGAGCGCGGCGCGCGCGAACGCAGGGCCGACTTGCATGGTGAATCTCCGCAGAAAGGGGGGGAACGAAGGGAGGGATGCCGGACCAGCCGGCGACCTCGCATCGGACTCGACCCCCGGACGGGCGTCAATGGAGAGTGTGGCGAATCGGGCAAGATCTACAGGCAAACTGCAACGGGAAGGGCGCCGGGCCGCGGTATCGTAAGGGCATTTTGGTGAGGACGTACGATGTCGGCCCGGTGCCCCTGGGCGCCCGAACGTCAGATGGAAGCGTAAATCGCGGAGAACGAGGCGGCCTCTCCGCGGAGCAGCAGGCTCACCCGGGGATTCGCGGCCCCGAGCGTGTGGAGCTTGGCCTTGCGCAGATCGAGCACGCCGAGGACCGCGCCGGGGACGCGCTGGGCAATGCCGCTCTGGGCCATCAGATCGAGGGTGATCGACACCCGGCGCGCCGAGAGCGATTCGCCGCGGAAATAGAGCTTGACGAGGTGCGGCACGCCGCCGATCTCGAGCCCGACCTCCGGGTTGATGTTGATCGCGAGCCCGCCCATCTTCAGCGTGCCGGCGGGCGGCTCGAAGAAGGTCGCGCCGGTCGCGGCGAGGAATTTCTCGTACCCCTTGACGATCTCCGGATAGATCCGCTTCTTCCGCTCGTCCTCGAGCGCGGCGAGGTGGTCGCGGAGCGCCGAGATGGGCTTGCCGCTCCGGTGCATGTCGAGCATCGCCTCGCGCAGCGGGAGGTAGAAATCCGAGAGCAGATCGTGACGCGTCGTCTTGGTCGCGCGCACGGTGGTCAGCCTGGGCGTGCCGGCCTTGAGGACGAAGTCGACGAAATGGGTCATCGAGATCTTGTTCATGAACATGCCTCCTCTGGGGCGCCGAACGAAGGGGTGCTCGGCCGTCGTTGTTGGTGAATCCGTTCTACCACGTTGGACGGTCAAACTCGATATCTGAAGCACCCGACAAGGACAGAAAATGTCCATCGGACGGGGCCCGCGGAGGGCGTCCTGAAGGGCTCGTTTGGAGGGCTGTTTACGTCGGACGAAGAATGTCCGATATGCGCGGATCGTGCTGGATTTACGCTACGGCGCGATGTGCGAGGGCGCGCCGTGGAGCACGTCGCCGAACCAGTCGACGAGGCGCTTGCCCTTCACGGTCGTGGTGTAGAACCCGGGGCCGAGCAGCCAGGTGTGGGAGCTCGAGTCGATGTAATACGTCCCCCAGCGCGGGGAGGCGGCGAGGTAGTTGTCGCGCAGATCGGCGAGGCCGGCCTCGTAGGTCGCGGCGGAGAGGGGCGTCGAGGCGGTGCAGCCCTGGCTCCCGTAGCCGAAGAAGGCCGAGATCACGCTGTCGTGGGTGGCGGAGATGAGGCCCATGGGGGCGTCGGGCCACCGCTGCTGGAGGTAAGGCACGTAGTTGACGATGCCGCCGCCGTCGGGGCCGATGCACGCCGGGCAGCCCGCGGGGAGCGTCTTGTCGAGGTCCCAGAGGGTCTTCCATTTCTTCTGGAGGCAGGGCGCGAGGTAGGTGTCCGACATCGGAGGACCGGAGTCGTCGATCAGCGCCACCTGCGTCGGGCAGAAGGCGGTGGCCACGCGATCGTAGTTGTAGGCGGCGCCGAAGCCGCCCGCGCTGATGCCGGTGAGGAGCACCTGCTCGAGGTCGGGGAAGGTCGGGACGAGGCGGCGGAGGTAGAGCCCGACGTTCTCGTAGCCCACGAAATCCTGGTGCTGGAACGCAGGCTCCAGCGGGACGTTGGTGTCGGGCGCGTCGCCGCCGTGGATGTCGGCGGTGCAGTACGGCACGTAGACGGCGTTCCAGTCCTTCACCGGGTTGTCGGCGTTGCCCGCGTTGAAGACGCCGGTGTTGCCCACGCTGGAGGCCCACGCGTCGAAGGCGCCCTTGCCGAACGCGGCCAGGCTGATGGTGCACGTGTCGCCGTTGAAGCACGCGCCGCCGCCTTCGAGGTAGATGTACAGACGCTTCGATCCAGCGCGCTTGCGGATGCCGAAGCCGGTGGGCGATCCATCGCGGCACTTGGCGCCGGCCACGTCGATCCACGTCCACTGCCCGTCGGGCGCGCTGACGGGGACGCCGTCGAGCGGGGGCTTGGGCGGACAGCTCGGCGCCATGCCCCCTGTGCCGCCGCTGCTCGTCGTGGTCGGCCCGCCGCTGCTGCTCGTCGTCGTGACGGCGCTGCTCGTGGTGTCGCCTCCGCCGCCCGCGCCGGTGATCGTCCCACCGGCTCCTCCGGCGCCGCCGCTCGGCGCCCGCTCGGTGCCTCCGCAAGCTGCTCCGAGCACGAGCCCCACCGCCGACGCCGCGATCCGAAAACGCATGCCGTGAGGCTAGAGCAGCCCCCAGGTCCCCGCCACCTCCCGTGCATCCCCTCTGGGCGCCCCGCCCGTCTTGCTCTACGACGGGCCATGGCCAATTTCGCGATGCCCGTCTCCCTGTACATGAGCGCGCCGGTCGTCACGCTGCCGCTGGGCGCGCCGCTCGCCGAGGTGCAGCGCACGCTCGACGACCAGGGGATCTCCTGCGTGCCGCTCCTCGACGAGGAGGGCCGTCCGGCCGGCGTCCTCTCCCGCACCGATCTGCTGCGGATCGGGCGCTTCGAGGCCAGGCTCGCGCGCGGCAAGTCGCTGCTCGATCTCCCGGACAAGATGGCGGGCGAGGTGATGCACGCCGAGGTGGTCTCCGTGGCCCCCGACGCGAGCGTCGCCGAGGCGTCGCGGCTGATGGTGAAGCGCCGCATCCACCGGGTCTTCGTGCTCGATCAGGGCAAGCTCGCCGGCGTGCTCAGCACCAAGGACGTGCTCTCCGCGATCCGCGACAAGCGTCTCACCACGCCGATCGCCGAGGTGATGGCCGCGCCGGCCTTCCTGATCCAGGCGAGCGCGCCCGTCGCGACGGCCACCGATCGCCTGGGCCGCGCGCATATCAGCGGCCTCGTGGTCGTGGACGAGGACGAGCACCCGATCGGGACGTTCACGCAGACCGAGAGCTTGCGCGCCCGCGATCTGCCGCCGGAGACGCCGGTCGAGGACGTGATGAGCCACGCCATGCTCTGCCTCGACGCGCGCACGCCGATGCACCGCGCGGCCGCCCAGGCCCACGCGACGCGGGCGAGGCGGGTGCTCGCGGTCGAGGACCGGAAGGTGAAGGGGGTGTTGACGGGGCTGGATTTCGCGAAGGCGACGTTCTGACAATACGCGTTCCCGTTCCCGCTCCCGCTCCCGCTCCCGCTCCCGCTCCCGCTCCCGTTCCCGTTCCCGGATCGGGCGGGGGTCGCGGGAGCGGGAGCGGATGTGAATGTTCTGGGCAGATCGCCGGTCGTGACGGGGCTTGCCTCTTCGTCCGTTCAGTATCAAAGGTGAGCGCCCATGCTCTCCATCCGTCTGCGCGGCGCCCGCACCCACAACCTCCAGGGGATCGATCTCGACCTGCGGCCCGGTGAGCTCGTGGCCATCACCGGCGTGTCGGGCTCGGGCAAATCATCGCTGGCGCTCGACACGCTCTACTCCGAGGGGGAGCGGCGCTTCGTCGAGAGCTTCAGCCCCTATGCGCGGCAGTTCCTGGAACGGCTCGAGCGGCCGCCGATCGACGAGCTCGATCCGGTCGCGGCGGGCGTGGCGGTCGATCGGCATGCGCCGGTGAAGAGCTCGCGCTCGACCGTCGCGACGATGGCGGATCTGGAGCCGTATTTCTCCGCCCTCTTCGCCCGCGAGGCGCTGCCGATGTGCCCGGACTGCGGCGTGCTCGCGGCGCGCACCGAGCCCGTGCAGGCGGCGGAGCGCGCGGCCGCCGTGCACGAGGGCGCGACGGCGCTCGTGACGTATCGCGTGCCGGTGCAGGGGACGGAGGCGTACCTCTCGGTGCGCGAGTCGCTGCTCAAGACGGGTTACCGCAGGCTGCTCGTGAAGGGCGAGGTGCGCGATCTCGACGAGGTCGCGCCGAGCGAGGCGCTGAGCGGGACGGCGGCGGTCGAGGTGATCGTCGATCGGATCAAGGTGGCGGCGCGCGAGCGGCGGCGGCTCGGCGCGGCGATCGAGGAGGCGTGGCGGCAGGCGGACGGCGACGCGTCGCTCGTGGTGCAAGGCGCGGGGAGCGGCGCGCGCATGCGCATCGGGCGCGGGCTCACCTGCCCGAAGTGCGCGCGCGGGTTCGAGCCGGCGCGCCCGGGGCTCTTCTCGTACCAGTCACCCACCGGCGCATGCCCCGCATGCCGCGGCTTCGGGCGCACCATCGGCATCGACTGGAACCGCGTGGTGCCGGACGAGTCGCGATCGATCAAGGGCGGCGCGATCCGGCCGTGGTCGGGCGCGTCGACGACGTGGGAGCGGGGCGTGCTCAAAAAGTACGCGGAGAAGAAGGGGAGCCCGCTCGATCGGCCCTGGCGCGAGCTCTACCGAGGCGCAGAAGACGATGGTCTTGCGGCGAGGACGTGGAGCGGGGAAGTACCCGGGCGTGAAGGCGTGGTTCAAGCGGCTTGAGGGGCGCACGTACAAGATGCACGCGCGTGCTGCTCTCGCGCTACTGGTCGTACGACGAGCGCGAGACCCGCAGGGCAAGCGGCTCCTTCGCCGGCCCTCGATGTACTGCGGGCGCGACCTCGATCTCGCGTCGTGGCACGGGCTCGAGTTGCGCGAGGCCGAGGCGAGGCTCGGCACACGCGCTCGCGACGACCACCGCGCAGGCGATCGTCCGGAAAGAGCTCTTCCGTAGCGCCTCGGCTACCTCGGGCGCGTGGGGCTCGGTTACCTGACGCTCGACCGGCAGGCGCACCTCGGGCGGCGAGGCGCAGCGCGTCTCGCTCACTCTCGGCCTCGGCACCTCGCTCACGGGCGCGCTCTTCGTGCTCGACGAGCCGACGGTCGGCCTGCACCCGAGCGACATCCCACCCTCATCGGCGCGATGCGCGACCTCGCCGACGCGGGGAACACCGTGCTCGTGATCGAGCACGAGCCGATGGTGATCCGGGCATGCGATCGCGCGCTCTCGCTCGGGCCGGGCGCGGGCACGCACGGCGGCGCGCTCGTCTTCGACGGGACGCCGGCCGAGCTCGCAAAACGGCACGATCTGCCGAGCGGAAAGGCCCTCGCCGGGCGGCGCGCCGAGCCTGGAGCGCGCGAGCGGGAGGGCGCGACGGGGAAGATCGTGATCACCGCGGCGCGCGCCAACAACCTCAAGGACGTGACCGTCGGCATCCCCCTCGGCCTGGTGGTGGCGGTGGCCGGCGCGAGCGGATCGGGCAAGAGCACGCTGGTGGAGGAGGTGCTCTACCGCGCCATCGCCAAGGCCCGCGGCTACCGCGACGTCGACCCGCCGGGGCCGCACCGGAAGATCGAGGGGACGGCGGAGATCAAGGCCGTGACGCTCGTCGATCAAGGCGCGCTCGGGCGCACCTCGCGCGGCAACGCGGCCACGTACACGGGCGCGTACGACCGGATCCGCGCGCTCTTCGGCGACTCGCCGGACGCGCGGGCCAAGGGCCTCGGACCGGGGCATTTCTCGTTCAACGTCGCCGCCGGCCGCTGCGAGGCATGCGCGGGCGAGGGCTCCGAGACGATCGAGATGCAGTTCCTCGCCGACGTGTCGCTGACCTGCGCCACCTGCCGCGGCAAGCGCTTCAAGCCCGAGGTGCTCGAGGTGCTCTGGCAGGGCAAATCGGTCGCCGACGTGCTCGCGCTGACCATCGAGGAGGCGCTCGTCTTCTTCGCGAAAGAGCCCGCGATCAAGCGCGCCCTCGGCCCGCTCTCCGAGCTCGGCCTCGGCTACCTCCCGCTCGGCCAGCCGCTCTCCAACCTATCGGGCGGCGAGGCCCAGCGGATCAAGCTCGCCAAGGCCCTCGGCGAGCGCTGCGCCGGCGGCCTATTCATCCTCGACGAGCCGAGCGCGGGCTTGCACGCGAGCGAGGTCGAGCGCCTCAACGCCGCCCTCCGCAGCCTCGTGCGCGCGGGCGCGAGCGTGGTCGTCGTCGATCACGACCTCGACGTGATCGGCGCCTCCGACTGGGTGATCGAGCTCGGCCCCGGCGCCGGGAGCGAAGGCGGAACACTCGTCGCCGAAGGCACCCCCGCCATGCTCGCCAGGCAGAAGACCCGCACCGGCCAGGCCCTCGCCTCCTGGATGGTTCCGACCCCGACGACCAAGTCGGGGTCCCGAACCCCGACCGTCAGGGAGGGGACCAGCAGCACCCACGCTTCCTCCTCCGCCACCTCCTCCGCGCCCCAGTCCATCTCCGTCGTCCACGCCCGCGAGCACAACCTCCACGAGGTCTCCACCTCGATCCCCCACGGCAAGATCGTCGTCGTCACCGGCCCGAGCGGCTCCGGCAAGAGCACCCTCGCCTTCGATGTCGTCTTCGCCGAGGGCCAGCGCCGCTTCCTGGAGACGCTCACCCCCTACGCGCGACAGTTCCTCCCCACCTTGCCTCGCCCCGATGTCGATCGCGTTACCGGCGTCCCGCCGTCGATCGCGCTCGAACAGCGCACCACGCGGGCCGGGCAGAGCTCCACCGTCTCGACGGTCACCGAGATCGCCCACTACCTGCGCCTCCTCTACGCCAAGGTCGGCGAGGCCCACTGCCCGAAATGCGACGTGCCGATCGCCGCGCAGTCACCGGACGAGGTGTTCTCGATCCTCCGGGCGACGAAGGGCAACCGCGTCCTCCTCTCGCCCGCGGTCGTCGCCCGCAAGGGCACCTACCTCGATGTCTTCACGTCGGCGGCGCGCAGCGGGATCGCCCGGGCCATCGCGGATGGAACGGTGGTCTCGACCGACAACCCGCCGCGCCTCAAGAAGACGCAGGAGCACTCGATCGATCTCATCGTCTACGAGGGCAAGCTCGACAAGCTCGATCGCGCGGCGTTCGATCGTGCGCTCGGGCTCGGCAAGGGCGCGGTCAAGGTGCTCTCGGCGATCGGGGGCGAGGAGACGTTGTTGTCCACCAGCCGCACCTGTCCACGTTGTGGCACAGGCGTACCCGAGCTCGATCCGCGCTGGTTCTCGTTCAACACCAAGCAGGGCCGCTGCGAGGCATGCGAGGGCGCCGGGGTCGAGGGCGGGGTCGCGGCGCTCGCCGAGGAGGAGGCGCCCGAGCCCTGCGATGCGTGCGGGGGCTCGCGCCTCTCGCCGTTGCCCAGGGCCGTGCGGCTCGCGGGCGATCGCTACCACGAGGTCTCCGGTCGCTCGGTGGCGGACGCGCACCGGTGGGCGCAGAAGCTCCGCTTCAGCGGTGACCAGGCGGTGATCGCCGAGGCGCCCCTGCGCGAGCTGCTCCACCGGCTCTCCTTCGTGGAGCAGGTGGGGCTCGGCTACCTGAGCCTCGACCGGCGGGCCGCGACGCTCTCCGGCGGGGAGATGCAGCGCCTCCGCCTCGCCGCGCAGCTCGGGAGCGGGCTGACCGGGGCGCTCTACGTGCTCGACGAGCCGACCATCGGCCTGCACCCGCGCGACACGCAGCGCTTGCTCGACAACCTGCGGCGCCTCTCCGCGATGGGGAGCACGGTGCTGATGGTGGAGCACGACGCGGACACGATCCGCGCCGCCGATCACCTGATCGATCTCGGGCCCTCCGGCGGCCGGAACGGCGGGCGGATCGTGGCCGAGGGGCCGCCCGCGATCGTGCTCGCGGACCCGCGCTCGCCCACGGGCAAGGCGCTCGCGGACGAGCATGCGATCGCCCGCGCGCGACCGAGCCTCGGCCCGGCGAGCGAGCACATCGAGCTGCTCGGGGCGCGCGCGCACAACCTCCGCGGTGACACGCTGCGCATCCCGGCGGGGCGCATGACCGTGGTGGCCGGCGTCTCCGGCTCCGGCAAGAGCACGCTGGTGCGGCAGGTGCTGTTCCCCGCGGTGCGCAAGGCCCTCGGCCTCGCGACGCCCGAGCCGGGCCCGCACGACAAGCTGCTCTTGCCGAAGTCGATCCGCCGCGCGATGGCGGTCGATCAGTCGCCGATCGGGAGGACGCCGCGCAGCGTGCCCGCGACCTTCCTCGGCGTCTGGGACGAGGTGCGCAAGCTGCTCGCGGCCTCGCCCGACGCGAAGGTGCGCGGCTACGGGGCCGGGCGGTTCTCGTTCAACAGCGCGGCGGCCGGCGGGCGCTGCCCGATCTGCGAGGGGCAGGGGGTGATCTCGCACGAGATGTCCTTCCTGCCGGACGTGACGACGCCCTGCGAGGCATGCAGCGGCGACCGCTTCGAGCCGGCGACGCTCGACGTGCGCTACCTGGGGCTGACGGCGGGCGAGATCCTGCGGCTCAGCGCGGAGGAGACGGCCGAGCTCTTCGCCGCGCACCCGAGGATCACCGCGCCGCTCACGACGATGTGCGATCTCGGCGTGGGCTACCTGCACATCGGGCAGGGGTCGCACACGCTCTCGGGCGGCGAGGCGCAGCGGCTCAAGCTGGCGAGCGAGCTGACCGCGGGGAGCCGGCACGAGCCGACGCTCTACGTGCTCGACGAGCCGACGACGGGGCTGCACCTCTCGGACGTGGCGCGCCTCGTCGACGTGCTGGGTCGCCTCGTGCAACGCGGTGACACATTGGTCATCATCGAGCACCACCCGGCGGTGATCGCCTCGGCCGATCACCTGATCGAGCTCGGCCCGGAGGGCGGCGCGGGCGGCGGGCGGATCGTGGCCGAGGGGACGCCGCGCGAGGTGGCGAAGAAGAAGACGGCGACCGGGGTGCTGCTGAAGGAGCTGCTCTCGCGGGGCAACTGAGCGGCGCTCCGCCGGACCGGCGGGCCGCTCAGGGCACGGCGGGGAGGCAGGTGCCGAGCACCGTCTCGCATGCGCCGTTGACGCAGTAGCCTTCGCACTCGGTGTCGGCGGAGCAGGGCTTGGCCGCGCAGGTGCCGGCCTGGCAGGAGAAATTCGCCGTGCAGTCGCCGGGCTGCGCGCAGGCCTTGAACACGCAGCGGTGCGTCGCGTCACATGTCTTGCTCGGCCCGCAGTCGGCGTCGGCGGCGCAGCCGGCGGTGCATCGGTCGTCGGGGAGCGCGCCGCCGTGGAAGCAGGCGCAGGGCTTGTCGCAGACGGCGTTCGGACCGGCGTTGGCGCAGTCGCCGTCGTTCATGCACCCGTCGCCCGCGATGTCCGAGCACATGCCGTTGCAGTAGGCGGGGAGGTGGTCGACGTTGCAGAAGCCGATGTTCGCGCAGTCCGCCTGGGAGCGGCACGTGACGGGCCCGCCGCCGGCGCCGGACGACGTGGTGGTGGAGCCGCCGGTGCCGGACGACGTCGTGGTGGAGGAGGATCCACCGGTACCCGTCGTGGTGGAGGAGGATCCACCGTTGCCCGTTGTGGTACCGGAGGATCCACCGTTGCCCGTGGTGGTACCGGCGGACGAGCTCGAGGAGCCGCATGCGCCCGCGAGGGCGAGGAGCAGCGCGGCGGAGAGGGGGAGGGCGGTGGAAGCGAAGGTAGGTCGCGTGATCGTCATGCGATCAGGGATATTCCCCTCCCCGGTGCTCGCGCAACCTCGGCCGGCGGCTCAGCGATCGGCGCTCGGGAGGCCGCCGATCACGGGCTGCTCGCCCGCCAGCTCGGCGCCGGCCTCGAGCACGAGCAAGCGGACACGCCCGGTGGAGCAGAGCTTGCCGGCCTCGTCGCGCACGGCCACCTCCCACACCTGGCTGCGCCGCCCGCGGGTGATCGGGGTGGCCTTGGCGAGGAGCTTTCCGCCCCGCACGGCGCGCAAGAACGAGGTGTGGTTCTCCAGGCCGACCACGCTCCGGCCGTCGAACCCTGCGGCGATCGCCGCGCCGATCGACGCGAGGGTCTCGATCACGCCGGCGTGGACCCCACCGTGGACGATGCCGTACGGCTGGCAGTGCCGGGGCGTCACCGTCAGCTCGGCGGTGACCTCGTCGCGCGAGGCCGAGAGCACGTGGATGCCCGTGTCTCCGGCCCACCCGGAGGCGTTGGCGGCGTTGATCATCTCGGCGAGGTTGTGGGGCAGGGGCTGGGTCACCGGCCGACCATGCCTGCGCGCCTGGCGACCGGCAAGCGCTTCCCGGGCCAGGAGCCGGATCGGTCGATCGATCGTTTGAGAGCAAACCGCTCCCCTCCCGCTCCCGTTCCCGCTCCCGCTCCCGTTGCCCCTTCGGGATCGGGAGAGGGGGGCGGGAACGGGAGCCGGAGCGGGCAGAACGACATGGTGCGGCTCGATCGGCGCCAGGGTGCAAAGAGCGATTTTCTTCGAGGTGAGGCCGATCTTGTGGTCTAGTGCCCCTCTCGGGCTGGCCGCATGCCGAGCATTCTCATCGTCGATGATGACTCCACGATTCGCGGGATGTTCGCGAGGGCCCTGAAGTCTCTCGGGGATGTCGAGCTGGCCGACGGGGGCGGAGAGGCGCTCAAGCTCCTCGCGGCCAAGAAGTACAGCGTGGTGCTGCTCGACCTGCACATGCCGGGCGTCGACGGGTATGCCGTCCTGCAGACGCTCGCCACCAAGCAAGGGCCGAACGGGGACACGCCCATCTACCTCATCACCGCCGACACCTCGGACGAGGCGCGGATCCGGGCCCTTCGGCGGCACGCGGTTTTCTTCCTCACCAAGCCGGTGCCGATCGCGACGCTGGTCTCGCTGGTCGACTCGACGCTGAAGATGGTCGACCGCCGCTCGACCGGGACGACGCTCAAGCTGGGCGCGCAGGCCCCCATCGGCGGCGATGCTCCGCCGGGACAGCGCGACACCGCGAGCGGCCGCTCGAGCTTCAACCCGCGGCCGGTGCCGCGCCAGGCGCCCCCGCCGGACCGGCCGACCTCGCCGTTCCGCGCGACGCCCGTGCCGCCGCCGGCGAGCGACAAGACGCCGTCGAGCCGCAACACGCCGCCGCCCAAATCGCCGCCGAGCCGCGTGGGCTCGGACACCCCGGTGCCGGAGAGCCCCTGGCCGCTGCCGGAGAGCCCGCGCGTGCGCCCGAAGAAGGGGTGAGCCCGGAGGAGGCACAGCGCGCATGTCTGCTCCCCGCGATCCGCTGCCGCGAAGGCCCTTCGGCTCGACCGGGCTGCGCGTCTCGCCCCTCGGCCTCGCCGGCTCGCACGGCATCGACGCGCTCTCCGTGGAGCGCGCGTTCCACGAGCTCGGGATCAACACGTTCTTCGTCACCGCGCGGATGAAGGGGCTGATCGAGGGGATCCGCCGCCTCGTCCGCGCCGGGCACCGCGACGAGCTCGTGATCGTCGCAGGCGCGAACCTGCCCGTGGGCTTCACCGTCGGCCGCGAGCATGCGGCGATGGCGAAGGCCCTCGGGGTCGATCGGATCGACGTGTTCCTGCTCTTCTGGGTGCAGGCGCGCTTCTACGTGACCGGCAAGACCTGGCCCTCGCTCGTGCGCCTCAAGGAGGAGCACAAGGTGTCGGCGCTCGGCATCTCCTGCCACGATCGGCCGATGGCGCGCGCGCTCGCCGAGGAGCTGTCGCTCGACGCGCTGATGATTCGCTACAACGCCGCGCACCGCGGGGCCGAGCGGGAGATCTTCGCCTCGCTGCCGGGGCGGAGGCCGGGCGTGATCGCCTACACGGCGACGCGCTGGGGCCGCCTGCTCGCGCCGGTCGGCGAGCTCGGGCCGATGAGCGCCCCGGAGTGCTACCGCTTCACGCTCAGCCACCCCGCGGTCGATCTCGCGCTGTGCAGCGCGGCGAGCTTCGAGGAGCTGGAGAGCGACGCAGAGGGCGTGCGGCAGGGGCCGCTCCCGGACGAGCGTCTCGAGCAGGTGCGCGCGTTCGGGGACGCGGTGCGCGCGACGGCGACGGGGAAGATCGGCTGGCTGGGGAGCTGAGGCGCGCTCGCGTGGAGGCGTGTTACTTCGACGCGGGAGCGTCGGGCGGGCCCGGGCGGAGCGTGCGGGCGCGGACGGTGGGCGGGAGGCCCGGATCGATCGGGATGCCGAAGCGGGCGAGCGCGGGCGACGTGGGGCCGAGCTTGAGGCGGAGCAGGCGCGCGAAGCTGCCGAGGCGCGCGTAGAGCGATCGCTCGCGCTCCGCGGCCGCGGCCGCTGCGGCCTCGAGCGCCTCGGCGCGGCGCTCGCGCTCGGCGACGAGCTGGATGAGCATGAGGCTCTCGACCGCGATCTGCTCGGCGTCCGAGCGGAAGATCCCGATGGCCGAGAGCGCCTCGCCGAGCTCGTCGTCGGACGCCTCGCTGCCGGGGCGGAGCACCTCGGAGAGGCCGAGCGCGAAGGCGTGGGCCTGCTCGAGCGTCTTGCGGGTGGCGAAATCGCGGACCTTCGCGATGACCTCGGGCGTGAAGCCCGCGGTCGGGGGTGGAATCGAGCGTCTTTTCGGCTGATCAGGCGCAGATGTCATCCCCCTGTCCTAGCAGCGGGGCAGGGGGGCGAAAACGCGCGGAGGCCCTCCGGCGGACATTGTCTGTCCGTGTGCCGGCCCACGCGGCGGGGCCACCTCGGGGCGCGGATCAGTGCTTGCGGCGAGGGCCGATGAAGGGGCCGGCGGGCTTGCCGGTGCTCGTCGGCGGCGGCTTGGCAGTGCTCGTCGGCACCGGGGTGGTGTGGCCGCTCGGCGGCGGCGGCGGCAGGCCGGAGCTCGTCGGCTTGGGCGCAGGCGTGCTCGAAGTCGGCTTGGGCGTGGCGGGCCCGGGCTTGCTCGGCGTGTTGGGGACAGGCGCCGGCGGTGGAGGCGGTGGCTCGCCGCCCGCGGTCGGATCGGTGGGCGGCGGCTCGGCGGGCGGCTCGCCGCTCGCGCCTGGATCGGCCGGGACCGAGGCCACCGGCGGGACCTCGATGGTGGGGATGGGCTTGTCGCTGTCGTCGGCGCTGGCGCGGCCACGCAGGGCGAGGAAGGTGACGAGCGCGCCGATGACGACGAACGCGCCCGCGCCGATGAGCACGAGCGGCGGACCCTGCGAGGCAGGCGCGCGCCGCGGGGGCGCCTGCGGGATCGGCGCGTACGGGTTGGGCGGCGGCGCGGCCGCGTACGGGTTGGGCGGCGGATACGCGGGCGGGGGCGCGCCGTAGGGCGACGGCGGCGCGCCGTAGGGCGAAGGCGCTCCACCGTCCATCGCCGAGGGATCGATCATCGTGGGCGGCACGGGCGCGCCGGCCATGGGACCGGGGGGCGCGCCCGGCATCGGTCCAGGCGCGCCCGGGGGTGCGAAGCCGGGCGGGCTGTCGGAGAACGCGGGCTCGCCGAGGATCGTGTGGCCTGGACCGTACGCGCCCGCAGGCGGCGGCCCGGGCGGGTTGCCGCCGGGAGGGTTGTTCATCGCGGCCCATGGTAGCGCAGGCCCGCGATCGTCGCAGATCGATCTATCGATCCGAGGAGGCCCGCGGCGGGTTGCTACTGGCCGGGGACGCGGATGATGATCCGGGGCCCCCCGCGGCCGCTCCCCGTGGTCGGCGGGGCGGGGGTCGAGCCGCCCGGCGGAGGCGTGTGGCCGCCGGGAGGAGGCGTCTGTCCGCCGGGCGCAGATCCGCCGGCGGGGGGCTGGACAGGACCGAACGGACCCCCGAGCCCGGGGATCGTCGGGATGGCGATCGGGAAGGGCAAGACCGAGGGGATCATCGGCGGCGATGTCGTCGACGACGCGCTCGGCGGCGGGGTGGGCCCCGTCGTGCTGCCGCTCGGCTTGGGCTTGGGCTGCTGCACCGGGCCGGGCGGGGGCTTGCTCGGCGGGTTGGTCGGCGGGGTGCCGGGCTGCTCCGGCGGCTGCTGCGGGGGCGCCGTCGGATCGGAGGCCACGGTGGCCGGCGTGATCGGCGTGATGGTCTTCGGATCGTCGTGACGATCGTCGACCTTGGCGTACTGGTTGGCGACGTAGACGCCGCCCACCACCGCGGCGGCGACGCCGCCGGCCAGGAGGAGGATCAAGAGCAGCGAGGGCGACCCCGAGGGCTTGCGGCGTGCGTCGGGACCCGCGAAGGCCGGGATGGGCGCGATCGGCGCGGGCGCGCCGAAGGGAGGCTCCATCGGGGCCGTGCCCGCGCCGCCGTAGCCGCCGTTGAAATCGGGCGACCCGGCGGCCGTGTGCGTGCCGCCGTAGCCGCCGCCGACGGCGGTGCCGCCGGGGCGCGGCGTGAGCTGGAGCGGCGCCGCGAAGCTCGTCTGCTCGCCGCCGTTGGGGCGGAAGGGCGGGCTCGTCTCCGTCGCGCCGAGGCCGGGCGCGCTCGGGTGGAGGATCGCCGGCATCGGCAGCGGCGCGGCCGCGTTCGTCTCGGCCCAGGGCTGCGCGCCCACGGGGGCGAACCCGCCGAGCGGCGTGGCGCCCGGCGCGGCCGCCGGCTGCTGCTGCGAGAACACCACCTCGACCGTGCCGCCCGTGTGCGCGCCGTTCGCGGCGTCGTCCTCCGGGGGCAAGGTCTTCGGCACCGCGCGCGGCGCGTCGGCGTCGCCCTGCGCGGCCATCGAGAGGGCGGCCTGCCCCGCGGGGCTCGGCGAGGCGGGGCTCGGCGTCGGCGTCGGGCCCACGAGGCTCGGCCGGCTCTGCTGGGGCGGGCGCACGGCCATCGCGAAGGGCTCGATGGCGTCGCGCAGCTCGCTCGCGGACGAGAAGCGATCGCGGGCGAGCGGGGCCATGGCCTTGTGCACGGCGGCGGCGAGCTCGGGCGCGATGCCCGGCACGAGATCGGCGAGGCGCGCGACGCGGCCGTTGAGGTACGCGGTCGCGATCTCGTGCGGATCGTCGCCGCCGACGGGCCGGCGGCCCGCGAGCATCTCGAACATCATCACGCCGAGCGAGAAGATGTCGGCGCGCGCGTCGACCTGGTCGGCGGAGTAGGCCTGCTCGGGCGCCATGTACTCGGGCGTGCCCATGATCACGCCGGGGCGCGTGAGGCCACGATCGAGCTCGCCCGTGACCTTGAGCTTGGCGATGCCGAAGTCGAGCAGCTTGAGCAGCGGCGCGCCCTTCGGCCCGGTGGTGATCATCACGTTGTCGGGCTTGAGATCGCGGTGGACGATGCCCGCCTTGTGCGCGGCCTCGACGCCCTCGATCATCTGCATCGCGTACTCGAGCGCGTCCGCGTACGAGAGGCGCTGGCCGGCCTTGTAGAGGTCCTCGTAGAGCGTCTGGAGGGTGCGCCCTTCGAGGTACTCGAGCACGATGAACGCGAGGCCCTGGGGGGACTGATCGACGTCGCTCACGCGCACGACGTGGGGGCTCTGGATCTGGGCGGAGACCTTCGCCTCTTGCAGGAAGCGCTGGACGAGGCCCGCGCGCTTCGACAGCTCGGGGTGGAGGAACTTGAGCGCCACGCTCGTCCCGAGCATCTCGTGACGGGCCTCGAACACGCTGCCCATGCCGCCGTCGCCGATGGCGCGGACCAGGCGGTACTTGTTGTTGATGACTTGACCGACCTGGGGGCGCATCGACGTTTTCCGTGGTGGGCGGGAGAAGTCCTGGGAGAGTCTCACAGGGGTATAGACGAGTCATGACCGAAAACGTGCGCATGCTGCGCACACATTGGTCGCGCGGGCCCGCGCGAGCCCTCGCGCGACAAGGTGTAGCGCAGGACGGTGCTCCCTGGCCCACCTGCGTCGCGCCCCCTGGACGATCGCGCGGGAGCGAAGGCGTGTAGCGGCGTGCGCACCTCGTGGACAGCCGGAAAAGGTGCGCTGGAAGCAAGGCGGCTCACGGTTGACGCGACGCGTAGCAAAAAACCGTCATTTTTTCGACACCTTCTGTCTTTTTTTCGACGCCCCTCCGCACTACGTCATCCGGATGCCGCGTTCTGCAATTCTGGGCGTGGGGCACTACGTGCCCTCCAAGGTGGTGACCAACGACGATCTGGCGAAGCTGATGCCCACGAGCGACGAGTGGATCC
The DNA here is from genome assembly GCA_046351295.1 of Byssovorax sp. Taxonomy (GTDB): domain Bacteria; phylum Myxococcota_A; class Polyangia; order Polyangiales; family Polyangiaceae; genus JAXLYT01. The sequence goes on from JAXLYT010000003.1 coordinate 155,707, forward strand.
ATCAGCGCACCGGGATCAGGGAGCGACGCTTCATCGAGCACGACGGGATCGGCGCGAGCGATCTCGCGGTGCCGGCCGCGAAGATGGCGATCGAGCGCGCGGGGCGCTCGCTCAAAGACGTCGACATGATCATCTTCGCGACGCTGAGCCCCGACGTGAACTTCCCCGGCTCGGGCTGCTTTCTCGGCCAGAAGCTCGGCCTGCCCGGCGTGCCCGCGCTCGACGTGCGAAACCAGTGCTCGGGCTTCCTCTACGCGCTGAGCATCGCCGACGCGTGGGTGCGCACGGGCGCGTACAAGAACATCCTCATCGCGGGCTCCGAGGTGCACTCGACGGGCATCGAGCTGAACGAGCGCGGGCGCGACGTGGCCGTGCTCTTCGGCGACGGCGCGGGCTGCGCGCTGGTCGGGCCGAGCTCGAGCGATCAGCGGGGCGTGCTGTCGATCGCGCTGCACGCGGACGGGAGCGGGGCGTCCGATCTGTGGCTGCAAGCGCCGGCGTCGAAGCGCTCGCCGGCGCGCATCACCGCGGAGATGCTGGAGCGCGGCGAGCACTTCCCGCAGATGAACGGGAAGCAGGTGTTCCGCTGGGCAACCGAGAAGATGCCGGAGGTGGCGCACGAGGTGCTGAAGATCGCGGAGATCCGTCCGACGGACGTGGACCTCTTCGTGCCGCACCAGGCGAACATGCGGATCAACCAGATGGTGGCGCAGAAGCTGGGGCTGCCGGCGGAGAAGGTGGTTCACAACATCGAGCGGTACGGGAACACGACGGCGGCGACGATCCCGATCGGGCTTTCGGAGGCCTATGCGGAGGGGCGGCTCGGGGAGGGGAAGAATGTGCTGATGGCGGCCTTCGGTAGCGGTTACACGTGGGGTGGCGCGGTCGTCGGGTTCTAGTTTTCGGGGTGGGCGGGGGGTGGGGTGTTTTGATTTTTGTTTCGGTTGGGATGTCCCTCCCATCCCCCCAACCCCCCTTACCCTCCCGCCGGAGGGTAAGGGGGGCTTCGGAAGGGGGTCGTCCTCTTGCCTGGCGGGCCGCGGGGGCCGCAACTCGCGGGCTGCGCCCGCTCAGACAAGCGGCCCCCTTTTGCGGCCCGGGTGGGGCGCCGCAAACTCGCGGGCTGCGCCCGCTCAGACAGGCGGCGCCCCTTGCCTCCTGGGGCTTGCCGAGGGTGGAAGGTCGTCGTCGTCAACAGCGCGGGGGCTGCTTTCTTTCGGCAGGCAGAGGCACCAACGCAAGCCCGCGAAGGCGGGCTTCCTTTGTGTAGCCCGGGGCTTTGCTTGGTGTTTACGCGGGCGGGAGTATTTGTATGGTGCGCGGTATGCTGGTGATGCCGCTTCTGGATGGGTTGATTGATCGGGTGCTCGGGAGGATTTGGCGGGGGGGATTTGACGACGGAGGCTTGTGTCGAGGAGGGGCGCGGGCAGTGGGGGTGGCGGTGGCGCGGAAGGGGCTCGTGGTCTGTGGTGGGGAGGAGTGTTTCGGCGGGTGTTCGAGAGGCTCGATCCGGCGGTGAGGTTCGGGGGCTCGTGGCGGATGGGGTGGCGGTGGAGGTGGGGGCGGAGATCTGGAAGGTTTCGGGGACGGCGCGGGCGTTGCTCTCGGCGGAGAGGACGGCGCTCAATTTCGTGCAGCGGATGAGCGGGATCGCGCCGATGGCGCGGCAGTACGTGGGGGCCGTGGCGCCGGGGTCGCGGACGAAGATCACGGACACGCGCAAGACGACGCCGGGGCTGCGCGCGCTGGAGCGCTATGCGGTGCGGGTGGGTGGCGCGATCAACCACCGCAACGATCTGGGGAGCGCGGTGCTCATCAAGGACAATCACCTGGTGGCGGCCGGTGGGATCGCGACGGCGGTGGCGCGGGCGCGGGCGCGGGCGCCGCACACGTCGAAGATCGAGGTGGAGGTGGACACGCTGGCGCAGCTCGAGGAGGCGATCGTGGCGCGGGCGGACATCATCATGCTCGACAACTTCTCGATCGAGGACACGAAGACGGCGATGGCGCGGGTGCATGCGCTCGGCGAAGGGAGGCCGCTCGTGGAGGTGTCGGGGGGGATCACGCTGGAGCGGATCCGGGAGCTGTCGGCGATCGGGGTCGATCTGATCAGCAGCGGGGCGCTAACGCACTCGGTGAAGTCGGCGGACATCGCGCTGGATCTTTCGCTTTGAGCGATCTGTCGCGGGAGGCGATCGCGCGGGCGCTCGACGCGCTGGGGGCGCGCGGTGCTGGGCGGCGGATCGAGGTGTTCGCGAGCATCGGGTCGACGAACGACGAGGCGCGGCGCGCGGCGATGGAGGGGGCGGCCGCGGGCTCGGCGTTCCTCGCCGAGGAGCAGACGGCGGGGCGCGGGCGGGGTGGGCATGCGTGGCACTCGCCTCTGGGGGAGAACATTTATCTGTCGGTGATCGCGCGGCCTCGGGTGCCGGCGGCGAGCCTCGCGCCGGTGACGCTGGCGGTGGGCGCGGCGCTCGGTGAGCTGCTCGGCGCGGTGGTGGGCGATCGGGCGAAGGTGGAGATCAAGTGGCCGAACGATGTGCTCGCGGAGGGGCGGAAGATCGCGGGGGTGCTGGTGGAGGGGCAGCTCCGCGGGAGCGAGGTGATGAGCGTGATCGTGGGCGTGGGGGTGAACGTGCGGACGGTCGATTTTCCGGAGGAGATCGCGGCGCGGGCGACCTCGCTGGCGAGGCTCGGGGTCGCCGAGCTCGATCGATCGGTGATCGCGGCGCGGATGATCGCGGCGATCGACGAGGCGATGGATCGGTTCGAAGAGGAGCGGCTCGAGCCCTTCCTCGGGACGCTGGCGAGGCGGGATGCGCTGCGGGACAGGCGCGTGGAGGCGGGGGGTTTGATCGGCGTCGGCGCGGGGATCGACGAGGAGGGGCGGTTGCTCGTGCGGCTGCCGAGCGGGGCGGTGAAGGTGGTGGTGTCGGGGGAGGCGATCCGGCTCCCAGGGTGATCCGGCGCGGCTCGGTTGTGCAAACGGCCTTTGTGCAAAATGCACAAGCGCCGCAGACCCGCTGTGCGGGCGCGTTGCACAAGCGCGCAGCCAGGGCGTGAGGCGCAAGAACCGCGGCCCATTTCCCGCTCCATTTCGACGTGATCGGCCGCGATCCAGACGCTCGCAGGGCTGGCCCGGCGGTTGCTGAAGGGAAAGCAAGACCGCGCCGCAGGCCCTCGACCCGGGGCTGCCGCTGACCCTCGCCGCCTCGAACCACGCCGCCGCACCGATCGCCGCCTCTACCCGCGCGTCCACGCCCGCGGCCTCGCCGGTCACCTGCAGACCCCCGACGGGAGCACCCCGGGCCTCGCGGTCGAGAACATCTCGCGCGGCGGGCTCTTCGTGCGCGCCACCACGGCCTTCCCCGTCGGCACGCCGGTCATGCTCCAGCTCGTGCGCCCCGGCCTGAAGCGGGCGATCCAGCTCGTCGGTCGGGTGGTCTCGTCGACCTCGCCCACCGAGGCGCGGATGCGCGGCGCGATGGCCGGGATGGGCATCGTGGTGGAGCGCATCGACGCCGACGCCAAGCAGCGCCTCTCGTCGCTGGTCGACGAGCTCGGCGCCTCGGGCGAGCAGCACCCGCTGCCCGCGGTGCTCGCGCCGGCCGATGCGCCCGCGCAAGCCGCGCCGCTGCCCGCGCACTCCGCGCTGCCCGCGCGCGAAGATCCGGCGATGGCGCTCGCCTCCGAGACGATCGCCGCGCAGAGCGAGCGCATCGAGCAGCTGCTCGCCGAGGTGGCCGATCTGCGCCGCGAGCTGCTCCGCCGGAACCGCACGATCGGCGATCTGGCGAGGCAGCTCGCCGCGCAGAAGGCGGCTTGATCCGGGCTGCGGGCCAGGCCGGCCTGCGATGCGGTTCAGGCAGGGGGCATCGGCTCCGGCGGCGGTCCCGGCGGCGGCTTGGGTTTCACCTCGAACACCTGCACGTTCGGCTCCGTGAGGTAGAATCCGGTGCCGAGGGCGGGGCCCATCTTGCCGGTGATCGCGGCCACCCAGCGCGGGAAGTTCTTGGCCCCGTCCTCGATCTTGGTCCACATCCGCGGCCGGAGATGCACATCGACGATGCGGCCTTCGCACTCGAGCTTGAAGCGCTTCCAGCCGTTCTTGTCCGTCGTCACGTCGGTGGGAAGCTGCTCGATCTTGATCGTCAACTCAAGCTTGCCGGGTACGGGCATGGTCTCTCGCTCCTCTCGCCAGATCTGGAGGAACGAACGCTATCGCCCCGCTGCCGCGCGGAGCAAGACGGATGCGCGGGGGCCGCGCTTGCGCCGCCTCGTTTCGCCGGGTAAAGCGTGCCGCCCCACCGGCCGCCCCATGAAGGAAGACACCCTCGTCGTCCACGAGATCTACCGGAGCGTACAAGGCGAATCGACCTTCGCCGGCCTCCCGTGTGTCTTCGTGCGCCTCACCGGGTGCAACCTCCGCTGCACCTGGTGCGACACGCCGCAGGCCTTCTACGGGGGCAAGCGCCGCCCTCGCCGCGAGGTGCTCGCCGAGGCGCTCGCCCTCGGCACGCCGCTCGTCGAGCTCACGGGCGGCGAGCCCCTGCTCCAGCCCGGCGCGCTCGTGCTGATGCGCGAGCTCTGCGACGCGGGGCGCACCGTGCTCGTGGAGACGAGCGGCGAAGCCGATATTTCCCGCGTCGATCCCCGCGTCCACAAGATCATGGATCTCAAGGCGCCCGGCTCCGGGGAGAGCCACCGAAACCGCTGGGAGAACCTCGATCACCTCGGCGAAAAGGACGAGATCAAGTTCGTCCTCGCGGGGCGCGCGGACTACGAGTGGATGCGCGCTGTCATCCGCGAGCGAGCGCTCGGCGAGCGCGGCCCGAAGCTCCTCGCCTCCACCGTGTGGGGCGCGCTCTCGCCGCGCGATCTCGTGGCGTGGGTGCTCGACGACGCGCTCCCCGTGCGCGTGCAGGTCCAGCTCCACAAGGTCATCTGGGGAGCCGCCGCGCAGGGCGTGTGAGCGCGCCTCGGCGGGAGGGGTTGACAGCGGCGGCGGGGCCGGGTCTCGTGCCGTTCACCCATCGCAAGGAGGCACCCATGCTGCTCATCCGCGGATCCGTGAGTCCCGAGGTCAAGACCCTGCAGGAGAACCTCAACAAGATCGGCGTCGAGTGCGACGTCGACGGCATCTACGGCCCCGGCACCGAGAAGGCCGTGAAGACCTTCCAGACCGCGTCGGGCCTCACCGCCGACGGCAAGTACGGCGACGCCACGCACGCCAAGCTCGAAGAGACGATCGCCGGCATGGGCAGCAGCCAGGCCTAAGCAGGGGCCAACCCTCGCCGCGAGCACGTCCTCGCTCGGCAAACAGAAGCCCCCAACCCGAGCCCGCGAAGGCGGGCTTCCCTCGTGTAGCCCAGGGCTTTAGCCCTGGGCGGGTCCCGCTCTACCAGCTCATCGAAAACTTGAGCGTGATGCTCGGGCCCCCGAAGCCCTTCGCTCCAGGCGGTGGGCGATCCCACCCGGGCGCGAGGGTGACGGTCGCCGGGTGGCCGCCCACGTTCAGATCGAGCATGCGCAGGCCGCCGTGCTCGAAGTCGATGTAGGGGCCGAGCTGGCTCTTCACGCGCGAGTACAGCGAGGTGCGGCCGGGCTCGCTCGACGCCGAGTCGAGCACGAAGCTGTGGCCCTCGCTGAGCTGAAGGTGGCCCTTGCGGACGTCGTCGGCGATGTGCCGCTCGAGCTCGGCGAGGGTCTCCGGATCGAGGTGCAGGTTGAGCTTGCGGTTGTCTCCAGGCATGTCGTCCAGGATAACCGAGGACGGCGCGGGGGACAGGGCGATCAGCGGTCGCCGCGCATGAACTCCTCGAAGACGTTCACGTCGTGCGGGGAGCCGAGGACGAGGGGCACGCGCTGGTGGAGCTTCTCGGGCTGGATGTCCAGGATGCGCTCGGTGCCTGTGGTCGCCTTGCCGCCGGCGGCCTCGAAGATGAAGGCGAAGGGGTTGGCCTCGTAGAGCAGGCGGAGCTTGCCGCCGGGGCTCTTCTTGTCGGCTGGGTAGGCAAAGATGCCACCTTTGAGCAGGGTGCGGTGGGCGTCGGCTACCAGGGTGCCCACGTAGCGGCCGCCGTAGGGGCGCGCCGACGCCTTGTCCTCGTCCTTGATCCAGGCGTTCCAGCGGCGCACCGGGTCGGTCCAGTGGGCGCTGTTGCCCTCGTTGATCGAGTAGATCTTGCCCTTCTCGGGGATGCGGATGTTCTCGTGCGAGAGGAAGAACTCGCCGACGGTGGGGTCGTAGGTGAAGCCGTGCACGCCGCCCTTCACGCCGGTCGACATGATCAGCATCGTCGACGATCCGTAGAGCACGTAGCCGGCGGCGAGCAGATCGCGCCCGGGGCTCAGGAAGTCGCCCTCGGTGGCGACGCCCTCGGTCTTCTTGCGCAGCACGCCGAAGATCGTCCCGATCGAGATGTTCACGTCGATGTTCGAGGAGCCGTCGAGCGGGTCGAAGACGACCACGTATTTCGCCCGCGGATCGTGGGAGAGGACCTTGATCTCGTCCATCTCCTCGCTGCCGATCGCGGCGCAGTGGTGGTGGCGGCCGAGGGCGGCGATCAAGGTCTCGTTGGCGACCTCGTCGAGCTTCTGCACCTCTTCTCCCTGCACGTTGGTCTGGCCGGTGTAGCCGAGGATGTTGGCGAGGCCGGCGCGGCGCACCTTGGAGGTGATGAGCTTGGCGGAGAGGCCGATCTGGTTGAGCAGCGAGGTGAAGCTCCCGGTGGCGGCCGGGAAGCCCATCATCCCTTCGAGGATGTAGGTCTCCAGCGTGATGCCGACGCGGGTGCCGGCGGTCGAGGGCGGGTTCCAGCTCGTTCGGATGTTCTCGGTGGACATGGAGGCCTCCGGAGGTGCGCTTCCTCCGGCCGGTTTGCCGCATCCCCGGCGGCGCCACAAGTCCTGCTTGGGTCCGTGCCCGAGCCGCGGTAAAGGCCGAGGCACACCCTCCCGAATCCCCCTGCATGGAGCGACCCATGGCCGTCACCGACCGCGTAAAGCAGATCCTCTCCTGGTACTCGTCGGAGAACCCGGGCACCCTCACGAACCTCGCGCGCCTGATGAACCACGGCGCCCTCGCCGGCACGGGCAAGATGGTCATCCTCCCCGTGGATCAGGGCTTCGAGCACGGGCCCGCGCGCTCGTTCGCGCCGAACCCGCCCGCGTACGACCCCGACTACCACTTCCAGCTCGCCATCGACGCGGGCTGCAACGCCTACGCGGCGCCCCTCGGATCGCTCGAGGCGAGCGCGTCCAAGTTCGCCGGGCAGGTGCCGCTCATCCTCAAGCTCAACAACAGCGACAGCCTCGCGAAGATGGATCAGCCCTGCTCGGCGCTGACCGGCTCGGTGGAAGACGCGCTGCGCCTCGGCTGCGTGGGCATCGGCTACACGATCTACCCCGGATCCGGGCACCGCAACCGCATGTACGAGGACCTCAAGGAGCTGACGATCGAGGCGAAGCGCAAGGGCCTCGCGGTGATCGTGTGGAGCTACCCGCGCGGGGCGGGCATCTCCAAGGCGGGCGAGACGGCGGTCGATGTCTGCGCCTACGCCGCGACGATCGCCGCGCAGCTCGGCGCCCACGTGATCAAGGTCAAGCCCCCCTCGGCGCACATCGAGCAGGAGGAGGCGAAGAAGGTGTACGAGAAGTACGCGATCCCGACCGGGACGCTCACCGAGCGCGTGAAGCACGTCGTGCAGGCGACCTTCGGCGGCAAGCGGATCGTGATCTTCTCCGGCGGCGAGGCCAAGGGGACGGACGCGGTGCTCGCCGAGGTGAAGGAGCTCGCCGCGGGCGGGTCGTTCGGGAGCATCATGGGGCGCAACGCCTTCCAGCGCACCCGCGCCGACGCCCTCAAGCTGCTCGGCGACGTGATGGACATCTACAAGACCGCTCCCTGATTCATCCCGCTCCCACTCCCGTTCCCGTTCCCGCTCCCGTTCCCGTTCCCGCTCCCCCATTCCGGATCGGGCGGAGGGTAGCGGGAACGGGAACGGGAGGGGGCAGAGCGGAGATTGACTTGGCTCGGTCTGTGGTCGACGGGCTAGGCCTCCCGTGATAGACGCGCGATTCGGCTGCGCGCACCTTCGACGCACCCCCAGGAACCCTTCGATGTCCATCAAGCTCGCCGTCTCGTCCAACGATCCCCTCAGCCTCGCGGCCGATCTGCTCGTCCTCGGCGTCCCCGAAGGCGCCACCATGAAGGATGGCGTCCTCGGCGACCTCGCCAAGCACCTCGGCCCGACGATGGCCAAGACGCTCAAGCGCGAGGAGTTCACCGGGAAGAAGGACCAGAGCGTCGAGCTCCACCCGCACGGGGAGGTCAAGGCGGGGCGCGTGCTCCTGCTCGGCCTCGGCGCGGTGGGCCCGGCCGGGGAGAACAGCCCCTCGGGCAAGCCGAGGAGCCCGCTCACCGAGGCCGACGTGCGACTCTTCGGGGCGCGCGCGGCGCGGGCGGCGCTCTCGTTCAAGGCGAGCTCGCTCGTCGTCGAGGTGCCTGCGCCGCACGGCGCGGTCGTCGAGCCGGGCGCCTTCGAGCGCACGCTCGCCGAGGGCCTGGTGCTCGGCAGCTACCGCTTCACCAAGTACCTGACCGGCGATCGCGTGCCGAAGACCTCGCTGGAGAAGGCGACGCTCACCGTCGGTGGCAAGGTGCAGAAGGAGCAGAAGGACGCGGCGGCCGTGGGGCAGAAGGTCGGCGAGGCCGTCTGCATCGCGCGCGATCTCATCAACGAGCCGCCGAACGAGCTCTACCCCGAGATCCTGGCCGATCGCGCCGTCGACGTCTGCAAGGCCGCGGGCCTCGAGTACAAGGTCTTCGACCCCGCCGCCCTCGAAAAGAAGGGGATGAAGCTCATCCTCGCCGTCGGCCTCGGCAGCGCCCGCGGCCCGCGGATGGTGCACATGACCTACAAGCCGAAGGGCCCGGGCGCGAAGAAGAAGCTCGTCTTCGTCGGCAAGGGCCTCACCTTCGACACCGGCGGCATCTGCATCAAGCCCGCCCCCGGCATGGAGGAGATGAAGGGCGACATGGGCGGCGCGGCGAACGTGATCGCGCTGATGGCCGCCGTCGCGGCGACGAAGCCCGACGTCGAGGTGCACGGCCTCATCGGCTGCGCCGAGAACATGCCGAGCGGAACGGCCTACCGGCCCGGCGACATCTTCGGCTCCTACGACGGCAAGACGGTGGAGATCATCAACACCGACGCCGAGGGCCGCCTCGTGCTCGCCGACGTGCTCGCCTACGGCAAGGAGCTCAAGCCCGACCTGATGCTCGACAACGCGACCCTCACTGGGGCCTGCGTGGTGGCGCTCGGGCCGACCGTGAGCGGCTACTACGCGAACCGCGACGAGATCGCCGAGCGCTTCAAGGGCGCCGCCGCGAAGGCCGGCGAGGCGATGTGGCAGCTCCCCCTCGTGGAAGATCTGCGCGAGGGCCTGAAGAGCGACTGGGCCGACATCAAGCACGTGGCCGATCGCTGGGGCGGGTCGATCACCGCGGCCCTCTTCCTCCGCGAGTTCGTCGGCGACGTGCCGTGGATCCACGTGGATATCGCCGGTCCCTCGATGGCCAACAAAGTCTACAACGTGTACGCCAAGGGCGGCACGGGACACGGTGTGCTCACCTACCTCCGCCTGATCGAGAGCTTCGCCTCCTGATCGAGAGCGCCGCCTCCGCGCAGCCATGACCCTCGCCCCCTCCCGGCCGCCCGAGCCGAGCTCCCGGCTCCGGCACAAGCTCGAACGAGCCATGGGCCGGGCGATCGCCGATTTTTCGATGATCGAGGAGGGCGACAAGATCCTCTGCGCCGTCTCGGGAGGGAAGGACAGCTACGCGATGCACGCGCTGCTCGTCGACCTCGCGAAGCGGGCGCCGGTGCGCTTCGAGGTGCTGGCGGTGAACATCGACCAGGGGCACCCGGGCTACCCGGGGCACCTGCTCACCGCGTACATGGAGGAGCGGAGCTACCCGTTCCGCATGGTCGCGGAAGACACCTACGCGATCGTCACGGACAAGATCCCCGAGGGCAAGACGTACTGCTCGCTCTGCTCGCGCCTGCGGCGGGGCATCCTGTACCGGCTGGCGCGCGAGATGGGCTGCACGAAGATCGCGCTCGGCCATCACCGGGACGACGCGCTCGTGACGCTGCTGCTCAACCTGGTGTTCTCGGGGCAGCTCAAGGCGATGCCGCCGAAGCTCGTCTCCGACGCGGGCGACAACGTGGTGATCCGGCCCTTGATCTACTGCGCCGAGAGCGATCTGCGCGACTTCGCGAAGGAGCAGGCCTTCCCGATCTTGCCGTGCGATCTCTGCGGGTCGCAGGAGAACCTCCAGCGCAAGGCGATGAGCCGGATGCTCGACGACCTGGAGGACAAACACCCCGGGACGAAGCAAAACATGCTCGCGGCGCTGCGCAACGTGCGGCCGAGCCACCTGTTCGATCAGGGGCTGTGGAAGAAGCTCGGGCTGACCGTGGCCGAGGAGCCGGAGGGCGCGGCGCTCGGCGAGAGCACAGCGACCGAAGGCGAGGCGCTGATCGGCGCGCAGCAGCTCCTGCGCGCGCTCTCCTGAGCAGAGGGGCCATGGGCGAGGAGCGAGCGCACGGGGATCGCGAGGACGCGGAGAGCGCGGCGGAGGCCCGGGAGGACGGGACGCGGCGCGCGCCGGTCGCGCCCGATCTGCTCGGCGAGCTCAAGGAAGGGCGGGCGCCGCCCACGGTGGTGGCGGCGTTGATCGCGTGGGCGATCACGGTCGCGCCGGTGGGGCTCGGGCGCGGGATGAGCGCGCTCTCGGCGATCCCGGCGGTGCTCGCGCTCGTCGCGGGCGTGGCCGGTCCCCTCGTCCGCGCGCGGCGGCCGAAGATCGGGCGGCACCTGGGGATCAGCGTGTTTCTCGGGCTCTCGGTCCTCGTGTGGATGGCGAACAGCGGCTCGATCCACCCGCTGCGCCTCGAGCCGGTGCGCGGCCTCTTCGGCGCGGTCGCGTGGGGCATCTTCGCGCTCTCGTGGAGCGAGCGCTGGAGCTTCACCCCGGAGCCGGTGGCGCCCGATCCGGACGCGCCGCTCCTGCTCGCCCGGAGCACGCTCCCGGCCGGCGCGGTGCCCACGGCGGTGCTCGGGGTGATCGCCGCGGTCGTGTACCTGGTGCTGGCCTTCCGGGCCCGCGAGCCGGAGCGCGCGCTGATGGCCCAGGCGGTGGCCCTGGCCTGCGCGATCGGGATGGTGAGCGCGGGAGCGACGGTGGCCGTGGCCCGCGGCAAGGTCCGGAGCACGGCGGGCCGGCGCGTGTCGTCCCAGGCGGTCCGGGCGCTGCTCCTGCTCGTGACCTTCGGGCTCGGCGGCGCGCTGATCTTGGTGATGCGCTAGCGCCGCCCGCGAAAGAGGGTTTAAGCTCCCGCCGTGGCGCGCGCCCTCGATGTCTTCGCGATCTTCCTCTTCCTCGCCGCGGGCGTGGCCTTCGCGTTCGGTCTGCGCGCGCTCGGCAACCGGGAGGACTTCGAGGCGATCTACCTGCTGGTGATCGGCGGCCTCTCGCTGCGCGCGTCGACGGAGATCCTGCGCCCGCGCGGAGGCGCGGCGTGATCGCGGCGCGCGCAGTCGCGCTCGCGGCGCTCGTCGCGCTCGTCGCGTGCAGCTCGGGCAAGGACGCGCCGCCCGCGCCTGCCACGCAGAACGCGCAGGGCGCGCTCGCGCCCGGCACGGTGGCGCAGGTCGGGCGGCATGCGATCACCGTCCCCCTGATCGCGCGCGTGGTGAGGATGGAGCACGTGACGCCCGCCGAGGCGCGCGACCGAGCGGTGCGCGACGCGCTGCTGGCCTGCGGGGCCGAGGAGGCGGGGCTCGATCGAGGGCCCGAGGCGCGCCTCGGGACGCAGGGCGTGCTGGCGCGGCGCCTGCTCCGGGAGATCGCCGACGAGGTGGAGAAGAGCCCGATCACCGACGCGGAGCTCAAGCTGGTGACCGAGCAGCGCTGGCTCGAGTACGACCGGCCCGAGGGCGTGCGGGTGGTGCATGCCGTGGTGCTCGTCGACGCCAAGGCCGACGCGGCGAAGCAGCAGCAGGCGCAGGCCGTGGCCGAGGCGCTGCGCGCGGCGCTCGTCGCGGTGCACGATCGTGCGGGCTCGCTGCCGCTCCCCGCGCCGCCGGACAAGCCCGAGCCGGGCCGCCCGCCGCCGGAGGACCCGCTCTCCCAGGCGTTCCTGCGCGCGGCCGGCGAGGTGCCGCACGTGGGCTTCGAGCTCAAGCCGGAGGAGCTGCCGCCGGTCGCGGCCGACGGGCGGATGCTGATCCCGAAGAGCGGGTCGCTCGTGCCGGAGTTCGCGCAGGCCGCCGTGCAGCTCGAGGAGCGGGGCGAGCTGTCGGGCATCGTGCGCACGCCCTTCGGGCTGCACGTGATGATGCTCCTCGAAAAGCTGCCCGCCCTGCGCGTCCCGGAGGCGGAGCGGCGCGACAGGCTCCACGGGGAGATCATGGCCATCCGCGCGCGGGCCGCGGTCGATCAGATCCTCACGAGCGCGCGGCCGCGGGTCACGCGCGCGGCCGACGCGGACGCGCTCCTCGCCAAGATCTCCATCGAGCCATGAGCGCGCGGTCGCTCGTCGCGCGCGAAGCTCCGGAGAGCCGGAAGAAGAAGGCGCCGCCGCCGCGCGACCAGGCCGCGTCGACCTTCACCGCGATCCTCCAGCGCCTGCTCGACGCGACGCCCGCGGCGCGCGGCGTGGCGCTCGTGGACTTCGAGGGCGAGACGGTCGACTACGCGGGCAAGGTCGATCCCTTCGAGCTGAAGATCGCCGCGGCCACCTGGCTCATCACGCTCACCGAGGTGCGCGAGGCCCGCCGCCTCGGAGAGATCCGGCAGATCGTGGTGCGCGCGAGGCGGGCCGCCTACCTGATGCGGCGCATCGAGGAGAGCTACGCGGTGGTGATGGTGCTGCACCGGCGCGCGGCCTTCGTGGTCTCCGAGCGCGCGCTCGAAGAAGCGCAGGTGAAGCTCTCGATCGAGGCGGGCTTCCTGGTGCCGAAGTACGCGATCCGGTGGTTCTCCGTGGAGGTGAAGACCGAGCCGCGCGACCGCCGTCGTCCGGCCGCGGTGCGCGTGGCCGGGGGCTTCCAGCCCGTGGAGGTGATGGGCGCGGTGATGGGCCTCGGCCCGCGGGAGAAGGGCTTCCGCGTGCGCCTGCCGAGCGGCGCGGAGATGATGCTGGTGCGGGAGCGGCTCGGGCAGTGGTTCGCCGACGAGCACGTGGAGTGAGGCGCGATCAGCGGGGGATCGGCCGGTTCCGGTACTTCTCGCGGTAGGCCTCGCGGAAGGCGTCGTGGCAGCTCTTGCAGGCGGCACGCGCGGCCGGGATGTTCCCGGCGCGGGCCGCGGCGGCGCCGGCCGCGGCGAAGGCCGGCCACGTGACCCACGCGGGATCGGGCGCGAGGAGCGCCACCTTGTCGAGCCCGCGCGCGAGCGACGCGAGATCGTTCGAGGCGAGCGGGGTGGCGACGCTGGCGCGCATCCACGCTTGCAAGGGGCACGCGGGCTGCCCCGGCTTGCCGCACTCGGCCTGGGCGACGGCGCCCCCGTGATCGCCCGGCTCGCCCGAAGAAGAGGCCGATCCGCGCGCGCCCTGCGCGGCGCTGTCGAAGGAGAGGAGGGCCGCGAGCGCCGCTCCCGTTGCACCCATCCACACCGCGTTCGGCCGCATGATCGTCTCCTCGTCGCCGGCAGCGTACGCCTGGGCACGCCCGGCGACCTCTGCCCGGATGGACGAGCGACGCGTCGATTTTCGTCACCCGGCGAGGGCGTCGCCGCGCCTTGCGTCCGAGCCCCTCGCTAACCCCATGGATCTATTGGGTTTTCTCGCGTCGAACTTTTTGTGAGCGAGCTTCGTTTTTTTCCTTGCGCATCCCGGCTCCCTGAGTAGGATTCGCCTCCCTCGACGCCGCGCCTGTTGCTCCTGCGGGAGCAGAGGCGGGTCGCTCTTTCCCAGCCCTTGCACCGGTCCCCGAGGCCGGTCACGCTTCAAGCGCCAGGGCTGGCGCTTCTTGCGGGAAGCAGGTGAGCCTAGCTCGCCTCTCCCGTGGTCGGTGCTCCTCCGGGAGCGCCTACCCTTCCCGTCGCCGAAAGGCGCCGGGAGGTCCCGCCGTCTCTTGTGTCCCAAAGATCCGACAGGATCCAGACGACAAAGAGCGGCGAGAAAAAAAGAAGCGGAGCGATAAAAAAACGGTTGACAGAACGAGAGCGGGCGCCTAAAGTTCCCGCCCTCGACGACGACGCCGGAGGCGAAAGCCTCCCC
>JAXLYT010000003.1:175000-282789 GCA_046351295.1 Byssovorax sp.
GGGTTTAAAACGTCGTGAGACAGTTTGGTCCCTATCTGCCGTGGGCGTAGGACACTTGAGAGGAGCTGCCCATAGTACGAGAGGACCTGGGTGGACGTACCTCTGGTGCGCCGGTTGTTCTGCCAAGGGCATAGCCGGGTAGCCATGTACGGAACGGATAACCGCTGAAAGCATCTAAGCGGGAAGCCGGCCTCAAGACTAGGTGTCCCGGACCGCAAGGTCCCTAAAGACCCCTTGTAGACTACGAGGTTGATAGGCCGGGTGTGAAAGCCGAGCAATCGGCGGAGCTGACCGGTACTAATGGTTCGTGTGGCTTGGCCATACCTCTAAGGCACTCATCAGAGAGCCTCCCGCGCGCGAGAGCGCCCGGGAAGCGTGAGCATCGCGTCCGGAGCTCGGATGCAGAGCCGCGCAGCACGCAGCTACTTTGGACCCTCCGCGGGTCCAGGGCGCATCCACAGATTTCCGGTGGTGATATCGAGGAGGTCACACCCGATCCCATCCCGAACTCGGAAGTTAAGCTCCTTGGAGCCGATGGTACTGCTGGGGCAACCCAGTGGGAGAGTAGGACGCCGCCGGGATTTTTTCCCCAAAGGCCTGTATGCCCTGCGCATGCGGGCCTTTGCCTTTTTGTCTTCCATCGTTCCCGGCCGCGGGGGTTTTCGGTCTTGGCTCGGGGTCGTTTCAGTCTTGGCTCTCGGTCGGTTTGGTCTTGGCTCAGGGTCGTTTCAGTCTTGGCTCTCGGTCGGTTTGGTCTTGGCTCAGGGTCGTTTCAGTCTTGGCTCTTGGTCGGTTTGGTCTTGGCTCTGGGGTCGTTTTTCTGAATTTTTAGGTTTTAAAATCCCTCCCATCCCCCCAACCCCCCTTACCCTCCCTTCGGGAGGATAAGGGGGGCTTCCGGAGAGCTGATCCTCTCGCTCCTCTTGGGCCGCGGGGGGCCCGCAACTCGCGGGCTTCGCCCGCTCAGACAAGCGGGCCCCTGATCCGCGGCCCGATTGGCCGGGGCGCCGCAACTCGCGGGCTTCGCCCGCTCAGACAAGCGGCGCCCCTCAACTTCTTTAGCGAGCGCTCGACCAGGAGCGCCGTCGCGCTCGGAAGCGGCCCCCTCCTCGGCCCACCGAGCTCGCCTCCTCCCATCACGGCAGGGTCCACCTGGTCCTCGAGGCCTTCTCCTCCCCATCACGGTTCGCCCTTCCAGATCTGGACGACCTCGATAGCAATGGGGGCCCGCTTGTCTGAGCGGCCGTAGGCCGCGAGTTGCGGGCCCCACCGAGGCCGCGGAAAAGGGGCCCGCATGTCTGAGCGGGCGAAGCCCGCGAGTTGCGGGCCCCCCGCGGCCCTGGTCTCTAGCAAGAGGATCTGCCCTCTGGACTCCCCCTTACCCTCCCTTCAGGGAGGGTAAGCGGGTAGGGGGGATGGGAGGGCTATACAAACGTAACAAATATCACAAACCTTATGGCCACACAAGCCGGGGCCCCGGGCCCTCCCGGTGTCGGATAATTTTGCTCCCCCCTGGGCGTTGCTACCCTGACCCCTCGTGATCTCGAACCGCCTCAAGCTCGCCATCGGCCTCGGCTTCGCCGTCGGAGCCGGCCTCGTAGGCGGATTTGCACCGGTCGTTCGCTACGAAGCAGGCCGCGTCGCCCAGCGCTACGGCGGCGCCCTCGAGATCGCGCAGGTCATCCCGACGTGGCATGGGGCGCGGCTTCGGGGGGTCGATGTCGCCCTCAGCGACGTCCCCAGCGTCAAGATTCACCTCGATGAGGTCGAGGTCCAGGTCGGCTCGGCGGGGCGAAAGGTCGAGCTTCGAGGGGGGACGGTCTCGGCGGTCGGGCCGCGGGAGCGTATTCTTCGGGAGGCGGAGGCCTGGCGGGCGCGGCTTCCTCCTCCATCGGCGCCGGCGGCGCCGGGGGCGGCGGGCATTCGCACGGAGGTGGCGGGGCTCAGCGTCTCCTGGAAAAACGATGCGCAGGCGCCCACCGAGTCGGTCTCGGCCACCGAGGTTGCGTTCACCCGCGGGGAGGATCGGCTCGGGATCTCGGCGGCGGAAGCGGCGGTCGTCGTGGGCCGGGCGAACCTCGACATCAAGAAGGGGCGCATCGAGCTCGTCCGGAAGCCGGAGGGTGGGTATCGGGTTGCTTCGGCGGGTACCGAGGGGGTCGAGGCGCAGCTCGCGGTTGCGCCTCCCAAGACGGATGCGGCCACGAGCGCGGCCGAGCCGCCGAGCCGTACGCGGTCGGCGGGGCTCGTCCGCGCGGCCTTGCTCGGCGTCGCCCAGGCGCTCGACGCGGCGCTCGAGCCGAGCGCGGCGATCCAGCTTCGCGGCGTGCATGCGCGCGTCCGCGCCCAGGAAGAATCCATCAACCTCGGCCCCGGCCTGCTTTCCATGACGCGCGACGGGGGCAAGCTGGTCGTCGACCTCGCTCCCGAGCTGCGCGCGCCTCGACCTGGAGCCGCGCGCGAGGCGATCGATCACGAGGAGCCGCTCACGTTTCGCCTGGCGGTCCCGCTGCGCGAGGGGCCGGACGAGATCACCGCCGACATCCGGGGCGGGCCCATCTGGCTCTCCACGCTCGGCGTCAAAGAAGGCGACTTCGGCCTCTTCGACGTGAACCGCGCCTCCGTCGTCACCCGCTCGCACCTCGTCCTCCCGGCGGACGGCGAGACGGTGCGCCTCGACGGCGAGGGCAAGATCGACCACCTCTCGATCCGCAGCGCGGCCCTCTCCGACGAGCCGGTCGCCGGCCTCGAGCTCGCCTTCCGCGCCAAGGGTGAGGCCCGCCTCGACGGCACCCGCGTCAGCGTCGCCGAGGGCGAGGTCGACCTCGGCGCCATCCGCCTCGTCCTCCACGGCGAGTACGAGCGCGCGAAGGACGTTCACCGCGTCCGTGGCACCTTCGAGGTCCCGATCACCGCCTGCCAGTCGATGCTCGACTCCATCCCGAAGGGCATGATCCCCAAGCTCGCGGGCCTCCGCGCCGCCGGATCGTTTGCGCTCAAAGGAAAGGCCAACATCGACACGGCCAAGCTCGATCGCGCATTTTCCCTCGACTGGGACACCGGCAACACCTGCCGCGTCACCGAGGCCCCGCCCGAGATCAACGTCGAGCGCTTCCAGAAGCCCTTCACGTACACGGCCTACGACGCCGACGGCCGCCCCTTCCCCCTCGAGACCGGCCCCGGCACCCCGACCTGGAGCCCGCTCAGCACCATCTCCAAGTTCATGGAGGTCGCGGTGTTGACGACCGAGGACGGTGGCTTCCGCCGTCACCACGGCTTCGACGCCGAGGCCATCAAGAACAGCATCCGCGAGAACATCCGCAAGAAGCGCTTCGTCCGCGGCGCGAGCACCATCAGCATGCAGCTCGCGAAGAACCTCTACCTCGACCGCGGAAAGAACCTCTCCCGCAAGCTCCAGGAGGCCATCCTCACCATGTACCTGGAGCAGGCGCTCACGAAGGAGCAGATCCTCGAGCTCTACTTCAACGTGGTCGAGCTCGGCCCGAAGCTCTACGGCATCGGCCCTGCGGCCCGCAGCTACTTCAGCACGTCGCCTGCCGACCTCTCCCTCGGCCAGGCGCTCTACATCTCGTCCATCCTCCCGAGCCCCAAGATCCAGCATTTCGGCGCCGGCGGAGCCGTCTCCCCGAACTGGATGGACTACCTCCGCAAGCTCATGAAGATCGCCCGCCAGCGCGATCACCTCACCGACGAGGAGCTCGACGAGGGCCTGCGCGAGACCGTGATCCAGGGCTCCCCCGCGCCGCACCGCGACCCGAGCCCGCACCCGGTCGGCCCCGGCGGCCCCGGCGAGCTGCCCGATCCGACCCAGGGCGACGCCGAGCTGATGCCGTGATCGCCCTCGCGATCACGACCTGATCGCTTCGCTCAGCCGCCCTCGCCACGCCGCTTCTTGAGCCTCTCCCGCAGCGCGACGAAGAAGCCCGTGAGCTGCGCCGCGCATGCCTCGCCGAGCACCCCGCGCTCGACCTCGAAGCGGTGGTTGAGGCGCCCGTCCTGCCCGATCGCGAACAGCGAATCGACGGCGCCGGCCTTGGGATCGGCGCACCCGTAGACCACGCGGCTCACGCGCGCGTTCACGAGGGCGCCCGCGCACATGGGGCAGGGCTCCAGGGTCACGTAGAGCGTCGTCCCGGAGAGGCGCCAGCGCCCGAGGGCTGTCGCGGCCTCGTGCAGCGCGTCCATCTCTGCGTGGGCCGTCGGGTCTTGCCGGGCTTCGCGGGCGTTGCGGCCTCGCCCGACGAGCTGCCCCTCGGCGTCGACGATCACGGCCCCCACGGGCACCTCGCCGGCCGCGGCGGCCAGGGCGGCCTCTTCGATCGCCAGGGCCATCCAGCGCTCGTCGTCGGCACGGTGAGCGCTCTCGGTCATCTCGGTTGGCCTCGAACCCCGCCGGAGGGGGCGGGGAGGTCGGGGATTGCTTGGCGCGCCCAGGAAGATTCGAACTTCCGACCCCCGGCTTCGTAGGCCGATGCTCTATCCAGCTGAGCTATGGGCGCGGGTCGGCTCGCGTCGGGCTCCGTCCGGGGACGGGCTCGCCGCGAAATCGAGCAAGGCGCGTTTAGGCGGAGCGGTGAGGAATGTCAAGCAAGAGCGCGACCCTCATGCTCTTTTCTTCTTTTGGCTCAAGCCGCGCCTCGGTGATCCGTCGGTGTTCGGGGGAACAAACGAACGAAGCGCGGGATCCATCGGATCGCCGCGCTCGAATTCGTGCAAGACGCAGAGGGTAAGACGTAAGCTAACGTACGAAACGGGACAAGTCAGCGAACGGTAAGCAGAGGAAGCAGGAAAAGAAAAAGAAGCGAGGGCAAGCGAGAGAAGAAGTCGGTCGGTGGTTAGGTCCGACCGGATAAGCGCAAGCGAAGGAGCGATCGAAGTCGGAGGATGCCGTGACGCTGCAGCCCACAGCCGCCACGGTCGTTCTTCCCTAGAGCAGCCTCCGTGCCAGCCCGCTGGAGCTCCAGCCCCTCCCCGTGGACGATCTGGACCTTTCCGGGGAATAAGTGTCGATTTCTCGACCTTTCACAGGGAGCGCTTCCCGCGATCGCGATCGCGCGCAGGGCGTTGCTGTCGTGGTCGGCCCCTGGCCTTGCAAAGTTTGCGAGGTCCCACCCGGCGAGCCAGGGCGGGCGCTCGTCAGGGCGCGCCTCCGAACAGATGATCATGCGGTGCGTCGACATGGCAGCGCCGGCACAGAGGGAGCGCACCGCGCTGCTCCACCTCGCCGCCGGGCTTGACCACCAGGTACTCCCAGTTGCCTCCGTCGGGGTCGAACCCGGCCGGGCGGCGCACCATGGCGAAGAAAACGGCCACCTCCTCCGTCCCACGCATCAGATGCCGCTCGACCAGGGTCGCCCCCTCGCCCACCGTCCGGCTCGGCCCGAGCCGCGGGTAGGCCTTCGCCTCGGCGCTCACGAGCACCTCCCCATCGTACGAGCCGTCGAGGTGCTCGGACGGACGGCGCTCGGTCACCTTTTCCAGCCGGCGGAGCTCGTCCGCGAGCACGAAGGGCGGGGGAGGGGGCGCGGGCGCGCCTGCGTCCCGAGGGGCGGCCGTGGGGGCGAGCGCGCGCGACGGATGGCCGCCCAGCTCGGGCAAGGGCGCCGCCGGGGAACATGCGCCCAGGGCGAGAGCACAGAAGAGGGGCGCGATCACACGTGCTTTCAACGACACCGAAGGACGATGGTACATTGAAATGATGACGCTCGGCTTCTTCTCCCGGCGCCGCGGCGCCGCGATCCTCGCGGCCCTCACCCTCGCCTCCTCCGCCCTGGTCGCGGGCACGGCCCCACCGCAGGCCTCGGCCGATCAATCCCGCCGCGCCTGGCTCGGCGTCGAGCTCGATCGAGGCGCCGCCGGCGGCGTGATCGCCCGCCACGTCGTGCGCAACTCCCCCGCCGACAAGGCCGGGATCGCCGACGGCGATCAGCTCGTTCTGGCCGACGGCGTGGCCCTCGACGACCCGAAGCAGCTCATCGCCCGTGTCGCGCTGATCGGCCCGAACAACCCGCTCCGCCTCACCATCCGCCACGGCGGCGTCGAGAAGACGGTCTCCGCCCAGCTCGCCTCCTACCCCGGCTCGCTCGAGATCCTCCGCCTCGACAAAGTCGGCACCTTCGCCCCCGCCTGGCAGTCCCCGATCGCCGCCTCCGGCAGCCTCCCCGCGAGCCTCGGCAGCCTCCGGGGCAAGGTCGTCCTCGTCGACTTCTGGGCCTCCTGGTGCGGCCCCTGCCGCCTGATCGCCCCGCAGCTCTCCCAGTGGCAGACGACCTTCGGCGCCCAGGGCCTCACCGTCGTCGGCTTCACGGGCGACACCGTGCAGGTCGCCGCCGGCGCCGCCCAGAACATGAACATCCGCTACACGGTCGCCTCCGATCCCGACGAGGCCACCGCGCGCGCCTACGGCGTCTCCGCCTTGCCGACCATGTTCCTCATCGACAAAAAAGGCGTGATCCGCGACGTGTCCGTCGGCTACGACCCGGCGCACCACAAGGAGCTGGAGAAGCTGATCCAGACCTTGCTGGCCGAGCCCTCGCCGTGAGCTGAAGCGGTCGCCTCTTGCTCCGCGTCCTCGACGAGCTCTGCTGGGTCCTCCGCCGCGAGGGCTTCGCCATCTCCACCGCGCAGACCCTCGACGTGATGCGCGTGGTCGAGCTCGTGGGCTTCGCCGATCGCGCCTCGCTGCGCGACGCGATCGGCTGCGTGATCGTCGAGCGACGCGCCGATCTCGCGCGCTACCGCCGGGTGTTCGACGAGTTCTTCGCCCTCGGATCCGCGCACCCGGGCGATCTCTTCGGTCGCCTCGCCGCGCGCGGCTTCTCGCCGGCCGAGCTCGACGCGCTCCGCCAGCTCCTCACGGCCGCGGCCGAGCGCAGCGGCGAGGGCAGCGACGCCCAGGCCTTGCTCGGCCTGCTCGGCAGCGAGAGCGAGCTCGACCACCTGCTCCTCGCCGCGGGGATCGCCCGCGCCCTCGCCCCCATGACGAGCCCGCTCCAGACGGGCTTCTTCTCGCAGAAGGTCATGGAGCGCCTCGATGTGCCGCGCGCGGCCTCGGCCCTCAAGCGCCTCCGCGACGTTCTCCGCGAGGCGCTCGGCGAGGAGCGGGGCGCCGCGCTCGCCAAGGCCCTCGGCGAGGAGCTCGATCACGTCCGCCGCCGGGTGCGCGATCACGTCGATCGCTCGATCGCGCGCCGCCTCGATCCGGACGCCTCCGAGCGCCCCGAGGGCCGCAGGAAGCTCGGCGAGGCGCTCTTCACCGGGCTCAACGACGCCGAGGTCGAAGAGGTGCGCCGCGCCGTCCGGGCCCTCGGCGAGCGCCTGCGCGGGGCCGAGCGGGTGCGCAGGCGCCGCGCCCGGAGCGGCAAGATCGATCCCCACCGCACGCTCCGGCAGAGCTTCCGCACGGGGGGCGTGCCCTTCCTCCCGGCGCGCCGGCGCCGCCGCCGCGACAAGCCCCGCCTGCTCCTGCTCTGCGATGTCTCCGACTCGGTGCGCACCGCCGCCCTCTTCATGCTCGAGCTCACGAGCGCGGCCCAGGAGCTCTTCTCCAACACGAGGAGCTTCGTCTTCGTCGGCGATCTCGGAGAGACCACCGCGCTCTTCTCCGGGGGCCCGGTGGGCCGCGCGCTCGCCGAGATCTACGGAGGCGGCGTGGTCGACACCGCCCACAACTCGAACTACGGCCGCGTTCTATCGGCCTTCGAGGCCCTCGTGGGCCACAGTGTGGACCGGCGTACCACGGTGGTCATCCTCGGGGACGGTCGCACCAACTACCTCCCCGACGAGGCCGATGTCGTCCGCCGCCTGCGCGACCGCTCCCGCGCGCTGCTCTGGATCTGCCCGGAGTCGCCCGCGACCTGGGGCAGCGGCGACAGCGCCATGCTCCGCTACGCCGCGGCCTCGACCAAGGTCCTCGTGGCCCGGAACGCGCGGGAGCTCGAGATCGCCGCGCGCGAAGTGGCCGCTCGCCGCCGCTGATCCTCGCGCCGCCTCGCCCCTCCTTGACATCGCCCGCCCCAGCGGTTGCCATGGTCCATACGCATGGTCGAGCTCTCGCCTCCCTCGCTCGTGAAGGTCGACGTGGCGCCGTGAAGCGCGTCGTCGAAGGCACGATCCTGGGCGGGCGCTACCGCGTCGTGCGCCTCCTCGGCAAGGGCGGGATGGGCTCGGTCTACGAGGCCTTCGACGCCGAGGACGGCGCGCGCGTGGCCGTGAAGGTGATCGCCCGCGAGGTCGTCGAGAGCGAGACGTTGTCGGGCCGCTTCGAGCGCGAGGTCCGCGCCGCCGCCGAGGTCGTGTCGCCGCACATCGTCCGGGTCCTCGGCTCGGGTCACGACGGGGAGCTGCTGCTCCCCTTCCTGGTGATGGAGTACCTCGACGGGGAAGACCTCTCCCAGCTCATCAAGCGCAGCGGTCCCCTCCCGCCCGATCTGGCGCTGCGGATCGCCGCGCAGGCCTGCGAGGGCATGGCCCGGGCCCACGACAAGCGCATCGTCCACCGCGACATCAAGCCCGCGAATTTCTTCCTCGCGAAAGAGAAGCGCGGCGCGCGCACCGTGAAGCTGCTCGACTTCGGGGTGGCCAAGATCCGCCGCGATCCAGGCGCGAGCGCCGCCGAGACCGCGGGGCTCACGCGCACCGGGAACATGCTCGGCTCGCCGCTCTACATGTCGCCGGAGCAAGCCCGCGGGCACAAGGACATCGACGACCGCTCCGACATCTGGTCGCTGGGGATCGTGCTCTACCAGGCGCTCTCGGGGCACACGCCGCACCACGACACCGACATGCTCGGCGAGCTCTTGATCTCGATCTGCACCGAACCGCCCGAGCCCCTGCAAGACGTGGCGCCGTGGGTGTCGGCCGAGGTCGCGGCCCTCGTGCACCGGGCCCTGCGCTTCGACCCCGACGAGCGCTTCCAGAGCGCCGCCGAGATGGGC
Source organism: Byssovorax sp. (assembly GCA_046351295.1). Classification (GTDB taxonomy): domain Bacteria; phylum Myxococcota_A; class Polyangia; order Polyangiales; family Polyangiaceae; genus JAXLYT01. Next base: position 183,958 of record JAXLYT010000003.1, read on the forward strand.
GCTGCCATCGCCGCGCTGTTGCCCGAGGGCTCGGCGATCCGCGAGGACATGCTGCGCCCCCTCGACCCCGGCGAGCGCTCGGCCGTCGCGCCCAAGGTGGCCCACAGCCTGGCCGACGCGCCCGCACCCCGGAAGAGCGCAGCCCAGAATCGCCGCCTGTCCGTGTCGGGCGAGTCCGCGATCACCGCCCCCACCGGGGTCGCGGCCGACGCGAGCGTGCCGGCCCTGGGCAGCTCCGTCGTCACGGGGTCTCCGCGGGCCGCACAGAGCTCGCCGAAGGCCGCGCGCGGTGTCGTCCCGGCCCTCGTGGCCGCCCTGGTCCTCGCGGCCCTCGGCCTCGCCTACAAGCTCGTGAGCCCGGCCCCGCCGGCGCAGCAGGCCGCGCCGCCGGCGGCATCGACCGCGGTGATCGCCGCAGAAAAGCCGCGCACCGTGCGCCTCGTGATCATCCCCGACGGCGCCTCGGTCGAGGTCGACGGAGCCCCCGCGCCCACGAAAGAAGGGCTGGCCGAGATCCACGGCACGCTCGGCAGCGTGCACCGGGTGAGGGTGGTGAGCGCCGCCGGCGAGAAGACCAGCGACGTCGTGATCACCGAGGACGGGCCCTTGCCGCCGAAGATCGAGATCCCGGCCGCGCGGGCCGCGGCGAGCGGCGCAGCGTCGAGCGCGGCGATCGGCGCGGCGGCGAGCGCCCCGCGCGGGAAGCCGAGCGCCGCGCCGAAGCCGACCGCGCCCGCGCCTCCGCCCGATCTGCGGACAGGAAGATGACGGCAGCGAAGCGCGCGCGCCGCCTCCTCGCGGCGATCCTCCCGTGCGCGCTCCTGCTCGCACCGCCCGCAATTTCTCGGGCCGACGGCGTCGCCGACGAGGCCGAGCTCCACTTCCAGCGAGGCATCGAGCTCTACCGCAAGGGCGAGCTCGGCGAGGCGCTCGAGCACCTGATGCTCTCGAACCGCCTCGCGCCGAACCGCAACGTCGTCTTCAACATCGGCCGCACCTTCGAGCAACTGAAGCGCTTCGCCGACGCCTACCGCTACTACGTCGACGCGCTCGACGGCGAGACCAACGCGCAGGCCGCCGCCGAGGTGAAGGCCGCCCTCACCCGCATCGCCCCCGAGGTCGCGGTGCTCCGCGTGACCACCTCGCCGCCGGGCGCGACGCTCTACATCGATCGCAAGGATCTCGGCTCGCGCGGCCGCGCCCCGCGCCCCCTCTCGCTCCCGCCCGGGCGCTACCGGGTGATCGCCGAGCTGGAAGGCCACGATCCGGCCGCGATCGAGGGCGTGGAGATCAAGCTCGGCGCCGAGACGCAGGTCACGCTCTCGCTCCCGAAGATCACCGGCACCGCGCAGATCGAGGTCGAGGGCGGGCTCGCCGCCGAGGTCCACGTCGACGACGCCTCCGCTCCTGCGGCATGCACCACCCCCTGCACGCTGCCGCTCACCCCGGGCCGCCACGATCTGCACCTCACCCGCCAGGGCTTCCTCACGGCGCTGGTCCCCGCGACGATCACCGCCCGGCAGACGGCGAAGATCAGCGCAGCCCTGGCCCCGCGCACCGGCTCGATCGTGGTGAGCAGCGAGGAGCCCGGCGCGCTCGTCACCGTCGACGGCAAGGCCGCGGGCTTCACGCCGGTCGTGATCCCCGCCGTCCCCGCGGGCAAGCGCCGCGTCGAGGTCTCCCTGCGCGGGCACACCACCGTCAAGATCGACGCCGACGTGCAGGCGGGTCGCCAGCTCCCCCTCGAGAACCTGGATCTCAAGCCCCTGCGCGAGGTTACCGCCGTCTCCCGCTACGCCGAGAAGGTCGACGACGCCCCGAGCTCGGTGTCGATCGTCGACGCCCAGGAGCTGCGCGCCTTCGGCTATCCCACGATCGCCGAGGCCCTGCGCGGGCTGCGCGGCGTGACGATCTCGAACGATCGCGTCTACGCCTCCGCCGGCATCCGCGGCCTCGGCCAGCCGAACGACTACGGCAACCGCCTGCTCGTGCTCTCCGACGGGCAGGCGCTCAACGACAACCTGCTGAACAGCTCGTACATCGGCTCCGACGGCCGGGTCGATCTCCACGACATCGACCGGATCGAGGTCGTGCGCGGCCCGGGCTCGCTGCTCTACGGCACCGGCGCCTTCTCCGGCGTGGTCAACCTCGTGACGCGCCCCCGCGACGAGCCGAACGGCGTCCACGCCGGCGTGGGCGTCTACGACGACACCGCCATGCACGCCCGCGCCGGCTTCCACTACAACCTCGCGCCCGACAAGGGCATCTGGGCCAGCGCCTCCGCCGCCCACAGCGAGGGGACCGACGTGGACCTCACGCTCAAGGCGCCCGGTTCGCCGCCGTCCACGCTGGTACACAACGTGGACGCCTTCACCAGCGGGGGCACCGCGGGCCGCTTCTGGTGGGGCCCGGTGACCGGCCAGTGGTTCTACCACCGCCGCGAGCAAGCCGTGCCCGTGGGGGCCTACTCGACGAACGTGGGCGACTCGCGCTCCACCTACACCGACACGCGGATGATGGCCGAGATCCGCTTCGAGCCGAACCTCACGAAGACCGTGCAGCTCATGACCCGGGTGCACGCGAACCGCTACACCTACCTCGGGCTCTACCAGTTCGCCGACGGCAACAACGTCGAGCACTTCTACGGCACCTGGTTCGGCGCCGAGGCTCGCGTCGTCTATTCGCCGTCGGCGCGGCTCCGGATCACCGCGGGCGGCGAGGGTCAGATCCACCCCGAGGCGACGCTGCTCGGCGAGACGCACAGCGGCGCCACAGTCACGCCCTACCTGAACGAGCACGACCCCTATCGATTCGGCGCCGGCTACGCGATCGTCGAGGGCTCGCCCTGGCCCTGGCTCAAGGCCTCCGCGGGCGCGCGCGTCGATGTCTACTCGACCTTCGGCCCCATCGTGGTGCCCCGCGCGGCGCTGATCTTCCATACGTCGCCGAACGGGGTCCTGAAGGTGATGGGCGGCCGCGCCTTCCGCGCCCCGAGCATCTACGAGCAGGCCTACAATGACAACGGCTTCTCGCAGGTCCGCGGGGAGCAGCCGGCGCGGGGGATCACCGTCGGCCCGGAGTCGATCTACGCGGGCGAGGTGGAGTACTCGCACCGCTTCCTGGAGGACTGGGTGGCCGTCGGCGCGGCGCACGCGAGCTACGTGACGGGGCTCATCGACACCATCCCCGACACGCCGGGCTCGACGCTCGTGCGCTACGCCAACAGCCGGAGCCCGAGCATGACCCTCGGCGGCGACATCGAGATCCGGCGAGAGTGGCGCAAGGGGTGGATGCTCGCGGCGATGTACGGCTACGCGTGGGCCCGCGTGCTCGACGCGACCCTCGCGCACCCGGAGCTCGTGAACGCGCCGGCCCACCTCGCCTCGATCCGCAGCGTCGTGCCGGTGGTGCGCGAGCTCTGCTCGCTCGGCCTCCGGGCCCGGCTGGAGGCGCCCCGGAGGATCAGCCTGGAGACGGGAGACGCGATGACCCGCGGGGCGGTGATCCTCGACGCGACGATCTCGGGCAACGTGCGTGGCTATGGCCTCCGCTACGTGCTCGGCGTCTACAACATCAGCGATCGCCGCTACGAGGTGCCGATCACCGACACCTTCCAGAGCCGGACGATGCCCCAGAACGGGCGCACATTTCAGGTCGATTTCCTGGCGACGTACCCCTGAAGGGCCGGCGCAGGGCGGCCTTCGAGTCCAGGGTGGTCTCCGGCCGCCGGGTGCGCTATCGCCCGCGCCATGTCGCTCGATCAGAAAGTCCGGGACCGTCAGGCGCGCATCGAGAAGGGCGGCGCGCCCAAGTACCACGAGAAGAACCTGGAGCAGGGCAAGCTCTTCGCCCGCAAGCGGATCGCGCTGCTCCTCGACGAGGGCAGCTTCGTGGAGGACGGCGCGCTCGCCAACGCGGTCGATCCCGAGCTGCCCGCCGACGGCGTGATCACGGGCTCCGGCACCCTCGACGGCCGCCCGGTGTGCGTCATGGCCAACGACTCCACCGTCAAGGCCGGCTCCTGGGGCCGCCGCACGGTCGAGAAGATCCTCCGCATCCAGGAGATCGCCAGGAAGCTCCGCTGCCCGCTCTTCTACCTCGTCGACTCGGCCGGCGCGCGGATCACCGATCAGATCGAGATGTTCCCGGGCCGCCGCGGCGCGGGCCGCATCTTCTACAACCAGGTCGCCCTCTCCGGCATGGTCCCGCAGATCTGCCTCCTCTTCGGCCCCTCGGCCGCGGGCGGCGCGTACATCCCGGCCTTCTGCGACATCGTGGTGATGGTCGACAAGAACGCCAGCATGTACCTCGGCTCGCCGCGCATGGCCGAGATGGTGATCGGCGAGAAGGTCACGCTCGAAGACCTCGGCGGCGCTCGCATGCACTGCTCGGAGTCGGGCTGCGGCGACGTGCTCGTCAAGACGGAAGAAGAGGCGATCGCCTTCGCCAAGCGCTATTTCGCGCTCATGCCGCAGAACTGCGACGAGCCGGTCAAGGCCGCGGCGCCGCACCCGGAGAAGCACGGCAAGCCGCCGCTCGAGCTCATCATCCCGACGGACGAGAACAAGCCCTTCGACATGATGGCCGTGATCGATCACATCATCGACGAGGGCAGCTTCGTCGAGATCAAGAAGCTCTTCGCCAAGGAGATCCTCACCGGCTTCGCGCGCATCGAGGGCCGCGCGGTGGGCATCGTCGCGAACCAGCCGAAATTCAAGGGCGGCGTGCTCTTCGTCGACTCGGCCGACAAGGCCGCCCGCTTCATCTGGCTCTGCGACGCCTTCAACATCCCGCTGCTCTACCTCGCCGACGTGCCCGGCTTCATGATCGGCACCGTCGTCGAGAAGCAGGGCATCATCCGCGCGGGCGCCAAGATGATCGCCGCCGTCAGCGAGGCCACCGTGCCGAAGCTCTCGGTGATCGTGCGCAAGGCCTACGGTGCGGGCCTCTACGCCATGTGCGGCCCCGCCTTCGAGCCCGACGAGTGCATCGCCCTGCCCACCGCGTCCATCGCCGTGATGGGCCCGAGCGCCGCCGTCAACGCCGTCTACTACAACAAGATCCAGGCCGTGCCCGAGGGGGCCGAGCGCGACGCCCTGGTGCAGAAGCTCCGCGACGAGTACCGCGCCGACATCGACCTCGAGAAGCTCGCCAGCGAGCAGGTGATCGACGGCATCATCCCGAGCGCCGACCTGCGCCGCGAGGTGTCACGCCGCTTCGCCCGCCACGCGAACAAGGTCGAGCAGCGCCCCAACAAGCGCCACCTCGTCCCGCCGGTCTGATCTACTTCCCCGAGAATTTCCCGACGAAATCCGCCACCACCTCGCGCACCAGCGCGAAGTAGGTGGCGTCGTCCTCGCTCGCGTTCTTCGCGCCGGTGGAGATCGCCTCGCGCTCGCTCGACACAGCGGTCACCGTCACGGGGCCCGCGTCGGGCGAGGGCTCGGGGGCCACGGGCGTCCACGTGCCGGGCTGCCCGAGCAGGTACGTCTGCGGATCGCCCTTGGCGGGCTTGAACGACGCGGGTGGGCCGAAGAACGCGAGCACCTTGGCCTGCTGCTCGGCGCTGAACGGGGCCACCTTCAGCCACCGGTAGAACCAGATCGCCTGCCCCGAGGAGACGAGCACCGCGTTGGCGTCGAGCATGGCGCCGAGCCGCTCGCTCTGGAGCAGCGCGCTCTCCGCGGGGGCGAGCAGCGCGCGCAGCGACGCCACGTCGTTCGGCAGGAGCTGGGCGGGCTCGTGCTCCTTGCCGTAGACGTCGGAGAGCACGTAGTCCCGCTCGATCCGCGCGTCCTGCGCGGGCTTGCGCGTGATGCGCTCGAGCGAGTTGAGCTGCACGAGCACCTGCGCGTGGAGCTTGTCGGCGGCGGCCACGGGGGTGATGTTCTGCGTCTTGACCAGGTTGTGCAGCTCCTTCCACGAGGGCACCTGGTAGCCCCGCTGCGACAGGGCCCGCTCGATCTCCGCCATCCACACGCCGCAGCGCATCTGGAGGATCTGCCCGGTGTTGTTGGCCGCGCCGGTCGCGCCGGAGACGCTCACGTCGTTGCAGGCGTCGGGCGCGTGCACCGCCACCCGCTGCACGGTGGGCAGCACCTGCTGGTAGGTCTTCGTCGGGGTGATCTCCGCCGCGCTCGTCCGCTCCTCGGAGACGACGAGGCGCGACTTGGCGAGCACGTAGACATGCTGCACCTGCGCCGGGCCCTTGGGCCGGCGGCGGCAGCCCGTGGCCGTCACCGACAGCGAAATCCCCAGCACCACGGCCCCGATCGTCGACAGCGCGCTCACCTTGGTCTGCACGGTTCCTCGATATGCTCGCGCCGGCGGCGCGCTCTGTTCGCGCCGCGGCGCGATCTCCTGGTGGTCCTACCCCGACATCCCCGAAATCGTTGGAGCTCCAATCATTCGATGGTCCAGTGGGCGCCGGGGGCGAGCCGCATGTCGGCCTGCATCCCCACGGCCTCGCCGCGCCCGTCGCGGGCCGAGAGGTCTGCGCACTCGGGGAGATCCGCGAGCGGGACGACCGCGGTCGACGAGGGCGGGATGCGCACGCCCTCGAGCAGCCGGTAGCCCGACTCGCCCGCGCCGCAGGGCTTGGCCCAGAGCGCCGCGATCTCGGTGGGCTTGTGGTTCTCGATCGTCAGGGCCGGGGGAGCGGGCACGACCTGCACGATCTGCACGCGGGTCTCGACCACATGGTGCCGGCACCCGGTGCCCGCCCCGCCGAGGGCCGCCCCGAGCCCGAGGAGCAAGACCGCCTCGCCGGCCCGGAGAGGCCTGCGTTTGCCGCTGATTTCATTCATGGGGCGGGCACTCTTGGGCACCCTCCCTCGACCGTCAAGCGCAAAGCACGGCGCGCGCGCCGGCCTCCGGGACACAAACCGGCGCCGGCCTCCGGCGCACAAACGGCGGCGTCGATGGGCGGGCGCTGTTACCTTGAGCGGGTGCCCCCGGTCCTCCCGCCGCCGCGCGCCCGCGCCGCGTCCGCCCTCGCGATCGCGCTCCTCTCCTCCGCCTTGCCGGTCCGCGCGGACGCGCCCGCCGCCCCGCTCATCCGCGTCCTCGCCTCGCCCGGCCGGAGCCACGCCCTCGCCGTCGATCACGGCCGGATCCCGGTCACCGTCGCGCTCCCGCCCGGCGTGAGCGCCGCGTCGCTCGGCCTGCTCCCCGTCGCGCCCGGCCTCGGCGCGCGCCGCTTCTCCCCGGCCGATCTGCTCTCGTTCGCCGCGTCGCACCCCGATCTTTCGATCGACTACTCGCCCCCGCGCCGCCCGCTCATCGACGTGTCGAAGAAGTGGACCCGGGTCGACGTCTTCCGCAAGGCCGAGGCCGACGCGGGCGCCGGCACCATCGACGGCACCGGCGTGGTGGTGGGCATCATCGACACCGGGCTCGATATCCGCCACCCCGATTTCCTCGACAAAGACGGCAAGACCCGCGTCGCCTGGCTGCTCGACGCCGGCGCCCCCGAGGGCCTCCACCCCAAGCTGGAGAAGACCTTCGGCTGTACCGACCCCTTGCAGTCGGCATGCGCCGTCTACGCCGCCGCCGACATCGACGACCTGATCAAGGCCAAGAGCGATCGCCTGGTCGACGCCGAGGGGCACGGCACCCACGTCGCCTCGATCGCGGCGGGCAACGGCGGGCCGAGCGCCGTCAAGAAGCCCCGCTACGTGGGCCTCGCGCCGGGCGCGACGCTGATCGTCGCCACGCCCGGTAAATTCTACGATCCCGACATCCTCAACGCCGCGCGCTTCATCTTCGATCGCGCCGCCGCCATGGGCCTGCCCTGCGTGCTCAACCTCAGCGTCGGCGGCGATTTCGGCCCGCACGACGGCACGAGCGCGCTCGAGCAGGGGCTCGCCGCGATGGTGGGCGACGACAAGCCGGGCCGGGCGGTGGTGGTGGCCGCCGGCAACAGCGGCGACGTGAGCGACGTGCTCGGCGACGGCGGCGAGTACGGCATCCACACCGAGGTCCACGTCACGCCGCACGAGCGCGTGCGCGTCCCGATCCGCGCGGGCAAGGCCACCGCGGGCCAGGTGTACGTGTGGCTCACCTTCCAGCGCGGCGACGAGATCGACGTGTCGCTCGAAGGCCCCGGCGGCTCCACCTGGATCGGCTACACGGGCCGGGGCGACGAGGCCGGCTACGACGACGGGAACGGGACCACCGCGGGCGTCATCAACAACAAGATCTCGCCGAAATCGTCGATCACCGCCGCCACCAACAGCGCCGTCGTGGTGTGGACCGGCGCGTGGGACGAGGGCACCTTCGCCATCCATCTGCGTGGTCACGGCGACGCCCAGCTCTGGATGACGGGCACCGGCGACGCGGCCCCGAGCGCGACCTCCTACGGCGTGCTCTTCGAGCGCGCGACGCGCGAGGGCACCGTCACCGTCCCCGCGAGCCACCCGGGCCTGCTCGCCGTGGGCTGCACGCTCAACCGCGTGGCGTGGAAGCCGCTCGGCGCCTCGCCGATCGCGCTCGCCCTCTACGGTCACGAGGAAGATCCGGTGCCGGACAGCGCCTGCTATTTCTCGAGCTCGGGGCCCACGCCGCTCGGGGTGATGAAGCCCGAGCTCAGCGCACCCGGGGGCGTCGTCGCAGGGGCGATGAGCTCGCTCGCCGATCCGCGCGAGCACGCCGGGGGCCTCTTCGACGGTGTGGGCTGCCCCAAGGACGCGCCCAACTGCTACCTGGTCGACGCGCGCCACGCCATCGCGTCCGGCACCTCGATGTCCGCGCCCCACGTCACCGGCGCGATCGCCCTGCTGTTCCAGCTCGATCGCACGTTGACCCAGGCGCGCGTGACCGACGTGCTCCAGGCCGGCGCCCGCAGGCCCTCCGGCCATGTGCCCTACGAGAGCCAGCTCGGCCCGGGCGAGCTCGATCTGGAGGGCGCGCGGCAGGCCCTCGCCGCCGAGCAAGCGTCGACGATCGAGCCCTCGATCGAGAAGAGCTGGTACACGCTCTCCTCGTCCTACGCGCGCGCCGACGCGAGCTTCCCGATCTGGGGCACCGTCGAGCTCCGCCGCGCCGACGGCAAGGTGGCGAGCGGCCTCGACGGCCAGAAGCTCACCCTCTCGCTCACGAACGCGGCGCTCCTCCAGCCCCTCACCAAGGTGCGCCACGGCCTGTGGCGCTTCGCCTTCGCCGGGCGCGAGGGCACCAGCGGGCAGACGGCCCAGGTCGAGCTCTTCTACGACGGCCGCTCCCTCGGCGCGCGATCGCTGCCCATCGGCACCGATATTTGGACCTCCAACGGTTTGATCGAGGCCACCGGCGGCTGCGCGATCGGCCGCCGCCGGGACGGGGGAGGGGAGGGCGTGCTCGTGATGAGCGCGCTCGCCGCGCTCGCCGTGCGCCGCGCGCGGGCTCGCCGGCGTCGCGCTGCCCAGGATCGCCGCTAGAACCCGGGGTTCCTGAACTTCTTGGTCGGGGCCTTGCCGGTCGCTCCGGGCATCGGCCCCTTGAGCGACGCGGCCGGGATCGCGCTCGGCGCCGAGGCCATGGGCGCGACCGACGCGCTCGCGGATGCGGTCACGGCGGCGCTCGCGGTCGTGGCCGCCGTCACGCTCTCGACGGCCGCGCTCGGGGGCGGCGCGGGCATGAGGGCGGAGCTGGTCATCGGGAGCGCGCCGGGAGGGGCCGCGGAGCGCGTCACGCCGATCAGCGCGGCGGCGCCGATCACCGCGCCCGCCGCGAAGACCCCGGCCGCGAGCGCGATGCTCTTGCCCGCGCGCCCCGGCGTCGCGGTCGACGCGACGCTGCTCGCCCGCCCGGTGGGATCGTCGTCGCCGACCGGCAGCCCGAGATCGCTCCGCCGCTCGCGGGGGATGGGCGTGACGCCGCTCAAGGTCACGCCCGACGATCGATCGTCGGCGGCGCGCAGCGCCTGCTTGATGACGGCGGCCCGCTCCTCGGCGCGCTCCTTGAGCACGTCGCGGATGAAGGACTCCGGATCGTGGGCCGGATCGGGCATCGAGAGCTTGCCCGCGCACTGCTCCAGATCGCGCGCCAGGTCGGCCATCGTCGGGTAGCGATCGTCCCGCTTCTTGGCGAGCGCGCGGAGCACCACGGCCGCGAGCTCCTCCGGGCAGTCCTCGGCGATCGCGCGCGGGCTCGGCACCGGCTCGGGGCTCACGATCCGCGCCATCGTCGCGAGCTCGTTGTCGGCGCGGAACGGGTGGTCGCCGGTGATCATCTGGTAGAGCACGATGCCGAGGGCGAAGACGTCGACCCGCCGATCGACGTCGTCGCCGAAGGCCTGCTCCGGGGCCATGAACTGCACCTTGCCCTTGATCGTCCCGGCCTGCGTCGCCTGGTGGTCGCTCCGCGCCACCGCCTTGGCCACGCCGAAGTCCACGATCTTCAGCCGCCCGTCGTAGGTAACGAGGATGTTGTGCGGCGACACGTCGCGGTGCACGACGCCGATCGGCGCGCCGGCCTCGTCGCGCAGCTCGTGGGCCGCGTGCAGGCCCTTGGCCGCGTCGATCCCGAGCCGCGTGATCACCGCGTAGGGCAGGGGGCGCTCCTGCCGCTCGGCGTCGTGCTGGAGCGTCATCAGCGACTCGCCGTCGATCCACTCCATCGCCAGGTAGAGCGTCCCGTTCTCCTCGCCGAGGTCGAGGATCTCGCACACGTTGGGGTGCTTGATCCGCGAGGCGATCTCGGCCTCGCCGAGGAACATCTGCTCGAAGCGCGGATCGTTCGACAGCGCGGGGAGCATCGTCTTGATCGCGACGATCTTCGAGAAGCCGCGCGTCCCCTTCATGCGCGCCGCCCACACCGTGGCCATGCCCCCCTGCGCGATCGGCAAGAGCAGCTCGTAGCGGCCCAGGATGGAGCCCGCGTGCAGCGCGCCGACGCTGGCCATCGCCGCCACGCTCATCGCGCGCGCCTCCACGCCGGATCCACGCCGCGACGATGAGGTGAGGGGCAAGACAATCCCGGCCATGGCCAGGGGGTCGCTCGGTGAACGCCGGCGCGCATACTACGCCGGCAGAATTGCAGATGCCCGGGCCCATCACAAGGCGGCCGCGCAAAAGCGTCGCTGATTCTCGTCTGCGCGAGTGGTCCCGGGCCCGGCCCTGGGCTACGCTCCCGCTCGCTGCCTCCAAGGAGCAACGCTTGCTTCGACGGGTCCACGCCGCCTCCGCTGCCTTGTTCCTCGCGCTCGCAGCGCCGGCCGTCGCGCGCGCACAGCCCGCGCCTGCCCCGCCCGCGCCCCCGACCGCGGCCGAGCTCTCCGCGGCCCGCCAGCTCTTCAGCGAGGCGCTCGACGCGGAAGATCACGGCGATTTCAAGGGCGCGCTCGAGCGCTACGACCGCATCAGCAAGGTCACCGTCTCGCCGGTGCTCTACTTCCACATGGGCGCATGCCACGAGGCGCTCGGCAACGTCGTCGAGGCCGTGAACGCCTTCGAGCTCGCGCAGCAAGAAGCCCTCAAGAAGCGCGATCGGGACGTGGCCAAGGAGTCGAAGGCCGAGCTCGACAAGCTCCGCCCGAAGATCGCCTGGGTCACGCTGAAGATCCTCCCCGCCGGCGTGGACGACGTGCAGATCACCGTCGACGGCGCGCCGATCCGGGCCGCGCTCGCGGGCGCCGCCATGCCCATCAACCCGGGCAAGCGGCGCCTCACCGTCCGCTCCGCGACGCACGAGAAGGTCTTCGATCTGGACCTGGAGGCGATCTCCGGGAAGACCGCCGACATCACCGCCGACCTCGGGCCCAAGAAAGAGGTGACCGCGGCGGCGCCGCCTCCGCCTCCCCCGCCGCCTCCTCCCCCGCCCAAGCCGACCTCGGCCCCGGTGGTGAAGGCGCCGCCGCCTCCGCCCCCCAACCGCTTGCCGGCCTACCTCGCGGGCGCCGGCGCGCTCGGCCTCGGGGCCGCGGCGCTCGCCACCGGCCTCGTCGCGCACGGCAAGTACCTCACCTACGTCGACGAGAACGCCGACCCCGCGCGTTACTCCCGCGCCGAGCGCTCCGATCTGCGCGACAGCGGGCGGAGCCTCGCCGCCGCGAGCACCGCGCTGACCTTCGCCGCCGTGCTCGGGGGCGCCGCGGCCGTCTACCTCTTCGTCTCCCCGCCGCGCAGCAGCGACAAGCGTGCCCCCACCGCGCTCTCGCCCTTCATCGGCCCGGACGCGGCCGGGATCACGGCCCGCGGCGCGTTCTGATCCGGCTGATCGTCGCGTCGAGATACGAGCCGCGCCGCTGTTGCACAGCGTGCTCCACCGTGCTCCACCGTGCTCCACCGTGCACGAGCGATCACATCGTCTTCGGAGGGCAGGCGGTGCGGCAGGCCAGCACGTCCTCGGGGCAGGTCATGACCTCGGGGCAGTCGTCGATGGTGCAGGTGGCCCCGGGGGCGCAGTGGACGAGGCAGAGCGCGCCCATCGGGCAGGCGAGCGAGCAGCTCCCCTCGCAGGTCAGCTCGCAGATCCCGGTCGGGCTGCACGTGGCCTTGGCGTCGGGCCCGGCCTTGGCCTTGCAGCCGCCCTTGTTGGTGCAGTCGAGCGTGCAGCCGGCGCCGCATGCGAGGTCGCACTTGGCGTCGCCCGCGCAGGCCACGGTGCAGTCACCCTTGCACGTGGCCTCGCAGGTCGATCCGTCGGAGCAGGTGCACGTGGCGCTCGCCTCGTCGCACGCGCAGGTGCCGGTGCACTGGTAGGGCGACGACGTCGTGCCGCCCGAGGTGGTCGCGCTGCTCGTCGAGCCGGGGCTCTCCTCGCCGCCACAAGCCGCCCACACCATCGCCGAAAGCAGGACGCCGCCGAGCCACCGCATGCACGATCCTCCAGAGGACCGTCGTACCACGGCTCGGGCGAGAGGAGATCCGCCTTCGCCCGGCGAGCGTGCTCGTTCGCTCCGCGAGCGTCCTCAGGCGATGGCCTTCGGCGCTCTGTCCTTGGAGAGCGCGGGCTTGCTGCGCGAGGCGTCGGCGCGCTTGTGGACGAGCTTGGAGAGCCCGAAGACGAGCAGCCCGCCGGTGAGGGCGCCGCCGAGGTGGGCCACATGCCCGATCCCGTCCGACGCGCCGAGGCTCTTGGTCTCGGTGATGATCTGCGCGATCACGAACTGCCCGAGGATCAGCGCCTCGATGAGGTTCCGCACGCTCTTTCGAACCTTGATGAGGACGCTCACCACGAAGAGGCCGAACACCGAGCCCGACGCCCCGAGGCCCGCGCCGTTCGAGAGGAAGAGCTCGCTCAACAGGTTCCCGCCGATGCCCGCCACGAGGTAGCTCACGATGACGCCGAGCATGCCCTCCTCTTCTTCGATCAGCTTCCCGAACAGGTACAGGAAGACCAGGTTGCTCGACAGGTGCAGGAAGCCCGCGTGGCAGAAGAGCGAGGTCACGTACTGGTACCAGCTCGCGCCGTCGAAGGGCAGGTAGAGCGCGTGCATGAAGCGCAGCCCGAGGACCTGATCGAGCACGAAGAAGAGAAGGTTGACGGAGATCAGCGCGAGCACCCCGTTGCCCAGCGTCGCCTGCTCGCCCCGCTTGTCGCCCTCCGTCGCTCCCCCGAACAGCTTGCCCATCTCGCTCTCCGTTCTTCCTCGCTGCGTGGGTGCCCGGCGGGCCCTCAGCGGACCGCCGTGATCCCGAACACTTGATTGACACAAGGTGTTCCGAGGAGGCCGCCGAAGCAATCGCACTGCTGCCCGGTGAAGGTGAGGCTGTAGACGCCCGTCCAGGTGTTCTGGTTCACGAAGCTCCCGGTGAGGGAATACGACTCGGTGCAGCCCCCGGCGATGCTCGACGAGACGGAGAAATTGCCGGAGGGACAGGTCGTCGGCGCCCCGGACATCGTCGCCGGGTTGGAGGGTGAGGACATCACGCTCGCCCCGTCGTTCGAGAAGAAGAACGAGGAGACGTTGACGCTCACGAGGCCGCCGCAGCAGCTGTACGAGACGGGGCCGCCCATCGTGATCTGGTAGAGGCCGTCCGGATCGCAGGCCACCACCTCGAGCTGGCACGTGGCGCTGCACCCGTCGCCGGACATCGCGTTGCCGTCGTCGCATGCCTCGCCTTGCTCGACGACGCCGTTGCCGCACTTGGTGCAGCCGGCCGTGGAGATCGCGCACTGCGGGGTGCACGCGAGCTGGCCCGCGGTGAACCCCTGCGTCTGGCAGGTCTTGCCGCCCAGGTTGTTCCCGTCGCACGCCTCGCCGGGCTCGATCTGCCCGTTGCCGCAGGTCGTGCAGCCGTTGGTCGAGAAGGCGCACTGCGGGGTGCACGCGAGCTGCCCGCCGGAGAAGCCGAGCGCCTGGCAGCTCTTGCCGCCGAGGTTCTGGCCGTCGCACTGCTCGCCCTGCTCGACGAGGCCGTTGCCGCATGCGGTGCAGCCGTTGGTGATGAGCTGGCACGCGGGGCTGCATGCGAGCTGTCCGCCGGAGAAGCCGAGCGACTGGCAGCTCTTGCCGCCGAGGTCGTTGCCGTCGCATACCTCGGCGCCCTCGATCATCCCGTTGCCGCAGGTGGTGCAGCCGCTGAAGAGGAACTTGCAGCTCGGGTCGCACGCGAGCTGCCCGCCGCCGAAGCCCTCGTCCGCGCAGCTCTTGCCGCCGAGGTTCTGGCCGTCGCACTGCTCTCCGGGATCGATCATCCCGTTGCCGCAGAGGCAGGGCGTGATGTCGTAGTGGCAGCTCGGATCGCAGCCGGGGTTGTTCGGGCTCATGAAGCCGAGGCTCTGGCAGGTCGCCAGGATCAGCGGCTTGTTCATCGCGTCGAAGTCGCACTCCTCGCCGAGGGCGGGCTGGATGACCCCGTTGTGGCACGCGTCGCACTTGGTCGTGTCGAGCTTGCACTGGCCGTTGCACGTCACGGTGCCGCCGGCGAAGCCGAGCGAGACGCAGGTCGCGCCGCCGAGGTCCTGGCCGTCGCACTCCTCGCCCGGGCCGATCATGCCGTCGCCGCAGGGGTGGGGAGGCTCGCCGCCGCCGCTTCCACCGCTCCCACCGCTGCCGCTCGTGCTGGTCGCGGTGGTGGTCCCCATCCCGCCGAGGCCTCCCGCGCCGGTGGTCTCGCCGGTCGTCGTGGTCGTGGTGGCGGCGCCTCCGTTGCCGTTCCCGCCGAGGCCTCCTGCCCCGGTGGTGGCCCCGGTCGTGGTCGCGCCCGCGCCGCCGGCGCCTCCCGCCGCCGCGCTGGTGGAGGTCTCCGTGGGGCCGGGGGCCTGCGCGCCCTGGGCGCAGCCTCCGATCGCGCCGAGCAGCCCGAGCGCGACGGCCAAGCCTGCGATGCGGTTCATGACGGCTCCCGCGGACCGGGCTCGCGCGGCCGCGCGGTGGCGCAGCCCGGGCCCGGCCCCATCGCGCGAGGGTATCCGAACGTCGAGCGGGGCGCGCCGAATTCGTGGGCGCTGCCAGATCGGGCGCCGGGAGGCGTTGAGATCGCCTATGCTAGGGGTCCTTTCTGGCGCATGGACCATGACGAGCGCAACGAGGACGCGCCGATCGAGGCGGTGACCGCGCCGTTGAACCGGCGCGTGCCTTTGCTGTGGGCGCTGGTCGCCGCGGCGCTCGGCTCGCTGATCGCGGCAGGCACGCTGGTCATGCTCCGGGTCGAGCGCGGCCCTCGCCCCCCGTTCCTCACCGCGCCGGCCGCCACCTCCACCTCCCGCCTCCGGAGCATCCCGCCCGCCTCGGAAGACGCGCTGATCTTCGCCGGATCGGGGAGCAACCTGCCGCTCACCCAGGTGCTGGTCGAGGCCTACCGCGTGCGCAACCCGCACACGCGGATGGTGGTCCACGAGAGCATCGGCTCGTCGGGCGGCATCCGCGCCCTTCGCGACGGGGCGATCAACATCAGCCTCGTCTCGCGGCCGCTCACCGAGGAAGAGACCCGCGCGGGCCTGCGCGCCCTGTCCTACGCGCGCGTCGCCGTCGTGATCGCCACCAACCCGAGCGTGCCCGACGCATGCACCTCGCGCGAGCACTTCGTGCACCTCTACGGCCGCACCAAGGCCAAGTGGATCGACGGCAGCCGCGCCGTCATCCTCCAGCGCGAGCGGGGCGACTCGAGCTTCCAGGTCTTCGCCAACCTCGTGCCCGGCCTCGCCGAGGAGAACGAGGCCGCGTACCGCGAAGATCGGTGGCGGGTGCTCTACAGCGATCGCGCGATGCAGGAGGCGCTGATGTCCACCGAGGGCGCGGCCGGCATCTTCGATCTCGGGGCGATCACCGTGCACCGGTTGCCGCTCAAGGTCATGTGCGTCGACGGCGTCACGCCCTCGCTCTGGTCGGTGCGCACCGGGCGCTACCCCTTCTGGAAAGATCTCTCCTTCGTCACCGCCGGGCCGCCCTCCAAGCTGGCCTCGGCCTTCTTCGAGTTCGTGCAGTCCCCGGAGGGCCGGGCCCTCACCGAGGCGTCGGGCCACCTCGCGCTGCCCGTCGATCAGGACAAGGCCGACGCGGGCGCCAAGGGAGGCGAGCCATGGTGACGCGCGCGATGAACGACGAGAAGGGGCGGTCGCTCACGCTGCACCGCTACCTCGGCTCGCGCCTGTTGCCGCTCGCGGTGCTGGTGGCCTCGGCCGTCTCGCTCGGCGCGCCCGCGGCGATGCTCGATCTGCGCCTGCGCGAGCTGCGCCGGCAGGCCGAGTCGATCGGCAAGACCGTGGCCGGCCTCATCTCCCGCGAGGCGCAGGAGCGGCCTGTTTTGTGGCGCTACGACTCGCTCAAGCTGGTCGAGCACGTGAGCGCCCACGACGATCACGACAACGTGCGTCGCATCGAGGTCACCGATCCCGAGGGCCACCCGCTCGGCTTCGGCGTCGGCACGGACATGACGCGCCTCGTCCACGCCGACGTGCTCTGGGGCAGCTCGCCGATCACCATCAACGGCGAGCTCGTGGGCGACGTGTGGGTCGGCGTCTCCGCGTCCACCGCGCGGCGCGACGCGATCCGCCTGCTCATCCCCTTCAGCCTCCTCGGCCTCATCCTCGCGGCGCTGATCTACCGCATCCCCCTTCGCGCCGCGGTGCAGGCCGAGGAGCGGATCAACGCGCTCGTCACCGAGCTCGATCGCTCGCGCCGCGCCCTCGCCGACCGCGGCGAGGACCTGGAGCGCGAGGTCCTCGCGCGCGCCTCGGAGCTCACCCGCGCGTACGCCGAGCTCAAGCGCAAGGAGGCGCGCCTGCGCGACCTGTCGAGCCGCGCGGTGGTGCTCGAAGAGGACGAGCGCCGCGCCATCGCCCGCGAGCTGCACGACTCCGCGGGCCAGGCGCTCACCGCGATCCGCATCCACCTGCAGCTCATCGGCGAGCAGGTCAAGGACAGCGAGAAGATGCACGATCTCGTCGAGAAGACCCTCGCGATGACCGACGAGACCGTCGAGGAGATCCGCCGCGCCGTGCGCATGCTCGGGCCCGCCATCCTCGACGAGATCGGCCTCGGACCGGCCCTCGAGCGCTATTGCGACGACTTCTCCGAGCGCACGCGGGCCGAGGTCGACCACCGCATCGACCTGGACGGCGCCGAGCTCTCCGCGGCCGTGGAGAGCGCGTGCTACCGGATCACGCAGGAGGCGCTCAACAACGTGGCCAAGCACGCGAAGGCCACGCGGGTCGACGTGCAGATCGCGCTGCACGAGGGCTCGCTGATCATCGAGATCGAGGACAACGGCCGCGGGTTCTCGCCCGACGAGCGCGGCGACGGCCGCGGCCTCACCGGCATGCGCGAGCGCGCCGAGCTCCTCGGCGGATCGCTCGCCGTCCGATCCACGCCCGGCAAGGGCACGAAGCTGCGCGCCGAGCTCTCGATCCAGTGATCCCGGTGATCGCCCGAGCGCGGGCGGCGCGGGCCGCGAGAAGCGCCAAAAGTGCGGAAATATTGCGCGGTTTTCGCGCATTTCCTGGGCACGTGCCCGCCCGGCTACGCTAGGATAACGGACACATGACCGCCGGCAGCAGCGAACCGATCCGCGTGCTCCTCGCTGAGGATCACACCATCTTGCGCCAGGGCCTCGTCGCCCTCCTCAGCACGCAGCCGGGCATCGAGGTCGTCTGCGAGGTCGAGGACGGCCGCGAGGCAGTCGCCGCCGCCCTGCGCCTCAAGCCGCAGGTGGTCGTGATGGACCTCTCCATGCCCGGCCTGAACGGCGTCGACGCGACGAGGCAAATCCGCCGCGAATCGCCGAAGACCTTCGTGCTCATCCTCTCGATGCACGCGGGCGAAGAGCAGGTCCGCCCGGCCATCCGTGCCGGCGCGAGCGGCTACCTGCTCAAGGGCTCGGGCCTGTCCGATCTGGTCGCCGCGATCCGCGCGGTCGCCGCGGGCGAGGGCTTCCTGAGCCCCACGGTCGCCAAGATCCTCCTCCGCGACGCCCAGGGCGACGAGGAGACGGGCGGCTCCTCCGGCCCGCTGAGCAGCCGGGAGCGCGAGGTCCTCCAGCTCGTGGGTGAGGGCAAGTCGAGCCCCGAGATCGCCAAGCTCCTCCACCTCAGCGTGAAGACGGTCGAGGGCCACCGCGGCCGGATCATGTCCAAGCTCGACATCCACGATGTCGCCGGCCTCGTCCGCTACGCCATCCGCGTCGGCCTGGTCTCCTCGGACTGAGCACCCCAGGGGGATCCCGTGGGCATCAGGTGGAAACACCTGACCATTAGGTAGATCCACCTGATCGGCGAGGGGAAACCCCTGATCGACAGCGCTGCGGGCGCGCGGCTCGTCGTGCGAGACCGGGCGCCCCGTCAGATGCCGAAGTTGACCGGGATGTTGAAGACCGCGAGATCGCCCCGGAGGGCGGAGGGCGGGGGCGGGCCGAAGCGGCCGGCGCGCCGGACAGCGGAGATCGCCGCGGCCTGGAGCGTGGCGTCGCCGTCGCCGCCGACGACCGTGGCCTGCCGGACGGCGCCGTCGGAGGCGACCACCACCATCACCTTCACGGAGCCGTGGTGCTCCTGGCGCACCGTCCGATCGGTGTTGAGCGCCTGCGAGGCCACGCGGGCGCTCAGCGCGCGCGCATAGGCCGTGATCGCCGCGTAATCGGGCTGAGGCGGCGGCGGAGGCGGCGCGGGCGGAGGCGGCGGCGGGGCCGGCGGGTGGAGCACGATTCCCGTACCATCGCCGCCCACGTAACCATAGGCCGTGCTCGTCCCGACGGGCATCGGGTTCGCGTCGGAGCCATTCTCTGCGTTCAGGACGGCCGGCGCGGGCGGCGGCTCTTCCGGCGGCGGAGGAGGCGGATCGTCCTTCTTGGGCTCGACGGGCGCGATGGGGTGCGCGATCGGCTTCGGCGGAGGCGGCTTGACCTCGGGAGGCGGAGGCGGCTCTTCCTTCGGCGGATCGGGCGGTTTCGGCGCCTCGGGCACCTTCACCATATCGACCGCGATCAGGCTCAGCGGCGCCTCGACATGCGGTGCGGGCTGGCGACTCATCGCGGCCACCGCGGCGCCATGCGCGATCAGCGAGGCGACGAAGGCGATGCGGCCGGCGAGCGCTGTGCGGAAATGGCGTCCCCGCAAGGTCCGCGTCGTCTCTCCGACCTGCTCGACGTGCGAGAGATCCCAGCGCTCTTCCGTGGAAAGTGCAGCGAGATCCATAGCTTTGTCGTAGCTTGCGCGGTCCTGATCGAGCAACACGGACAACTCCCCGATTGCAGCAGGGGACTTCCCTGTTTTTATGGGGGATTACCCTGGTCGATCAGGTGGAAACCCTTGATCGACCAGGGGTAATTCCCCTCACATCGGTCACGTAGCGGCTACAGGGCCCAGCCGAAGATGAACCAGAGGCGGAACTTGCCGGTGAGGCTGTCGCCGCCGCCGTCCTTCCCGGTGCCGAAGAGCGGCGAGAACAGGAAGTGGGCCGGGGCGATCGGGCTGTACATGAAGCTCGGGCCGGCGAGGAAGAGCTGCTCGCTGTCGGCGAACTTGAAGCGTTGGTCGGCGATGTCGTGCACCTCGGCGTAGGCCTCGGCGCCGACGTGGAACTTCTGGTCGACGACGGTGTAGCTGATGCCGCCGGTCAGGTTCCACTCGTTCTCCTGCTCGCCGCCGAGCTCGCGCTCGAGCACCCAGTTGAAGCCGGCATGCCAGCGGGGAGCGAGCTGCCCGCCGAGGAGGATCTTCGGCTCAAGGCGATCGTTCGAGCCGTTGCGGTGCTGGTATTCGAGGTAGAGCGTGGGGTTACCCCACACCTTGCCGTAATCGAAGGGCGACCAGCGAATCTCGAACTGCTCGCGCTTGAGCTCGATGGCGGCGTCATTTCCGCCCTGCTCGGTCACGATGTAGAGGTCGAGCTGGAGGTGGTTGCCAATGCCGAAGCCCCACTCCCAGAAGTTGCGGAGCTCGCGGCCGGCGCCGGGCTTGCTGAAGGGCGCGGTGTAGCGGACCCACACCTCGGTCTCGACCTTGCCTTTGGGGAGCACGTACAGGCGGGTCGTGGGGAAGCGGCGCTGCGCCGTCCAGCGCGGCTGGCCGTACTCGCCGACCGGATCTTCCTCGCGGATGGCGGCCTTGGCGACGCCGGGCACGTCAATCGCAGGAGCCTCCCAGGCGCGGAAAGGGAAGGGGTTCTTGTCGCTGGCGAAGTAGCCACCCTGCTGGCCGGGCTGGCCGGTCGAGGCCGCGTTCTGGCCGCTCGGGGTCTGCGCCTGGGCAGCCGCGTCCGCTGCCGGAACCGGAATCGCGTCCCCGTCGGCGAGCGCCGCGGGCGCAGTCAAGAGGAGGGACGCCCCGAGGGCGATCCCGAAAGCACATCGGCCCATTGTACGAATGTGGAGAAGGTTCCGTTCCATCCTCCCTGAATAAACGAGCCGCACTTTGCGCGGCAATGCGTGGATCCACGGTTTCGAATGGGGAGATCCCCCTGTTTTGCCGGGACTGGATTCCCTTACGTTAGCAAGTTTCATTGGCTGAAAATGGGAAATAAAATTTAATTAAAATGATAAAATATTTTCAAGTTGGCTCCCGTTGCCAATGGCCGTCCGGGGCGTCGCAAATTGCGTCGCAGGCATAACGTAAATTGCCTTTCGCTGAACCGCGCCCGCGCGCGTGGCGGGGGAAACACTCGTTCTGGCAAGGTGGATATGCTCGCCCGGCGAGCCTCGGCGCGTCGAGGAAATACGTTCGCGCGCGACGCGGTGTGTCGAGGCAGCCAAAAGTATGAGCTCAAAATAAGTGATAATTCTCGATCCCGGCCGCGGAAACACCTGTGGCGGCAGAGGTGTTGTCCCCGATCTCACGGGGGATAATCCGGAGGGCTAACGATACGTGATCTGATTTTCTAAGTGTGCGTAGACACAAGATAATTTGGCTTGATCTCGACTCGTCGCCCGTGGTCTTCATGGCCAGATGGAGACCTGTCGAAACAAGACCCGTAGGCCAGGGAGGCTCGGCGTCGGTGTGGTGTTGCTCTGCCTCGCCGGGATACCCCTCCTCTCCTTTTGTGCCGATCAAACTCGCTGTTCACACAGCACCGAATGTGAAGACGGGATGATCTGCTCCAACGTGGCGGACCCTGAGGGAGAGGGCGTGTGCGTCGATCCCTGCGACCCGCGCGTCGCCGCACAAAGCCCTTGTGCCGTTGACGCTGGCTCTTCGGATGCTGCCAAGGACGGATCTTCCGAAGGGGGAACTGGACCGAAGGATGGAGGAAGCGATCAATGAGAATGATCCGTTCCGAACGCTCTGCAATGGCGCTCGCCGGGCTCACCGCCCTCTTGCTGGGCGCCCCGCCGGTCCTGGCGCAGGGCGCTCCCGCTGCCCCGCCGCCCGCCGCGCCGCCCCCCGCCGATCCGCCGCCGCCCGCGGCTGATCCGCCGCCCCCGGCCGATCCCGCTCCGGCGGCCGCCGCGCCTGCCAAGGACGCGGTGACCGAGGTCGTCGTCAGCGCCACGCGGCGCGCGCGCGATCCGTTCAACACGCCCGTCGGCGTCACCGCGGTCCGGGCGCGCGAGATCGAGCGGCACCCCTCCGCCTCCGTGGCCGAGCAGCTCCGCGACACCCCGGGCATCTGGGGCGGTGAGGGCTTCGTCTACTCGACGCCCGTGATCCGCGGCCTGACCGGCAACCAGATGCTGGTGATGGTCGACGGGGTGCGGATGAACACCGCCACCGCGTTCGGCGGGGACAACCGCGTCCTCCAGATGTTCGACGTGAATTCGATCGAGCGGATCGAGGTCGTGCGCGGGCCGAGCTCGGTGATGTGGGGGACCGACGCCCTGGGCGGCATGATCCACGTGTTCACCAAGGCGCCCCCCGCCTGGGTCGACGAGGGCACCCGCAAGGAGGGGCGCATCTCCGTCTCGCTCGGCTCGGTCGATACGATGCAGCGCTATCACGGCGAGGCGGGCGTCGCGACCAAGTACGTGCGCGCTCGCGCCGGCTTCAGCCAGCTCTTCGTCGGCGATCTCCAGACGGCCGGCTCGCTCGGCGTGATGTCGCCCTCCGGCTGGAAGGGCCGGAGCTTCGACACCCGGATCGACTTCCGCCCCGACCCGGCGAACGTCGTGAGCGTCCTCTTCCAGAACCAGGAGATCCGCGATGCGCAGAGCTACGAGCTCGCCTACAGCCGGCCGCTCTCGCTCGACGCGTCGCGCATCCTCGGCGTGCTGCGCTTCGAGCACGACCCGGACCAGGGCGGCGCCCCCAGGGAGTACGGGGCCGCCCGCTCGTACCAGGCGCAGGTCAGCGTCCACAAGCAGAGCGAGACCACCCACAACCTGCTGAACGGGCAGGACTCGTTCACCGGCACGCTCTCCTTCGCCGGCGACGTGCAGATCAACGCGCCCGTGCACGAGTGGCTCGATCTCACCTACGGCGCCCATGTCCACGGCGACCTCTCCGAGAGCCTCGTCACCAGCGGGGTCAAGCGCAGCCGGGGCTTCCCCACGAGCGGCTGGGAGAACGGCGGCGTCTTCGCGAACGGCGACTTCCACCCCATCCGCTGGCTCAGCGTCCTCGGCGGCGTGCGGGCCGACGTGTTCCGCCTCGTCTCCGAGCCCGACGCGATCAGCGTGCCCTCGGGCCTCACCGCGGAGAAGCTCCGCGTCAACCAGACGAACGGCGCGGTGACGGGCTCGCTCGGGCTCGTCGGGCACGTGCTGCCGTGGATGAACGTGGTGGCCTCGTTCTCGCGCGGCTTCCGGGCGGCGAACGTCAACGATCAGCTCAGCTCGGGGCCCTTCCGCGCGGGCTACAACTTCCCCGCGCCGGGGCTCTCGCCCGAGTCGAGCATGACCTTCGAGGGCGGCCTGCGCTTCAAGATGCCCAAGGTGTTCCGGGCCGAGCTGACGGCCTGGTACAGCCTCTTCAACGACTCGATCACCTCGGTGCTCCGCAACCCGGACACGAGCTCGGACGACTGCGTCGACGTGAACGGCAACGGCAAGTGCGACGCGAACGAGCACGTGTTCGTGAAGCAGAACCTCGGCAAATCGCACAACCTCGGCGTCGAGCTCTCCGGCATGGTCAACCTGCCCTACGGCATCTCGCCCTACTTCGTGGGGACATGGATGACGCAGCGGGACGACACGAACGATCAGCCGCTGTCGCGCCTGCCGCCGATGAACGGGACCCTCGGCGTGAAGGTCGAGCCCCCGAAGCTCCGCTTCTACGTCGAGCCCTACGTGCGCATGGTCGCCCCGGTCTCGGCGGACGACATCCTCTGCTCCGCGCTCGCCACCGACGGCGCCTACCACGTCGATCCGCGCGACGCGAAGACGCCGCTCATCGGCTCGCTCCAGGTCTCCTCGGACGGCAAGACCTGCTCGGGCAAGACCCCCGGCTACGTGACGGTGAGCGTGCGCGCGGGCGCCGCGATCACCTCGTTCCTCGACATCGCGATCGAGGGCCGGAACCTCACCAACGCGGCCTACCGCGACACGCACGTCCGCTACGACGCGGGCGCCATCGGCGCGTTCGGGACCGTCACCCTGCACCAGATCGACGAATGAAGGCGAGGAAGGTGGATTCGAGTATGGCTAATCGATCGAAGCGACCTCTTCCGAGGCGGCTCGGGGCCGGCCTCTGGCTGCCGCTCCTCAGCCTCGCCACGGCGGCCGCGGCGCTCACCCACTGCGCGGATCAGACGCGGTGCTCCCACAGCACCGAGTGCGAGGACGGGCAGATCTGCTCCAACGTGTCCGACCCGGAGGGGGAGGGCGTGTGCGTCGATCCGTGCGATCCGCGCGTGGCCGCGCAGGCCCCCTGCGCGGTCGACGGCGGCGCCTCCGACGCGTCCAAGGACGGCTCGTCGGACAGCGGCTCGAAGGATGGAGGGACCGGCAAATGAGAACCAGGACGATGCTCTCCTCCGCCCTCGCCCTCGCCGGGGCTGCATGCCTCGGCCTGTCGGCGAACGTCGCGCGCGCTCAGGGCCCGGCCGCGCCTCCGCCCCCGCCGCCCGCGGGCGATCCGGCCGTGCAAGCGCCCCCGCCTGCGCTGCCGCCTCCGCCCGCCGCGGAGCCTGCCCCAGAGGCCCCGCAGGGCGATGCGCCGACCGAGGTGGTGATCAGCGCCACGCGGCGCGCGCGCGATCCCTTCGAGACCCCGACCGGCGTGAGCGCGGTGCGGGCCCACGAGATGGCGCGGCACCCCGCGGCCTCCACCTCCGAGCAGACGCGCGATCTGCCCGGCGTGTGGGGCGGCGAGGGCTTCGCTTACTCCACGCCCGTGATCCGCGGCCTCACGGGCAACCAGACGCTCGTGATGGTCGACGGCGTGCGCGTCAACACCGCGACCGCCTTCGGCGGCGACAACCGCCTGCTCCAGATGTTCGACGTGGAGTCGCTCGATCGCATCGAGATCGTGCGCGGCCCGAGCTCGGTCATGTGGGGCACGGACGCCCTCGGTGGGACGATCCACCTCTTCACCAAGGCGGCGCCGGCGTGGGTCGATCAGGGCGCGCGCTACGAGGGCCGCGTCTCAGCCTCGCTCGGCTCGGTCGACACCATGCAGCGCTACCACGCGGAGGCCGGCATCGCGACGAAGTACGTGCGCGCCCGCGCCGGCTTCACCTCGCTCTTCGTCGGCGATCTGCAGACCGCCGGGCCCCTCGGCGTGATGTCGCCCTCGGGCTGGAAGGGGCGGAGCTTCGACAGCCGGGTCGACTTCCGGCCCACGCCGTCGAACGTCATCAGCGTCCTCTTCCAGAACCAGGAGATGCGCGACGCGCAGAGCTACGAGCTCGCCTACAGCCGGCCGCTCTCGCTCGACGCGTCCCGCACCCTCGGCATCCTCCGCTTCGAGCACGACCCGGATCAGGGCGGTCGCCCGAAGGAGTACGGCTTCGCCCGCTCGATGCAGGCGCAGGTGAGCGTCCACAAGCAGAGCGAGACCACGCACAACATGCTGAACGGGCAGGACTCGTTCACCGGCACGCTCTCCGTCGCGGGCGACGTCCAGGTCAACGCGCCGGTCTTCTCGATGCTCGATCTGGTGTACGGCGCGCACACGCACGCCGACTTCTCGGAGAGCCTCAACACCACGGGCGTCAAGCGCGCCCGCGGCTTCCCGACGAGCGGCTGGCAGACGGGCGGCCTCTTCGTGAGCGGCGAGCTCCGGCCGAGCTCGTGGATCAGCGTGCTCGGCGGCGTCCGCGGCGACGTGTTCCACCTCAACTCCGATCCGGACGCGATCAGCGTGCCCGCGGGCCTCACCGCCGATCAGCTCAAGGTGGACCAGACGAGCGGCGCGGTGACGGGCTCGCTCGGGCTCGTCGGCCACGTGCTCCCGTGGATGAACCTGGTGGCCTCGTTCTCGCGCGGCTTCCGCGGCGCCGAACATCTCCGGCCAGCTCAGCTCAAGGCCCTTCCGCGCGGGCTACAGCTTCCCGTCGCCGGGGCTCTCCCAAGGTCGAGCATGACCTTCGAGGGCGGCTTCCGCTTCAAGGTCCCGAAGATCTTCCGAGGCGAGGTGACGGCCTGGTACAGCCTGTTCCAGGACTCGATCACCTCGGTGCTCCGCAACCCGGACACGAGCTCGGACGACTGCGTCGACGTGAACGGCAACGGCAAGTGCGACGGCAACGAGCACGTGTTCGTGAAGCAGAACCTCGGCAAATCGCACAACCTCGGCCTCGAGGCCGCGGGCACCGTCAACCTGCCCTACGGCGTCTCGCCGTACGTGGTGACGACGTGGATGACCCAGCGCGACGACACGAACGATCAGCCGCTCCAGCGGCTGCCGCCCGGCAACGGGACCATCGGCGTGAAGGTCGAGCCCCCCGGGCTGCACTTCTACATCGAGCCCTACGTGCGCCTCGTCGCGCCGCTCTCGTCCGACGACATCCCCTGTTCGTCGCTCGTCTCCGACGGCGCGTACCACGTCGATCCGCGCGACACCAAGTCGCCGCTCCTCGGGTCGCTCTCGGTCTCGAAGGACGGGAAGACCTGCGCCGGGAAGATGCCGGGCTACTCCACGTTCAGCATCCGCGGCGGCGCGACGATCACGTCGTTCCTCGACCTCGCCGTCGAGGTGCGCAACGTCGCCAACGCGCGCTACCGCGACACCAACGTGCGCTACGACGGCGGCGGCTTCGGCGCCTTCGGCACGATCACGCTGCACGCGAGCGACGAATGAGCACGCGGAAGCGGCTCGCCCTCGGGATCGTCGTCCTCGCGCTCGCCGCGCTCGTCGGGATCCGGCTCTTCGGGGCCGGTCCCGGCGAGACGGGCGCGTCGGGCGCGACGGCGACGGTGCTCGCGATCGGCCTCTGGGACGGCGCCGTCCCGCAGCTCGCGAAGGCGGGCAAGCCGCTCGGCGTGGAGGTGCGCAACATCCCCGTCGACAAGGTCGGGCCCGAGCCGCTCATGCCGCCCGGGCAGACCGCGAAGCTTGCGCTGGTGCTCAACGCGCCGGTCGACAAACTGGCGGTCTACCGCAAGGCCATGACCGATCTGCACGCGGCGGGGACGACGATCGTCGCCGTCGACAGCCGCGACTGGCAGGGCTCGCTCGTGGCCGAGGGCGTGATCGTGCGGGACGAGCAGGCCACGAAGTACTGGCGCTTCGGCGGCGAGGTCAACTTCGGCCGGCTGATGACGTACCTCGCCGCCCATTACCTCGGCGGCAAGAACGCGATCGAGCCGCCCGTCCCGGTGCCCACCGAGGGCGTCTATCACCCCGACGTGAAGGACCCGTTCCCGACCGTCGCGGCCTACGAGACCTGGTACACCGCGCAGGGCCGGCTCAAGCAGGACATGCCCCGGGTCGCGTACGTGATCCACGCGAGCTTCTTGCTGCTCAAGGACACGGAGGACATCGACGCCCTCATCCACACCTTCGAGAAGCACGGCTTCGCCATCTACACGATCTTCGCGGACGCCGAGGACAAGCTCCGCGAGCGCCTGCTCGCCGTGCACCCCGACATCGTGATGACGCAGCGCCACACCGGCCTCGGCCGCCCGGCCAACGGGGGCACGCCGCTGCCCGAGACGCTGGGCGTGCCGTATTTCAAGCCGATCAGCGCGCTGCACACCACGATCCGCGCCTGGCAGGAGCGGCCCGAGGGCCTGACCCCGGGCGACCTCGCCGGGCAGGTGATCGCCCAGGAGCTCGAGGGGACGATCGAGCCGCTGCTCGTCTCGGCGATCAAGACCGAGGGCGAGACGCGGGCCCACGAGGCCATCCCCGAGCGGATGGAGCGCCTCGCCGATCGCGCGGCGTCGTGGGTCGCCCTGCGGAGGACGCCGAACAAGGACAAGCGGATCGCGGTCCTCTATTACAACACCGACCTCGGCGGCGAGGCCCTCGCCCAGGGCAGCGCCACCGGCATGTTCCTCGACACCCCGGTGAGCCTCCTCCGCATGTTCAAGGCGATGAAGGACAAGGGCTACGCGGTCGAGGTGCCGGAGAGCCCGGAGAAGCTCATCGATCGGATGCGGGCGAACGGGCGCAACTACGGCCCGTGGGCCCAGGCCGAGATCGATCAGATGGCCGCGGGCGGGCACGCGGTGCTCGTCAAGGTGACGGACTACCAGCGCTGGTTCTCTGCGCACCTCACGGAGGAGGCGCAGAAGAGCGTGATCGAGCACTACGGCGCGCCCCCCGGGAAGCTGATGGTCACGTCGATCCACGGCGAGGCGGAGATCGTCCTGCCCCGCGTCGAGGTCGGGCCGAACGTGTGGCTCTTCCCCCAGCCCGAGAAGGGCAGCCGGCAAGACGCGCGTCTCATCCATGATCAGCGCGTGCCGCCGAGCCACCAGTACATCGCCTTCTACCTGTGGCTCCAGGAGGGGATGAAGGCGCATGCCGTCGTCCACTTCGGCACCCACGGCACGCTCGAGCTACTCCCGCGCCGCGCCGCGGGCATGGGCCCCGACGACTACGCGGACGCCCTGCTCGGCGCCATGCCCAACATCAACCCGTGGATCCTCGACAACGTGGGCGAGGCGACGCTCGCGCGCCGGCGCGCCTACGCGGTGCTCGTCGATCACCTCACGCCGGCCTACGAGCCGGTCAAGGCCGCCGCGCCGCTGCGCGCGATGCACGAGGACGTGGAGAAGGCGCTCAGCCTCGAGCCCGGACCGGTGCGCGAGACGATGGCGATCAAGATCCTCGCGCAGATGCGGACCTTGAGCTTCGCCGTCGACCTGATCCGCCCGAAGGACGGCAAGGAGCTGACAAGCCTCGACGCGGAGCAGATCAAGGAGATCGACATCCGCCTCCACAGCCTCGAAGAGGAGCGCGTCCCCCGCTCGCTCCACGTGCTCGGCGAGCCGCCCGCGGGCAACCGCCGCGTGGAGATGCTGGCCTCGATCCTCGGCCGGGGCTTCGCCGACAAGATGGGCGGCGGCGCCGCGGCCAACAACGTGATCCGTTGTGCCACGGAAGACAGGCGCACCCCCGAGGACTGCCTCACCGCCGTCCCCGCGCGCGCCGAGGCCGATCGCGGCGAGCTGCTCGAGAAGCTCAAGACCGCCGTGAAATTGAGCGCCGCGCTCGACAGGACGACGGACGAGATCACGCACACGCTCGACGCCCTCGAGGGGAAGTACGTCGTCCCCGGGCCCTCGAACGATCCGGTGCGCAACCCGGCCGCGCTCCCCACCGGCCGCAACATGTACGCGCTCAACCCGGAGCAGGTGCCCTCGGACGCGGCGATGATCGTCGCGAAGAAGCTCGCCGAGGACATGATCGACGCGCACCGGAAGAAGCACGACGGCGCCTACCCGAAGAAGATCGCCATCAACATGAACGGGATGGAGACCATGCGGGACACGGGCGTCACCGAGGGGCAGGCGCTCGCGCTCATCGGCGCCGAGCCGGTGCGCGACGATCGCGGCATCGTCGCCGACGTGAAGATCATCCCGCGCGAGAAGCTCGGCCGCCCCCGCGTCGACGTGATGCTCGCCATCGGCGGCATGTACCGCGACAACTTCCCCTCGCGCGTGCGGCTCATCGACAAGGCGCTCAAGCTCGCGCAGGCCTCGCCCGAGCCCGACAACGCGCTGGCCTCGAACACCCGCGAGGCCGAGAAGACGCTCGAGGCCGGCGGCATGAGCCACGACTCTGCGGTCCGCAACGCCAAGCTCCGGATCTTCGGCACGGCGCCGGGGCAATACGCGACCTCGCTGCTCTACATCATGCCGAAATCCGGCGAGTGGAAGGATCGCAAGGAGCTCGCCGAGGTCTACCGGGAGAACATGCGCTTCGCCTACGGCGAGGATGTGTGGGGCGAGCAGTCCGACGCGCCCTACGCCGCCGCGCTCAACGGGGCCGAGGCGGTGAGCCATGTCTGGTCCTCGGCGATGGCGAGCCCGCTCACCAACCACCATGTCTACGAGTACATGGGCGGGCTCTCGATGGCCGTGGAGAGCGCCAACGGGGGCAAGAAGCCTGACGAGCTCATCGCCGACGCGCGCGAGCCGGATCGCAGCCGCATCCGCCAGCTCGACGAGGTGCTCTCGACCGAGTCTTCTTCGCGCCTGCTCAACGAGGGCTGGGTGAAGGAGATGCAGAAGAACGGCTACGCCGGCGCCGGGCATGTCGCCGCGTACACCGAGAACCTCTTCGGCTGGGCCACCTCGGTGCCCGGCTCGGTCGACCCCGAGGTGTTCGCCAAGGTGAAGAAGATCTACCTGGAGGACGAGGGCAAGCTCGGCACGCGCAAGTGGATGGAAGAGTCGAGCCCCGAGGCCCTGCTCTCGGTGACGACGACGCTCATCGAGTCGTCGCGCCTCGGCTACTGGAAGCCGAGCGCGGCGGAGCAGCAGAAGCTCGTCGCGGACTACATGGAGCAGGTGGCGAAGGGCGGCCCGCCGACCGGGATGATGGGCGCCAACAACCAGAAGCTCGAGGCGTACGTGAAGGAGACCTACGCCGCGCCTGGGGCTTCGATCCCCAAGGCGACGGTGGCGGCGTACGAGGCCAAGGTGAAGGCGGCCCACGCCGCCGCCGAGGCCGCGAGCAAGGCCCTCGGGGCCGCGCAGGCCAAGGGCGCGCAGGGCGCTCCAGCGTCCGGATCGCCGCAGGTCGAAGGGTTCTCGATGCGCAAGACCGAGCCCCGCCCCGAGGCCGCTCCGCAGTCGACCGAGGGTTCGGCGGGCCTCTGGGCCGCCGGCAGCGCGCTCTCCGTGATCGCGCTGGCGTTCGGCGTCGGCATCTCGCGCAACCGGCCGCGGCGGCGCAAGGACATGGAGAACAAGCGGGGGACAACCGAACAAGCGAGTGACAAGCCGTGAAGGTCCTATCCCAGCTCCTGCTCATCGTCTCCAACGCGCTCCTGGTCCCGGACCTGATCGCGGCGTTCCTCCTCATGCTCGTCGCGCTGATCGAGATCGGGCTGATCAGCGCGGCGCTCGTCCACCGCATGCGCTCCGAGCGGGCCACGCGCGAGCTCATCGACAGGCTCTCGCAGACCGACGAAGCGGCGCGGCGGGCCGCCGTGGACGCCTACCTCTCGCTCGATCCGGTGCCCTCGGGGCTGGTCTTCCGGCTGGCCCTGCTCGGCGAGCGCGCGCGCCTCGCGCCGGTGCGCGAGCTCTGCGTGGAGGAGACGCAGAACGAGGTCGATCGCCACCTCGGCCGGCTGATGTTCTGCATCCGCCTCGGCCCGATGGTGGGCCTCGTGGGCACGCTGATCCCGCTCGGCCCCGGCCTCGTCGCGCTCGCCCAGGGCGACCTGACCACCATGGCCTCGCACATGACGGTGGCCTTCACCGTCACCGTGGTCGGCCTCTCCACCGGCGCCCTCGGCTTCGTGGTCGCCAGCATCCGCCGCACGAGCAGCGCCCGCGAGATCGCCCGCCTCTCGTTCGTGGCCGACACCATCGCCGCGCTCGCGCCGCCGGTGGCGAAATGAGCGCGAAGAAGCGGCGAAAGAGCGCTCACCACGGCGTCTTCGAGGACGACGATCCGCTGAGCGGCATGGTCAACATGTTCGACCTGGCGATCGTCTTCGCCGTCGGGTTGATCGTGGCCCTCGTCGTGGCGACGCGCGGCGGCAAGGTCGCCTTCGGCCCCGACGCCAAGCCGAGCGAGCTCACCATCCCCGAGGGCGAGAAGCTCAAGAAGTACAAGGTGAGCAACGACAAGGGCAAAGGCCCCGGGAGCCGCATCGGCACCGCGTACCGTCTCCCGAACGGGGAGATCATCTACGTGCCCGAGGGCGGCTCTCCGCCGAAATGAAGCCTTCCGACCCCCTCCCGCGCCCGCTCCCGTTCCCCCTCCCGATGCCCCCTGCCGGATCGGGCAGAGGGTAGCGGGAACGGGAGCGGGAGAGGGAGCGGACAGAACGACTGCGGATGCGGCTCGATCAACCGCTCTTCTTCATGAACGAGCGCAGCCCCTTGTCGGCCTGCTTGCGCACCGCGCCCTGCACGATCGGCGACCAGCCGAGGAGCGTGCCCTTGAGCCCGAGCGCCATCCGCGTCCACGCCCAGAGATCGAAGCTGTCCTTGTGCTCGACGATCTTCCCATCGCGGAAGACGAAGCGTGCGTCGATGCGATTGAGCACCTTCCTCCCGGTCGCCGAGAACGTGTAGCGCGCGTCCCAGTGGGCCTTGCCCGTCGTCTCGTCGGCCTCGATCGCGCTCGCCTCGACGGTCAGATCGGCGGCCCTG
The DNA here is from genome assembly GCA_046351295.1 of Byssovorax sp. Classification (GTDB taxonomy): domain Bacteria; phylum Myxococcota_A; class Polyangia; order Polyangiales; family Polyangiaceae; genus JAXLYT01. The sequence continues at coordinate 215,973 of JAXLYT010000003.1, forward strand.
CCGCAGAGCATCCGCCACATCGCCTTCGCCTCGTCGCCCTTGAGCGCGGGGAACACCGGGTCGGAGAAGCTCACGTCGTCGGCGTAGAGGGCCACCATGCCCTCCGCGTCCCGCTTCCCGAAGCACTCGTAAAACTTCCGGATCGTCTCGGCGTTGTTGCTCATGGCGAGGTCTTCTCGGGCGCTCGGCTCACCTCGCTCACCACTGCGGAGCGGAGGCGAGCAGCGCGGTCACGGCGTCGAAATCGAGCGGGCGGGAGAAGAAGTACCCCTGCCCGTGGTGGCAGCCCCGCTCCCGCAGCAGGGCGAGCTGGAAGGCCGTCTCGATGCCCTCGGCCACGACGCGCAGATCGAGGCTCCGGGCGATGGTGATGATCGCCTCCACCACGGTCGTGCTCGTCCCCTCGTCGCCGAGGCGCGCCACGAACGAGCGATCGATCTTCAGCGTGTCGATGGGGAAGGTCTGGAGCACGCTCAGCGACGAGTACCCGGTGCCGAAATCGTCGATGTGCAGGCCGACGCCGAGCGCCCGGAGATCGTGCAATCGCGAGCTCATCACCGGGGCGTTCTCGATCAGCACCGACTCGGTGATCTCCAGGTGCAGGTCGGCCCCGGACTCGGCCATCGCCGCGCGGGCCTGCGCCACCTCGCCCACGATGCCCGCGTGCGCGAGCTGGCGGCCGGAGAGGTTCACGCTCAGGCCGAGGGAGAAGCGATCGGGCAGGCGCTGCTTGAGCGCGCTCATCTGCCGGCATGCCTCGCCGAGCACCCAGCTCCCGATGGGGACGATGAGGCCCGTCTCCTCGGCGAGGCCGATGAACTCGACCGGGCCGACGAGCCCCCGCTCCGGGTGGCGCCAGCGGATCAGCGCCTCGAGCCCCGTGATCCGCCCCGTCGCGAGATCGACGATCGGCTGGTAGTGGAGCACGAGCTCGGAGCGGCTCACCGCCCGGCGCAGATCGGTCTCGATCCGCATCAGCTTCAGGGCCTGCCCGTGCATGTGCGGATCGAAGACCTCGTAGCGCGCCTCGCGGCCGCGCTTGGCCCGGTGCATGGCGGTGTCGGCGTCGCGCAGGAGGTGCTCGGCCGAGTCGGGCGGCGGCGCGCTCAAGGCGATGCCGAGGCTCACGTCGGTGTAGATCTCGTGGCCGAGGATGTGCGTCGGCTCGGCCAGGGCGTCGCGGATGCGCTCGGCCACGCGGGCCGCCTCGGCCGGCTCCTCGATGTGGTCGAGGAGGATCCCGAACTCGTCGCCGGAGAGGCGCGAGACCGTGTCCCGCTCCCCCACCGCGGCCCGCAGCTTGCCGGCGATGGCCACGAGCACCCGGTCGCCGACCACGTGGCCGAGGCCGTCGTTGATGACCTTGAAGCGATCGACGTCGAGGAAGATCACCGCGTAGAGCCCGCGTCGATCGCCGCGCTTCTCCTCGTCGATCCGCCGGTTCAGCCGGTCGAGGAAGAGCACCCGGTTCGGCTGCCCGGTGAGCGCGTCGTGGGAGGACTCGTAGCGCAGGCGCGCCTCGGTGGACTTGACCGACTCGAGCAGGCCGGCATAGCGCTCCTCGCTGAGGCGCAGGGCCTCACGCGTCTCCGCGAGCTCGCGCTGGAGCGCCTCGAGGTCATCCATGGGGCTCGGCGCCCGAGGGTCGCCCGGAAGGTCTTCGGGGCAACCGCCCGTGTCTGCTTCGTCCCTTTTGCCTCCGAGCACCGAGCCTCCGTCGTCCTCCGTGTGCATTGTACGCGGGGTCGGCCGATTCCGACGAGGAATTGGCGAAGGGGCGCAAATCGAGCCGCGTCAATCTCCGCTCTGCCCCCCTCCCGCGCCCGCTCCCGATACCCTCTCCCGCTGCCCTCGCCCCCTGTGGGCACGGGAAGCGGGAACGGGAGCGGGAGGGGGAAGCGGGAGCGGGAGCGGAAACGAGAGTGGGCCCGATCCGCGTCCGTCCTTGCTCAGGGCGGGCATTTCTTCGAGAAATCGCAGGGCCGGCCGCTCCCGTGAGCGCTCACGCTCACCGTGTACGGCGTGCAGGTCCCGTTGGCGCCGAGCTTCCGGTAGACGCGGATGAAGTAGGGCGCGGAGTGATCGGCGCAGTGGGTCATGTTCGCCCCCTCGCCGCAGGGGGCCTCGCCGGCCGTCTCGCCGCCGGCGCTGCCGTCCACGCACCAGTCGTACGCGGTGATCCCCGAGCTCGGCCCCGCGGGCATGGCCACGCAGTTGTCGCCCTGGATCACGTCCATCACGAACTCGTCGTTGGGCATCGGCGCGCTGAAATCGATGCTCACGTGGAACGAGTTGGTGCCCGCCTCGGGCGTGTCATTGACCTCGATCCGCCAGAAGTCGATGTCGCTCGCGGCCGAGAGGGTGCCCTGGAAGGTCGCCGGCGCGCCGGTGTCCGTCACCATCCCCACCATCTCGACGGAGTTGCACGTCCCGTTGGGCTCGCCCGCCTCGAGCGGGCAGGTGCAGCCCGCCGACGGGGGGCCCGGCGGGAAGGCCGACCAGCCCGCGTCGCACTTGCCGGTCTTGCACGTGCCCATGTCGCACATCCAGTTGCCGTGCGGGGGCTTCGGGCCCATGGCGGCGCACATCACGTTGCCGTCGCCGTCGTCGACCATGCCGTTGCAGTTGTCGTCCTTGTTGTTGCAGGCCTCGTCGGCCGGCGCCGCCGCGGTGCAGCCGCCCCACGTGCCGGCCTTGCCGTCGCACTTTTCTTTGCCTGTGCAGTCGCCGAAGTTGTTCTTGTTGTGGCAAGCGTGCGTGACGCCGTCGCGCTTGTCGTTGCAGGGGCACGAGGCGCCGCCGCTCGGCACGCACCACTTGGTCGGCATGCCCGCGGGCGGGTTGCCGCCGTCGGTCCCGCCGTCGGGCCCGTCTCCCTGGCCGCCGCTCTGGTAGGTCACGCCGTCCACGCAGGTGAAGCCATCGGGGCAGAAGCCGGTGACGGTGCAGTCGCGCGCACAAAACGTGTCGCCCGCGGGCGCCTTGAAGCACTGATCCGTGGGCATCGCGCAGTCGGCGCTCGTGTTGCACTTGTCGCACTGCTGATCCTTGTCGGGGACGCAGACGGCGTCGCCCTGGATCAAGGTGCAGTAGGTGCCGGCCGGGCAATCGGGCGGGCAGGGGACGGTGCACACCTTCTCGTTGCCGACCTGCGTGCAGGTCGCGCCGTCGACGCAGTGTCCGCTCGCGTCGCAGGGGCCGCCCACCTCACCGGCCGGGATGCTCCCGCCCGAGCCGCTCGTGCTCGTGTTGTTGCCCGAGCCGCTGCTCGTGTCCCCGCCCGTGATGCTCCCGCCCGCGCCCCCCATGCCGGAGGGTAGCTCGATGGCCTTGGCGCATGCGGCGCCGACGACCGATACCGACAGCGACAGCGCAGCCGCCCGCCAAAGCCAAGGACCGTTGCTCTTCTTCACGCGGGGAGCCTCCATGCGCCCGGGAGCGTTCGGGCAGGTGAGGAAAGGGTTTGCGCGCCATGCGTCAAACGCGTAAGCCGAAGGGCGATCGTGGACCGAAACGTGGTGCTTGGCAATTGTCGCGCGCGGAGGCCCCGGCTCACACATGCGCGCGCGTTGACGGGCTGCGTCATGCTTCTGTCCGCCGCGTGCTCGGAGCAAGGTGCCGGCGATCGCGCGCCCGCCTCCCCGCCCATCGGCCCGATCGCTCCGCCCGGTGAGCCGGCGTCGCCGGGCCCGCAGGCGAGCGCGTCCGCGATCGGCGCGCCGGTCGCGAGCGCGTCCGCTTCGGCGAGCGCATCCGCGGCCGCGGGCGCGTCTCCGGTCGCGAGCGCGCTGCCCCCGGTCCCGCCCGGGCCGCGCATCTACGCCAAGGCCCGCTTCGTGTGGATCCACCCCGAGGCCCGCCCCGGCAACGGGTGGATCGGCTACCTGTCGCTCGGCACCTCGGCCGCGCTCAAGGGCGGCAGCGTCGAGTCCGCGCGCACCGCCGGCTTCGGCTGCGGCGCCTGGTACGCGATCGAGCCGCGCGGCTACGTCTGCGCCGACGACGCGGCGACCATCGATCCGGACGATCCAGCCGTCGTCGCGCTGATGCGCGATCGCCCCCGCGTCGACTCACCCTGGCCCTTCGAGTACGGCGAGTCCACGGGCGCGCCCCGGTACGACCGGCTGCCGACCCCCGAGGAGCAGCACAAGGCCGAGTGGGATCTCGACGCGCACCAGCAGAAGATCGCCAAGGCCCTCGCCACCCCGGGCGGCCCGATCGACAAGGAGCTCGACGGCGTCGATCTCTCGCACGCGTCCGAGCCGGCCCCGCCCTCGCTCTACCCCTTCGGCCCCGCCGTGCGCGAGGCCCGCACCTGGATCGCCCCTGGATCCACCGTCGCCTACAACCGCTCCTTCGAGCTCGGCGGCCGCACCTTCCTGCTCTCGTCCGACAAGATGCTCATCCCCAAGGACCGGGTGAAGCCCTACCCGCGCTCCCTCTTCCACGGCGTCGAGCTCGGCAAGGACGTGAGCCTCCCGCTCGCCTTCTTCCGCAAGACCGCGCACCCGAAGTACCAGCGCAACGCCGACGGGAGCTTCGTGAAGACCGAGCAATCCTGGGATCGCCACGCCTGGGTGATGCTCACCGGCGAGGAGATCAAGGCCGGCGCGCAGACCTTCCTCCCCACGCGCGAGCCGGGCATCTTCACCCTCGCCGACGACGCGACCGTGATCCGCGCCGCCACCGTCGCCCCCGCCGGCAAGAACGATCCCGCCCTCAAAGACCCCGGCCGCCGCACCTGGCTCGACGTAAGCGTGCTCGGCGGCTGGCTCGTCGCCTACGAGGGCCTCACGCCGGTGTTCGCGACGCTCATCTCCCCCGGCCGCGGCGGCGTGCCCTACGAGGGCCACGACCCGCTCGAGACGGCCTCCACCCCGACGGGCGTCTTCCGCGTCGACGGCAAGTTCGTCACCGCGACGATGGTCTCGAGCTCGAACGATCTCATCGTCCACACCGAGGTGCAGTACGTGCAGAACTTCCACGGCCCCCACGCCCTGCACGGCGCCTACTGGCACGACCTCTGGGGCGAGCCCAAGAGCGGAGGCTGCATCAACCTCGCGCCGATCGACGCCAAGCGGGTGTTCGAGTGGACGGAGCCGGAGCTGCCGAAGGACTGGTACGGGATGCGATCGGTCGCGGATGTCGGCGCGGTGACCGCGGTGTGGGTTCACCGCTGAGGGGACGACGACCCCGTCGTCGCCCCCTGGGTCACGCTGTGCTCGATCGTGGCACGATGGGTGACGATCAGCCCGGGCTGACGGCCTGGGCGGGGAACCAGTGCTGCTGCCCGTTGGGCATCGTCACGAGGTACTGGCCGCCCTGCTCCTGCACCACGGTGCCGGGGTAGCGGTTGCCATCGGGCGCGGCCACGTTCACGCGCGCGCCGGGCGGGAAGCCGCCGCCGCCCATGCCCTGCGGCGCGAAGCCCTGCTGCGGGGCCATGCCCTGCTGCGCGTAGCCGCCCTGGCCCATCTGCTGCGGGGCGCCGCCGGCCTGCGCGGCGAGCTGGGCGAGCTGGCCCGAGCTGACCAGGTTCGGCACCTGTTCGAAGAAGGCCTTGGTGCCGCTGATCTGCTTGAACCAGGGCGAGATGCGCAGCGTCTGCTTGCTGCCGTCGGCCATGTGGAAGGTCATCGAGCGGTTGTTGGCGAAGCCGCTCACGGTGACCTTCTGGATCTGCGCCGCGTCGTACTGCTCGATGCCCAGGTTCATCTCCTTGGGCCCGCCCGTCCAGAAGCTCATCTTCGTGCGGATCAAGATCAGCCGGCGGTTGGTGAGCACCGCGAAATAGGCCTTGGTGAGCATGAAGAGCAAGAGGCCGCCCACGAGCAAGAGCTGCATGAGCAGCCCGGGCTGCCTGCGCATGTACGCGGCGAAGAGGACCTGCTCTCCGGGCTGGAGGATCTGAGGCAACTGGCTCTGGAGGTAATCGTCTTGCTTGCTCATCACGCGCTCCAAAAATCGGCCGATCGTACGGCGTTCGGGGAAAAAACGCGCGGACTTTACCCGACTTTGCCCGGATCGGGAACCGCGCTCACAGCCGATCGATCCGGCGGCAGAGCCGCTCCACCGCCTCGGCGAACAGGGCAGGCGGCGGCAGCAGGCTCAGGACGAGAAATCCGTCCCGGGGCATGTCGAAAAAGTACCCGGGGTGGACCACCAGGCCTTCCCCCCGGATCAGCGCGGAGATCCACCCGTCCTCGTCCCGGGTCCGGGGCACCTCGAGGATCGCGTACCACCCCGCGTCGGCCGGGAGCCGCCGGACGGTCGATCCCGGCGCGGCGAGCGCCCGATCGAGGGCCGCGAGGTTCTCGCCGACCCGCGCCTGGATCGCCGCCTGGATCGGCCCGCGCGCCGCGAGGATCTCCGGCAGCGCGAGCTGCACCGGGGTGCTCACCGAGAGGTAGGTGTCGGCGATCACCTCCAGCCGTTCGAGGGCCTCGGCGACCAGCGCCCCGGGCCCGAGGGTCGCGATCCACCCGAGCTTGAGCTGCGGGAGCGCCGCCACCTTGGAGAGCCCGCTCAGCACGAAGGTGAGCGCCTCCCCATCGCGGGCGAAGCTCGGCAGCCGATCGGCCGCGAGGGGCCGCTGCGGGTAGTCGCCGAAGACCTCGTCCACGATCAAGCCGAGCTCGCGTCGCGCCGCGATCGCATCGAGCGCCGCCGCCTCGTCCCGCCGCACCAGCGTCCCCGTCGGGTTGTTCGGGTGCACGAGCACGATCGCCCGCGTCCGCCCGTCGATCGCCGCCTCGAGCGCGTCGAGATCGATCCGGAAGCCCTCCTCCCGCACGAGCGGGTAAGGCACGAGCGTGACCCCTTCGAGCGTCGCGAGGTAGTCGAGCAACGGATACGAGGGCGCGGGGACGAGCACCCGATCGCCCTCCTCGCAAAGCAGCTTGAAGATCCACCCGTACGCCTCGCTCGTGCTCGCCGAGAGCGCGATCCGACCCGCGTCGATCGGCGAGCCCCGATCGGCGTAGTAGCGCGCCACGGCTTCCCGCGCGGCCGGGTGCCCGAAGGGGAGGGGAGCGTACGAGGCGCCCCGCGGGTGGCCGAGCAACGCGACGAGCGCCTCGGCCTCGACGAGCCCGGCGCGCAGGGGGTTCGACTCGGTGAGGTCGACGAGCTTCCGGCCCTCCGCGCGGGCGAGGGAGAGCTCGTGCCCGAGGGTGTTCGACGAGAGATCCCAGCGGGTCTTGCGGGAGAACATCGGCCGGAGATGTAGCGGATCCGAGAGGTCGCTGGAACTTCCGGCCCATTCGTGGTTCAACCTTGTCCAGATGGCTGCTCGACCGGCGCGCTCGATCTGGACCCGCCTCGCGCCCCTGCGGCGGCCGGTGATCGCGCTCGTGGTCGTCATGGCCATGGCCGCGGCGACGCGCGCAGATGCCGAGAGCTCCATCCTCCACGAGTTCGTCGCGCCCGACGCCACGGAGGATGTCTCCTTCTCGGCCACCACCCTCGAAGGCGATCTGCCCGCCGCCGTGCAGACGCCGAGCGGCCTCGCCACCGCGCCCGATCCGCGCAAGGCCCCGGGGGGCGATCACGTCTACAGCGGGGCCACCACCGACGACAGCCCCGACTCGACCTACGAGCCCGATCGCGACACGCGCAGGCCCAAGATCGAGAACTACGACGACCCGTTCTCGCCCGCGACCGCGCCCTTCAAGCGCCTGCGCGCCTACGACTGGGTCGACCCGGACTACGCGCTCCGCGTGCGCGAGAAGTCGCTCACCGCGCTCCCGGTCGGCGGCACCATCGGCGCGGGGGACGAGCCCTTCTACGGCGATCTCTCGGTCGATCTGCTCCCCGATCAGCCGGTGCGCATCCCCACGGTGGGGCCGGGCGCGCGCCTGCTCCGCCTGCATGCCAACCCCGAGGTGCCGATCGAGGTCTTCCGCGACGGAGCCGACAACTGGTTCGTCCGCGGCAAGGATCGGGTCCGCGTTCACCTGGTGGTCGAGATCGGCATCCCCCGGGCCACGTTCGGGAGCGACTTCGCGGATGTCGAGTGGAGCTCCCTCGACGCCCTCGGCATGGGCTCGCGCCAGCACGACGCGGCCGCGCAGCAGGTGGAGCAGGCGATCGGCGTCTCCCGCGCGATGCGCCCGCGCGAGGCGGTGCGCAAGATGGTCACCTACTTCCGGTCCTTCGCGCCCTCGAACGAGCCGCCCACCGGCAAGCAGGACATCTACCTCGACCTCGCCCTGAGCAAGAAGGGCGTCTGCCGCCACCGGGCCTTCGCCTTCCTCGTCACCGCGCTCTCGCTCGGCATCCCGACACGCATGGTCGTCAACGAGGCCCACGCCTGGGTCGAGGTCTTCGACGGCTCGCTCTGGCACCGCGTCGATCTCGGCGGGGCCGCGGCCAACCTCGATCACGAGCCCGACCCGGGCAAGCCCGCGTACAAGCCCCCGCCCGACCCCTACGCCTGGCCCGAGGGCCGCGACTCGGGGCAAGACCTCGCCGATCGCAACCGCGAGCAGGCGGCGAGCGCCCAGAGCGGCAACAACGGCAACAATGGCAACAACGGTACCTCCTCGGCCACGGACGGCGACGGTGGCACCGCGCCCGCCGCCTCGGCCCCGGCCGATCCGACGAGCGAGCCCTCCGATCCGCAGGCGCCGCGGTCCGACGTGACCGTGACCGCCATCGACAGCGACGTGCGCCGCGGCCTGCCGCTCCACCTGCAAGGGCAGGTGTCGCAGGCGGGTGCGCCCTGCTCGCACCTGCGCGTCGACGTGCTGCTCACGGGCCCCGCGCTCCAGAGCGGCGTGGTCGTCGGCTCGATCTCCACGGACGATCAAGGCCATTTCGACGGCGCCGTGGTGATCCCGCGCGACTTCTCGCTCGGCGACTACGACCTGCTCGTGGCGACGCCGGGCGACGCGCGCTGCGCCCCGGGGCGGACGCGCTAGCCGCTCAGCGCGACGCGCTCGCCATCTCGAGCGCCCGCGCCACCACCGCGATCACCTTCTCGGTGCACCCCATCGCGGCGAGCTCGCTCACCGCGACGAAGCGCGTCCTTCGCGTCGTCACCCGCGCGCAGCGTCCCCGCGCCGCGCGCACAGGTAGTCGAGCACCACGAAGTGATGGCCCTGCGCGCCGGGCTCGAAGAGCTCCACCACCTCCACGAGCGGCCCCACCGTCACCGCGAGCCCCGTCTCTTCTTCCACCTCGCGCGCCACCGCGTCGGCGAGCGCCTCGCCGTATTCCACGCGCCCGCCCGGCAGCGACCAGCGTCCCTCCGAGGGCGGGCGACCGCGCTGGATCAAGAGCACGCGCGGCTCGCGCTGTTCGTCACCGCCGGCCTCGAACACCACCCCGCCCACGCCGATCACGGGGCGGGCGGGGGGCGGAGGCACGGGCGCGCTACTTCCCAATCAGCTCCTTCACCTCTTCGGCCACCTTGGCTTCTTCCCCGTCCTTGAAGCCCACGTGCAGGTACCGGACGTTGCCCGCCTTGTCGATGATGTAGCTCGACGGCATCGTCAGCGTGTCCATGTTGTACTTCTTCGCCGCCGCGTGATCCTTGTCCCAGAGGATCGCGAACTTCGCGTGGTTCTCCTTGGCGAAGGCCTCGATCTGCTCCTTCTTCACCGAGTCCGGATCATCGACCGACACGGCGAGCACGGTCACCTCGCCCGGGAACTGATCGACGATCTCCTGGTACTTGGGGAAGCTCTTCTTGCAGGGCTCGCAGAACGTCCCCCAGAAGTCGAGGATCGTCACCCGGCCCTGGGCGTCCTTCAGCGTCTTCGGGCCGTCGCCGACGATGTAGTCGGCCTTGAAATCGGGGGCGGCCGCGCCGATGAGCGGGCTCTTCGCGCCTCCGCCTTCTGCGGCTCCGCCGCCGCAGCCGAGCACCGGCAGCGCGAGGGCGAAGGCGAGGAGCGGGGCGAAGGAGCGGGCAGTCGAGGTGGGGATCATGAAGGTCTCCGTCGTTGAAGGGCGGCGCCCTCCTCGCGGGGAGGGGCCGGGCGCGGAGCTTAGTACAGCCGATCGACTTTGTGGCCTCCGAGATGCGACCATGGCGCCCGCATGGGATCGCGCCGCTTCATTCCGGGCATCTTGCTGGCCCTCGCCGCCTGCAACCACGTGGGCGATCAGATCTGCGAGGAGGGCACCGACCCGAACAACCACGACGATCAATGCCCCTACGGCCCGCCCGGCGGTCCCAAGGTCACGGAGGACGGCTGCCCCGACATCCCGCAGATGCCCGGCCCGGCGTGCACCCTCTCGTGGCGTGACGACATCTGGCCGGCCCTCACCACGGGCGCGGCGGAGAGCGACATCCCGAGCTGCGCGCTCCTCGGCTGCCACGGGCCGAAGACGGTGCTCAAGCTCCCGGAGGACCCGGAGCAGAGCTACCAGACGCTCAAGGGCTACGTCGGCCAGCAGAACTACCCGTACCTGTCGGACAAGGCTCCGGGCCACACCTGGATCCTCTGCAACCTGCACGGCGACAAGGGCGGCGGCCAGCCCATGCCCCAGGGCACGCGCCTCCCCGACGCGCTCTACGAAAAGGTCGTGGCCTGGGCCCAGTGCGGCGAGCCGCTCGACAAGCCGGCCGGCGGCGCTGGTGGTACTGGCGGCGGCGGCGGATCGCCCTGACTGGGGAGCGATGGATCCGAGATGGATCAACCAGGACCCAGGGCAAGGGCTCGTCCGGGGTATGAAGAGTGCCGATTTTGCGACCTGGGACGAAAAAAACGACCGGCATGGGCTGTGCAGTACGCCCTGACCGAGCGTACCCTGGAGCCAGCGATGACCACGAAGAGCCACCGCCCCGCCGAGACCAAGCCCCGCACCCTGATCTCCTCCATCGTCACCCTCGTGGTGATGGTCGTGGCGCTCGGCGCCGCGTCCGGCTGCGCCACCGTCGCGCCCTACGAGCGCGGCAAGCTCGCCCACCCCACCATGGTCGCCTCCGACCTCACCGGCTTCGGCGAGTCGCACCTGCGCGCCATCTCCGAGGGCGCGACCGGCGGCAGCGGCGGCACGGGCAGCGGCTGCGGCTGCAACTAGGTAACCCCGGGTTAAAACCCGGGGCTACACGAGAGAAGCCCGCCTTCGCGGGCTTGCGTCGTGTAGCCCGGGGTTCCCCCGGGCTACGTCTTCTTGAGCGACGCTGTATAGTGCGCCGCGCGTGAGCCTCCGGATCTTCGCCCGCACCCTTTGCTTCGCCGCGATCGGCCTCGTGCTCGCGGTGAGCCGCGACGCCTCCGCCGGGTCGAACGATCAGGAGGTCGAGGTCGTCATCGACGCGGCCCTCCAGGGCAACTACCTCAACTCCGATTTCAAGGGCGCGATCGAGCAGCTCGACCTCGCCAAGCAGGCCTGCGTGACCGCCTCCGCGTGCAGCCCCAAGGTCCGCGCCAAGCTCTTCATCGCGTACGGCACCATCTACGCGGGTGGGATGAGCAAGCCCAAGGAAGCGAAGGAAGCCTTCGCCGCCGCGCTCAAGGAAGACCCGGCCGCCAAGCTCTTCAGCGACTTCATCAACCCCGACATCCAGAAGGCCTTCAACGACGCGCGCTCCGGCGGCTCCGCGAGCGGCGGATCGCCGGAGACGCAGAAGCTCGGCACCGGCCCGCGCAAGCCGAAGAAGGTCTACGCCGGCGGCGGGCGCCCCGTGCGCGGATGGCGGAACCCCGAGGCCGCGTTCTACTTCGAGGAGGCGCAGAGCGCCGAGAAGAGCCGCGACTGGCTCGACTGCGCCGACTACGCGCAGGCCTCGCTCGCCGCGGAGAACCGCGTCTCCACCCGCTTCCTCGCCGCCTCGTGCGAGGAGCGCGCGGGCCTGTGGATCGAGGCGCTCGGCGACTACCAGATCGTCGCCGACACGGCCGGCCGCTTCGGCCTCACCACCACGGGCAACCAGGCCCGATCGCGCGCCTCGGGCATCAAGGACAAGATCCCGAAGATCGTCATCCACCGCCCGGCCAAGGCCGACGGCCTCGTCGTGAAGATGAACGACGTCGAGATCCCGGCGGAGAAGCTCGACGGGGAGATCTGGATCAACCCCGGGCAGCGGACGATCCGCGCCTCGGGCCGCGTCAACGGCGCCGACCTCCAGTTCGAGCAGGTCATCGAGGCGGCCGAGGGCAAGACGAGCACGGTCGACATCAAGCTCGGCCTCCAGAGCGATCGCGAGGCGATGCGCTGCATGCTCAGCGCGCAGACCCGCGACGACTTCGCCAAGTGCCTGCGCTCGGGCTCCGGCCTCTCGTTCGATCTGCGCGTGGGGATGGAGCTCTCCGGCTACCACGACAGCGATCACGTCGACGTGGTGACGCCCGCCTTCCTCGCGTCGGCCGAGAGCCCCACCGGCGGCTGGGGCGTCAACGCCTCGTTCCTCGTCGACGTGGTGACCGCGGCCTCGACCGACATCATCGCCACCGCCTCGCCCCGCTGGCGCGAGACGCGCTACGTCCCCGCGCTGAGCGGCCACAAGAAGTTCGGCGATGTCGACGTGAGCCTCAAGGGCAACCTCTCGCGCGAGCCCGACTACCTCGCCACCTCCGTCGGCGGCGGCGCCTCGGTCGATCTGCGGCAAAAGACGATCACCCCGAACCTCGGCTACGAATTTTCGTACGACATCTCCGGCCGCGCCGGCACCTCGTTCTCGGCCTTCTCGCACAAGATCACCCGCCACGGCATCGACGCCGGCGTGACCTTCGTGCTCGACAAGGCCACCTTCCTCGCCACGAGCTTCACCGCCGTGATCGAGGACGGCGACACCTCGAAGCCCTACCGGACGATCCCGCTCTTCGCCCCCGACGTCGCGGCCCGCGTCCCCGTGGGCCTGTCGATCGAGGGCGTCGCCGCGAACCGCCTGCCCATCCGCCCCTACGAGCAGCTCCCCACGAACCGCCAGCGCTGGGCCGTCGCGGGCCTCATCGCCCACCGCTTCCGATCGAGCACCATCCGCGCCGAGGAGCGCCTCTACGTCGATAGCTGGGGCCTCAAGGCCTCGACGACCGCGGCGCAGTACTTCATCGACCTCGACGAGCGCTGGCGCGTCTGGCCGCAATTCCGCTTCAACGCCCAGTCCGGGACGAGCTTCTGGCGCCTGGCCTACGAGGGCGCGCCCCTCACCGACAAGGACAAGAACCTCATCGGCGTGGCCGTGCCCGCCCTGCGCACGGGCGATCGCGAGCTCGGCCCGCTCGTCGGCCTCACGCTCGGCGCGGGCTTCCGCTACGCGCTCGGCGAGAAGAAGACCTGGGCCGTCTCGGTGCTCGGCGACGTGATCTACACGCGCTTCTTGAACCACCTCTATCTCTTCGATCGCCTCGGCTTCCTCGGGGCGACCACGGTGGAGGCCGCCTTCGAATGAGCCCCCGCGCCCTGCTCTCGTCGGTCTTCGCGCTGCCTGCCGTCCTCGCGATCGGCTGCGGCAACCCCGCCCTCGACGTGCGGATCGACGCCCTCGGCGGCGAGGTGCCCGGCGTCGAGCCGAGCGAGTACCACCGCCCCGGCCAGCCCTGCTTGCTCTGCCACGGCCCCTACAAGGGCGCCGAGCCCGAGCTCGCCATCGGCGGGACGATCTTCGCCATCCCCGCGAAGAGCGACGACGACGCCTTCACCCCCGTCGAGGGCGTCACCGTGACGTTGACCGACGCCTTCCGGGTCGAAAAGACGGTGAAGACCAACTGCATCGGTAACTTCTACATCAAGAAAGACGACTGGGACCCTGGCTTCCCCCTCCAGGCGAAGATCGATTGCGGCAAGGGCACCGTGCCCCGCTACATGTCGACGCGCATCAGCCGCGCCGGCTCCTGCGCCGATTGCCACACAGGCAAGCAAGACCAGGGCTCACCCGGCTGGGTCTACTGCGTCGACGAAGCCAAGAGCCCCTTCAAAGGCCCAGGAAAAGACTGCCCGGGGATCCCGCAATGAGCCTTTATCGCCCCTTTGCCATGGTCCTGTCGATGGGCCTCCTCGGCGGCTGCTCCAGCGTCGATCCGACGGCCTTCGACCTCGAAAAAGGCCCCGCCTTCGGCGCCGACGGAGCCGACTTCCAGCCGGTCTCCGCCGTCTTCGAGCGCCGTTGCGGGACGCTCGACTGCCATGGATCGACCTACCGGCCGATGCGCATCTACGGGCAAAACGGCCTCCGCCGCCCGGAGATCAAGGGGTCGAAGAACGTGGGTGATTTCACGGAGTACTCGTCCGGCGGCCTCGAGCCCACGACGCTCGCCGAGCTGCGCGACAACTATCAAGCCATCATCGGCCTGGAGCCTGAGTTGACGGCGCGGGTCGTGCAGCACCTCGATCAACCCGAGGCGCTGACGGTGATCCGCAAGGCCCGCTTGCAGGAGAAGCACAAGGGGGGTTTGCTCTGGTACCAGGGCGACCCGGGCGATGCGTGTCTCGTCAACTGGTTCACCGGCGCAGGCGACACGAAGCCCTGTGATCAGGAGCTTCTCTTGCACAAGTGATCGCTGATTCCCTCGAGGAACAGCTCAGTGCTGGAGGTGGTCGGGGAGATCGATCGGGGTGCCGCGGAAGCAGCCGATCGAGTAGGGGAACTGGTTGTTCTGGTGGTAGTGGTACATCTCCTTCATCTGGCCGTCCCACTCGATCATGTGCGTGTGGCCGTGGCACTCGTCGAGGTCGTCGTTCGAGACCAGCTTGCCGCCCTCGCCGCGCGGCCCGTACACGCCGAAGCCGTCGATCGCATAGCCGAAGAGCGGGGAGTGCTCGCCCTCCTTGCCCTGGTCGGGGAAGCATTTCCACGAATACGCGTGGTAATGGTACTGCTCCATGTACGGGTGGCCCCAGCAGCTATCGAGGGGCAGCGCCGAGATCGGATCGTAGAGGCGCTTCTGGTTGTCGGGGGCGATCTCGAGGTGCCAGGCGCCGCCGGTCTGGCTGACCACGCCGATGAAGATCGACTTCACGCAGCTCGGCGTGGCGTTCGGCGTCGGGTCGCGCGGGAGCATCAGATCGATGTCGTAGGGCGCGACGGGGATCTCGGCGGCGTTGTCGTAGCCCTCCGCGGGGAGGGCCGCGTAGTAATCGTAGGCCGCGGTGCCCTTCTCGATCGGGAACTTGCCGATCGCGTGGTTCGGGATGCCGTTGCCCTTCAGGTGGCGCTGGGTGTCCGTCATCGTCATCGCGAACTCGTGGGTCATGGTCACCGAGCCCTCGACGACCGCGAGCTTCGAGAGCACGATCGAATCCCCGTCGACCCACGGGGCGCTCCCCCGGGTGAGCGGCGGCGTGATCGGCGCGCGGGGGCACAGGTAATACGTGTTCTTGGCCGCGTGATCGATCTTCGTGCCCGAGGCCGCCGTCCTGAGCAGCGTCGGCGGGTCGGCCGGATCCACCGTGGGGCCATCGGTCTCTCCGCCGCTCGTTCCACCGGTGGGCTCGGTCGAGCCGCAGCCCGCGAGCACGAACAACAGCGCCGCGATGAACGGCGTGGGCAACCTTGCATGACGGGCGTCTCTCATCGTCGAATCCTCCTCCGGGCCGGCGCGGACGGACGTCGGCCCAGCGCATGAAGCCTCGGCTCTGCGCACGACACCGCTCCTCCGTGTCTCTCGTTTCGTTACCGGAGCCGCGCGGACGCCGCTATGGCTCGATCCGGCCACCCCCTGGCCGGAACCTGCACCATGCAGGCTTGCTCACGCGGTCGCGTCTACACGTCCGGGACACTGTCGAGCAGCTTCTGGATCTGCTCGATCGTGCGGCGCGTCCGGGGATCGGCCTGGGCGCGGTGCGGGGTCGAGACGCGCATCAAGATCTCGTCGCCGACGAGGCCCTCCAGCACCGGGACGAGCGCGTCGACCGGCGGCTCGGGCAAGAAGGGGACATGCGGCCCGAACATGAGCCCACCGCCCCCCGCCGCGATGTTCTGGATCAGGAAGAGGTCCGGCGACACGAGCCACGGCGAGACCTCCACCACGCCGCCCGTCAAGAGCGGCCACGCATCCGCGCGGTGCCTCGGCCGCGCCCACCCGAGGATGTCGTGGCCGGCGAGATCCGTGAGGTGCTGCGGCGTGCCCCTCGCCCGGAGATACGAGGTCGAGGCGAGCACACGAATCGGCAGACGCCGCACGACCCGCGAGTACCAGGTGCCGCCGGGGGCATCGCCCTCGTGGAAGATGAGCTCGCACGGCTCGTCGATGTGCGCGAGCGGATCCTCGACCTGCCGCGCGACGAACCGGAGCTTCGGCACGGCGCTGTGGGTCATGAGCAGCGTGCTGACCCGCATCTGGAGCGGCATCCCGATCGGCTCGAACGACCGGATGGTCCCCGTCGCCTCGCCCTCGGCCGCGCGCGCCTCCGCGAGCATCGCCCGCGTGCCCTCGACGAGCCCCCGGGCATGCGCGATCACGATCCCGCCCGCCGCCGTGAGGTGCACACCGCCCGCGCTCCGGTGGAGGAGCGGCGCGCCGACCTCGCTCTCGAGCGCGTCGATCCGCCGGCGCAGCAGCGACCGCGCGATGCCGAGCTGGCGCGCCGCGGCCTGGATGGACCCGCAGTCCACCGCGAGGAGCAGCATCCGGAGGTCCTCGTGATCCACGTGACGCTCAGGGTATCGATGCCGAACCCGGGAGCCCCCCAAAAAAATCGACCTGCCCCACGCAACGAAGACCGATCTCGCGCCGATAGAGATCATGTGCCTGCCGATCTGGCCGGGGGCGCTCCCGTATGCACAACCTCTACGACTACATCGGCAAAGCCGTCGGCGCCTCCGCGCTCCGCCCGAGCGGTCCCACGGAGATCGAAGCCGAGGTCGCGCCTCCCGCCCGGCGCGTCGACATCCGTCACGAGCCCGACCCGGAAAGGCAAGCGGAGCGCGACAAGCTCGGCCTGCTCGGCCGGATCGCCGCGACCCCGTGCCTGATCGAGCTCTACAGCGCCGCGCCGAACGAGGACGACGCGCTCGCCTGCCTCGGCAAGCTCCTCGCCTTCCGGCAGCAGCGCCGGCGGGAGGCCGAGCGAGACCGTGGCGCGTCATGCCCGAGCTCCTTCGTGCCCCCGCGATGCTGGATCATCGCCGCCCGCTTTCCAGGCGCCGCCCTTTCCATCTTCGACGCGACGCCCGCCGAGGGATGGCCGCCGGGGGTCTTCTTCGGGACCGGCGCGCTCGTGGGAACGACGGGCGCGCTCCAGGTGGGCATCGTCGCGGCCGGCGAGCTCCCGCGCGACCGGTCGACGCTGCTCGTGCGGCTGATGGCGGGCGGCCCGCTGCTGCGGGAGGCGATCATCGAGCTCAGCGCGCTGGAAGAAGAGGCGCACGAGCGTACCGTGGCGGAGCAGATCCTGGTAGATTTGGAGCATGTGCTCGGGAGCAAACCGAGCGCAACCCGTGAAGAAGAGGAGTTCGTCGTGACCATCCAAGGGAACTGGGCCGATGCGCGCCGGCTGGGTCGCGCCGAGGGGCGCGCCGAGGGCGAGAGCACGGGGGAAGCGCGGGCGTTGCTGGCGGCGTTGCGGGTTCGGGGTATCGCGGTGCCGGAGGCGGCGCGGGCGCGCATCCTCGCCGAGCGCGATGTCGATCTCTTGGAGCGCTGGGTCGAGCGGGCGGTGGTGGCCTCCTCGCTCGACGAGGTGCTGGTCGAGCTTGGCCGCGTGGCGTGACTCGGAGGCGCGGGGCCTTGCTCCGGCGACTCTCGCCGGGTCTTTCGAAACTCTCCCGGGGTCTCCCGAGACTCTCGCCGGGTCTTCCGAAACTCGTTTTTTCCGCGGACCCCTCCCTCGCCGGGTCGACGTTCACTCTCCTCGAGTCTCCCGAGACCCTCGGCGAGTCTCAAGAAACCCTCGGAGACTCTTTGAAGACCCGCGCTCATGCCCCCTCCGCGGTCCAGCGAGGTCTCCCGAGACCCTCGGCGAGTCTTCACCGACTCGCCGCGCGTCGAGCTCGACCCTCGGTGAGTCTCGATAAACCCTCGGAGAGTCTATGGAGACCCTCGACGAGCCTACGCTGCCTCGCCGCGCGTCGTGCTTGACGTAGCGTAAGTGCTTCTTGCTCCTCGCCGATGCGCGTGTCTCTCGCTGCGACTTCACCGTGACGGAGCGCGCGGCCTGCACTAGAAGCACCCCATGCGCGTCCTCTTCTTCGCCCTCACCCTCGCTTCTTCCCTCGCCCTCGCCGCATGCGGCGGCGCATCCGGCAACGCCTCCGGCGCGGCCACGGCCGGCGCCTCCGACTTCAAGCCGATCGGCGAGGCCAAGGTCGGCGACAAGACCCACTGCCCCGTCTCGGGCGAAGACTTCACCGTCGCCGCCGACTCGCCCAAGGTCGAGCTCGACGGCAAGACGTACTATTTCTGCTGCCCCGGCTGCGCCAAGAAGTTCCAGGCCGACCCGCAGAAGTTCCTCAAGAAGCCCGCGACCTGATCGGATCAGCGGCTCGGCTGCGCCACCACCGCGCGGGCCAGCGCGCGCACGAAAAGATCGTCGTCGTCGACGAGCGCGAGCGCGGCCAACGCCTGCGGCACCTCGCTCCGGAAGATCGCCTTGAAGGCTCGCTCCAGCGCCTTCTGCGATGGCTCGGGCACGCCCGTGCGGCCGAGGCCCACCTTGTTGAGCGCGCGCACGCGGGCGCGATCGCCGGCGGCGATCACGAAGGGGGGCACGCTCTTTTCCACCATCGCCCCGCCGGCGAGGAAGGCGCGCTCGCCCACCCGCACGAAGGGGGCGAGCGCCACCTGCCCGCCGGTCACCACGTGATCGCCGAGCTCGACGTGGCCGCCGAGCAGCGTGTTGTTGGCGAGGATCACGTGGTCGCCGACCTTCGTGTCGTGGGCGAGGTGCACGCCGGCCATGAAGAGACCGTGGCTCCCCACGCGGGTCAGGCCTCCGCCGTGGGCGGTGCCCCGGTGGGCGGTCACGTGCTCGCGGAACACGTTGTGGTCGCCGATCACCAGCTCGGTCGGCTCGCGGGCGAAGCGCCGGTCCTGCGGCGTCCCGCCGAGCACGGCGAAGGGGTGCACCAGGTTGTGCTCGCCCATCTTCGTCCCGCTGCGGATCACCGCGTGGGCTTCGATCTTCGTCTCGCGGCCGATCGCGACCTCGTCCTCGACCACGGCGAAGGGGCCGATCACCACGCCCTCGCCGAGCACGGCGCTCGGCGCCACGAGCGCGCTCGGGTGGATGACGACCGCGCTCACGGCTGCCGGTCGACCACCGAGGCGAGCAGCTCGCCTTCGGCGCAGAGCGCGCCCTCGACGCTCGCCTCGCCGCGCAGCTTCCACACGTTGGAGCGGTGGTGGAGCACCTCGACGAAGAGGTCGAGCCGGTCGCCGGGCGTCACCGTGTGGCGGAACTTCGCCTTGTCGATCCCGAGGAAGAACATCAGGTTCGAGGCCGGATCGAAGGGCTCCGAGGCGTACGCGAGGATGCCGCCGATCTGCGCCAGGCACTCGAGGATCATCACCCCGGGCATGATCGGCCGCTGAGGGAAATGCCCGGGGAACCAGGGCTCGTTGAAGGCCACGCACTTGTGCCCGCGGATGCTCTTGCCGGGGAGGATCTCCGTCACCCGGTCGACCATCACGAACGGGAAGCGGTGGGGCAGGATCGAGAGGATCTGGTGGATGTCGAGGGTCACCGGATCGCGGGGTCGCTCGGGCCGTTCGGTCGCCATCGTCGTCTCTCTGTTCCCTCGTCGTCCGGGGCTCTGGGTCATCCGCGCTTCTTCGGCCGCTCGTCGAGATCGCGCAGGGCGCGGGCGGTCACCTTGAGCCACCGCACCCGGTCGAGCGCAGGATAGCCTGCCACGGTCGCGCCTGGATCGACATCACCGATGACCCCGGATTTCGCGGCGACGTTCGCGCCGTCGCCGATCTTCACGTGATCGGCGACGCCGGCCTGCCCGCCGAGCCGAACCCCGGCGCCGACCTCGACCGAGCCGGCGAAGCCCGACTGCGCGGCGACCAGCGTGCCCGCGCCGATGCGCCCGTTGTGGCCCACGTGGACATGCGCGTCGAGCTTGGCCCCGCGGCCGATCACCGTCGGCCGGAGCGTGCCCGCGTCGATCGTGCAGAGCGGCCCGATCTCCGCGTCGTCTTCGATCACCACCCCGCCGAGCTGGGGGATCGCGAAGAGCGCCCCGTCCGGGCTCTTCGTCCACCCGAACCCGGGCCTGCCGACCACCGCGCCCGCCCCGATCTTCACGCGCGCGCCCACCCTCGTGCCCGCGTAGAGCACCGCCTGCGGCTCGACGCGCGCCCCGGGCCCGATCGTCACGCCCGCGCGGATCACCGCGCCCACGCCGATGGAGGCCGTCTCGTCCACCGCGGCGCCCGCCTCGATGAACGCGAGGTGCCGCTCGTCCGGCGGAGGCGGCGGCCCGAGATCGTGGAGCATGCGCGCGAGGGTGTAGAGCGCGTACGGGTGGATCCACCGCCGGCCCGCCGGCAGGTGCTGCGCGAGCGCGAGCTCGGTGAGGATCACCGCCTTCGAGGCGCGGGCCGCGCGCAGGTAGCGGCGCCCGACGAAGGGCGCGAGCTCGCCTTCGCCCGCCGTCTCGATGGGGCCGAGGGCGGAGACGAGGAGATCGCGCGCGGCAGGATCGACCTCGCCGCCGTAGTGCTCGGCGAGCCGCCCGAGGGCGATGGGCGCGCGGAAGGTGAGGGGCGAGGGCGCAGGGCCGATCACGGATCGCGATCTCCCCGGAGGATCACTGCGGATCCTTCTTGTCGTCCTTCTTCTCTTCCTTCTTGTCGTCCTTCTTCTCGTCCCCGGTGTCGGCGTCGCCCCCGCCCCCGCCGTTGTACGTCTGCACGACGAGGTCGGTCAGGTCGAGATCGTCGCGCGCGTAGGGGGCGGCCTGCTTGTCGATGATCACGTCGTAGCCGTGCTTCTTGGCGATGCGCTTGATGACCGAGACCATCTTCTTGATGATCGGCTGCGTGATCTCCGCCTGCTTCTTCTGGAGCTCCTTGCTGAAGTCGACGTAGACCGTCTGGAGCTCGACCATCCGCCGCTGCCAGTCCTCCATCCGCTTCTGGAGGGCCTCGCGCGAGAGCACCCGCGACTGCTTCTCGATGTCCTCGCGCGCCTTGCCGAGCTCGACCTGCTTGGCGTCGAGCTCCTGCTGGCGCTTGTCGAAGAGGCGCTTGAGCGTCGCCTGGGCGCGGATGCCGTCCTCGGTCTGCATGACCGCATGCTGGACATCGACCACGGCCACGCGGGTCTGGGCCATCGCGGAGCCCGGAGCCATCGCCGAGAGGCCCGTCAGGGCGAGGGCCAGCGCGACGGGACGGAGGACGGTCGACCGAAAGGAGCGCATGAGCAGCGATTAGCCGCCTGGGCCGACCCGGTCAAGCCGACCTCGCCGAGCCGAACGGACCGAACGAGCCGAAGAGGCCGGAGCGCAAATCGAAAAAGCACCGTAACGGCGGGCTTGCAAGCCTGGTGGGTTCAGGGTAACGATGAAAAATCCGGCTTTGCGCGGATTTGGCAAAAAGCAATGAGGAGCACCCGAAGATGACCATGGAGCACCAGCGCGTCGAACCGCAGAGCGGTAAGGCCGAGACAGAGCGTCGGCCGGGCTCGCTTTCCCTGGGAGGGGTCCGGGTCGCCGGCCAGGTCGCGGCCACGCTGGCATGCGTGATCGGCCTCGGCTTCGCGGGCGCTCAGGGCTGCGGGGACACCATCGACAGCCGCGGCCAGAGCGAGCCCACCGCGCAGCCCACCGAGGCGCTCGGCGAGACCCAGCAGGCCGCCAACGGCACGCCGACCGTGTGCATCGTCGTCAAGAACGCCCAGCCGACCGCGCTCGGCGGCACGTACAAGGCGTACGACGCCTACCTCTCCGCGGAGAAGCCGAACAACAACTACGGCGGAGGCGCGTTCGACTACACGGGGGCGAGCTCCAGCGGCCCGGCGTTGCCCTTCCAGACGCTCATCAAGTTCGACCTGAGCTTCTTGCCGCTCGGTACCCAGGTCGTCAGCTCCGCGCTCATCGTGAGCCAGACCAACAACGGCCTCGCCAGCATCAACCTCCACAACGTGCTCAACGGGTGGTCCGAGGCGACCGTCACCTGGAACAGCTTCGGCGGCGGCTTCGACCCGGCGATCCTCAAGACCGTCTCCAACAACACCGCCACGCTCAACTTCGACATCAAGACGCTGACCCAGGACTGGGTGAGCGGGAACAAGCCGAACAACGGCGTGCTGCTCGAGCAGGCCGGCGCCGCCAAGACGACGTACAGCGCCGTGCACAACGGCGTGGTCGCCAAGCAGCCGTACCTGTCGCTCTGCTACAAGGTCGTCTGCCCGGCCGGCACCGCGGACTGCGACGGCATCGCTGCCAACGGCTGCGAGATCAACACCAACACCGTCAACAACTGCGGCGGCTGCGGCAACGTCTGCCCGAACCCCGCGCACGGCGCGCCGGCCTGCCCGGCGGGCGCGTGCACCCTCGGCGCGTGTGACTTCGGCTTCGACAACTGCGACGGTAACCCCGCGAACGGCTGCGAGATCGACCTCGCCACCAACGCCAACTGCGGCGCCTGCGGCGTCCAGTGCGCGCTGCCGAACTCGCAGGCCTCCTGCGCCACCGGCACCTGCAAGGTGACGAGCTGCAACGCCGGCTCGTTCGACTGCGACGGCAACAACCAGAACGGCTGCGAGCTCACGCCCTGCGTCGACGGCTCGCACTGCCAGGACAACGCCGGCTGCGCCAGCCACGTCTGCGTCAACGGCTTCTGCGCGGCGCCGGTCTGCAACGATCACACCCAGAACGGCGACGAGACCGACGTCGACTGCGGCGGCTCCTGCCCCGACTGCGGCGACGGCCAGGGCTGCGGCGTGGGCGGCGACTGCCAGAGCGGTGTCTGCATCGGCGGCGTCTGCGCCGCGCCCACCTGCGCCGACGGCGTGCAGAACGGCAACGAGACCGACGTCGACTGCGGCGGCTCTTGCCAGGCGTGCGGCCCGACCAAGAAGTGCAGCGTCGCGGCCGACTGCAACAGCGTCGTGTGCCTCGGCGGCATCTGTCAGGCGCCCACCTGCAACGACGGCCAGAAGAACGGCGCCGAGACCGGCGTCGACTGCGGCTCGAATTGCCCGCCCTGCGGCAACAACATCGGCTGCGCCGCGCCGGCGGACTGCCAGAGCGGCGTGTGCACGGGCGGCGTCTGCCAGGTCCCGAGCTGCGCGGACGGCGTGAAGAACGGCGCCGAGACGGACGTGGACTGCGGCGGGACCTGCGCGCCCTGCAACCCGAACCAGGGCTGCAGCGGCCCGAGCGACTGCGGCACGGGCGTGTGCGTGAACGGCGTTTGCCAGCCCGCGACCTGCACCGACGGCGTGAAGAACGGCGACGAGACCGGCGTGGACTGCGGCGGGGCGTGCACCGTGCCCGAGACCTGCAACGGCCAGGACGACGACTGCAACGGCAGCGTGGACGAGGGCCTCGGCTCGACGACCTGCGGCATCGGCGCCTGCCAGGTGACCGTGCAGAACTGCGTCGGCGGCCAGGTGCAGAGCTGCGTGCCCGGCCAGCCGGTCGCCGAGATCTGCGACGGCGCGCTCGACGACGACTGCGACGGCGTGGTCGACAACGGCTGCGACTGCGTGAACGGCTCGACCCAGGGCTGCTACACGGGCTCGGCGCAGACGCAGAACGTCGGCGTCTGCCACGGCGGCACGCAGACCTGCGTGATGGGCCACTGGGGCGCGTGCCAGGGCCAGGTGCTCCCGAGCGCCGAGACCTGCGACAGCCTCGACAATGACTGCAACGGCCAGACCGACGAGGGCCTCGGCTCCACGATCTGCGGCATCGGCGCCTGCCAGGTGATGGTGCAGAACTGCGTCGCCGGTCACGTGCAGAGCTGCGTGCCGGGCAACCCGACCCCCGAGCAGTGCGACGGCATCGACAACAACTGCGACGGCCAGGTCGACAACGGCCTCGGGACGATCTCCTGCGGCGTGGGCGCTTGCTCCACCACCGTGCCCGCGTGCGTGAACGGCGCGGCGAACGTGTGCAACCCGCACGCGACCGACGGCGTGGCCTGCAACGACAACCAGAGCTGCACGCAGAACGACGCCTGCAACAACGGCGTCTGCGTGGGCGCGAACATCCCCGCGGGCACGATCTGCCGCGCCTCGACGGGCGCCTGCGACCCGGCCGAGACCTGCTCCGGCAACGGCGGCAATTGCCCGGCCGACTCGCTCAGCCCGGCCGGCACCGTCTGCCGCGCCTCGGGCGGCGCCTGCGACGTGGCCGAGAGCTGCGACGGCGCGAACAACGCCTGTCCGAACGACGCCTTCCTCTCCGCGGCGACCGTGTGTCGCGCGGCGGCGGGCGGCGGCCTCTGTGACGTGGCCGAGAACTGCACGGGCAACAGCGCGGCCTGCCCGGCCGACGCGGTGAAGGCGAACGGCACGGTTTGCCGCGCTTCCGTGGGCGCCTGCGATCCGCAGGAGACCTGCAACGGCGTGGCGAACACCTGCCCGAACGACACGCTCAGCGCGGCCGGCACCGTGTGCCGCGCCTCGGCGGGCCCCTGCGATCCGCAGGAGACCTGCACGGGCGCGTCGGGCGTTTGCCCGGCCGACACGCTCACCCCGGCCGGCACGATCTGCCGCGCTTCGGCGGGCGTCTGCGATCCGGCGGAGGCTTGCACCGGCGCGTCGGCGGCCTGTCCGGGCGACTCGCTCAGCCCGGCCGGCACCGTGTGCCGCGCGTCGGCGGGCGTCTGCGACGTGCAGGAGACCTGCACGGGCGCCTCGTCGGCCTGTCCGGCGGACGGCAAGATTTCGAGCGGCACCGTCTGCCGCGCGGCGGCCGGCGTCTGCGACCAGGCCGAGACCTGCAACGGCGTGGCGAACACCTGCCCGGCTGACAGCTTCCTCTCCAACGCCACCGTCTGCCGCCCGTCGGCGGGCATCTGTGACGTGGAGGAGCGCTGCTCGGGCGTGTCGGCGGCTTGCCCCGGCGACAGCTTCGTCGCGGCCGGCACCGTGTGCCGCGCGTCGGCGGGCGTCTGCGATCCGGCGGAGGCCTGCACGGGCGCTTCGGCGGCTTGCCCCGGCGACGCAAAGACCGCGAACGGCACCGTCTGCCGCGCCTCCACCGGCGTCTGCGACCCGGCGGAGACCTGCAACGGCGTCGCCAACACCTGCCCCGGTGACTCGTTCACCTCGCCGGACGCGCTCCCGCACTCGTGCGGCACGGCGTCGACCCAGGGCAACCTGAACGTCGGCAGCACCGTGGATGTGTCGGGTCAGATCAACGAGTCGGGCGACGACTACTTCATCTTCAACTTCACCAACACCGGCCTCGGCAATGGCTACTCCCCGCAGGTGAACCTCATCAACGACGGCGGCGGCATCTACCGCGTCCAGGTGATGACCTCGGGCTGCGGCGCGAACGCGAACGGCTGCGGCGGCTCGCTCCAGACCTGGGGCGAGAACTACAACCAGTACGTCGATCCGGGGAACTGCAAGGCGCTCGGCAACTGCTCCGATGGCACGGGCCGCGTCACCTCCGTCGTGGTGCGCGTCTTCCGGGCGAGCGGCGTCGGCGCGTCTTGCAACACCTACACGGTGCGGGCGACGCAGTAGCCGGCGTCTCGCCCTCGGGAGCGCCTCGCCGTCGCACGGCGGCGAGGCGTCCTCCGGGGCTGTCCGGGGGGCTCGCGCAGAAGGTTCAACGGTTGGTGAAGGAGAAGCAGCGATGACGAAGAACAACGGTCCCGGTAAGCTCCCGAGCTTCGCCCGCACGCCGAGCGGCATGCTCTCGAAGCAGGAGGCCGGCATCTCCGAGAAGGCCGCCGCCGGGAGCGACATGCCGATGGCGATCGACGACGCGGGCGGGGTCATCCCGGCCCAGCACTGCTCGCACGGCTCGCACGGCAGCCACGGCTCGCACGGCAGCCACGGCTCGCACGGCAGCCACGGCTCGCACGGCAGCCACGGCTCGCACGGCTCGCACGGCTCCCACGGGAGCTGGTAGACCGCTCCGCCCCGCTGTCACCCGTCCCGAGATCGGATAAGACGGGGCGATGGCGCCTCCGCACATGTTTGACGCGCTGGTCGTCGGCGCCGGGCCCAACGGGCTCTCGGCCGCGGTGGCGCTCGCGCGCGCCGGCCTCTCCGTGAAGGTCTTCGAGGCCAAGGACACGGTGGGCGGCGGCGCCCGATCGGCCGAGCTCACCCTGCCCGGCTTCGTGCACGACATCTGCTCGGCCATCCACCCGATGGGGCTCGGATCGCCCTTCCTCGCCACCTTGCCGCTGGCGGAGCATGGCCTCGCGTGGGTGCACCCGACCTCGCCGCTCGCGCACCCGCTCGACGATGGAACGGCCGCCGTGCTCGAGCGATCGCTCGACGCGACCGGCGAGACGCTGGGCCCCGACGCGGCGGCGTACACGCGGCTGATGGGCCCGCTCGTGGCGCAGGCCGAGGTGCTCTTCCCGGAGCTGCTCGGCCCGCTGCGGCTCCCGCGGCACCCGATCGCGATGACCCGCTTCGGCCTGCGCGCCGTCCGCTCGGCGGTCGGCCTCGCCAACGGCTATTTCCAGGGCCCGCACGCGAAGGCGCTCTTCGCCGGGTGCGCGGCGCACTCCATCCTCCCGCTCGAGCGCCTCCTCACCTCGGCGATCGGCCTCGTCCTCGCCATGGCCGGCCACGCGGTCGGCTGGCCCTGCGCGCGCGGCGGCTCGCAGGCCATCGCCGACGCGCTCGCCTCGTACCTCCGGTCGCTCGGCGGCGAGATCGAGACCGCGCGCCCTGTGCGCACGCTCGCCGATCTGCCGCCCGCGCGCGCCATCCTCTTCGACCTCACGCCGAAGCAGATCCTCGCGATCACCGGCGATCACTTCGCCGCGGGCTACCGCAGGCGCCTCGGCCGCTACCGCTACGGCCCCGCCGTCTTCAAGGTCGACT
This sequence comes from Byssovorax sp., assembly GCA_046351295.1. Taxonomy (GTDB): domain Bacteria; phylum Myxococcota_A; class Polyangia; order Polyangiales; family Polyangiaceae; genus JAXLYT01. The sequence goes on from JAXLYT010000003.1 coordinate 242,838, forward strand.
GGGCGCTCGACGGCCCGATCCCCTGGAAGGCCCCCGCGTGCGCGCGCGCCGCCACCGTCCACCTCGGCGGCACGATCGACGAGATCGCCGAGGCCGAGGCGGCCGTGTGGAAGGGCGAGCACCACGCGCGCCCCTACGTGCTCGTGGCCCAGCAGAGCCTCTTCGACGACACGCGCGCGCCCGCGGGCAAGCACACCGGCTGGGCCTACTGCCATGTCCCGCGCGGCTCGACCGAGGACATGACCGCGACGATCGAGGCGCAGATGGAGCGCTTCGCGCCGGGCTTCTCGGATCGCATCCTCGCGCGTGCGACCATGAACAGCGTCGATTTCGAGCGCCACAACGAGAACTACGTGGGCGGCGACATCACCGGCGGCGTGACCGATCTCGGCCAGCTCTTCACCCGCCCCGTCGCGCGGATCGTCCCGTATTCCACGCCCGATCCGCGCCTCTACCTCTGCTCGAGCTCCACGCCCCCGGGCGCGGGCGTGCACGGCATGTGCGGCTACTTCGCCGCCAAGGCCGCGCTGCGCCGGGTCTTCGGCAAGGACGTGGAGGCGCCGCTCCCGCCGCGGTGATCCGTGGTGACAAAACGCGAGCGGCGGCGCCCCGGAGAGCACCGCCGCTCGATCACGCCGCGATCGCGGCTACAGGCACTTGTTCGACACGCAGTCCTTGCCGGCGGGGCAGGGCTTGGCGAGCGTGCACTCGGGCTCGACCTCCTCCGCGGTCTTGCAGATGCTCATGTCGCAGGCCACGAAGCGGTTGTCGATCAGCTTGCACTGGCTCACGTTGTCGCACGGGTAGTGGCAGTACCCGTCGTCGAGGCACTTCTGCCCGGCGCCGGGGCACATCACCATGTCGCCGCAGGCCTTGTGGGGCGACGGATCCGGGATGCACGCGCCGGTCGAGCCGTCGCAGATCTCGCCCATCGCGCATTGCTCGTTGCTGAAGCACTGGTTCGTGCAGATGCCGTCGACGCACACCTCCGGGGCGGGGCAGGGGCTCGCCGCGCTGCACTGCGGGTTCTGCTGGTCGAGCACGCACGCGCCGTTCTCGCAGGTGTAGCCGGCCGCGCAGGGTTTGTCGGGGTCGCAGCCGGGGGTGCACGCGCCGTTCAGGCACACGTTGCCGGGGCCGCACTCGTAGCTGAAGTTGCACCCGGGCGCGCACACGCCCGCGATGCACGCGAGCCCGCTCGGGCACTCGCCGCTCTCCGGGCATGCGCAAGCCGCCTTCTCCGGGTTGCACGGGGGCGCGCCCCCGGTGCCGCTCGACGCGCCGCCGGTGCCGCTCGACGCGCCGCCCGTCCCCCCGGTGGTGCTGGTCGTCCCGCTGCCGCCGCCGTCGCCGTTCGCGTTCGGGTTGGCGGGGTGGCAGCCGTAGCCGTCGCAGATCTGGCAGTTGTTGCCGTCGGCGTCGCACACCAGGCTCGAACCATCGCAGCCGCCGCAACCGGCGGCGGGCAGCGCGAACAGACCGGCGAGGACCACGGCGCCGAGCCAGCTCGACGCACCCGAACGCTTCCGAGCGCGCAAGCGCTGCCCAAGGGACGCATGCAAAGCCATCGAAACCTCCAGCGGCCGCCCGGGGGCGCGAGGACCCCGCACGGGCGGCTCACACTGTCATATCACGCGCCGTGCCAAATGCCCTGTTTGCCCGCCCGGCTCGCGATCTTGCCAGCATGCGCGCTGGTGTGAACGCCGGTTGACGCCCCCGGGTGGGGGTCGGTTCACGCGGCGCGCCGGATCGGCGGGGCGCGGCGATCAGATCACGCCGAACTTCTTGCCGACCTTCTCGAACGCATCGAGCGCCCGATCCAGGTGGATCCGCTCGTGCGTCGCCATGTAGCTCGTCCGGAGCACCTGCTGCTTGGGCGGCACGCCGGGCGTGATGAAGGGGTTGACGTAGATCGAGTAGTCGTCGAGCAGGCTCTTCCACATCATCACCGTGCGCAGGTCGTCGCGGATGTAGATGGGGATCACGGCCGTCTCGGTCTTGCCGAGCTCGAAGCCGAGGCGCCGGAGCTCCGTGCGCATGTACGTGAAGTTCTCGCGCAGCTTCTCCTGCCGCCAGGGCTCCTCCTGCATCATCTCGAGCGCCGCCATCGCGGCCGCCACGCAGGGCGGGGCCGCGCTCGCCGCGAAGAGGAAGCTCGACGCGAAGTGCTGTACGTAGTCGAGCACCTTGCGATCGCCGACGAGCCAGCCGCCGATCGACGCCAGCGACTTCGAGAACGTCCCGCCGATGAGGTCCACCTGGTCGGCGATCCCGAAGTGCGCCGCGGTGCCGCGCCCGCCGGGCCCGATCACGCCGAGCGCATGCGCGTCGTCCACGAAGATCCGCGCCTTGTGCTTCTTCACCACCTCGACGATCCCGGGCAGGTTCGCGATCTCGCCCTGCGCGCTGAACACGCCGTCGGTGATCACCAGCGCGCCCTCGCCGTCCGCGAGCTCCGAGAGCGCCTGGTCGAGCGCGACCGGGTCGTTGTGCTTGTAGCGCACCATCTTCGCCCCGGCGTCCTTGGCGAGGCGCACGCCGTCGTAGATCGAGGCGTGATCGTCCTTGTCGATCACCGCGATGCTCTTCTTGTTGCTGAGCAGCGACGAGATGGTCGCGAGGTTCACCTGGTAGCCCGTGGTGAACACGAGCCCGGCCTCCTTGCCGTGGTACGCGGCGAGCTTCTCTTCCAGCTCCTTGTGGAGGCGCATCGTCCCGTTGACGAGGCGCGAGCCGGTCATGCTCGTCCCGTACTTCTCGATCGCCTGCCGCGCCGCCTCGCGCACCTTGGGGTGCGTCGTCAGCCCGAGGTAGTTGTTCGAGCCGAGCATGATGACCTTGCGCCCCTCGAGCTGCGCCTCCGGCCCGTTGTTGAAATCGAGCGGGCGGAAGAAGGGGTAGACGCCCATCGAGCGGGCGTTGTCCGCGGTCATGAACTTGAAGCACTTCTCGAAGACATCGCGCCCGCCGACCTTCGAGAGCGACACGCGCCCGGCCATCTGCTCCGAGAGCTTGTGCTCCGCCGAGCCGATCTCCGGCGTGACCGGCGTGCTCCCGTTGCCCTTCTTCGCCGCGCTCTCCTCGTCGGCGCCCTGCTCCGCCGCCTTCGGCGTGGTCAGCCCGCCCTCGCGGATCGCCGGCGCCGCGCTGCCATTTGCACGAGCGTGGCCGGCCCCGTTCGTCCGCTTCTCCCCCGTCGCCTCCGTCTCGCCCTCGAGCGCCGGATCGATCGTCGGCAGCGCATGCCCGTGCAGGAGCACGTTCCACGCCTCCGCCGCATGTCCCCGCGCCGCCTCGATGCGGCTCCGCGCATCCATCACCCCCGTCGCGACCTGCATCACCTTGTCGTTGCTCACCAGCCGCACGAACGCGGTGGACGAGGTGATCTTCTTCCCTTGCTCGACGAGTCGCTCTTTGATGCTCATGGGCTGCTCCGGGTGACCTTCCGGCGGGGCGGAATGACAGCCCCGGCGCCTCGCGTCAACGCGGAAAAGGACGCGAAATCCGCGACGCACCGCGCTGCTTCCCGCCTTTCCCACCGCCTCGGTCGACCTCACCCCGCCCGGCTGATCTGCAACTCATTGCGCACCGATCCGGCCCGGTGTAGAAAACTTTGCGAGGATCCCGATGCGCCGCGTCCTGGTCGTCGACGATGAAGAAAACCTGCGCCTGGTCGTGCGGACCACCCTCAAGCGGGAGGGCTACGAGGTCGAGACCGCGTCGAGCGGCGAAGAGGCGCTCGCCCTGGTCGAGACCTTCGGCCCCGACGTGATCCTCACCGACGTGCGCATGCCGAAGATGGGCGGGATGGACCTGCTCGCCACGCTCAAGGCCAAGGGCATCGAGGCGACGGTCATCGTGATGAGCGCCTACGGCAACGTCGACCTCGCCCTCGACGCCATCAAGGCCGGCGCCTACGACTACCTCCAGAAGCCCTTCAAGTCCGAGGAGATCCTCCTCACCCTGCGCAAGGCCGAGGAGCGCGAGGCCCTGCGCCGCGAGAACCGCGCCCTCCGGCAGGAGATCCGCAAGGAGAACCTCTTCGAGGACATCCTCGCGAAGAGCCCGCAGATGCAGGCGATCTTCAAGACCGTCTCGAAGATCGCCGAGTACAAGACGACGGCGCTCATCACCGGCGAGAGCGGCGTCGGCAAGGAGCTCGTGGCGCGCGCCATCCACCGCCGGTCGAGCCGGCGCGGCGGCCCCTTCATCGCCGTCAACTGCGGCGCCATCCCCGAGAACCTGCTGGAGAGCGAGCTCTTCGGCTACCGGCGCGGCGCCTTCACCGACGCCGCCACCGACCGCGTGGGCCTCTTCGAGCAAGCCAACCACGGCACGCTCCTGCTCGACGAGATCGGCGAGCTGCCCCTGAGCCTGCAAGTGAAGCTCCTGCGCGTGCTGCAAGAAGAGTCCCTCCGCCGCCTCGGCGACAACAAGGACATCAAGGTCGACGTGCGCATCCTCGCCGCGACGCACCGCGATCTCGCCGCCGAGACCAAGGCCGGCCGCTTCCGGGAAGACCTCTATTACCGGATCAACGTGCTCCCCATCGCCATCCCCCCGCTGCGCGAGCGGCGAGAAGACATCCCGATCCTGCTCGACCACTTCCTCGCCCGGAACAACGCCCGCTTCGGGACGCAGATCCGCGGCGTCGACGCGGAGGCGAGGCGCCTCTTGCTCGAATACGCGTGGCCCGGCAACGTGCGCGAGCTGGAGAACACCATCGAGCGCGCGATGGTGCTGACCGAGCACGAGTCCATCGGCGTGGACGATCTGCCCGAGCGGGTGCGCGAGGCGCGCGACCCGATCCAGATGCACCTGACGAGCGGTGAGCTGTCGATCAAGAAGACGGCGCGGGTGATCGAGGAGATCTTGATCCGCCGGGCCCTGACGAAGACGAAGGGGAACCGGACGCGCGCGGCCGAGGTGCTGGAGATCAGCCACCGGGCGCTGCTCTACAAGATCAAGGACTACCACATCGATCTGTGAGCCCGCGGCGGTGGGGCCCGCCGTCCCGCTCTGTTATGCTCCTTGCCGTGGACGACCCCACGATCCCCTTTTCCCTCGACCGCGGCGGCCCGAAGATCACGTCGCACAAGGTCCGCGTCGAGGTCGTCAAGGGCCCCGATCAAGGCACCATCGCCGAGCTCCCCGGCCCCGAGGCGCGCATCGGCAGCGGCAACACCTGCGATCTCGTCCTCAAGGACCCGACGGTCAGCCGGCAGCACCTGATCGTCAAGGTCGAGGGCGACGCCATCCGGATCACCGACGCCGGCAGCCGCAATGGCACCTTGCTCGACAGCGTGCGCGTCCTCGACGCCTACGCGCGCCCCGACTCCACCATCACCATCGGCAGCACCACCCTGCGCCTCCGCATGCTCTCCGACGTGATCGAGCTCCCCCTCTCCACCCGCGACAAGATGGGCGGGATGATCGGGCAGAGCGTCGCCATGCGCCGCGTCTTCGCCATCATCGAGCGCGTCGCGCCGACGGACGCGACGGTCCTCATCGAGGGCGAGACGGGCACCGGGAAAGAGCTCGCCGCCGAGGCGATCCACGACGAGAGCAAGCGCGCCGGCAAACCGTTCATCGTCTTCGATTGCTCCGCGGTCTCTCCGAGCCTCATCGAGAGCGAGCTCTTCGGCCATGTGCGCGGCTCCTTCACCGGCGCCGTGGCCGACCGCCCGGGCGCCTTCGAGGCCGCTCACGGAGGCACCTTGTTCCTCGACGAGATCGGCGAGCTGCCCATCGACCTCCAGCCCAAGCTCCTGCGCGTCCTCGAGCAGCGCACCGTGCGCCGCGTCGGCTCCAACGCCCCTCGCCAGGTCGACGTGCGCATCGTCGCCGCCACCAACCGATCGCTGGCGCAGGAGGTCGAGAAGAACCGCTTCCGGGAAGACCTCTATTATCGCCTCGCCGTCATCCCGCTCAGATTACCTCCCTTGCGCGAGCGCCTCGGGGATATCCCTCTCCTCTTTCGCCATTTCGAGACCAAGCTCGCCGGCCGCGGCGCACCGACATCGCTCTTGCCGGAGTCGGTCGTCCACGCCTTCGCCGCCCGCTCGTTCCCCGGCAACGTGCGTGAGCTGCGCAACGAGGTGGCGAGGGCGGTCTCGCTCGGCATCAGCCCGGGGCGCGGGCGCGATCCTTCCCCCGCCGCGACGGCCGCGGTGAGCGCCGAGGTCGATCTGAACGAGCTGCTCTTCACCGGACGAGAGCGGCTGGCCGAGGCGTACGAGAGAGCCTATCTGGAGAAGGCGTTGCAAAAGACCGGAGGCAACGTGTCGCGCGCGGCGGAGCTCGCCGGGGTCAACCGCAAGTTCATCCAGCGGGCGATGAAGCGGTTCGGGCTGCGGGGTGACGGAGAGCCGGAGTCTGGCAAATAGCGCAGAGGGGAGGCGTGCGAGCCGGGCCGCTCACGGCGCGGCGCAGTCGTACCGCGTGACATGGATGAACGCGGTCGCGGTCCCCGCGTTCGGCGAGGCGGACCACGCCACGAGGAACGACGTGCCCGAGGGCGAGGCGAGCACGGCGAGCGGGCCGGTGATCAGGCCATCGGCGGGCAGATCATCGGCGAAGAGGACATGGCCCTGCGCGTCGAGCTCCTCGACGATGATGCGCGGCGCAGCGTCGAAGTCGGACGAAGGATCGTTCAGCCACGCCACGATCAGCCGATCGCCTGCGCTGTCGATCGCGAAGCCGCCGTCGTAGGGACGGTCGGCCATGCCTGTCACGCTCCCGGTGACAGGGAAGGGGCCTCCGGTGAGCTGCCCGGAGGCGTCGACCGCCGCCGCGCGGATCCCCGGGGATGCGTCGCCCGGGCCCGACTGGGCCTCGTACCACGCGAGGAAGGCCGAGCCTCCGGGCCGGGACGCGAGCGCGAGCGAGGGCACGGCGAGCGTGAAGTCGCCGCCGAGCGCGCCGATCGTCGCGCCCGGGGTGATCTTCACCGCGTCGCCCTCGCGATCGACGCGGGCGATCTGGATCTGCGTCGCCGCGCCGATCGGGTCGCCGTCGAGGCATGCGGCGCCGCCGAGCGGTGCGCCGTTCGCGAAGGCCACGAGCGCGCCGTCCCCCGAGCGCCGGGCGTCCGCGACCATCGGCGTCGTGGCGCAGCCGAAGTGGATCGGCACGCCGAGCTTGGTGCCGGCCGCCGTCTCGGCGCTCCACGCGCCGTCGAGCTGATACGCCTTCGGCGCTCCGGCTGGGCCGCCGCCGCGCTGCGCGCCGACGAGGTGCGCCTCGCCCTCGGTGAGGAAGCGCGCCACGCTGGCCTGGGGGGACGCGACGATCGCGCCCGACGCGCCCGACGCGCCGAGCGAGATCTGCGTGGCCAGGGTCACGCCGACATGCGGCTCGGGCGAGGGGTCGTCATCGTAGAGCGCGGCGAACAGATCGCCCGGGTGGCGCGCCACGCGGAACGACGCTCCGCCCGAATTCGACAGGGGAAATATCGACCCGATGTCCTTGGGTGGCCACTCGTTCCAGGGCGCCATCGCGGTGTGGAGGAGCGCCGGCACGAGCGAGACCGTGGGGTTCTCGGGGAGCGCGCCGTAGAGCACGATCACGAAGGTGCCGTCGTCGCTCGCGAGGGAGAGCGCCGGATCGGTCTCGCGATCCGTCGTGTCCGGATGGAGCACGATGGTCTCTCGCCGCACCGGCGTGGTGCAGGGCCCACTCCCACCGCTCCCCGCGCTCGTGGAGGTGCTCGCGGCGCTGCCTCCAGCCCCTTCGCCGCCGGGCAACGCCGAGCGCGCCCCGCAGCCGAGCGAGGCGATCCCGAGCGCGAAGAACAGGCCGAAGGCGCCGCGCGACATGGGATCATCTCACCTGCGCGCGCGAGCGAGCAGATCGCGCGAGCGGGCTGGACGAGGCGCGCCGCCGCCTCGCCCAGAGCGCCGAGAGCGCGAGGAGCGCGAGTCCTGCCCACGGATCCGCGCCTCCGCGGCCTCCGAGGGAGCAACTGCCCCTGTCTCCGTTCGTCCCCGCCCCGGATCCGTTGTCTCCGCTCGTCCCCGTGCTGGACACGCTGGACACGTTCGTCCCCGCGCCTCCTTCTCCGCTCGCCCCACCCGCGTGGCCTCCCCCTGCGGCCGCTCCACCCGCGCCCGTGCCGCCGCCCGCGCCCGTGCCTGCATCCGCGCACGCTCCGCCCTGGCAGGTTTGCCCGGCAGGGCAGGGCAGGGGAGCCGACCAATCATTGCAGGGCACGCTCCCGTACTTGCCGCAGCGCTCTACTTGCTCCCCGCTGCACTGGCTCTCTCCGCTCTTGCACGCGTCGGCGCAGCTCGCCTGGCAGGTCCCGTGGTTGCACACCTCGCCGGCGGCGCATGCCGGGCCGCTCTTCCACGCCCGGCAGCCGTCTGCGCCGAACGTGCATTGCTGCGGAGCTCCGTCCTTGCACGTCGAGCCGAGCCCGTTGCCGAGATAGCTCGCGTCGCCCTCGGCAAACACGCCTCCGTCGGCGGCCACCAGGCGATAACCCTGGCCGCTCGGCGTGCGGCTCATCCCCACCATGGGCTGGTTGAGCGGCATCCCGCCGAGCGATCCGAAGAATCCGGCGTCTCCGTACGAGAAGATGCCCCCGTCCGCGGCGACGAGCCAGTACCCCTGTCCGCTCGGCGTGGCCGCGATACCCACGATGGGCTGGTTGAGCGGCATCCCCCCGGCCGAGCCGAAGAATCCGGCGTCTCCATACGAAAAGACACCTCCGTCCGCGGCGACGAGCCAGTAGCCCTGTCCGCTCGGCGTGGCCGCGATGCCCACGACAGGCTGGTTGAGCGGCATTCCGCCGGCCGAGCCATGGAATCCCGCGTCACCGAAGGAGAAGACGCCTCCGTCGCCCGCGGCCAGCCAGTAGCCTTGTCCGCTCGGCGTCGCCGCCATCCCCACGATGGGCTGGTTGAGCGGCATCCCGCCGGCCGAGCCGTGGAATCCCGCGTCACCGAACGAGAAGACACCTCCGTCCGAGGCCACGAGCCAGTACCCCTGTCCGCTCGGCGTGGCCTCGATTCCCACCACGGGCTCCGCCAGCGGGGCTCCGTTGATGTCCCCGAAGAAGCCGGCGTTGCCATCGGGGTACACCGTCCCCGCGGCGTCCACGATCCAGTACCCCTGGCCGACGGGGCTCACGGCCATCCCGCTCCGGGGGAAATAGGCGCACTGATCCAGGCAGTTGGGGCCGAGGAAGGTGGGGTGGATCGCGGTGTAGACGGAGCCCTCGACCGTGATCGAGGTTCCGTTGATCGAGACCGGCGCCGTGAATTCGTGGGCGTAGTTGGGGCTCGCGCTGCACCCCGGCTCCTCGATGAAGGTCGCCGCCGCGCCCGGGCTCGTCCACGCCTTGAAGAGCATCACATGGTGGCTGTTGTTGACCGCGTCACCCGGGGCGAGCGTCGAGGCCTGGATGACCTGGGTGATGTCGGTCTTGAAGGGCGCGAACAGGTACGTGGTGCGGCCCGGCGGCGGCAGGCCCCAGGCCCAGGAGATCAGGCCGGAGCAGTCGGATCGGTAAGGATCCCAGGCCGGGTTGTCGGTGCGGTTGCAGATCGGCGGGCAGGCGGGGTCTACCGCGTCGGACTTGTGGTTCGGGCTCTGGCAATAGAGCAGCTTGGCGCTCACCCATTGCTCGGCGCGGGCGATGGCGTCATTGGCCGTGAGGCCGAGCGCGCTCGCCCCGATCGGTTCGATGGCCTCGGGCGGCTCCGGCGGGCTCTCGGCTGGAGCGCAGGCGGCGCCGAGCAGCAGGGGGAGGAGGACGCCGGCGATCGAGGCCACGGGGCGGGCAGAGCGCATCAGGGAAGGCTCCTCCAGCTCAGTCTTGCCCGAACGGCGCGCCTCCACAAGTGCGCGTGGCTCTGCGCGCGCCCGCGCCGATCGCGGGCGGCGCTACAGGGCGAGCTCCGCGATCGCATAGATCTGGAGGCTCGGGAGGGTGAAGGAAGCGCGCCCGTCGGTCGAGAGGTGTCACGAGCGCAGGCTCGCCCGATGCGGCGGGAACAGGGATCGGCAGGCTCGGCCTCGCCCCTGGTTCGCGGGTCGGCCCGCCTGTGCCTATTCTTGGCCCGTGCCAGCCCGCGACAGATGGCCTCGAAGGACTCTGCGCGCACGACGTCCTCGGTGCCCGCGGTGAGCGCCGTCAAATAGCCATCGGTGGTCCAGCGCATCACGGTGAGGGTGCAGTGCTCGGGGTCGACGATCCAGTAGTGCGGGACGCCGTGCTTGCGAGGGTACGGAGCTTCGTCACCAGGTCGTCGCCGGCGTTGCTCGGGGAGAGGACCTCGGCCGTCGAACCGTCGCAGTCACCGGGCGAGCATACTCCAAGGGCAGGAGGCTCGCCCGGGGATCGGGCCTCTGGTCCCCGGCGCTGCCCTCGGGGTAGGATGCTCCTCGTTGTTGCTCAACCGGAGGGGATCGATGTCGCAGCTTCACCAACGCATCCAGCACCTGGCGCTCTTCGCGGCGCTGTTCCTGCTGGCCTGCACCGCGCCGCCCCGGCCCGCCTGCGCACCCGCGGCCGTGCGAGGGAAGCCAGTGCTCTGCGCGCCGGCGAGCTCGGGGGAGCTGTTCGTGGTGGGGCTGCCCGCGCAACATGGCTGGGAGCGGGGGGACTGGGTGTTGCTCGACGTGGCCCGCAAGGGGTTCGACCGGGCCGTGCCGGTGGCGATGGCCGTGGTGGTGGAGCGCTACGACGACTTGGCGCGGGTGGCGGTGCTCTACCAGCGGGAGGCGGTGTCGCTGGACGGGGCGAGCGCGCGGAAGATCAGCAAGGAGGACCGGGCGAGGCTGGGGAAGTTCGTGGGGCGTGTGGTCGGGGTGGATCTCGCCCGGGTAAAGCTCGACGTGGGGGCGCAGGACAAGGTGGTCGAGGGGGACGTGTACCAGGTGCTTTCGTCGCGGGATCACCAGGCGATCGGGCGGGTGCGGGTGACGGAGGTGGGAGATCTGTGGGCCTACGGGGTGGTGCTGGGGGTGCGGGAAGAGCAGCTCCGGGAGGGGCTGGATGCGGTGTTCTTGAAGAATGCGGTGCAGGATGAGGCGCAGCCGGTATCGATCCTGGTGGTGAGCTTTGATCCGCATGATGATAAGGATAAGGAAGAGAGCAAGGCGGGGCGGGGGTTGGCGAAGGATTTGGCGGATGCGCTGGGGAAGGCTTCTGCGGGGGCGAAGGATGTGGTGGTGCGGTTCGAGGGGGATGAGCGGGTGCGGCTTGGGGCGGGGGATTTGGCCGGGGAGAAGGAGGCACGGCTGATTGGGAAGCGGTTTGGGGTAGATATCGTGGTATGGGGGTCGGCGCGGTGCAGTGAGATGGCTTGTTTGCAGCCTCGGTTCACGGTGGTGGATCCGGGGCGGATGATGGAGCACGGGTATAAGGGGGCGGAGATTTGGGTGGAGAAGGATAAGGGTGGGTTTGCGTTCAAGGGGGATGCGCCGGGGGATCCGTTGGCGCTTGCTGCGGGGATTTTGGGGTCGATGGCGTTTGATGCGCAGCGGTATGCGGACGCGAGCTATTACCTGGGGCAGGCGGTGGGTAAGAATGTGCTCCGGGGGGCGGATGAGTTTTTGGATCGGAAACGGTTAGCTTATGCGATGTATGTGCGCGGGCAGACAGCGGGTGCGCGTGAGCAGGCGTTGGCGCTCATCCAGCGGGCGCGGACGGCGAACGACGAGGGGTGGGCGCAGCAAGGTCATGAAGAGCTAGCGCGGATTAACATACTAGAAGGGAAAGTGAAAGAAGCGCGCGCCGAACTCGAGGCGATCCGTCTTTGGTCAACGATATCACGTGACGACTGGGAGCTCGCTTATGCGTTGGGGACGCTGGCGGATTTGGAGATGCGGCAGGGTCAATTGGATGAGGCACGCAAGCTCTATAGGCAATCCCTAGACCTTGAGCGCCGCGTCGGCGATCTGAGGGGTGAGGCCGCAATTATCCATGATCTCGCCGCCGTGGAGGCGCTCCATGGAAGAGTAGATGAGGCTCGCAAGCTCTACACCCAGTCTCTTGACCTCAAACGACGTATTGGTGATATTCTGGGTGAGGCAGCCACTCTTCACCAGCTCGCCATCCTGGAAGAACAACAGGGGCGATGGGGTGAGGCACGCAAGCTCTACATACAGTCCCTAGACCTTAAGCGCCGCTTCGGTGATGTCGAGGGTGAGGCTGCCACCCTCCATCAGCTCGCTAGGCTGGAGGAACAGGAGGGGCGATTGGACGAGGCACGCAAGCTCTACACACAGTCCCTAGACCTTGAGCACCGCATCGGTGATGTCCAAGGGGACATTATTACCAGTGAAAGCCTCGCTGTGCTGGATTATAAGCAAGGAAAAAAAGGCGCAGCTGTTCGAGCGCTCGAGCGCTGTCTCGACAAGGCCCGCGCAATTAAGCATATTGAATATGAGGCCCTCATCCTTAGTAATCTCGCAGGGATAGACCGGGATCGAGGGAATTTTGATAGAGCTCGCAACCGCTGGAACGAAGCTCTGACCCTCTACCGACAGCTTCAAATGCCGGCAGAAATCGAAAGGGCCGAGCGGCATATTGCCGACCTTGCAATCTTTGAGTCTATATATGCGGCATGGAAAGCATATCCAGATCTCCTTGTCAATGGAGGCATTGTCATCATCAAGATTCGGTCCGATTCCGAAGCAGAAAAAGTCGATCTTCATCCCGGCGATATACTCCTTCGTTACGATCGGATTCGTCTTGATAAGGCGGACGATCTCCCGCCCCTCGCCAAGGCCACCGATTCCGCAAAAATTGTTACACTCGAGCTTCTCCGCGGTGCGGACAAGCTCACTGTTCAAGCCCACGGCGGCCCCCTCGACGTCGACACGATTACCATCAAAGCCGACCCTCCCGCATCCAAGCCATGACCACCCCGGATCCCTCACCCGCCGCGCCTCCTCCCAAGGAGCTGCTCCTCCCCGGCCTAACCATCCGGCAAATCCACGCGACCGCCCTTGCCACAGGCCTTGGCTCAAGCCGCACCGCGCTCCTCGGCGGTATCGCTTCAAGCTTCGTCACCAACCTTCCGACTGTGCCTGACCCCAGCGCGCAGCTCCTCAGCGATTTGCACAGTATGAACGCCGTCAAGAAGCTGCGCGACGGCACCATTCCGCTCGCCACTTGGCTCTCGAACGCCATATCTCTCACTACATCGAGAACCGAAAGTGACATATTCCGGTGCGCGTTGGCGGATATGAATAAACTTCCAAGCTCCTTCGCCAAAACCACTGTCTTTGCGGCTGTTGGCATCGTTGCGGTGGTCGGTGTCGCTTATATTATATTCCGATCGCCGGAAAATAAGGCGAGCCCGCCCGAGCCAGCTCCCCCTGCCACCGAAAAAGCAAATCCTCCGATCGTCCCAACAGGCCCGACCTCAACCCCATCGACGACCACCTCTCCAACACGGCAACCCGTTCCTCTTATCTCACATCCACCCAAAGATCCTCTCGCCCCCTCCGCGACCGCCACGCTCATCGGCCCCACCTCGGGCTCCGCCTCCTGCCAGGGCACCGATTGTACCCTCTCCCTCGCCGGAGGCACCTTATCCGACTCCACCCTTCGCGTATGCCTTACCGCCCCCAAATCCGCTGCCGCTCTTCAAGGCGTCCAGCCCGTGTGCACCCTCCGCGCCAAGGGTAGCACCTCCTGCTTCCGCTCCGATATCGCGGCCGCCAACGTCCTCCTTGAGCCCCCCATCACATGGAGCCTCTGCCCGTGAACTACTCGCAGATCCTCACCATCCTGCCGCTCCTCCTCGCGGCCTGCGCCACAGCACCCCCACAAGCTCCTGCCACCGGCGAAACCTCGCGCCTCCGCGCCCTTGGTGACGACCTCTTCGTCACCACCCCCTCCAACCGCTACCCCCGGGGCACCCTCTTTTACGTCTTGAGCCGCGACCCGGTGCCGGGAACCACCACCCATCCTCGCATCGGCCTTGTCCACGTCACCGAGCCGCAGCCTGTCAAGGCCGCCTGGTACTGCCGCCCCAAAGCCCCCGTCGACGCCGACTTGCTCGGTCAGGGCCTCCCTGTCGAGAGCTTCACCCCCGACACCACCCTCCGCGTCAGCAAATGTTGGGGCCACTACCTCGGGCAGGACGCAGCCGCTTGGAAAGACCAGGGAGTCGTCGACCTCCGGCTCGACCTCGGCGAGGGCGACGGCGTCAAGGCTAAGGACCGCTTCGAAATCCTCGGCGATCCCCATGTCGACCAGGACAACCGCACCGTCACCGGCTTCGACAAGCTCGGCGTCTGTGAGGTCCAGCCCTTCCAGGGCGCGCTCGACCGGTCGGTGTGCCGTCTCGACCGATACACCGCCACCAAGTTTGACCAGCAACGCTGGGTCCGAGGGGGATATGCTCGCCTGGAGCAACCATGAGCCATGTCCCACGCCTCCGGTGGATCTTCCCCGCCGTCCTGCTTGCACTGGTGCTTTCCGCTTGCAGCGCGGCACGGCCGTCCTCCGCGACGGCGGCGCTACCCCACCCGAGCTGTCCGGTCGCACCCGAGCGGGGTAAGCCGGTCCTCTGTATCCCGGCGGACGGCAGCGGCTTCTACATCGTTGGTCTCGACCCGTCGAGTCCGTGGGAGCGCGGCGACTGGATCATGCTCGACCTCCCGATGGACGGCATCTCCGGCACTGTCCCCGTGGCCATGTTCGCGGTCGTCGAATCGTATGGTGAGCTCGCCGAGGTCCACCTCCTCTACCAGCGTGAGCCCAAGCCCCTCGGCGGCGCCCGGGCCCGCAAGATCCGCAAAGAAGAGCGCGCCCGCCTCGGCAAATATGTCGCCAGGGTGATCGACGCACGAGGGGGCCGTGTGCAGGTCGATCTCGGCGCGCAGGACAAGGTCCTCTTGGGGGATGTCTACCAGGTCCTCTCCCTCCGGAGCCGCGAGCCCATTGGCCGCGTCCGGATCGCCGAGATAGGCGACCTTCATGCTTGGGGCGTCCCGCTCGATCAGCATGAGCCGTTTCGTGAGGGGATGGATGCAGTCTTCTTGCGCGAAGCCGAGATCAGAGAAGCATCGCCGGTGTCCATCCTGGTCGTGAATTTCGATCCACGGGACGAGATGAGCGCCGACCAGCAGAGCCTGAGCCGCTCGTTTGCCAAGGATCTGGCCGATGCGCTGGCCGCGGGGGCCAAGGGGTCGGAGGGGCTCACGGTCCGGTATGAGGCCGACGAGAGGATCCGGCTGGGAGGCGGGCCCGAGCAGGGGGACGCGGAGGCGCGCAGCATCGGGAAGAAGTATGCGGCGGACATCGTGGTCTGGGGGGCGGTGCGGTGTGACAAGGACGCTTGCGTCGAGCCTCGCTATACGGTGGTGGATGGCGCGGGGTTGCAGACCCGGAGCTATCAAGGTGCGGACATTTGGGTCGAGAGGGACAAGGGAGGCTTTGCGTTCAAGGGGCCGGCGCCGGATGGTCCGCTGGCGCTGGCGGCAGCGATCCTCGGCTCGGCCGCGTTCGACGCGCAGAGGTATGCGGATGCGCGCTATTACCTCGGGCGCGCAGTCAGCAAAAATGTGCTCCACGGCGCGGACGAATTTCGAGGGCGCTGGAATCTCGCATATGCGATGTACATGCGCGGGCAGACGGTGGGCGCGCGCGAGCAGGCGCTTTCGCTTATCCAGCGAGCGCGCGCGGCGAACGAGGCCGGCTGGGAGCAACGGGGACAGGGGGAGCTCGTCCGCATCGACATGCTGGAAGGGAAGGTGAAGGAAGCACGCGCGGCACTCGAAGCGATCCGCAGCTGGTCGGCGGCGTCCCATGACGACGGAGTGCTCTCGTATGCCCTTCACACGCTTGCCGTCCTGGAAGCCCGGCAGGGACGTGTGGAGGAAGCGCGCGCTCTCTACGCCGAGTCGCTCGATCTGGAGCGCCGGATCCATGATGTCCGGGGCGAGGCTGCCACGCTCTACCAGCTCGCCGGGCTCGAGGCACAGCAGGGGCATGCAGGCAGGGCGCGCGACCTCTACGCCGAGTCCCTCGCCCTCAAGCGCCGCATCGGCGATGTCGAGGGCGAAGCCGCCAACCTGCACAACATCGCTGATCTGGACGCGACGCAGGGGCATATGGAGGACGCGCGTAAGCTCTACGCCCAGGCCCTCGATCTCGAACGTCGCATCGGTGATGTCCGGGGCGAGGCCGCCACGCTCCACCAGCTCGCCGGGCTCGAGGCGCAGCAAGGGGGCGCAGAGGAGGCGCGCCGGCTTTATATTCAGTCGTTCGACCTCAAGAGCCGCATCGGCGATGTCGAGGGAGTGCTGGCCACGCTCCAGGATCTGGCCGTGCTGGACTACCAGCAAGGAAAGAAAGACGTGGCCGTCCAGGTGCTCGAGCGGTGCCTCGTCAACGCCCGCGCGCTCAAGCATGTGGAGTATCAGGCCAACATACTTGACAGCCTGGCCTTGATCGCCCTCGATCGAAGCTACATCCCCCAAGCCCGCAACCAATGGGTCGAGGCTCTCACGCTCTACCGGCAACTCCAGATGCCTACGAAGATCCATGAGATGGAGCAGCACCTCGCTGCGCTCGCGATTTTCGAAACCAACATCGCTGTCTGGAGAGCGAACCCTTCTCTCCTCGCCGGCGGCGGCGTCTTCATCACAGGCATTCTGCCTCATTCCCAGGCTGAAGGAGCTGGCCTCCGTCCGGGCGACGTCCTCCTCCGCTATGACCAAACCCGCCTCGACAAATCCGACACGCTCCGACCCCTCCCCAAGGTCACTGACCCCACCAAGATCGTCACCCTCGAGCTCCTCCGAAGAGAAGACAAGCTCGCCGTCCAAGTCCATGGCGGCCTCCTCGGGATCACGGTGACCAATCTGCCATCCAACACCCCTCCCTGATTTCTAGCGTTTCCCACGCCTCATGAACATCAATATCCCCCCGACACACCAGTCCAGGTCTTCTCCGGGCCTTCATCGCGCCCAGAGCACCGAGAGCGAAAGCTCGAACGCTTCGAAAGGCTCAGCGCGCACCACCATTTCATCTTCGAAAGTATCGAGCAACATCCACTGTCCATCCTGGAGCCGATACACCTCCAGCGTCCGCGTCACCGGGTTGATGAGCCAGGCGTTCCGAACCCCCTCGCGCCGGTAGATGCGCATCTTCTTGCCGCGATCCAGCGCTTCGGTGCTCGGGGAGAGGATCTCGCAGACCCAGTCCGGCGCCACGTCGTAATAGGGCGGCGCGTCGCTCGGGCCGAGCGCGTCGGGCATGCGCTCCCTCCGCCACCCTCCGAGATCGGGGACTATCTTGTCGGGCTTCGGACCGAGGTGGAGCTCGGGCTCATCGAGGATGATCCACCCGCCGGGCCCGCCGATGCCTCGACGGAATGGGCTATGAAGCTCGCCGCCGAGGAGGGACGCCGCGTTGGTGTGCGGCCGCGAGGGGCGCGGCATGGTGTGGAGCTCGCCGTCGATGATCTCGGCGACCATCGTCTCGGGGACGGCCTGGAAGGCCGCCTCGACCGCCGGGTCGTTCGGGGCGCTGGGGTCGAAGAGCTTTCGGGCGAAGATCGCGGTCACCTGCGGAGTATACCACGCGCGCCTCGTCTTCTGCCCCCTCGGTGTCGCACCCCGTATTCCGTCCCGGGCCGGCCGCCCCCTCAGTGTCGCACTCATGGATTTGCCGGCAAAAATAGCGAATTTTCGCCTGGCCCACCCCTTGCTCACCGCCTCGCTGAGGCCCCATGCAGCGACCCGCCCTTCCCGCGCCCCGACCCACCCCCTCTTCCTTTCGCTCCTCCTCGCCGCGCTCGCCCTCGCCATCTCCGCGGGCGCGTGCAGCGGCGCTGGCGCGAGCGGCGCCGAGGGCCTCACCGGCAACGCCCTCCACGGCGCAGACCTCTACAAGCAGCTCTGCGGCACCTGCCATGGCCCGATCGGCAAAGGCGCCTCGGGCCCTGCGCTCAACCCCTGGAGCAAGGGCGAGAGCGCCTTGCTCGACGGCATCGAGGGCAAGATGCCCAAGGGCGCGCCCGAGAAGTGCGATGCCCAGTGCGCCGCCGACATCGCCGCGTTCATCCTCGACGGCTTCAAGGCCTCTCCCGCCGACTGCAAAGGCGTCACGGCCGCCACCCCGCGGAGGCTCCGCCTGCTCACCCGCCGCGAGTACAACAACACGGTGCGCGATCTCCTTTACCCGACCTCGGCGCCCACCGGCCCGAGCGGGGGGAGCTGCACCACCGATGGGCAGTGCGTGATCGCCCATGAATCCTGCGTCGCCGGCACCTGCCAGACCGACCCTTGCGCCCTCCGCACCTTCATCTTCCCGGCCAGCGGCAAGAAGTACCAGAGCGTCCACCTCGCCGGCTCGTTCAACGGCTGGCCGGAAAGTCCCCCGGGGCCGGAGTGGCAGCTCACGTATGTCGCCGAGATCGACGCCTATGTCGTCAAGCATGCCCTCGTCGACAGCACGTACACGTACAAGTTCGTGGCCGACGGCCAGTGGCTGAAGGACCCCGAAAATCCCAAGGGCCAGGACGACGGCTTCGGCGGGCAGAACTCGGTCCTCGAGGTCACCTGCGCGGGCACCGGGGGAAATCCCGCGGTACCGGCCGATTTCAACCCGGCCAAGGATTTCCCCGCCGAGAGCCGGGCCGCCGGGTTTTCCTACGACACCGGCGACGCCAGCGTGGTCACCTCGGTGCATGTCGAGCAGTACCTGAAGGCCGCCGAGCAGCTCGCCAAGACGGTAACCCAGGATCTCTCGACCTTCGTGCCCTGCGCGAGCGACGGCGATCACGCGGCGTGCGCGGCCGATTTCGTGTCGAGCTTCGGCCGCCGCGCCCTCCGCCGCCCGCTCACGGACGGCGAGAAGGCACGCTATCAGGCGTTGATCACCGCCCAGCCGGACTTCGCCACGGGCATCGGCGTCGCCGTCCAGGTCCTGCTCTCGTCGCCTTACTTCCTCTATCGCTTCGAGCTCGGCACCTTGCAGCCCGACGGCTCGTACCAGCTCTCGGCGCACGAGACGGCCTCCGCGCTCTCGTACCTCTTCTGGGCCTCCATGCCCGACGAGGCGCTCCTCGCCGCCGCGGAGCAGGGCGATCTCGCCACGCCGGAGGGCCTCGAAAAGCAGGCCCGGCGCCTCCTCGCCGATCCTCGGAGCCGCGAGATCGTCGGCGCCTTTGCCCTCCAGTGGCTCGGGGTCGACGAGATCCTCTCGCTCGCCAAGGATCAAGCCCTCTTTCCCGCGTTCGACGGCCAGGTCCGGGGCCTCATGGCCGAGGAGACCCGGCAGTTCGTGGCCCATGTCGTCTTCGACGGCAGCCGCAACTACGAGGAGCTGCTCACCGCCGATTACACCTTTGCCAACGGCGCGCTCGCCGCCTATTACGGCCTCTCGGGCGCGAGCGGGCCCACCTTTGCCCAGGTCGGCGCGGGCGATCAGCGCAAGGCGGGGCTCCTCGCCCATGGCAGCGTGCTCGCCACCTACGCGAAGAGCGATCGCACCTCGCCCATCAAGCGCGGCGTCTTCGTCCGCACCCACCTGCTCTGCGAGGATTTGCCCCCGCCGCCGGCCAACGTGCCGCCGCTCCCCCCCGTCGACCCGAACGCCACGCTGCGCGAGCAGTTCAAGCAGCACACCCAGGCCGAGGCATGCGCGGCCTGTCACCAGTACATCGATCCGGTGGGCTTCGGTTTCGAGCATTTCGACGCGGCAGGCCATTACCGGGACGTCGAAGGCAACAACCTCCCGATCGATTCGGCGGGCGACATGAACGACGTGGAGGAGCTCGGGAGCGGCACCCACGCGCCCTATTCCACCTTGCCCGAGCTCGGCACCATCCTCGCGTCGAGCCACGCGGCCAAGGCCTGCTTCGCGAAGCAATACTACCGCTTCGCCCGCGGCCACCTGGAGCAGGCCGAGGATGTCTGCGCCCTCGGCGGCATCGAGCAGCGCTTCGAGGAGAGCGGCTTCGACCTGCAAGAGCTGATGGTCGGAATCCCCCTCTCGCCCGCCTTCACCCGCCGGAGCCCCTGACCCGGGGGCGCTGCCCCCTGCCTGTCGCAGCGCGAAGAACGCCTTGAAAACAAGGCAAATCGTCGCTGGCCCACCGGTTGCTTTACCCCGCCCCATGAGCCTCCGCCCGAGCACCCGCAGAAGCTTCCTCCGCTCCCTCGGCGCCGCCGCCCTCGCCTTGCCCTTCTATCAGCTCCTCGACGGCAAGGTCGCCCGCGCAGGCGGCGTCGCGAGGCGCGTCATCTTCTTCTACTTCCCGGACGGCGTGTCCGTGGGTGCCGACGGCGATCTCGCCACGAGCTTCCACCCCGTCGGCGCGGAGAGCGACTTTCAGCTCTCGGCCCAGCTCGAGCCGCTCTCGGCTTTCAAGAACGATTGCGTCTTCCTCAAGGGCCTCACCCTCGGCCTCAGCGACGGCAGCCACGACGACGGCGCCCAGAAGCTCCTCACCAACGTCTTCGGGGGCAAGGGCGAGTCGCTCGATCATTACCTCGCCTATTCTCCGGCCGGTGACGCGCCCTATCGCCACCTCTACCTCGGGGCGATGGCGCTCCGCGACAACAGCTCCAGCAAGGGGATCTCCTATCCCGGCTACGGCGGCGGCGGGAACAATGGTGTCCCGCTCACCCCGCAGGACAACCCGCGCCAGGTGTTCGAGTCGATCTTCAACGCGCCCGCGGGCGGGGGCATGGGCGGGCAGACGGGCGCGCCCGATCCGGTCAAGGTGAGCGTCATCGACGGCGTCCTCGCCGACATGAACGCTCTCAAGGCCGATCTCGGCGCCGTCGAGGGCCAGAAGCTCGACGCCCACCTCGCCGCGCTCCGCGAGGTCGAAAAGAGGATCAAGGGCGACGGGACCATGAATGTTCCGCCCCCCGCGACGTGCAAGAGCCCCCTCGTCGACATGAGCCAGTTCAACGACGCCGACTGCACGATGAGCTACGCCGACGACAAATTCCCCTTCATCCTCAAGGCGCAGATCGACGTGATGGTGCTCGCCATGGCCTGCGGCCAGTCCAAGGTCGGCCTCTTGCAAGCCTCCCACCACACCGCCAACGAGCTCGACATGGCGATGTTCCCGAACACCGAGATGGCCATGCTCCACCAGCACATGCGATCGCACGAGGCCTCGCACAACAGCCAGAAGGACCATATCGCCCAGCGCCGCTGGTTCATGACGCAGTTCGCCTACCTGCTCGATCGGCTGAAGAGCACGCCCGAGCCGGGCGGGAGCGGGACCATGCTCGAGAGCAGCCTCGTCCTCGCATGCAGCGAGATCGCGAGCGGGCCCCAGCACACCCACTGGAACATGCCCTTCGTGCTCGCGGGCGGCGCGGGCGGCGCGGTGAAGACGGGGCGCCTCTTGCAGTACAACGACATGTCCCACGGGGCGCTGCTCGTGTCGATCGCGCAGGCCATGGGGCAGAACATCAATGGTTTCGGCGAGTGGAACGGCGGCGGTCTGCCCGGTCTGTTGAGCTGACCCCAGCGACGGTGTTTTTTCTCTGAAAGGCCCTCTCATGAAACGCTTCCTCCTCGCCCCTCTCACCGCCCTCTTCGCCCTCGCCGCCTGCGCCGGCCCCCCCGAGCTCCAGGGCAAGCCCATCGATCCTCCGGGCTCCGGCGGTGGCTACAACCCCACCGGGGGCAGCGGGTCCAATGGCTCCTATGGCTCCGGCGCGAGCGGGGCAGGGGGACCGACGAGCGGTTCGGGTGGGGAAGGAGGGGTGATGCCTCCGCCGCCGCCCATGTGCGATGACAGCCTCAAGCGCTGCGCTCACCTCTTCACCCATGCGGCCGGCGGCGAGAGCAAGGTCGAGCTGCACGGCGATTTCGCGCCCGATGGCTGGACGGTGGGCGTCCCGATGGTCAAGAACGGCGCAGCGTGGGAGGTCACGGTCGACGTGCCGTGGAACGTGCCTGTCCAGTACAAGCTCGTGGTCGACGGCGTCTGGATGGCCGACCCCGCCAATCCCGACGGCGTGGACGACGGCTTCGGCGGCAAGAACTCCCTCCTCGCCGGGCAGACCTGCGACATGTGGACGTGCGTGCCGGACAACATCGGCACCTTCGACTGGCGAGACGCGGTGCTCTACTTCGTCTTCGTCGATCGCTTCCTCGACGGCGACCCGACCAACAACGGGCAAGCCCCCGCGGGCGTCGAGCCCCCGGCCGCGTACAAGGGCGGTGACTGGGCCGGCGTGACCAAGAAGATCAACGAGGGATATTTCAACGATCTCGGCGTCAATGCCCTCTGGCTCTCGGTGCCGGTCGACAACACCGAGGGATCGGGCTTCGGCTCCGACGGCCACAAGTACAGCGCCTACCACGGCTACTGGCCGACCAACCTCGACAAGCCCGAGGGGCACTTCGGCACCATGGAAGAGCTCAAGGCCCTGGTGGACGCCGCGCATGCCAAGAAGATCAAGGTCATCCTCGATTACGCGATGAACCACGTGCACATCGACTCGCCCGTCTATGCCCAGCACAAGGACTGGTTCTGGCCGCTCAACGACAACCAGGTCCAGAACTGCACCTGCGGCGGCGGCTGCTCCTGGGACGGCGATCAGGGCAAGCGCTGCTGGTTCACCGATTACCTGCCGGACTTCAACTTCAAGAACCAGGACGCGCGCAATTTCTCGGTCGACAACGCCATCTCCTGGATCAAGGACACCGGCATCGACGGCTTCCGCCTCGACGCCGTGAAGCACATCGAGGACGCGTGGCTCACCGACCTGCGGGCCAAGGTCAAGGCCGAGATCGAGCCCGTGAGCGGCGAGCACTTCTACATGGTGGGCGAGACGTTCACCGGCGATCAGGGGCTCATCAAGTACTACGTCAACCCGGGCATGCTCGACGGCCAGTTCGACTTCCCCCTCCGGAGCAAGCTGCTCCGGTCCATCCTCCTTCGCGCCGGCGACCCGGGCTCGACCATGAGCGCGCTCGACGGCTTCCTGACGCAGAACGAGAACACCTACGGCTCCGGGATCATGAGCACCTTCATCGGCAACCACGATGTCCCGCGTCCCATCCATTTCGCCGAGGACAACCCCCTCTGGGGCACGGGCGACGGCGTCGAGTGGACCAATGGCAAAGACAAGGCCTGGAACAACCAGCCCGGCTTGCCCGGCGGCACCTCGGCCTTCGAGCGGGTGGCCAACGCCTATACCGTGCTCTTCACCACGAAGGGCATCCCCCTCGTCTATTACGGCGACGAGGTGGCCATGCCCGGCGCCGGCGACCCGGACAACCGGCGGATGATGCAATGGTCGGGCTACTCCGCCGGGCAAAGCCTCGTCAAAGCCCATCTCCAGAAGCTCGCCCAGATCCGGGCCGACCACGCCGCCCTTCGCCGGGGGAGCCGCGCCTCGCTCTCCTCGACGGGCGATACGATGGCCTACAAGATGACGAGCGGCGGAGACACGGTGTATGTGGCCATCAACCGCAGCGATTCGTCGCAAATGGTGGGCGGCCTGCCCGGGGGAATGCTCAAGGACTTGCTCACGGGCAACACCGTCAACGGTGGCAATGTGAGCGTTCCGGCCCGCAAGAGCATGATCCTGGTCGCACCCTGATCCGGCCCATCGGGATTTTTTAACGCAAAGTCGCCAAGGCGCAAAGACGCAAAAAAGCAAAGAAGAGCAGCCTCTTTCTCTCTCTTCTTGCGCCTTTGCGCCTTTGCGCCTTGGCGTTGAATTCTGGGGGGCGGTCTCTCGATGAGAGACGCCTCAACCGCCGGCGAGGCGGAGCAGGCCGCTTATGATCTTTGGGTGGGGCAGGGCGCGCGTCGAGGCGGCGCGGGCGGCCATGCGCCAGGAGAGGGGCATGATCGCCTCGGCTTGCCAGGGCTCGTAGGCGAGCACGTCCCACGGCGTCTTCATGGTCGCGCCCCGGGGCGGGGTCCAGAGGAAATCGGGGTGGCGGTTCTGGTACCACTCGCCGCCCACGATCGTCCCGTCCTCGCCGAGCTCGAGATCGTAGCAGTAGGTGACCTTGGTGATCGCGTCGCGCGAGGGCATGTCCTCCGGCGCGTGGGAGGGCCGGGTCTCCACCACGTACCTCACCTCGGCCGACACCCCGACGATCGACGCGCAGCCGCTCCGGTACCTCTTGAACCGATCGCCCACGAAATCGGCGCGGGCCACCGTCGCCTCGCGCAGGGTGGGCGCGGCCTTCATGGTCATCGGGTTGAAATAGGTCATCTCGTACCCGAAGACAGGCTGGTTCCAGACCTCGTAGTCGAAGGTGGCGTCCATCACGAAGCCGCGCTTGCAGGCGCCGATCTGGTTCACCAGGCAGAGGTGGAAGGACCCCGGGTTGTTATCGAAGGCGCTCGCGGAGACGAAGCGTCCGTTCGCGTCCGTCTTCGGGTCCTTCTCGTTGCAGCGCTGCCCGATGAACCGCGTGGTCGAGCGGCCGTTGGCCCAGAGGAGCGAGCCGAGACCTTTGATGTCCGAGGGGTACATGTGCAAGGTGGTCTTCCCGTCGGCGGCGAGGACGGTCACCGTCTTTCGCGGGCGGGGGAGCATGTAAGCCGCCGGGGCCCATCCGTGGCAGATCCCCATCCACGTTTCCACCTTGCCCTTGTGTTCCTGGTACGACGCTCCTTCGGTCCACATCGCGCGCGTCAGCGTGCCTTTGTCGTCGCCGATCAGGAGATCGTATTTCTCCGAGGGGGAGAGGGCGTCGATCGCCGCCTGCTTGCCCGAGGCGACGATGGCCTCCACGGGGTGCTCCGCGATATACTGCTGGTTCTCGAGGAAATCGGTGGAGGAGGGGAAGCCCTCGTCGGCGTAGCGTTTGCCGAGGATGCCGAGGTAAATGGCCCAGTAGTCGTCGGACCAGGGGCTCTCGGGGAGCTTGGCGGTGAGCAGGCCCGCCTCGTCGATGTCGGCCGCCCGCGTGTACACGAGGCGATCGACGAGGTTCTCCGGCCGGTCGTCGGGGCCGATGGCGGCCTCCTCCAGCGTCTCTTCCGGGGGTGAGTAGAGCAAGGCCCGCACCCGGTCGCGCTCGTCGATGTAGCGGCCGTCGATGACGGTCGCCGCCGAGAAGGGCGGCTCGGCGGGCAACGCGCCGCGGCGCTCCTTGTCGGGCAGGCGGTTCATGAACGAGCGCGGGTCGGCGGCGATCATGTCGAGCTCGTGTTGGATCCGATCGAGGTTCATCGTCCACTCCTCCCTTCATCGCCGTCCTGGCGTGTGGAGTGATCTTCCGGCCGCCTCGGCGGCCCACTTCGTTCGCGGTAGAGGATGAAGAGCTCCCGCTCGGCGGTGGGCTCGCGGCGCGGCTCGCCGGGCGGCGGCGCGGCTCGCCTGGCGGCAGGCGCGTCCGGCTCCCGGGGCATGATCTCGACCGCCGCGGCGGGCTCCGTCGTGGCGGCGGACGGCGGCGCCGCCAGGCCTTTGCCGGCCTCTCCCAGGATCTCGGTCGTGGTCTTGAAGACCGAGAGCGCGAGGGCGCGCGCGCGATCGTCGAGATCCGCGCGGCTCTTGAGGCTCTGGAAGATCCGGCTGACGCGCACGCCCCGGTTGCTGACGAAGCGGACGCCGGCGAGCGAGCGCGGCTTGCCCTCGATCGGCGCGCCCGTCTCGCGATCGAGATACCGCCCCTGGTCGTCGAGCGCGGGTACGCCGGCGACGTGGAGGGCGACCACGAGCCATGCGTCGTTGAACACCGGGCTGCCCGAGGAGCCGGGCGCCGTGTCGGCGAGGTAGAACAAGAAGTCGTCGTTCTCCTCGGTGAGCTCGTTGTGGCGAATGGCCACCTGCTTCGTCTGCCCCTCCGGGTGCTGCACGATGTTCAGGTGCTCGGAGAGGATGGCCTTGCCCGGATCGGACACGAGCGGGCTCGCTCCGAAGGTCGAGAGCGGCTGCTTGTCGAGCGAGAGAGGGCAGACGGCGACCAGGGTGTAGTCGAGCGCTGCGTCGGTGCAGAACAGCCGCGCCGGATCGAGGCGGAACATGTGCGAGGCGAGCGGATCGCCCGAGGGGCCGTCGGCGTAGTCGAGCTGGGCGAGCGAGCGCTGGGCGTGCTCCGCGTCCGGCAGGACATGGTGGTTCGTCAGCAGCAGATCGTGGCCCACGAGGAGGCCCGTCGCGGCGCCGTCGAAGCGGCCGAGGCTGTCCTTGAGCTCGAGGCGGCACACCGTCCTCGCCGCCGCGATGCCTCGCTCGAGGAAGTTCACCGGCAAGAGATCCATCGTCCCGATCAGCCGCTCGTTCAGAAATGGATCGCCCACCGCCTCGGCCAGCGCATTGCGCCGCGACAGGCGCTCCGCCGGGACCGAGGCAGCGACGCTCGCGCGGCGGAGGCCGAGCCGCAGCTCGCCCGGTGCGCGGTGCGCAGGGTGGTGGCTCGCCGCGGTTTCGTCGAGCACCCGGAGCTGTCGGTCCTCGAGGTTCATGGCGTATTCCCCGGCCTTCGAGCAAAGTCCGGGCCCGCCGCCTGCCGGGCTGGATCATGCAGATTTCGGGGGAAATCGCCCGCCGGGCAAGCACTTCGCGCGCCGCGCGCGCAGCGCTTGCGTGCCCTCAATGTGCGGGCTTCGAGGCCTCGCAGCCGGCGGCGACGAGGGGCGCGATCACCGGCTCGAGATCTTCCTGCCGCTCGCGCGCGAACGAGCGCGGGCCCACCGAACGGAGCGCTCCCAGCATGCGGGGGAAGCTCTCGCCGCATGCCTCGAACAGGCCGTCGAGCGCGTGGCTCTCGGCGTGGTAGGTGGCCATCTCG
Source organism: Byssovorax sp. (assembly GCA_046351295.1). GTDB lineage: Bacteria > Myxococcota_A > Polyangia > Polyangiales > Polyangiaceae > JAXLYT01. The sequence goes on from JAXLYT010000003.1 coordinate 269,545, forward strand.
GCGAGGGTCGCGTTGTTGATGGGCCGCTTGAAGCGGATCTTCGCCCGCAGCTCGGTCAAGATTCTCTTCTTCTCGGCGAGCTTCTCCCCGTCCGGGCGCGTCGAGGCATAGAGATCGGCGAGCGCCTGATACGCGGCCTGCATCGCCTCCCGCCGGCGCTTCCCCTCGGCCTCGCTCTCGTCGTAGGCCTGCCGCTCCTTCGAATTCGGGCCGAAGGTCTCGTCGAGGTAGCGCCGCGCGAGGTGCTCGCCCACGAAGCTCGCCAGGTTCTCGTTGAAGGTCGATTGCCCCTTCACGTAGATCGTCGCGTGGAGCGACTCGTGGAGCACCACCTCGGCGAGGTCACCGGGGGCGTCGTCGCCGTCCGGGATCATGGTGGAGAGGATGGGATCGTCGAACCACCCGAGGGTCGAGTACGCCGACGCCCCGCCGACATCGGCGTCCCAGCCGTCTTCTCGCAGCCCCTCGGCGAAGGCCATGGCCCTGTCCTTGTCGAAGAAGCCGAGATAAGGCACCCGCCCCGCGATGGGAAAGCTCCATGTCTTGCTGTGGAACCGGAGCTTCTCGCACGCCGTCACCACATAGACGACCACCGGCCGATCGAGCGCCACGTAATCGACATAGCTCTTCGTCGGCGTCAGCCCCTGTCCTTCGCCGAAGGCCTTGATCTTCCCCACCTGCGCGAGCAACCCCCGGAGCCGCGGCGGCGTCGCGGGGTCGGCGATCACGTGGTCGATCTTCCGCGCCCGGAGCGCGATATCGACCTGCCCCGCCCCGGCCTGCGCGAGGTATTGCACCGTCGTGCACCCGGTCGTCATGAGCAGCATGAAGGCCCATGCCATCATGAACGTCAGCGAGTGTAGCCCGCGGTTGAAAGCACGGATCGCCCGTGGGGTATGCTCGCGTAGCCCGGGGTTAAAACCCCGGGCTACACAAAATGAAGCCCCCCCTTCGGGGGGCTTGCGCGCCACCGTTCTCGCTTCGCTGAAGCGTGGGTCGGTACGTCCGCTCCCCGCACCGTCCGCATTTGCGATGGAGCGCGCCTCCAGATCGGAACAAGGTAAGCCCGCGAAGGCGGGCTTCTCTCGTGTAGCCCGGGGTTTTAACCCCAGGCTACACCGCGGACGACCACGATCAAATATGACGCCGGATTGCGCCTTTGCGCCTTTGCGCCTTTGCGTTAAATAAAACCGCATTGGCTCATCGAGCGGCTTTGCGCAGGACCGTCTTCTTCCCCTTCACGATCGCGTCGTCCACCTCGACCCCGACCGGGCAATGGTCGCTCCCGGTCACCTTGGGCCAGATGAAGGCCGCTTTCAGGTGCTTCTCTGCGCCCTCGGAGCAGAGCACGTAATCGATTCTCCAGCCCACGTTGCGCTCCCGGGCGCCGCCTCGCTGCGCCCACCAGGAGTAATGGCCGGGGCCCTCCTCGAAGCGACGGAAGGTGTCGATCCACCCCGCGGAGAGCCAGCGATCGAGCTCTGCGCGCTCCTCCGGGAGAAATCCGCTGATCTTCTCGTTCTCCCTGGGCCGCGCGAGATCGATGGGGCGGTGGGCGGTGTTGAAATCGCCCATCACCAGGATGGGGCGGCCCTTCTTCCGTTCGGGCTCGAGCCGGTCGAACACCTTGCGGTAGAAGTCGAGCTTGTAGGGCACGCGGCTGTTGTCGCGCTCCTTGCCCTTGCCGTTCGGGAAGTAGGCGTTGACGATCACGAGCTCGCCGAAGCGGGCGAGCTGGAAGCGGCCCTCGACGTCGAAATGCGGCGCGCCGAGGCTCGTCTCGACCTCGTCCGGCCGGACGGTGGAGAAGAGGCCGACGCCGCTGTAGCCGGGCCGCTCGGCGGCCACGATGTGGCGGTGGAAGCCCTTGATCTTGGCGAGCTCGGCCTCGACCTGCTCCTCGCGGGCCCGCACCTCCTGCAGGCCCACGACCTCGGCGCCGGCGCGCTTGATCCAGCGCGAGAACCCCTTGCCCAGCACGGCGCGCAGGCCGTTGACGTTCCAGCTCACGACGCGCATGGCGGGATGGCCTCAGGCGCCCTTCAGGCGGTCTTTGATCTTCGCGAGCAGGTCGCCCACGGCCGAGTGCTCGACCCGGTGCACGTAGGTCTTGTCGTCGTGCTGCTTCACGTGGAGCTCGCCCACGCCCTCGCCGCGCTGGTGGGCCCAGAGGTCCTTGATCTTGGCGCGCTCCTTCTCCACCCACAGCTCGACTTCGCTCAGCGTCGTCGTCGTCTCCTTGAGGAAGGCGTCCTCGTCGAAGGTCACCTCGGCGAAGCGCTTCTGCACGAAATCGCGGTCGAGCACGGCCATGAGCGCGCCGGCGCGCGGGCCCATCTCCTTGTCGAGCAGGACGCGGTAGACGGCCTTGAAGGCCGCCGACTGGGCGATCGGCGTGCGCCGCGCGACGTCGAAGATCTTCGCCTGGAGCGCGTCGTCCTCCCAGGGCACCTGGGGCAGCTCCTCGGCCATCTTCAGGAGGAAGGCCCGCTGGGTGTGGCTGAGCTCGGCCGCCCGCGCCGGCAAGGTCTCCTGCAGTGTCATGCGGTCTTCCGGGCTCGCGAAGCTGTCGAGCCAGTGCCGCGCGGCCCTCGCCCGCCGATCGAGGTGCTTCTTCTCGACCTCGTTCAGCGCGGAGCCCTTGCGCTTCTCCATCTCGGCCTGGAGGTTCACGTGGGGCATCTGGATGAACGTGAGGAGGAGCTGGAGGTTACAGTCGTAGAAGTCACCCTCCTTGTCGATCTCGCAGAGGTGATAGAGCTCCTTCTCGTCCTCGCGCGCGGCCGGATCCGAGAACGTGCGCTTGTGCAGCCGATCGAAGTCGTTGAAGAGCTTGACCATGAACTCTTCGTCGGTCGAAAAATTCACGATCGTCTTCGGCTGCGTGCGGAGGATCAGGAAGCGCAGCACCTCCGGCGGGAGGAAGTCGGCCATGTCGCGGGCCGAGGCGCCGATGCCCTTCGACGAGCTCATCTTCGCGCCGCCCACGAGGAAGAACTCGTAGGGGATGTTGAGGGGCGCGACGCCGCCGAAGATCTGCTCGAAGCATGCCGCCGCCACGTCGCGCGAGCCGCCCTTCGTCGTGTGGTCCTTCCCGGCGCCCTCGATGGTGATGCCGAGGGCCTGCCACTTGGCCACCCACTCGAGCTTCCACGGCAGCTTGCCCTTGCCGTCGAACGGGGAGATTTTACCGCGATTGCCGCAGCCCTTGGCCCACTTCACGAGGTTCGGCTTGCAGGCGTACTCGACCTCCTTGCCGTCATAGCTCGTCACCTCGGTCGTGCCGATGCGCCCGCACGTCTCGCACACCACCTGGAAGGGGTGCCAGTGCTCCGAACGCACCGAGCCGGAGACGTCCTTGTAGACCTTGCGGACGATCGCCGCGTTCGACAGGATGCGGTCGATCGCCTCGTTGAAGTTGCCGGAGCGGTAGTGGTCGCGCATCCGGTACGTCTCCGCGTGGACGCCGAGCTCGCGGAACACGTCGAAGAACTCCGAGATGAAGTGCTCGGCCATGTCCGTCGCCTTCGAGCCCTCGGGCGCGGGGACGTTGCAGAGCGGCGCGCCGAGGTAAGGCTCGAAGAACTCCTTCTGCCCCGCGGGGAGCTCGTCGAGCGGGTCGTAGTCGTCGACGCCGAACAGGTAGCGCACGGGGACGCCCCTCGTCTTGAGGGCGCGGAAGACGGCGTCGTGGAGGAGGACGCCGCGCAGGGCGCCCACGTGCACGCGCCCCGAGGGCGTCTTCGAGTCGTTGATGATCTGCGGGGTGCGAGGGTCGATCCCCCCGGCGATGTCGGCGAACCAGAGCATGGTCGAGCTCTTTTCAGAGAGGGTGGGGCGCGCAAGCTACCCCTCGGCGCCCGCAGGCGCAATCGCCCCGAATGCTGAAGAGAGCCTTCATTTCACCCGCTCCCGTTCCCGCTCCCGTTCCCGCTCCCGCTGCACCCTCCGGATCGGGAGAGGGTGACGGGAACGGGAACGGGAACGGGAGGGCGGCCGCAGCGCGGCCAGGGCCGATCCCCTTCGCCTCCCCCACGCTTTTGAGTACGCTCCCCTCCGTGCCCTACGACTACGACCTCCTGGTGATCGGCTCCGGCCCCGCGGGCGAGAAGGGCGCCGCGCAGGCTGCCTACTTCGGCAAGAAGGTGGCGGTGATCGAGAAGCATGCCGCCCCCGGCGGGGCCGCCGTCCACACCGGCACCTTGCCCTCGAAGACCCTGCGCGAGACGGCGATGTACCTCTCCGGCTACCGCAACGCCGACCTCTACGGCCTGCGGGTCTCGCTCGATCGCAGCATGGCCGTGCCCAAGCTGATGTCGCGCAAGGACGCGGTGGTCGACCTCGAGGTCGACCGGATCCACTGGAACCTCGATCGCCACAAGGTGACCTACCTGCAAGGCACGGCGCGCCTCGTCGATCCGCACACGATCGAGGTGACCGACGCCGCCGGCGCCGCGCGATCGCTCACGGGCGAGGTGATCCTCGTCGCCACCGGCTCCGTCCCCTTCCAGCCCGCGAGCATCCCCTTCGCCGATCCGGACATCGACGACAGCGACACGATCCTGAACCTCGATCGCATCCCGCAGAGCATGACGGTCATCGGCGGCGGCGTGATCGGCTGCGAGTACGCGTCGATGTTCGCCGCGCTCGGCGTGAAGGTGACCTTGATCGAGCCCCGCTCGGAGCTGCTCTCCTTCCTCGACGCGGAGATCAGCGAGGCCCTGCGCGTCGCGCTCGTCCACCTCGGCATCGACGTGCGTCTCAACACCGGCGCGGGCGAGGTCAAGCGGGTGGGGGACAAGATCGTCACGCAGCTCTCGCTCGCCGCGCCCATGCAGCCCGCCCCGCTCCAGGACGCCAAGCCCGTGTCCGAGGCCGGCGAGGTGGCGAGCGACAAGCTGCTCTTCGCCGCCGGGCGGAGCGGCGCGACGCAGGGCCTCGGCCTCGAGGCCGTGGGGGTCAAGCTCCAGAAGCGGGGCTACATCGAGGTCGATCACGACTACCGCACGAGCGTGCCGTCCATCTTCGCGGCCGGCGACGTGATCGGCTTCCCCGCGCTGGCCTCGACCTCGATGGAGCAGGCGCGCGTCGCCGTGTGCAACGCCTTCGGCTTCACCTACAAGCGGCAGATGAGCGAGCTCTTGCCCTACGGCATCTACACGATCCCCGAGGTGTCGTGCGTGGGCCTCTCCGAGGAAGACGCCATCGCCCGCGGGATGAGCGTGGTCGTCGGGCGCGCCCTCTACAAGCACAACGCGCGCGGGCGGATCATCGGCGACAGCGACGGCCTCGTGAAGCTCGTCTTCGAGCGCGGGACGCGCAAGCTCATCGGGGCCAACTGCATCGGCGACCGGGCGACCGAGCTCGTGCACATCGGCCAGGCGCTGATCCTCACCGGAGGCAGCGTGGAGACCTTGATCGAGATGGTCTTCAACTACCCGACCCTCGCCGAGTGCTACAAGTACGCGGCCTACGACGCCCTCGGCCGCTGGGTGAAGCCGACGAGGGACACCGAGGAAGCCGACGGATCGTGAGCGCTGTGCGTCCCCGCCGTCCAACGACGTGATGCTGCGTCAACGGCGCTGATCGGCGCGCGGCTGGGGCGCCGGTAACTTTGCCCGAGGCGGCGACTTCGGAGAGCTTGGCGCCCACCATGAAGCTTCGATCGACCGTCCGGCCGGCGCTCGGGTCCTTCCTCGGCGCTTTCTTCGTTCACGCGGTCGTCCTCGCCCAGCCGGCGCCTCCCGGCCCGCCGCCGGGATCGCCGCCCAGCCCGCCACCGCCGGTCGCGTCGCCCCCGCCCCCTCCGATGCAGGCCGTGCCTCCGCTCGCAGGACCGCCCACGCAGCCCGGACCGCCTCCGGGATGGCAGGGGCAGCCGCCGCCGCTTCCTCCTCCCCCGGGCACGTTCCAGCCCGCGGCGGGCGGGTGGCAGCCGCCTCCTCCGATGGATCCCGAGCAGCCGCCTCCCGAGCCGCCCTCCGAGGGCAAACCCGCCAAGAGCCTCCCGGTCTCGCAGCGCGGCGGCATCTTCCTCGACGCGGCGGGGCTCCTGGTCAAGGACGAGACGCGCGATCCGCTCGCCGCCTTCGGCGTCCGCGCGAGCATCCCCGTGAGCGATCGGACCTTCGTCGAGGGGACGTTGCCTTTCGTCTTCGGCGCGCTCGCCAACCCCATGCTCGGGGTGCGCCACGTCTACCAGCCGGGCGACAAACTCTGGATCACGGCGCACGGCGCCTTCGGCTTCCCGCTCGTCAACATCCGCAACTTCGACAACTACGCCGCTGCCCGGGGCTTCTGGGACATGCAGGAGTACGCCATCAAGATGGTGCCCTTCGCGCTCGGTGTGGGCGTCGAGTGGCATGCGAGCATCGTCGAGCTGCGGGCGGAGATGGATCCCAATTTCGGCATCTCGATCGCCTCGAAGAACAGCCACCACTTCGCCTTCCAGCATGCCTTCGAGGTCCAGCTCGGCCACACGATCGGCGGCGGCCTGCGCTACCAGGGTGTGGCCTTCGGCACCGAGACCAACCCGGCCAACGGCGACGATCATTACCAGGGCGCCTTCGAGCCCTTCTTCGCGGTGAACAAGAAGCCGCTCGTCTTCCGCCTCGGGATCTTGCTGCCTGTCGACGATGAGCTGGGCAAGCCGTTCGACCACACCTGGGGCATGCGCGCCACGACGGGCTGGACCTTCGACTGACGAGCGGATCCGCGCCTGCGCCGGTGAGATCACCACCGGCGCAGGCGAAGGGGGCTCCCGTGGACCGATGACGCGTCGCGTCCGTCGCGTCGAGCTGGCTCATCGCGTTAGCTCGGCTACCGGAGAATTCTCTTCGCGCTCACGTTGCCGAACGTGACGATCGCCGGTGCGTGGTTGTTGGTGCCTTATGTAGGTCTCTCTCAGACCTCATGTGGCTTGATGTAGGCATGAAATCGGCCCGGGGTGATGCGGGGCACGAGAACGGCAAAAGAGCGTGCTTGGGGGCTGTTCAGAGAGGCGCGCTCCGACTATGAAGGGCGCTTTGCGGCCATGCGCGCCCGGGTCGTTCTCCGGACCAACACGACACGCGCGCCCGCTGCTCGCAGTCGACATCCACGAGGAGGCCAATTCGTGCAAATCCCCCGCAACATCACGTCCCGTGTGCTCGTCACGCTCGCCATCCCCCTCTCACCGATGCTATTCGCCGGCTGCACGGCAGAGCCGTCTGCGCCGCCGGAAGAAACCGGCGCTGCGGCGTCGCTGCTCCGCGCCCACTTCCCCGCGGAGGCCGATCGGGTGCTCACGTCGCGCGGGACCTTCTCGCCGACGCCGGAGGGCTTCGAGGCGTCGCTCTCGGCCGAGCTCTCGGGCAACGCGGGCCTGCGCGCCACCTTGCCCGTGCAGGGCGAGGGCGCCCTCGCGCTGCGCGCGCCCGGCGGGGCGTCGTTCACCGTCCACGAGATCGGCGCGTTCGGCGAGGCCGAGGAGAGCGAGGGGGCGCTCGCGTATCACCGCGCGTCCGGGACGTCGTTCTGGTCCGTGGTGCCGGGCGGCGTGGAAGAGTGGCTGCGCATCGACGCCGGCGGGCTCGGTGAGCAGGGCCTCGCGGCCTCCTGGTCGATCGAGGGCGCGACGCCTCGCCAGGCGGGCGAGGCCGTCGAGATCACGGACGCGGCGGGCGCAGTGCGCGCCAGGGTCACCGCCCCGGCGGCCTTCGCGGCCGGCAGCCGCCCCATCGGCGCTCACCTGCGCGTCGAGGGGTCGACCATCGTCCTCTACGTCGACCCGACGGCCGACGAGGTGCTCGTCGATCCGATGTGGGTCGCTTCTCCCTCGATGGCGATCGGCCGCTTCACCCAGGCCTCCGTCGCCCTCGCCGACGGCCGCGTCCTCGTCGCCGGCGGCGTCAACAGCAGCGGCTACCTGACCAGCGCCGAGATCTACGATCCGGTCACCGCCACCTGGAGCGCCACCGGCTCGCTCAACGAGGCGCGCGGCCAGTTCACCATGTCCCTCCTGCCGAACGGGCAGGTGCTCGTGGTCGGCGGCTTCGCCGGTCAGACCTCGCCCACCAGCGTCGAGATGTACGACCCGGCGACCGGCACCTTCAGCATCGTCGGCTCGATCGGCGTTCGCTCCGCGCACACCGCCACCACGCTGACCGACGGGCGCATCCTCATCGCCGGCGGCAACTCGGGCAGCGGCATCCTCATGAACGGCATGGTCTACGACCCGGCCACGGCCACCTGGACGGTGACCGGCGCGATCTCCAAGCCGCACCAGGCGCACGCCGCGACGCGGCTCGCCGACGGGCGCGTGCTCATCACCGGCAACAACTCCGGCAACAACACGACCACGCAGCAGATGGGCGCCGACATCTACAACCCGGCGACCAACACCTGGAGCCCCGCCGCGACCGGCTACATGAAGTCGGCGCGCTACTGGCACGTCTCCGGCCTGCTCCCGAGCGGCAAGGTGATCATCGCCGGCGGCGGCACCGGCTTCAACGGCTACTCCTCGAGCGCCGAGGTCTACGACCCGGTGGCCAACACGTTCACGACGGTGGCGAGCATGGGCACCGCGCGCGCCCAGGCGAGCTCGATGATCATGCCCGACGGCACCTTCCTCGTCGCCGGCGGCTACAGCGGGTCGGCGACGCTCGCCACCACCCAGCGCTACGACGGGACCACCAACACCTGGATCGCGTCGGGCTCGATGCTCAACCCGCACTACGGCGCGTCGACGGCCATGCTCCCCGGCAACTACGTGCTGGTGGCCGCGGGCAACGGGGGCCTGAACAGCTACTCCAGCCTGACCGATCAGTACTCCCCGCTCGGCGCCCCCGGCGCGAGCTGCACCAGCAACAGCGAGTGCGTGAGCGGCTTCTGCACCGACGGCGTCTGCTGCACCGACGCATGCGCCGGTGGGGACACCGACTGCCGGGCCTGCAGCGTCGCGGCCGGCGGCGCCCAGAACGGCGTCTGTGGCTGGGTGGTCACCAACGTGAACGCCTGTAACCCGACGTGCACCACCTTCCAGCGCGGGACGCTGGGCGACGTGCCCGACACCCACATCGTCGCGGGCTCCCCGACGGCGAACTTCGGGACGGCGACCCTGCTCTCCCTCGGCCTGAGCGGCACCGAGCGGCGGGTCCTGATCTCGTCCGACGTGTCCTCCATCCCCGCGGGCTCCATGGTCACCTCGGCGACCCTGATGCTCAAGGCCGGCGGCGGGTCGACCACCGTGCTGCGTGCCCACCAGTCCCTCGCGCCGTGGGCGGAGAACACGGTGACGTGGAACAGCTTCAACAACAGCTTCGATCCGGCCGTGCTGGCGTCGAGCACCTACTCGACCACCACCGCGCTCTACTCGATCGATCTGACCTCGATCGTGCAGGGCTGGGTGAACGGGACGACCTCGAACTACGGGATCTTGATCGAGCGCAACCTCGACTCGACCAACAACCTCTACTCGAGCAACAACGCGACCGTCGCGTACCGGCCGAAGCTCCAGGTGTGCACGATGGCGCACCCCTGAGATCGCGCGGTGTGCGGCTCTTTGCAGCGGTGTTTCTTCCCTCTCCCCCTCCCGCTCCCGCTGCCCGCTCCCGCTGCCCTCGCCCTCTGCGGGTAGGGGGAAGCGGGAGCGGGAACGGGAACGGGAGCGGGAACGGGAGCGGGAACGGGAACGGGAGCGGGTAGACCGGAGATCGGCGCTGCTCTCAAAGAGCCGCACCCGATCGCGCGTCCGCCGCCGCGCCTGCGCGCATGCCGATCTCAGGGCGAAGGTGCAGCCGGGCGCTTGCGGAACAGCGCGGCGATCTTGTCGAGCACGGCCACCGGCGCGCCCTTGCGCGCCACCCCGTGGACGACCTTGCCCACGCGCCTCATCCAGGCGAGCTCGTCCTCGCTCATGGGCCCGCGATCGAGCGCGGCCATCGCCTGATCGAGCTCCGCCGCGTTGCGGGGGCCGCAGAGCGACACGTGGACATCGGGGTGGGAGAGCACGTAGCGATAGCAGTCGGTCGCGGTCGGCACTTGCTCGCCCTGCGGGACGAGCTCCGGGGAGATCAGCGTGCCCCAGCGGGTCGCGGTGAAGGCGAGGACGCCGGGCCGCCTCTCGCCCAGGTGGGGGAACACCTCGCGCTCGGCGCCGGGGTGGGCGGCGTTGTAGCGCACCATGATCGCGCCGAACGCAGGGTCGGCGATCATCGGCTCGAAGCTCGTCCGGATGTGCGACGAGATCATCAGGTGGCCGACCTTGCCCTTGTCTTGGAGGGCGCGCGCCGCGTCGAGGATGCGCGGCGGAGGAGGATCGTTCCACCAGCCGAGCCCGAGCAGGTCGACGCGATCGAGGCCGAGCTCTTTGAGCGCGCGATCGACGGAGAGGCGGAGCAGGAGGGCCGAGCGCGAGTAGCTCTGGATGGCGACGACCAGGCCCTCGCGGTCCCGCCGGGCGATCGCCCGGATCCCCGCGGCGAACTGCGGGGTGCGGCGGAGGCCCCAGAACAGGAAGTTCGCGCCGCGATCGTGGGCGCGCTCGAGATCGGCACCGCCGATCCCGTAGCTCGACCCGATGGCGAGGCGGCTCACCGAGAGGCCCGTGCGGCCGAACGTCACCCGGTCCTGGAGAGAAGCGGAGCGCGACATGTCCTTGCCATACCATGTCGCAGCCCGTCGTGAGGCTCCGCGGTCGCCTCGGCGCGAATTGCGGCGTCGCGACCGAACTCGTTGCGTCCGCGGCCGTGGCGCGCTGACAATGGCGCCGATACGGTCCATGAAGGTCACGCAGATCATCGCCGGCGCGGCGCTCGGGCTCGTCCTCGTCGGCGGAGGCTTCGTGGTCCTGGTGCACCCCGCGTGGATCAAGCCGCACGCAGGGGAGGAAGAGGAGGACGAGAAGGTCGACACCGAGGTGCCGGTGCACGTCGGGAAGATCGAGAAGCGGACCTTCTTCCGGTACGTCGAGGGGTACGGCAACGTCGCGCCGGAGCCCGCGCACGACGGGATCGCGGCGGCGAGCGCGCGCCTGGCCTCGCCCGCGACGGGCGTGCTCGCGGAGGCGCGCTGCGCCGAGGGGCAGAAGGTCGACAAGGGGGAGACGCTCTTCCAGCTCGACACGAGGATGGCGGCGGCCGAGGTGCGCAAGGCCATCGCGGCGCGCGCCTCGGCCCGCGCGACGCTCGATCGGCTGGCGGCGGCGGCCGACTTCGCCGATCGCGAGCTCACGCGAACGAAGAAGCTCTCCGCCGATGGCCTGGCCTCGGAGAAGGACCTCGCCGACGCCGAGCTCAAGCGGACCAGTGCGAAGCGCGAGCTCGCCGAGGCGCAGGCCAAGGTGACCGAGGCCGATCGCGCCTCGCAGGCGGCGTCGACGCAGGAGGCGCTGCTGCGCATCCAGTCGCCGCTCGCCGGCACGGTGGTGAAGGTCAACGTCAACCCGGGCGAGGCGGTGGAGGCCTCGACGGTGCTCGCCGAGGTGGTGGACCTCGATCGGCTGCTCGTGGCGGCGACCATCCCCGCGGCCGATCTGCGCCACCTCGAGCTCGGCGCCGAGGTGCAGATCCTGGTGGGCCGGCAGAGCCCGGCGCCCGGCGCCGAGGCGAAGGACGACGAGAAGGACGAGAAGAAAGGCGCCAAGGACGAGAAGAAGGAGCCGGCCGAGAAGGACGAGAAGAAAGGCGCCAAGGATGAGCCGCCGGTCTTCGCGGGCAAGCTCGTCTTCATTGGTTACCAGGTGGACACGAAGAGCGACACCGTGGCCGTCCGTGTCTCGTTCCCGAAGGGCGCCGCGCTGCGCCCCGGCGAGTACGTGCGGGTCCGGATCGTCGCGGACGAGCACGAGGATCGGCTGGCGGTGCCGCGGGAGAGCGTGGTGCGGGGCGAGGACGGCGCGACGGTGGCGCTCGTCGAGGGCGACAAGGCCACGCAGCGGGCCGTGAAGGTCGGGCTCTCGGACGGCGATTTCGTGGAGATCGAAGGCGAGGGGCTGCGCGAGGGGATGACGATCGTCACCAGGGGCGCCTACGGGTTGCCGAAGGAGACGAAGATCAAGGTGCTGGGCGAGTAGCCATGGGCCCGAGCGCGCCGGACAGGACGGAGGAAGCGCGTCCGGGAGAGCACCCCGGAGCGCCGGAGGGATCGAGCATCTCCGCGTGGCTCGGGCGCTTCGCCACGGCCTATGCCAGGGCGATCGTCTTCATCGTGATCGCGCTCTGCGCGGGCGGCGTCTACGCCGCGCTCACCATGCGCTCGGCCGTGTTCCCCGACACGAATTTCCCCCGCGTGGTGGTCCTCGTCGACAACGGCGTGATGCCCGCCGACGAGATGATGGCCACCATCACGCGCCCCATCGAGGAGGCGATGAAGGACGTGCCGGGCGCGCTGACGGTGCGCTCGACCACGGGCCGCGGATCGGCCGACGTGAACGTGTTCTTCGGCTGGGACGCCGACATGGAGAAGGCCGAGCTCTATGTGCTCTCGCGCCTCGCCCAGCTCCGCGCCACGCTGCCGCAGACAGCGACGACCGTGGCCTACCGGCTCACCTTCTCGGCCTTCCCCATCGCCGGCGTGAGCCTGACGAGCCCCCGCCGCGACATCACCGAGCTGTGGGAGACGGCGCGCTACACCATCAAGCCGCGCCTGCTCCAGATCCCCGGCGTCGCCCGCGTCGACCTCGTGGGCGGGCGGACGCCGGAGATCCACCTGGTCGTCGATCCGCAGAAGCTCCAGGCGTTGCAGCTCAGCCTGGCGCAGGTGACGGACTCGCTCGCCCGGACGAACTTCCTCGCCTCCGCGGGGATGCACGAGGAGAACGACACGCTGTACCTCGCCGTGGTCGACGGGCGCGTCCACGAGATGCGCGAGGTCGAGGAGCTCATCATCGCCTCGATCGCCGGTCACCCCGTCCGCGTGCGCGACTTCGCGCGCGTCGTCCGCGGGGAGGAGCCGGTGTTCAACGTCGTGACCGCCGAGGGGACGAACGCCGTCCTCGTCAACGTGCGGAGCCAGCCCGACGGGAGCACCCTGGCGATCGCCGACCAGATGAAGGCGGTGATGCGCGAGCTCAAGCACGAGCTGCCGAGGGACATGCGCCTCGCGTTCTTCTACGACCAGTCCCTGCTCGTGCGGGCCTCGGTGCGGAGCGTGTGGGAGGCCATCGCCTTCGGCCTCGCCCTCTCGGTGCTGATCCTCTGGCTCTTCCTCCGCGACTGGGGCACGACGGTGGTGGCCACGCTGGTCATCCCGGTGACGGTGCTCGCC